>NZ_JAYDXP010000121.1:0-556154 GCF_036701605.1 Pseudomonas sp. FIP_A4 | reverse complement strand
GCTGACGAAGTTGTTCTTCAGCGTCGAGTAGGTGATGTAGTTCATCAGGATGCCGTAGTTCTGATCCTGTTCGGAGCGGTTGCCGATCACCACCAGCTTGCGGCTCTGCATCAGCGCGAAGCCGGTACGGGTGCGGCGCGTGATATTGCCGACTACCCGGTTCTCGTGGGAGAACATGTAATGCACGCCGTAGCGCAGGTCCTCGAAGAGGTTGCGCTCGATGCTGTTGCCATTGGAGTTGTCGATGTAGATGCCGTCGCGGGTGTTGCGCACGTGGTTGCCGATCACCCGTGCGCCCTTCACCGAGAACAGGTGGATGCCGTTACCACGGTCCTGCGAACGCATCCGAGCATCGCCTTCAACGCGGTTGTTCTCGATCAGTACGTTCAGATTGCGCTCGGACCAGATGCCGAATCCGCGCCCCTGCAGATAGTTGTCACGCACCACCGCGTCGCTGGCGCGGGGCTCGAGAAAGATCGCCGCGTTCATTTCGCTCAGGTCGCTGCCCGAACCGCGCAGCGCGCAGCCCTCGATAACGACATGAGGGGCACGCACCGTGAGGACGTTGCCATGATCGCCACCATCGATCACCGCGCCGGGCTCGCAGCTCAGCGTCAGTGTCTGGTCGATAAGAAATTGTCCGCTGTATTCCCCGGTGGGCAACTTCCAGCGATTCTCACCCTGCGCCAGTAGCGGCAGCGAGGTAATGGGTTGCGGTGCCGCGCTGGCAGCACCGCAAAGAATGAGCAGCGCCCAAGTCAACGGATAGTAATGCCGCCTGATCGACGGAGCTTTCATGTATGCCTCATATGATCCAGACAGCCTGTTTCACTGGAACATCTCCCCGGCCACGCCGGGGAGAGCGAATTGCGAGTGGCCCGATTCAGGCGCCACATCACGCCGGCTCGACGATCATCCTCCCGTTCATTTCCATGTGCAGGGCATGGCAGAAGAAGTTGCAGTAGTACCAGAACACGCCGACGCCCTCGGGCTTGAAGGTAATGGACGACGTCTGCTGCGGGCCGATGGCCATGGTTACGCCCTGGTTGACGATGCAGAAGCCATGGGTCAGGTCCTCGATCTTGTCGATGTTGGTGATGGTGATGGTGACTTCATCGCCCTCTTTGACGGTGAACTCATTGATCCCATAACTGGGCGCCATCGACACCATGTAGACCCTGACCTTGTTGCCGTCGCGGATGACCTTGTTATCGGTCTCCAGGTTGATGCCGTCCTTCTCGGCCATCTTCACGGTTTCGGCAAAGTACGGGTCGTTGCGGTCCCAGACCTTCTTGGTACGAATCTGGTCGCGACGGGCCATCGTGCAGTCATGCGGTTCGGCAAAAGCCGGACCGTCGTGCACGAGCTTCATCTCATCACCGGAAATATCGATCAGTTGGTCGTTCTCGGGGTGCATAGGGCCAACCGGCAGGAAACGATCCTTGGAGAACTTGCTCAGCACCACCAGCCACTGACCGTCGGCCTCGCGGGACTCGGTCAGCGAGGCATGGTTGTGCCCTGGCTGGTAATGCACATCGAGCTTCTGCTTGATGTAGTTGACCTTCTCGCCCTTGTAGGCACGGATGGCGTCATCGATGTTCCACTTGACCACCTGGCTGTCGATGAACAGCGTCGTATAGGCGTTGCCGCGACCGTCGAAGGTGGTATGCAGCGGGCCGAGGCCTAGTTCCGGCTCGCCGACCACGACGTCACGTTCGTCCTTCAACTTGCCGGCGAACAGTTCGTCAAGCAGCGCCGTGGAGATGATGGTGCAGGTTGGCGACAACTTGCCGGCCGCGATGAAGTACTTGCCATCGGGCGACATGTTGCAGCCGTGCGGGTTTTTCGGCACCGGGATGTAACGGGTGACATTGGTGTCGCCGATCTTGGCCTTGCGTCCGTCGACAACGGGCACCTTGCTATTACCCAGGGTGACGAACTTGCCGTCCTTGATGGCTTTCTCGATCGCCGGGATGTTGTAGACGACGACCCAGTCGCGCTCGTTGCGCATGCTGCCGCCCAGGTCCAGCGCCTTCTCCGAGTTGTAGCAGGTGGACGCGGCGTACTTGCCGGTGTAGTCGGCATCGCAGTTGTCCAGGTTGCCGTCGACGATGACCTGGAACGCCACCTCCATGGATTCGGCATCGATGGCGTTGAACACCGTGAAGCTGTCTTCGGCATCCAACGCGATGTTGAGGCCGTCATTCGGGTGCGGAATGATGAATTCGGCGTTGCAGAACACGTACTTGGTATACGGTACCTTCTGCAACCGCAGGCCGTGCACCGCCTGCGCATTGGGAACGGTGACGATCTTGTCGGTCATCATGATATCCAGACGGATACGGGCGACGCGGCTGCAGGCCTTGTCGTTGATGAACAGGTACTTGCCGTCATGCTTGCCATCGGTCAGCGACAGGTGCGGGTGGTGGCAGTCACCGATCATCCATTTGCCACTGGCACCCAGCACGCGTTTGCTCTCGTTGGTGAGGCCATAACCCGTCGCGGGGTCAAGGTTGAATACCGGGATGCGCATGATCTCGCGCATGGAAGGCACGCCCAGTACGCGTACCTCGCCCTGGTGGCCACCGCTCCAGAAGCCGTAGTAGGTATCGAGCTCGCCGGGTCCGACGTGGATCTTGGACTTGGAGTCCTTGGCTGCCGCCGCCCAGCTTTCACGCGTCATTACCGCGCCACCCAATGCGGTGGCAGCCGCGGCGGCCCCGGTCATGGCGGTTGCGCCGAGGAAGCCGCGGCGGCTCAAGCCGCTTTTTCCCAGTGCTTCGGTATCGCCTTTGGTCTTGTCGCTCATGCTCTACTCCTTGGGATGAAATTCGGGCCGGCCAACATGAATGGCTCTGGGATTAGCGGGAGTCATGTAGCCGAACTGGGCCAGCCAGGGGCGATCGAGGCCACCCCTTTGGTGAAAGCACGCGGTCGGCAATCGAGTGCCGTACGCTACCTGGGCGGTTCGCAAAGGAAGCCGCGGCATGCGCTGCGCACGAGCTACGCTGTCGTCAACTGATTGCAGCAAGGGGATGGCTCAAGCCGTCCAGATGAATGTTTCGTCCCGGACTTATGACGCCCTCGATTCGACGAGGTCGGTGGTCGCGGTAACAAAGGCCAGGTTGCTCGTGCATGAGGAACGCTCATCTCGCCACTGCTTCAATAGCGAGATCATCGGCGTTCATCTGCACTGAAAACAGGGCCAGATAAGGCCAATAAAAGCGGATCAGAAACTTTTTCCGGAGCGCCTAGCGCAACGCCAACGGCATGGAAATGACAGCAGTCAAGCCGACTCAGCACCTTTGGCGCCTGGCAAAGAATTCGTGCGGACGGGCCTCTGCTTCGGTTGGAGGTCCGCTGCGGTCACGCCATCCTGAGTGGGGTGCCAGCGCACCGACCAGAGGCCCAAGGAGTGATCGACCCGATAGACGCCGCACCGGGTCAATCACCCCCTTGGCTAAGGTTGTTTTTACACAGGCCTGCGCGCTGCGCTTGCCGCTCGTGCCTGATAACACGGTGTGGGGGCGGTCTTGCTGTTTCCCTTCACCCTGTCACGGCGTGCTCGCTGTCAAGGGCTCCATACGCGATGCGCATTCGCGGCTGACGCCGGCTGCGCCCCCTGACTGCTTGCGCTGCGCCGTGCCGGACCGGTTCCGGGCAATTCCGCCCGAGCAACCGGAGCACCGACATGTCGACTTCCTCCTTTACATCATCTCTTTTGGTCCACGACAAAGCGGGTCGCTACGTGCCAGCCACGGCCGAGCAGATCCTGAGCGAGGCTCGCCGAGTCATCGACCTGAAGATACGCCGCGGCGCTGCATTTACCTCGCCTGGCGTCGTCAGGGAGTATCTGGGCGCCAAGCTGGCGGGATACGAACACGAGGTGTTTGCAGCCCTGTTCCTGGACAATCGCCATCGATTGCTTGAATACGTCGAGCTGTTTCGAGGGACCATCGACAGTGCTTCGGTATATCCGCGGGAGGTCGTCAAGGAAGCACTGAAGCTCAATGCAGCGGCGGTGATCTTCGCTCACAACCACCCGAGCGGGCATCCCGAGCCGAGTGAAGCGGACAAGACGTTGACCAGGCGCTTGAAACAGGCTTTGGAGCTGGTCGACGTCCGCACGTTGGACCACGTCATCGTAGCCGGCCGGACAACGATCTCGATGGCCGAAGGCGGGCTCGTATAGCCCAAGGGGGCCCGGCCCCCTTTCACATTCACTGTCCGATGGCATGATCGCGTCTAGGAACCTGTAGCCAACCTCAGCCGAACGTCTGGATAAACGGTGCAGCAGAGCGCCTAATCGCATCGGCAACCGCCGGCGCCTGTCGACATAGATCGACATGCTGCTCCAGGACCAGCTCGAGCGCACCCAGTTGCCGCCTTATTATGTCCTTGGGGTGGTCGACATCGCAGACCCTGGCGAACTCCAGCAGCCCCTGCCGGGAAGCAAACAGTGATCGGTTGCCGATCAAGTCCAATGCCAGGACATCCTCGGGGATGTACACCGTGGTGTTGACGATATCGTAGGCCGGCGCGAGGCGTGCGTCGCGCTGCGTTGGATCGGAATACAGCAACCCGAAATTCTTCAGGTGGGCATCGCCATTGCCGACGATGCAGCTCAGGGCGACGATTGAAAAGAGTTGCGCCAACGAAGATTGCACGTGCTCGGGAGGGCAGAACAGGCGAATGGCCTTGGCGATCGCCGAATAGCTCTTGGAATATTTTTGTTCTGCAGACAGCCCCATCAGCGCCGTCATGTCCTCGAAGCCGAGCGGGTTCAGATCGGCGTCCCGGTCGAATCGGCGCATCACGAAAAGCCTGGCATTGTCGGAGAGGTAGAACGGCGGTACAGGGACGCCCGCCTCCCGCGCAACGGACATGCATAGATACTCGTTGATCGCCAGCCCCGGAAATTCCTCACGACCGCTCTTGATGATCAGGTCGGATGTCTTGGAGGTGAAACGGTGCGGGAGCGTTTCGTCGAGTTCAGGGACCAGTACCTTTGGTTGCACGCCAGAGATACCCGCCCGCAGGATGTAGCGATCCACCAGATCGGCAAAGAGGTCCTCGGCACCATCCCATGCCAGGATCTCCTCGAGACGCTCACCCCGTGAGCGTTGTTGTCGTGCCAACAGTGCATCAATCTCCTGCGAGGCTACGGTTACGCGCCCAATGGGTGAGCTGCTTCCCGAGAGCGCCAGCAATAGCATCGGATCGACGGTTGCGATTTTGGCGAGGCGGTTGCGCAGCTGCTCCAAGACATAGCCTTCGGGCAAGTTCATCTGGAAGATTGGATGCAGCTCACGGTGGCGGTAATCCTCTAGCCGCACAGGCATCAGCAGGCTGATTGCCGACCGCAGGTCGGCACCTTCGCCGTAGCGAAACAGGTAATCCTGATCGCCACGGACGATCCTTCCGCTCTCGCCTTCGGGCGTAGCAACCTTGAGCACCGCGTTGACGGTCATCAGTCGAATACTCCCTGAATTTCGTCGAGGGTCGGCATGGCCGCCTGCACGATTGCCAGGTCGCAACCCAGCGCGGCGATAGCACGCGCATATGCGCCAACAGCTACCGACGCATCCCCCTTCTCGATCGCGATGATCTTCTGCCTGGTGAGGGCCGCCATGGAAGCAAGCTGCGCCTGGGTCAATCCGCGATGCAAGCGTCGCTGTCGAAGGTTTTTGCCTAGGCGAGTCAACAGGATTGAGTAATCCATGTCATGTTTACCGAACATCGTGCTTAAAAGGTAACGTTTACATTACCCCAAGGTAAACATACTCGCCACATGCGGACGGACCTCTGCTTCGCAGGGCAAACAATCGGGGCGCAACCGAACCAGCGCGAGCTGCTCGAACGGAGCGGCCGGCCGTCTATACCTCAACGAGACTCGCGGCAGCGCCTGCTTGATTTTGCTGACGATCAGCCTGTCGTCCGAGCTGCCATCCCAGCCCGCCCCACAGCAACGCGCAGAGTGCTCCGATCAATGCAGCCAGGCCGGCGCCCTGCCCGAGCATGTCCAGCAGGCTCTTGACCCAGCTGCTGGCGGCATCCCCGGCACGATAGACCACGGTGTCGATAAAGTTCTTGGCCTTGTACTTGCTCTCGGGGTCCAAGGGAGCAAACAGCATTTCCCGTCCCGGCCTGACGAAGGCGTACTCACCGATCCGCCGAACGATCATCAATGTGGCGAGCAGCACGAATCCCGGCGCAAGCGCGAGCCCGACGAAACCCGCGCACATCAACAGCGGCACGATGGCCAGCAGCACACGCACCCCCATGGTCTGCGCGATGCGGCCGGTGAGGAACAACTGGGCCAACAGCGCCCCCACCT
Source organism: Pseudomonas sp. FIP_A4 (assembly GCF_036701605.1). Taxonomy (NCBI): domain Bacteria; kingdom Pseudomonadati; phylum Pseudomonadota; class Gammaproteobacteria; order Pseudomonadales; family Pseudomonadaceae; genus Pseudomonas; species Pseudomonas sp. FIP_A4. The sequence continues at coordinate 549,817 of NZ_JAYDXP010000121.1, read as the reverse complement.
GAACAATGAGATCGATGGTGCCGAAGACACGAACCTGGGCCTCACGCCCTGGAAATTGTTCAGCCACCAGGCGGGCCTGCTCGAAGTAAAGGAAGGTCGTCACGGTCGCCAACAGCACCACGAAACCGGCAATGCCGAGCAAATAGGGTGACCCGAGAACCGCCATCAGCCCGCTGAATGGATTGCCGGGCAATGGATGCCGAGGGCTCTGTGTCGGAGCGGCGCCAGGGCGCCCGGCGCCGCCCTCCTCGCGCCATTGCATCAGCGAGTGTTTCAGGATGAGCGTGGATCCGAGCAACAGGGCCGCCAGCAGCATCAGGCCGGACGTTCCGATCAAGCCGATCAGCAGCGTACTCAAGGCCGGCCCCACCAGGCCGCCAACGCTGGCGCCCGCCGCGATGAATGCGAACAGACGTTTGGCCTGCTCACCGTCGAACACGTCCGTCATCAGGCTCCACGCCACGGAGACGACGAACAGATTGAAGACCGATATCCAGACATAGAACACCCGGGCCAGCCAGGGTCCCTCGGGCCACAGCTGAAACAGCGCAACGAACCCCAGAAGATTCGCTGCAAAAAACCCGTACACCCAATCGACGAAGTACCGGCGCTGTACATGTGAACTGAGCCAGGCAAACAAGGGGACGGCCACGAGCATGACCAGGAACGTCACCGTGAACAGCCATTGGAGATTATCCACGCCTGCCGCGATCCCCATCGACTCGCGAATGGGGCGCAGCATGAAGTACCCGGCGAACAGGCACAGAAACAATAGGAACCCGCAAACGGCCGGACGCAGCTCATGTTCACGGGCGTTGAGGGCCAGACTCAGCCGGTGCAGGTTGGAAGACATGCGCATGATGGATCCTTTCGATGTGACGAGAAAAAGGGACGGTTTTCCCGTCCCGGAGAACCCGGTCACGGGTAGGTGACGCCAGTGAGCTGTTCGGAAAGTGTCCAGAGTCTTTCGGCCTGTACCAAGTCACTAAGCGCAGGCGGTACCTCCGCAAAGCCCAGCGGGCCACGTTTTTCATCGTCACCGGTTGGCCCGTAGTACGCACCACCCACGGCCTCATGAGCGGTAGCCGCATAAAGGGTGGACAGCGCACCCTGCGCGGCGGAGTGGTACTCGTCCCGATCCTTCGCCCAGCGTTGTCCGAACGCACTGTCCAGACCGGGACCGCGTGCGATCAGCTCGGTCACGGCGACGCCAGGATGCGCGGCAATGCTTCGAATGCCCCAACCCGCCGCGTCGCTGCGCCGTTGCAGCGCACGCGCCCAGTGAAGGACGGCGAGCTTCGACTGGGCATAGGTGGCGTAGGGTTCGTACTCTCGCTCGGCCTGCAGGTCGTCGAAGTCCAGCGCACCGCGCGCCGCCGCGATGCTCGAAAGGCTGACCACGCGCGCATCCGGGCTCTCGCGCAGCAAGGGAACCAGCAGACCAGTCAAGGCGAAATGCCCCAGGTAATTGGTCGCCAGCTGCAGCTCGAAGCCATCCGCGGACACCCCGCGTTCTGGCGGGGCCATGATGGCGGCGTTGTTGATCAGCACATCCAGGCGCGGCAGCCTCTCGTTGAGACGCCGAGCCAGGCTGTGCACCGACGCCAGGTCGGCCAGGTCAAGGGCCTCGAATTCCAGCTTGGCATCAGGCACTGACTCGCGGATGCGGGCGATCGCCTGCTCGCCGCGCTCGGCGTTGCGCGCCGCGATGATGACCCGTGCGCCGGCACGCGAGAGTGCCAAGGCATCCTCGTAGCCCATGCCGCTCGTGCCGCCGGTGATCAGAACGGTGCGGCCTTCCTGGGAGGGCATGTCGCTCACTGACCAGTCGGGCTTGGGTGCCTCACGGGATGAGCCTTCAGCACTCGCAGCGCCGATGAGCGCGGCACCGGCGAGGGCTCGGGCTAGCGCCACGAATCGGCTGGTGCTCCTCGTACGAATCGTTGAACGGATCCACATGGCTTAGTCCTCTCTTCGCGGTTTATCCGGCAATGCCGGGGAGAGAGGAGTATTTGCGTACGAGTGCCAAGCGATAAGTCACCCGATTCTGGATGCCTCGTACGGCAAGGCGTACAGTTGTTGCCAGCCGAGAGGAGGCCCTATGCGCGAGCCCAGCCTGAGCGATGTCGCCCTGTTCGCCGCCGTCGTACAAGCCGGCGGCTTCCGCTCCGCCGCGCAGTCGAAAGGGCTGTCGGCCTCTTCTCTGAGCGACTGCGTGCGCCGCCTGGAAGCCGATGTGGGCGTACGACTGCTCAATCGCACGACGCGCAGCGTGACCCCTACCGCCGCCGGAGAGCGCCTGCTGGAGCGTGTGCGCCCCGCCCTGCAGGAAATCGCAGCCGCCTTCAACGACCTTGACGATGATGCGCATCGCCCGGTGGGCACGCTCAGGCTAAATGTCCCGGTACCCGTGGCGCGCTACATGCTGCCGGATCTGCTCGCGCGTTTTTTGAGGCTCTATCCCGGCGTCAACGTCGAGGTGACGATGGAGAACACCTTCATCGACGTCATCGCCGCGGGTTACGACGCCGGGGTGCGCTACGAAGAGAGCCTGGCCAGGGACATGATCGCCGTGCCGATCGGCCCGCGGCGCCAGCGCTTCGTTGCTGCCGCCTCGCCGGATTACCTGGAGAGTCGAGGCACACCGCAGCATCCCGCCGAACTGGAAGGCCACGACCTGCTGGGGCATCGGTTCGAAAGCGGCAAGGTCGGCACATTCGAGTTCGAGAAGGACGGTCGTACATTCCGAATACCGCCGCGCGGTCAGTTGCTGACCTCCTGCCACGACCTCAGGATCGCCGGCGCGGTCGCGGGGCTCGGTATCGTCTATACGTTCGAAGAGTTCATACGCGACCAACTGGCAGAAGGTAACCTGGTGCCCATCCTTGAGGACTGGTGGCAGGCGTTCGAAGGCCCTTATCTGTATTACCACGGGCGTCGCCATATGCCGTCGCCGCTGCGAGCGTTCGTCGACTTCCTCAAGGCCCAAACACGGAACTAACGGACGAGCCATCATCGGCTGCCGCGTGGCACCGGGAGGAGCGCAAACCATGCTAACCGCTGGTGCGCCGTACGGGACGAGGCCCGCCGCCTATAAGAGTATTGTTGATGCCAAAGCAAATGGCGACAGGGCGTAGGCAGAACAAACCCGACGCCGTACTGCGCCTGTGACAGCGGGCTGGCTGAGGCCAAGCCTCGTACTGTTCCTATTGTCCGCCGATTAGACCTCCATCGTCTCGCGTTATCAGCAGCGTGGTCGAGCGCGGGCGTGTCTTGCCGTCGCTGGCCGGGAAGCTGAGGCCTGGGTGCTGGATGTTGGCCCACATCGCCTTGCCGTCCGGGCTCCAGGCCAGGCCGGTGATCTCGCAGCCGCGCGGGCCGACCAGAAAACGGCGCACCTCACGGGTGGCGGGGTCGGCGCAGAGCAGCTGGTTGCAGCCCATGTTGTGCATGACCGGCTCGATGTCGTCGTAGTCGGTCTGGATCCACAGGCGCCCTGCGACGTCGAATGCTAGGCCGTCCGGCGAGGAGAACAGGTCGCCGTTGATGGTGCCGGTCAGGTTGGCCGGCACCGCCCTGCCCTCCTTGTCCCTGGCACCGCGCGCCTCGCCGGCGAGCAGAAACAGTTCCCAGGCGAAGGCCCTGGCAGTCGGGTCGGCGCCCTGCTCGTTGAAGCGCAGGATCTGCCCGTGCAGGTTGTGCGGACGCGGATTGGCCTTGTCGGTGGGTTGCTTGTCGCCGCGCCCGTCGTTGTTGGTCAGGGTCACGTAGACCTCGCCGGTAGTGGGGTGGACGGCGGCCCACTCGGGACGGTCCATCGGCGTGGCGCCGGCACGGTCGGCGGCGGCGCGCGCGTTGAGCAGCACCTCCTCCTGGCTGTCGAAGCCGTTCTCGGCGGTCAGGCCGTTCTGCCCGTGCACCAGCGCCAGCCACTGGCCGGAGCCATCGTCATTGAGGCGCGCAACATACAGGGTGCCCTCGTCGAGCAGGTTGCGTGCGGCCTTGGGGTTGGCGGCATCAAAGCGGCCGGCGGGAACGAACTTGTAGATGTACTCGCCCTTGGCATCGTCGCCGGAGTAGAACGCCATGCGCCCGTCCTTGCCCAGGCTCAGCGCCGCGCACTCGCGGCTGAAGCGGCCGAAGGCGGTGCGCTTGATCGGCTGCGCCTTGGGGTCGAAGGGGTCGATCTCGACCACCCAGCCGAAGCGGTGCGGCTCGTTGACGTGGCCGCCGTGGGGCTGGTCGGCGTAGGGCGTGGCGTCAAAGCGCGGATCGGCGGTCTCCCACGCGTAGTTCTTGCTGGTGCCTTCCTTGGCCAGTCCGTAGCGCTTGTGCGAAACCCGGGCCTCGTAATCCTCTTTATCGCGGTTGATAAAGTAGTTGGGCCAATTCTCCTCGCAGGTGAGGAAGGTGCCCCAGGGGGTGACGCCGGTGGCGCAGTTGTTGAGGGTTCCGAGCACCTCCAGCCCCACCGGATCGCTGGCGGTCTTCATCACCGCGTGACCGGCCAGAGGGCCGGCGATGCGCATCGGCGTCAGCATGCTGATGCGGCGGTTGTAGGGGGAATCCATCACCCGTTGCCACTGGCCATCGGCGCCCTTCCTCACCTCGATCACCGACACCCCGTGGGCGGCCTGCTCCTTGCGCACCTCGGCCAACGGACGCGGCCTGCTCTGGTCGATCTTGCCGGACGGGTGCAGCGGCGGGTTGACGTACTCGTGGTTCATCACCAGCAGGCCGCGTTCTGTCTCGCCTTCGAACGGGAAGAAGTTCATGCCGTCGTGATTGTCGCCAGCCTGCTTCAACTGGGCTTGCCAGTCGTCGCTGGCATCCGGGTTCCAAGCCGGCGCGCCGGCCTCCACCGGATCACCCCAGCAAAAGAACGGCACGGCGCGGTAGCCCTCGGCCACCAGCACGCGGTCGAACTGCGGGTCGAGCTGCACCGGCACGCCCTTGAAGCCCAGCAGCGGACTGGCACTGGCCTTAGAGCAGGCCGCCAGGCCGCCGCTGAAGAAGCCGAGCGCGGCCAGGGTCAGGCCGCCCTTGAGCACATTGCGCCGAGCCGGGTTGATCAGCTCGGCCAGCGGCGGGTTGGTGCTGGGGTTGATGGCAGTGTCGTCGTGGGCTTCCAGGCGGGCGTGGAAACGGCTGTGATCGTTCATCGAGGATCTCTCGGGATTCTTTATGGAGGTTTCTTGGATGGCGTCCGGGCTACGGCCTGCAGCCCTCTCCCCGGGCTCTCCCATCAAGGAGAGGGAAAATCGAGGTGGGTGGCCCTTACGGGTCATTCAATGCGGTAGTGAAAGGTGTTCCTCACTCCCTCAACCGAAACCGCGCGGCCATCGACCAGGCGCGGCTGGTAGCGAAAGCCTTTAGCGGCGTTCAGTGACGGACGTATAAACAGCGGATGACAGTCGCCCACTACCTGTGGGTCTTCGACACGGCCCTGCGGGTTGACCCGGTAGCTCACCGTGCAGTCGCCTTCGATGCCCTTGTCCAGAGCGCGTTCGGGGTAGTCCGGCGCGTCCTTGGAGATCGGCAAGTACTGGCGACTGGCAGCGGCCGCGGCCTCGGCCTGGCGGGCACGTTCGGCAGCCTCGGCAGCGGCGCGTGCCCGAGCTAGCTGCGCCTGCTGGCGAGCCAGCTCCTCGGCCTCGCGGCGTTCATGTTCGATGCGCTGGCGTTCCGCGCGCTCGTGCTCAAGCCGCTGACGATCGCGCTGCTGCTCCACGCGCTTGCGCGCCAGCGCAGCCTGCTCCAGCTTCCGCTGCTCGACACGGGGATCGGCCCTTGGCGCCTCCACCGGCTTGGCCGGCTCGGGCTCGGGGATCACGGCGGGCGGCAGTACGGCCTCGGGCTGCGCCGGAGCGGGCGGCGCCAGGGTGACCAGGCGCGTGGTCAGCGTCCGCACCTGCGCAGCCGGTGGCGTGTCGGCCTGCCAATGGCTGAGCAGCAGGCCGAGCACCAGGGCGTGCAGGCCCACCGCCGTGCCGGCCGCGACAAAGCTGCGCCAGCCGTTGCCGGACGGCGGTACGAGCACGAAGGATGACGGCCGAGACAGGGTCAGCATGCTCACTGCGGTGCCTCGGTGATCAGGCCGATGTTGCTCACCCCGCCCTGCTGCAACGCAGCCATGCCGGCCAGCACCGTGGCGTACTCGGCGTGGCCGTCCGCGCGGATGTACACCTGGGTGTCGCCGCGCGCGGCGATCAGCGCACCGACCTTGGCAGTCATCTCCTCCAGGCTCACGGCGCTATCGGTGCGGCGCTCGGTGTCCAGCTCGCTGCCGAGGTTCCAGTAGTAGCCGCCGTCGGCCTGCACCGAGAGGGTCAGCACCTGCTGTCGGCTGTCGGTCGGCAGCGCCTCGGCGGCGACCTTGGGCAGTTCGATCTTCACGCCCTGGGTCAACATGGGTGCAGTCACCATGAAAATCACCAGCAGCACCAGCATCACGTCGATATAGGGCACCACGTTCATCTCGGCCTTGGGGCCGTGCTTGCATTGCGGCTTGCGCATCACACTGCTCCTCAGGCCGCCTGGGCCAGGCCGGATGCCGGCAGGCGCCGTTGAAGGCGACCCTGCAGCTCGTTGCCGAAGGCATACAGGCGGGTGCTCAGGGCCGCCACGCGAGCAGAGAAGCGGTTATAGGCGACCACCGCAGGGATAGCGGCGAACAGGCCGATGGCGGTGGCGATAAGCGCCTCGGCGATGCCCGGCGCGACGGTGGACAGTGTCGCCTGCTGCACCTGCGACAGGCCGATGAAGGAATTCATGATTCCCCATACCGTGCCGAACAGGCCGACATAGGGACTGACCGAGCCGATGGTAGCGAGCAGCGCCAAGCCCTTCTCCAGGCGCGCCTCCTGCTCGGCGATGGACACCAGCAGGCTGCGTTCGACGCCATCGATCAGCGTCTCGCGCTCGACCTGCGGATCACGGCGCAGCTGCACGTACTCGCCATAGCCGGCGCGGAACAACTGTTCCAGCGCGGCGTCCGCGTCGCCGCGCTCGGCGCCCTCGCGGTACAGGGTGGCGAGATCGCCGGTCTCGCGGAAGCGGCGCAGGAAATCGCGCGCCAGGCGCTCGCTGCGGCCCAGCAGCAGGCTGCGCTGGACGATCAGGTACCAGCTGGCCAGCGAAGCGGCGAACAGGCTCAGCATGACCAGCTTGACCAGCAGGCTGGCGTCGTTGATCAGGCTCCAGACGGTCATCTGTTCCAGGGTAGCGTGCATGGTGTGACTCCTTGGCGAATGTAGCCGCCGTATGCAATGGCAGCGGTGCTATTCGATTACGCGGCGGTTACTGCCTGATGACAGGGTTATTCGAGGCCGAGGGCGCGGGCGACGTCGGCCCAGGGCACCAGCTTGAAGTTCTGTGTGCTTTCGGGCATGCGCTTGCGCCCGTCCTGCACCACCAGCAGGCCCTGGCTCCAGGCCCCGCCGAGGTTGGCCGAGGTCACCTCCAGCCCATCGGTCTCGGACGCGCCATCGATGCCCAGGGCGGCGTTGAGGCCGATGCGGAAGGCGCCGCGCAGGGCATATGGCGGCTCGGCGTCGAGCAACAGGTAACTGTCGTTGCCCTGGCTGGACACCACCAGGTAGTCGCGCTCTTGTGACTGGTACAGAGCCAGACCCTCGACATCGGCGTGCAGCGCGCCGCCAACCTTCATCACCTCGTGCAGCTCGGTGGGGCCGTCGGCACGGGCATCCACCGCCCATACGCCTGTGTCCTCCTCGCCGATGAACAGGCGCTGGCGCTGGTCGTCGGCCACGCAGCCCTCGGGCTGGCTGGCCACGGCGAAACGCCGCACCAGCTCGCCCGCGACCTCGCCACCGCTGTCGCCCAGGCGATACTGTAGGAAGCTGCCGTCCTTGCCGTTGGCGAAGGCATACAGCTCGCCGCTGGCCGGTTGGAACAGGCAGATGCCGTAGATTTCCTTGAGCGGCGTGCGAATCTCGCCGGCCTCGCGCAGCTCGCCGCTGGCGCGGTCGATGGCGAACACGGCGATGCTGTCGCGGTCACGGTTGCTGGCCACGGCCAGGTCGACCCGCACGCCACCGAGACTGAAATTGGCGCTGACATCGACGTTGTTCAGGCGGCCCACCGGCAGCTCTTGCAGCAGCGTGCCGTCCAGGTCGTAGACCAGCAGGCCCTGCTTCTTGTTGGTGCCGAGCACGCGCGAACGCGCCGGGTTGACCGGATCGACCCAGATCGCCGGATCATCGGCGGCATCACCGTGGCGACCGACCGGTTCGCTCTGGCGCAGTGCGGGCACGTTCACCAGCGCCTCGGCCGCGGCCACTGCCCGTGGCTGCCAGGCCAGCTCACCCTCGTAGAAACTGCCGCTGCCGTCGTCCCGTAGCAGCAGGTCGAGACCCTTGGCGCCCGGCCGCACGGCCAGGCGCTCGGGCTCCTCAAGGCCGGGCAGGTCGAGCTTGCCGGCGGCCTGCCAGGTTTCGCCGTGGCGCTGGTACAGGTGCAGCTTGCCGGCACCGGCATCCAGTGCCAGCACGCCGCCCGGCACGCTGGCCATGGCGCCCACGCCTTGCTCCAGGCCGCCGAAGGGCGCCACCATGTCCACCGGGACTCGGCTGGCCTCGGCCTCCGGATGCGCCGGGTAGGCCCACAGGCCGACGCCTTCTTCGTTCACCAGCAGTTGGTGGGCCATATCGTCGACCTGGCAGAACTCGGCCTGCGGCGGCAACGGTAGGCCGCGCACGCGCAGCGCCTCGTCGCGCAGCGAACGGCCGGCGCCGACCAGCCACTGCTCACCACGGCCTTCCTCGCCGACCAGGAACAGGTAGAGGTTGGCCGCCTCGTCGCGATACAGGCACAGGCCGGAGACAGCGTAGTCGCGTGCGGGCAGGGCCAGGCTGCGGCCCCACTGACGCGTGCCCGGGTCGAGCAGCACCAGGGTCGGGCGCTGGCTGGCGGCATCCAGGCTGGCGACCAGCAGCTGGCCGTCCAGCTCTCGACTGTCAAGGCCGGAGAAGCGTCCGGGCAGGCGCGCCAGCTCGCCGCCTTGGGCATCGAGCAACAGCAGGCCACGCTGCTCGCTGGCGGCCAGACGCTGCTCGCCGGCGATGCGCAGTTCCTCGGCCTTGGACTGGCTGGCCCCCCCCCAGTGGCTCAGGCTTAACTTCGGTATGGACGAATACAGCGGGGCACAACCGGCCAGCAACAGGCCGGCAAACAGCAAGAAAAGGGTGAACGACCGGTTCATTGCGTGGGTAATCCTTGTGATGATGCCTTCCTGGCTGGCGCAGCCCTCTCGCCCGCAGCGGGAGAAGGGGCCGGGCGCACAGGTCCTAGAAGTGGGTGAAGGTCAGGCCGAGCTTGTAGGTCGGGCCATATTCCTCGTACTGGGCGTTGTAGGCGTTGCGTCCGGTGAAGACGTAGTAGCGCTCATCAGTGACGTTCTGCGCCTCGAACTTGACCTGCAGCTCCTTGGTCAGGAAATAGCCGGCGCTGAAGTCGACGAATACCTGGTCATCGACGTGCAGGTCGTGCTGCTTGTCGTCGATAGCGGCGACTTCGTAGAGGTAGTCGGACTTGTAGTTGGCCGACAGGCGCAGGCTGAGCTTGTCGTTCTCCCAGCCGAGCATCAGGTTGCCGACGGTGTCGGACTGGAACGGCAGGTCGATGTCACGCGAAAGCTCGCGTCCACTGCCAGGATCGAAGCCACTGATGCTCGCGTCGGAGCGGCTAAAGGTGGCGTTGGCGCCCAGCAGCAGGCCGTTCCAGGGGGCCGGCAGCCAGTCGAACTTCTGCGAGTAGGCCAGCTCCAGCCCCCACAGGTCGGCGTCGTCGCCGTTGGCGAAGGTGTTGGCCTCGGCGAAGCCTGCCCACTCGCCGGTGCCGGCCAGGTCGGCGTTGTAGACGAAGTTCTCGATGTCCTTGTAGAACAGGAAGGCGGACACCACGCCGGCGCGGCCCAGGTAGTGCTCGATGCCGAGGTCGTAGTTGCGCGACTCCAGCGGGTCTAACCCCGGATTGCCGAAGCTGGCCTCGTCGCCGTCGATGACGAAGCCCGGCGCCAGCTGGCCGAACGTCGGCCGCACCACGCTGTGGGTGATGGCGGCGCGCACCTGCGTGTCCTTGTCCAGCTGGTAGCGCGCATGCAGGCCCGGCAACCAGTGGTGGTAGTCGTTGCTGGCCTCGATGCTCTCGTAGTCGCCATCGCGCATGCCTGTGCCCTTGGCCTGGAACTCGGTACCCTCGTAGCGCAGGCCGGCGATGATGCGCAGGCCGTCCATGTCTAGGGTGTGCATCAGGTAGGCCGCGCTGATGTCCTCGCTCATGTCGAAGTCGTTGACCCGCGACTCCTCCTCGTTGAAGAACTCGCTGCGGTCCAGGCCGCCGATCAGGTCCTCGATGCGGTCCGCCGACAGTCCTGGGCCGTAGCGGTCCAGGCTGTAGTCGACCGAGCCCTTGGTGAACTGGTCCATGCCCAGCTGCTCGTCGCTGAAGCCGAAGTCGCCGAGGTCCTCGTAAGTCCAGATGTCGGTGTCGTTGTGCTTGTCGCGGCGGCTGAGCTTGCCCCCGAACTTGACCTGGGCGGCGTGGCCGGCAAGCTCGTAGTCGCGGGCGGCGTCGAGCTTGATGTTCTTCTCGGTGTCCTCGGTGTTCTCCTCGGCCCACTCGACCTCGCTCAGGCTGAAGCGGGCCGGGTCGTAGAAGTCGTCGCCGATGTTCAGGCGCGGCTTGCGAGTGCCAGAGAAACCCGCATCGGCGAAGTCGTCGTCGCCCTCGAACAGCGCACCGCCGATGTGCCCGGGCGTTTCCTCGCTGGACTGGCTGTGGCCGACCTGGCCGTTGAAGGTCCACTGGCCCACCAGGTGCTCGCCGCCCAGCACGAAGGACTGGATCTCCTGGGTCTCCTCGCGATCCTTCAGCTCGCGCCAGCCTTCGGCATCGCCCGCCTCGCCGGGCTGCTGGGCATCGGCGAACTCGACGCCGGCGGCGTTGCGCGTCTCGGTGTCCTTGTAGCGGCTGTACAGAGTACGCAGGTAGTAGCTGCTGAAGTCGTCGGGGCGGTAATCGAAGTTCAGGCCCAGGCCGCTGCGCTCGCGACGGATGTCGTAGTCGCGCTGCTCGAACTGTGCCAGTCGGGCGCGGTCCTCGAAGTCCCAATCGCCCCCGGTCTCGACGTTGTCCGAGCCGAAGTCGCGCTGCTGCCAGCTCAGCGCGGCGGCCACGCCGAAGTTGTCGGTGCCGTCACCGAGGCTGAAACGGTCGCTGATTGCACCGGAGAATTTCGGGCTGGACTGCTGGGTGTTGTCGTCGTAACTGCCCTCGGCGCTGCCGGTGTAGAACAGGCCCTTGTGGTCGAAGGCCGACAGGCTCTCCACTTCGATAGTGCCGCCGAGTGAGCTGGCATCCATGTCCGGGGTCAGGGTCTTGACCACCGACAATGACTGCACAAGCTCGGCAGGCAGCACGTCGAGGGCCACGGCGCGACGATCAGCCTCCGGCGAGGGGATCAGCGTGCCGTTGATGCTGACACTGTTGAGGTCCGGGCCCAGGCCCCGCACGCTGACGAAGCGGCCCTCACCCTGGTCGCGCTCCACGCTCACACCCGGCAGGCGCTGGGTAGCCTCGGCGACGTTTTGGTCCGGCAGTTGGGCCACGCCGTCGGCGTGCACGGTGCTCTGCACGCTGTCGGAGCGACGCTGCTCCTTGAGCGCCTGGTCGATGCTGACGGCCTGGCCGACCACTTCGACATGCTCGTCGGCGGCCCACAGCGGCGTGGCGGCGATGGCCAGCGCCAGGACGCTGACGGTAAAGCCCGCACGGCGGGCATTGAGTTGGCGTTTGTACATGCTGACATCCCCAGTATGCGTTGCGGCCGAACCAGTGCCCGGCGACGTGGGGCGCAAGCTAGGAGTCGGGGATGACGCTTCTGTGACAGGGCCTCGGCGCCGGCCCGATTTACCGGGATTTGCTGGCCGATTTGAGCCGAATTGACCCAGGCGCAAGGCTCCTCCGACAGGGCGGGAGCAATCCGCGAGTTCGAATCGGCGCGGGCCTCATACGTCCTTCCCATGCGCCGAGAAAAATAATTGGCATCTGCCCTGAGCCGATTCGACCTCCCTCACTGCAACCATTCGGTCATATGGCTCTGCTCTGCTGATGAACGAACCTCTTGTGCGGAGCCCGCCATGCCCACCCCGTTCGGTCTGCATCGCCTGAAACTGGCCGCCCTGCTGCTAGCCGCCAACGCCGCCCTGCTGCTGCACCTGGGCGCCGGCGACCTGAAACCAGCCGGCGACTGGGTGTGGCTGGATATCCTCGGCGAGGGCGGCTCGGCCCTGCTCTGCCTGGTCTGGCTCGGCCTGGTACTGAAGAGCCGGCCCACCGGGCGGGTGACCAACTTCCTCGCCCTGGGCCTGGGTCTGGTATTCCTCTCCTGGTGGGTGGACGCCCTCGACGAATTCATCCTGCTGCCGGATGCCATCAGCTGGGACCACTGGATGGAGTCGGCGCCCATGCCGCTCGGCCTGGTCTTGCTGACCCTCGGTATCTACCACTGGCACCGCGAGCAGTTGGCCATCAGCGCACAGATGGAGAAACGCGAGCGGCTATTCCGCGAGCACCTGCTGTTCGACAAGCTGACCCCGCTGAACACCGCCGACTACCTGCGTAGGCAGCTACAGCAGAGCCTGGCCGAGGCCCGCGCCGAGCAGCAGCCGCTGTCGCTGGTGATCCTCGACCTCGACGACTTCAGCCAGATCAACCGCCTGCATGGCCACGCCGAGGGCGACCGCGTGCTGCAGGCGTTGACCCAGATACTGGTGCTCAACCTGCGCCACCGCGACCTGCTCTGCCGATTGGCCGGCGATCGTTTCGTGGTGCTGCTCCCCAATACCGGCGCGCGCGAGGCACAGCAGCTGGCCGAGGAACTGCGCCTGGCTGTGGCGCACCTGGCGTACAAGGCCCGCGCGCATGGCGAGCGCCTGCAGCTGCAGGCGAGCACGGCCGCTGTGATGGCCCTGCAAGACGATGCCGACGGCCTGCTGCAACGCCTCAACCTGGCGCTCGCCAAGGCCAAGCAGCCGCCATACGCGCACAGCGCCTGAGGTCGTCGCCATGACCCTGCCGACCGATTGGTACGAGTGCGACAGCCGCTTTATCCCCGGCCACTGGCAGCCGGCCGTGCTGCTCGACCTGGCGCTGGCGCGCGGTGTCGACAGCCATCGCTTGTTGCGCGGCAGCGGCCTGTTCCACGAGGACATCCTAAGCGGCCAGGCGCGCCTCAGCCCGCAGCAGCTCCTTTGCCTGATCGCCAACACGCGGCGCCTGTTGGATGCCGATGACAGCAGCTTCCTGTTCGGCCAGCGCCTGCTGCCGGGGCACTACGGCCCGGCCAGTCACGCCCTGCAACAGGCTGCCGATCTTTGCCAGGCGCTGGATGTGCTCTGCGAGCAACGCGCCCTGCTCAGCCCGCTGCTCAGCCCGCGCCTGGTGCTCGACGAGCAGTACCTGTACCTGTACTGGCTGGACAGCTGTGGCGCCGGGGCCCAACGGTGCTTCCTGCTGGAGGCCTCGTGCACCTCACTGGTAGCCATGAGCCGCTGGCTGGCCGGCCAGGCGCTGCCCTGGCAATGCAGCTTCAGCCACGCGCAGCCACGCTATGTGGAACAGTACTGGGTACACCTGGGCGAGACGGTGCGCTTCGGCGCGCCGCTGGACCTGATGCGCCTGCCGCGTGAGTACCTGCACCAGCCCTGGCCCAACGCCGCGCTCACCGCCGGCCGCGCCGCCCAGCAACAGGGCCTGGCGCAGCTCGACAGCCTAGGTTTTCGCGCAGGCCTGCTTGATCGCCTGTATGACTTCCTGCTGGCGCATATTCGCGAACCGCTGCAGCTGGAGCGCGTGGCCCACGCCCTTGACATGAGCCCCTCGACCCTCAAGCGCAAGCTGCAAAAGCACGACACGCACTTCCAGGAACAGCTGGACCAAGCGCGCAAGCACGTCGCACTGTACCTGTACCAGGTGCGCGGCTATGGCAACGAGGAGGTCGCCGCCTACCTGCAGTTCAACGACACCACCAACTTCCGCCGCTCGTTCAAGCGCTGGACAGGACTTGCACCTAGCGAACTAAGGCGTTCACTGTCCGCTTCTGGCTGACTGCATCCCTTTAGCGACTGCAGCCCCCGGCCAATAGCTGCCCTTCATGGCGGAATGCACTCGGCTAGAAGCTGACCGCTCAATGCCGAAAAAGAGACTCAGCGCTGCATGGGCGTGACTAAAGGTTTTGCTGAGCCCATTGCGTGATCGTCGATGTGTGAATGCCGTGGACTGCGTTGTAGGTGTGCTCCTTTTTCCAAGCCACGCCCCTGCCCTCTGCGAATACGGCTCGGTATTTGCGCATTGCATCACTTGGGTTGTTGGCAAGCTCAGCTGTTAGGTAAGACACTGACCACTGCTCACGCCGCATGGGACGTCCTACGAGGTTTTCGACAGTGTCGGCGAGTTGCCCGTAAGTAACAGTATCGCCTGCGCAGAAGATAATCGGGTCGCCCACCGGCTCGGCCACGATGCGCGCGGTCAGTCGTCCAATGTCTTCAGGGGTGGTCTGAATCGCCCCTAGTTTCGTAGACACCTCCAAGCCTCATAATGAGACCCAGCAGGAGGTGCCATGAGCAACCAGCGTTACCCCGAAGAATTTAAGGTCGAAGCGGTCAAGCAAGTGACCGAGCGTGGCCTACCCGTTGCCGACGTAGCGGCTCGTTTAGGCATGTCGGCACATAGCCTGTATGCGTGGATCAAGCGCTACAGCAAGCCTGAGGCCCAGCGTAAGCATGAAGACGACCAGCAAGCAGAGCTGCGTCGCCTGCGTGCCGAACTCAAACGCGTCACTGAAGAGCGAGACATCCTAAAAAAGGCCGCCGCGTACTTTGCCAGGGAGTCCGGCTGAGGTACGCCTTCATCCGCCAGCTGGCGGCGAACTACTCGATTCAACGTCTCTGCCAGGTTCTGAAAGTGCACCCCAGTGGCTACTACGCTTGGTGCGCTGAGCCCAGGTCGGCCCGTGCCAAGGATGATCAGCGCCTGCTAGGTTTGATCAAGCATTCCTGGCTGGAGAGCGGCGGGGTCTATGGCTATCGAAAGATCCATGCAGATCTGCGCGAGCTGGAGGAATGCTGTGGGCGACATCGTGTGGCCAGGCTGATGCGTGCGGAGGGACTGCGCTCGCAGACAGGTTATCGCCGGCGGCCTGGCCGTTATGGTGGCAAGCCACCCACACCTGCGCCGAACAGACTGGAGCGCCAATTCAACGTCAGCGAGCCTAACAAGGTCTGGGTCACCGACATCACCTACATCCGCACCTATGAGGGCTGGCTGTATTTGGCGGTGGTGCTCGATCTGTTCTCTCGGCAGGTCATTGGCTGGTCGATGAAATCTCGCATGAGCAGCGACCTGGCCATTGATGCGCTGCTGATGGCCGTCTGGCGACGCAAACCGAAGCAGGAAGTAATGATCCACTCTGACCAAGGTAGTCAGTTCAGCAGCTCGGATTGGCAGAGTTTTCTCAGAGCCAACAATCTTGTTGGCAGCATGAGTCGCCGTGGCAACTGTCATGACAACGCGGTCGCTGAAAGCTTCTTCCAACTGCTCAAGCGTGAGCGGATCAAACGTAGGATCTATGGCAATCGGGACGAGGCGCGAAGCGATGTGTTCGATTACATCGAGATGTTTTACAACCCCAAGCGGCGACATGGTTTCGCCGAGAAGCTGTCGCCGATAGAGTTCGAGCGACGTTATTTTCTGAGGCAGGACGGTCTCTAGAAAAGCCGGGGCTATTCACAGCAAGAGAGACGCCAAACCCTCCCGCCTCAAACTGTTGTTAGCTAGCCCGCGAAGACATGCTTGATCAAAAAGGCCTCCAGCCCGTCCTCCACGGCACGCACTATGCCACCATTCGGTGTAGCCCAAACCAGAACTTTCCGTGCTTGGTTGTCGTATAGATAGAACTGCCCATCACCAATCTCCAGCAGTGGCACAGTATTTTTCGGGTAGTTCGGGTCGCGGCTCAGGTCCGAGAACGCGGCCAGGACATTCAGGTAATAATCTTCAGGAACGCCGAGGCCGTATGTTTCGTATGCGTCGAAGACGATGACGCCAAACGTAGACAGGTAGTCCTTGTATTCGTCGGACAGTGCAAATCCCAATTTTTGCTCAAGACTCTGGATGCTGCCGGCATCTACAGGCCGGGTATTGGCCTGGTGGAGATCAACGAGTTGTTCAAGTTTCTTCATGAGTTTCGCTCTCAGCGCTGATTCTCGATCTGTTCGGCTCGCGCCTTCCAGTAGTCTTTTCGCTCTTTGTCGAAGTCTTCGCGATTGATTTCAGACTCCTTCTGCT
Source organism: Pseudomonas sp. FIP_A4 (assembly GCF_036701605.1). Classification (NCBI taxonomy): domain Bacteria; kingdom Pseudomonadati; phylum Pseudomonadota; class Gammaproteobacteria; order Pseudomonadales; family Pseudomonadaceae; genus Pseudomonas; species Pseudomonas sp. FIP_A4. Next base: position 533,449 of record NZ_JAYDXP010000121.1, on the reverse strand, counting down.
TGTTGTGCAGCACGTTGTCGTTGCCATTGCCTCGGTGCTCGGCACTGGTCAGCTCGGCCAACGGCGAGTCCTGTTTCTGGCCGATGTGGTGCAACTCGATCGGCTTTCCAGTGGCGTCCAGTGGCGCCCTTCCCGACTTCATACGGTCCAGGTTGGTGGTGCCCATGGCATCTTTTTGATCGTAATCGATGTCGGTGCGAATCAGTGCATCCTTGCCGTTGACTTCGGCGGGCTCCAGGTTGGCATCTTCATAGATCTTCGCCTCGGCTTCGCTGCCGATCGCATCCAGGACCTCTTTTGGAACGCCCAGTCGCTCCAGTCGCTCACGTGTTTCCGGGGACATCTCCGGCAGTTCCACGCGGGTTTCCTGGGTAAGCACGATAGGTCGGTCAAGTTCGGCAATGATCACGCAGCGATCTGGCATTTCACGGGCCAGTAGCGCCAGGTTGGACGGAACCTCGGCCTTTGCAGTAAAGAAGTTTTCAAAGTTCACAGGACGCTTCCTGTTTCGAGGCGCGCACGCCATGCTGAATAGATGTCGATATGGCTTTCATGCTGCAGGCTGTAGTCCTTCATCAGGCACTGCTGGGTCGCCAGGGCCAGCTCAGCGCTCAAGCCTGTCGCTCGCTCGTGCAATAGCACGTCAAGCAGGTTGCTGAGATCGCTGTAGTCGGTCGCCGATTGGATGATCTGCTGAACCTGCTGCCGACAGCCGAGCACATCGACCACCAACTGTGCCGCGTGGGCAAATGCCTCAGGCATGCACAACGCCGCTGGCTGCTCTTTCTCGTAGGCGTTGAGCACTTCGAACAGCGCGATTTTGCTGTGTGCCAGCAACGGCAATTCACACAACCCGTTTTCAAGCAACGCCAGGTCCGGGGTGATCGGCGTGCGTACCCGGTTGCTCAGGAGCAGGCGGAGCACCTGCAGGTTGAAATCCTGGCTACGCACTGTGCGCGTGTCACTGGCCTTGTAGACATACGGCGTCTCGGGACCTGCGAACTTCTTCACCTGGCATAGCACCGGCTCCAACCAGTCGTTCTGATAAACGATGGCCACGCCCTTAGGTAATTTGGCAATTTCCTCGAGCTGGTCATCACGCAACGCCACCGATTTCCCGATTAAACGACGGTCCATTTCATCCGGCAGACGCATGATGATCTTGGTGTTGGTGTTACGAATCGCGGCGATATCCACCGCATGGGGCGACTGGTCAGCGATGATGAAACCTTCGCCATAGGTGCGCATTTCTGCGATGGCGTTGGTCAGCATCTCAACAGATTTGCCAACCACACTCGAACCTTCGGCGCCGCCTTCGGACGGGCTGCGCTTGAGGATGTTATGCGCTTCCTCAAGCACCGTGACGTGACGCAGCGGCTGATTCATGCCTCCACCGGCCATGCGGTGCTCACTCAGACGCATCACCAGGATCCCCATGATCAGGGCCTTGGTTTCGGATGAACCGATGCGGCTGAGGTCAACGACTGCACTCTGATCGAACAGCTCTGCGCCTTCGATTTCGTTGGCGGTGAAGATCTGCCCGTTCAAGCCATTGGTCAGGGATTTGATCCGTGTGGACAGCGAACCGATGTAGTTACCCTTGAGTTCTTGGGAGTACGCCGACGCCTCAATTACGCTCTGCAAGGTACTGAGCAGATCACTGAACGTCGGAAACAACGCATCGCTGTAGCGGTTGGTCGACAGGTCCAGGTCCCAGCCACATTGCTGATACGCCTGCAGAATCGCCTCTTTGAGTACGGCGGGCATGGCGGCATACATCGGCCAGCAGACGTTGAAGATTTCCACGAGCCGATCAACGTGCTCCAGCACATGAATGGCCAACGGGAAGCGGAACGGATTGATGCGCAACAACTCACTATGGGCCGGATGCGTACCGAATACATTCACATCATCGCGATGACCGAAGACGTGCTTGTACTCGCCCTTGGCCGGCTCGATCACCAGGAATGGCACGCCGGCGGCGCTGATCTGGCTGAGCATTTCATACAGCGTGTTGCTTTTACCGGCGCCGGTCGAACCACTGACGAATACGTGGCTGGCCAACTGATCGAGGCTCAACTCGATTTTTTGTGGCAAGTTTTCCCACAAGTGGCGGATGTTGCCCAAGGTCAGGGTCTTGCCCTTGCCCAGCTCACTGCTGTGACCATCCAGGCGCTGCACTTTACGGCCAAACGCCTGGGTTTCCAGCACGGCCACCGTAGAGGTGGAACGACGGGGCAGGCTCAGTTGGATCGCCATTTCCTTACCCGACACCAGCGTGGCTGGCGTGAGGTAGCTGATCGGAATCTTTTTCGAGAAGCCCGGTTTCAGTTGCGGATGGCAGAAGGCGCTGAGCCAGTCCAGCACAGCAGACTTGTTGGCGGATTTCCAAGTGGTCAGGGCGAAGTCTTCATGGCTGGACTTACTGCCGCGCACCAGGCCGAGAAAGATGCTCGCCAACGACTCGGACGACGCAGTGCTATCACCGATGAAGTACGCCGCCGAGTTCCAGCCGCCGTACGTCTTGGCCTCGTCGATGCGCTCGAGGTGGTGATCGATTTTGCTCAGCAACTGCTCGATGGTCTTGTCCACGGTCTCAATCGAAATCTGTCGATTAGAGCCCGTGGTTTTGTTCAACGACTGGGTGTCAGTGCTGCTGGTGGTGTGTGTGGTTGATGTGGTCTTCGATGCCGCCTCACTGTAGGAGGTACCGTGGCTTTCGTTGCGACCGGTGGAGGTCGAATGGCTGGTGCCTGTGGTGCGTTGTTCGTTGAACAATACAGCGGCGGCCGAGCCAATCTGGCTGCCGAGCATCGCACCGATCGGCCCAAATGCCGCGCCGCCCGCCATACCCAACAGGGTGCCACCGAGGGCAACCGTTTTCGAGGTCCCAGTCTGCGCGCTGAACGATTCGCTGGTGCCTACGGTTTCAGTGGTCGAGGTGCCCAGGGTGCTCGAGGTACCCTTGGTTTCGGTCAAACCAAGACTATGACCAAGGGAGTTACTCAACCCCTGGCTGATGCTCAGCCCGACCGAATCGCTGTCCTGCTCACCAAAAGACAACTGTTGCTTGAGCAATGGCGACAGTTGAGTCGCGACCTGTTCGTATCCCGCGCGTATCAGGTCGAGGTTTTGCGATGAAACCGGCTCGGCGAGGATGATCGCGTGATACACCCGACGCTCCGCAGCGTCGATAAAACGCTCGAGCCCTTGCATGAAGTGCTCGCGGTTTTCCGTCGACAGTGCCGGCACGCCCGTCACCGCGGTAATGCTCGCCGACGGGTTGGCCTTTTCGGCTTGGACCGCCTCCAGCAAGGTATCGGCATCCTGTTGTTGCAGCGGTACCAGTGAGCTGCCCGAGAAGTGCCCCTTGAAGGTTTCCTGCAGCAACACGCCGGAACTGTGCCCGAGGGTTTTGCCAGGCTCGCCGCGAGTACCGATGTACAGGTCGGTTTCGATGCCGTTGGAGCGCAATATTAAAAATACCGAGTACCCTGCCGCGCCCAGCGCGGTATACGCGGCCGTGGTGCTTTCCAGGACGGATTGCTTATTGTCCTGGACGATACGCTCCACGCGAAAAATCCGCACGTCACTGGCGGCATTGAACCGCAGCCCTTGTTCTGCAAACGCGTGGACCGGATAGTGTTCCAGTTCCGACAGATAGCTGCGGTTGATCAGGGCACGCCCGGCCTCAAGGGTCAGGCCGGCGTTTTCACGAATGTCCTGGACAGCGGTGCGGGTCAGCATGGAAGTTGTCATGCGCTCACCGGGCCAATGCCACGAGGAAAACCACCACGGCGGCAATCGCGCCGCCGATCAAGAGGGCAGCCTTGAAGGCAGGGTTGCGCTCTGATGTGTTGTCGGGAGTGGGCTGACGAGAGTTGGTGCGTGGAGCTTGTGCTGCAAGGGAAGCGGAATGTGGGGTAGAGGCTTTCGTCTTGGTCGAAGTGAAACCCTCAACTGCGCTGGTGCGCAATAACTCGCGCACCTCGATCAGGTGTAAAAAGCGTTTTTCCGAGAAGTTGGTTTTTAAGTAAGTTACCTGCAGATCGTAATAGTCCTCGGTCCATTTGTTCTGATCTGATGCAAGTTCGCGTGCGAATGCTCCTTCTGAATAGGCCTCGAAGATATCGGGAACGCAACCCTTGATCCAGGCAAGTGCTGCGTGCAACTCGATGCCATCCAGACGACGATCATTCAGTTCCAGGCGCAGTGCGGTTCGCGTCGTCAACAAATCGCCTTCATCGACGAACTTCTTGAGGTTGATGGAAGGATGGTAGTCGACAGATGCCGTGTTCATCTGAACCTTTCTCGTCGTTGAGGCAGTGGTGGGCGTAAAGCCCTTTTCATTTCGTTGACGAAACACGTCACGAACGCTGATCAGGTGTTCCAGCCTTTCCTTGGAAAAGTTGCGGGATGCTAAAAAGCTTTGCCGACTGAAATAGTCCGGATGCCAACTCACTGGATCTGCATCGATGGCGTTATAGCCGACATACACCTCATGAGCGTCCATCACTCCCGGAGTTTTCTCAGCAACTCGTATCATTTGCTTCAATAACTCGGTGCTGACCTGTGTGTCATTGAGCGCTGCTAAAAACTGCTCGCGGACTTTTGTAATCATCGAGGCGTTAGTCGTCATAAAAGCTCCGGAGTCAAACGGCGAGGGTTTCGTCGAGTTTTGCTTTGAATTGATTGATCCACGTTTGTAGCTCACGGGCCTCTTCAAGGGCGCGTTGACGCACGTCGCGGTCCGTCATTTTTTCTTTAAGCGAATCAATCAACTCATTGAACTTGGTGTCGAACTCACGCCCCATGAACGCCATGAACTGATCAATCAGAACGGTCTTGCCATTGTCGATTTCAGTACGGGCGGCTACGACTAATCGAGCGAACTCGTCCTCGATACGGGTATGACGGTCCTTCCAGAGCTCCTGAAGGTCGACTGATTTTTCTTCACCATATTTATAAACCGTACGCGTAGACCCCCATGAGAAGGGGTTGTACCACTTACTGTCACTGACTTCGTAGCTATCCACCACCACTTCTGTAGTCTTGACTTCATGACTCTTGATGGTGAGATTGAAGGAAATATCGCCCGTCGCTTTCTGAAGACTTTCCAGAATGGGCAGCTTCAAATGTTGGCAGTCCTTAAACAGATCAACGATGTAGCTCTGGTACTCCAACTCCAGATCGTCACGAATGACTTGCTGGCTAGTGATGAATACGGCCTCATACGCGTTGATGAGTTTTCGGTACTCGAACTGGAGTTCCGCTTCAACTTCCTTGACTAGAAGTTCAGCAATGCGCGGGTCAGCCGTCCCAGTGAAACGAGCACTGACCTTTCTGATATTTTTGCTCGAAGATTTTTCCAGGACCGAGAGCTCATCTTCAGTGGCCCGTGGCAACGCCTTACCTTCACGCGCAATCCTGTCCTTATACGCCTGTGTATCGAAGCCCTTCTCCTGCCGATACTCCAACGCCTGGATCTCTTCATTGATATGGGCCAGCGTCTTCTCATCCTGATCCAGTTGCTCAATCAGTTGTGTTTCGTTAAGTCCGACCGCAATGGCCTTGGTCAACGCGTCGTAGGCGCGTTTGACCCGATGCGGGAAGTTGTACTTGTCGATGTACTCGTCAATCATCGCCTCGACTGCCGGCAAGCCGCTGCTCAGCACGATTTCGGGAAGACGCTTGTCTTGCAGGTTACGTTTTACCCGCTCGGTAATCGGCATGTATTGCAGCAAGTTCATGCTTGGCTCTTCGCCGAACATGTCCATCATAGAGTTCAACTCGCCGCGCTCCTTCCGCGAATGCAAGTGCTGGGGTTTGCGCAACAGCCGCGTCAGGTTGGCCGACACCGGATAGATCAGCGGATTGAAGATTCCATTTTCGACCAGGTAGTTTTTGACGCGGGCCAGCACCGACGGCAGGTCCTCGCCTTTCTCTGGGTCAAACACATCCATTTTGTTGATGACGAAAATGAACCGATCCTTGCTCTGCTTGCCGCCCTTACGCATGGTTTCGGCGACCAGTCTCAATAGATTTTTGTCGTCGTTGGTACCCAACTGGCTAGCATTCAGTACATACAGAATCAGCGGATTGCGCTGCGAGTCTTGAATGAAGCTCATGGTCTTGAGCTGGTGCTTTTCATCCTGGCTGTTGTTTGGACCCGGAGTGTCGGTCAATACCAGGCGAACGCTGTCACGGTCTTGAATTGCATGAATCTTGCCCTCGATATCGATGCGCATCGTATCGGGCAGGCTGTTCCAGGCCTGCAGCACTTCTAGGCTCACGTCATCGCTGTTTTCCGCAATACGGTGATCATTGGTCACCCGTTGTGCGGCGAAGCGTTGGCCCATTGATGCGTTGTCGGTGATCCGCGCAATGGTCGCGGTCGTGGCTTCGTTAGCCGCGGGCAGCAGGTCCTGGCCAAGCATGGCGTTGATCAGCGTAGACTTGCCCGACGACATGGTCGCGACCACGTACACGTCGAAATCCTTGTTGAATGCTTCTTCAAAGGACTGACTGACGTCGTCGTTGTCACGGATAAAATGCTCAAAATCAGGATGAAGCTTGGCTTCTTCCATCAACTCACGAATGCGGGTCAGGCGCTCTTCCGTCGGATCCGCTTCAATAAAGTTCAGAGTGACCTGCATGCCTTTATCCGTCGCGACCTTCGCGGCGTCGACCACGTCCAGGTAATCCGACTCAACCCCCCTAAAAGTGACATCAAAGTTATTGTCGCCGTTGAACAACTGACTCAATTCATCAAACAGCTTCTCGACCCACACTTGCAGCCGCGACTCCTTGTAGCTCGACAGCTTGCAACCTTCAGCTGGAGGCTGGCCTCTGATCAGGAACTGGGTCTCGACGATGAATGGGTTGTGGATGATTTCAATAGTATTCATGGTTGCTCATCTAAGCGGCGTTGATGATTGATGAGGACTTCAATGGTTTTAAGCCCGCTAATGGTGACTAGTTGGCGCAATTTGTTTTTGTCGCTGGCCCGGGGATCAGATTGATTGGCCTGCTGTTTACGCTCAAGGCTGTCGAGCGCCTTGCCGACGCGGCGTTTGATCAGGTCGGGCGCGACAGTGGCATTGAGCAAGGCACGCTTGTTGGAGTCCATGACATCGAGAGCCTGGCGCAATTGGGACCGCTGGGCCCGTGTCAGTGTGTCGGCACTCAGCGCCTTGCGCGCGTACAACGCTGCACTGGCCATTGTCGGAATGATGATTGGCTGCTCAAAACCGATGTCACGCAAATAGCACTGGGCCGTGTGCACATAGCCTTCAACGCTTTCGCCCTTTTCCGGATCGAGCAAATCCACTTTGTTGAGGATGAAATAAATGGGCTGGGCAGGCTTGGTGACAAGCTCTTCGCGCAACTGCTCGAGCAGCAACCGGTCGTCACGGGTCCCCAGCTGGCTGGCGTTGAGCACATAGCAAAGCGCCTTGAACGACACATTACGGATAGCCTCCAGCGTCAGCCTGGCGTGACGTTCATCCTGGCTGTTGTTCGGCCCTGGCGTGTCGTGGAGCACGAGGCCGGGCGCCGGGCGCGGCAAGACTTTGAAAGTTCCAGCAAGGCTGATGCGCTTGACCTCGGCATCGGCGTTCCAGTCCCGCAGCAACGCTACTGACGGTGAACGCTCGGAGGCCAATTCGGTGTCGTTATAGCAATAGCACGCACCGCTGAATCGTCTGGTCCCTTGGCGATGCTCGACACGGGTCACGCAGGCAGTGGTGGCCTCATTCGCGGTATGCAGCAGTTCCTGGCCAATCAGTGCGTTGATGAACGACGTTTTGCCTGCACTCATTGTGGCCAACACCAAGACATCGAACGTGGCATTGGCAGCGGGCGCTGAGCGCGCGGATTTTCGGGGTTTTGCAGACGTAACGGTGGAGCGCGTCATCAGCTTCTGTCCCTATTGCTCGGTGCCCAGGTCACCCAGCAAGTGTTTGTCCATTGGTGGTTGATTACCCGTAGTTTTCCACGGCAATGCGACAGCTCATGTCGCGGTCGGTTGAGGTGTAGAGGTTTTGCATACTGTTCAACCTGTCGCTTATTTCATCGACCCAAACCTGCGGTCCGTAAACTCGGATGTTGTCGTTCAGGCCAAAGATCCACCACAGCGTTTCACGATCAAGCGGAACTTGAGCGCGCAGGCGTTTCCAGGTATGTGAGGGGATATCGCTCAAGGTTTGCTCATGGCGCAGCGGGGTCTCGCTGAGCAGGACAGCAATCTGCGGATGAACGTCGACAACCAGTTCCACCGAGAGGTTGTTTTCCCGCTGGCTGAAAATGCCGCTGTCGATGTAATCGTCTACATCGAAGATGTCATGTAAGACGGACGGCTCATCAAGTATCCGAATCTGCTGGATACGATGCAGGGCGAACTGGCGCAAAATACCGTATCCGTCCACGGAGGCCAGCAGGTAGCTGATGGCTACGGTATTGACCGCAGCGGGTAGCAAGGTTTTCCCATTGGGAATGGCACGAACTCGTCGCGCCCAATCGGCCAATCCATTGTGGCCAAGCTTGCCTAGGAAATTACGTGCGCGTCGAAATTGCGGAGCGAGCTGGTTCAGAACCGTCTGTGGCAACACGGTATTCAGATGGCTTTCCGACAGATACAAGGCCAGCGCTGTGGATGCATCCATATCCTCCAACTTCAGTGGCGCGTCCGGTGTGAAACTCCAGCGGAAAGGGATTTCGCTATCGACGCATTGCAACGAGAATGGCGTCGACAACCGGTTCAAATCACGCTGAACCGAGCGAAGTGTCACGGAAAAACCTCTATCGCGAAGCTTATCGAGCAGAGTCGGAGTTGCAATACGCTGCGGCTCTGTGGGAATCAGGCGCAGTAATGCGAATAGCCTGAGCAGCGTATCCTTCGCTTGTGACATGATGACAACCTTGTTCTACATCTCAAATGACGAACTGCAACTTGCGCCAAATTAGCGTCGATATTACACAATTGATGGCATTATGCCACCTATTTTGTAGTGACTTTCGAAGTCTATCGACGGCAACGTGTGAATCTTGACGCCTGCCGCTCAGCTCTAAGGCTCGGAAGACATCGGACTGGCACATTTACCGGTCCGCTTCAGCTCGCGGTAAAATTCGTACCTCTTGGTAGCGCCCCAACTATCCAGGCTGTTCGGCACCACCCGCGTTATGTCTTAAGATGGTCGCCTGCCGAAAGAACCGTCATGGCTATAGCCATGAAGGGCTTTCATTCTTTACAGACACGTGTGGTGAAGATGAATAAGCCTTTCATTTCGCTGTGCCCTGAGATTACTCGGGCACACGCGCTGATGCTGATGGACTGGTTGGATGATGAGCGTGTTACCTGCTACCTGAGCGATTCGCGTCATACCTCCCGCTTCATCGAGCAAGCCATCGATCGTACTCAGTTACCGATCCTGACCCAATCTGTTCAACCGGGGCGGCCGCTTCTTCATGGCCTATGACCGGCATGACGCTCCGGTGGGTTTCGTCCGTCTCATCAAGACCGGCACAGATTGCGAAATAGTTCTGGTCATCGGAGACAGCGACAAATGGGGCCGGAACCTCGGCGCCAGTACGATCCGCGAAGGCATGAAACTGGCTTTTCTCGATATGCGCGCCGAAAAGCTCATTGCCAAGATCCACCCGGACAATGTGCGCTCGGTAAAAGCCTTCGTGCGCAGCGGCTTTCTGCTCGAGAGCGAAACGCCTGCATTGAAATGTTTTTCCATGCCTCTGGGGCGCTATCTTCAGTTATTACGCGCAGGTGGCGTTGGCGACTCCACCAGGATCTATATCACCGAAATCGACAAAGCCAGGCTCGAGAGTCTGATTGCGATCGAGCAAGGCCCGGTCGTTGTTGAAATCGAGCATGAGCTTGAACGAGCCATTATCGCCAAGCCGCAGCAGGTGACGTGTAATGTTGGTCACTATGAACTCTAAGGCCTTGCTGCGGCTGGACGAGGAAGAGATCGAAGTGGCTTTGGTCTACCCGGAAGACGCAGACACCAGCGCCGGAAAGCATTCCGTGTGCTCCGACATCAGCGCTGCCATCCTGGGCTATCGGGAGGGGGACGTTATCGACTGGCGAATTTCTGATCGCGCCTGCCGGATTGCAATCAGGAAAGTGCTTTACCAGCCAGAGGCGGTGGGCGATTTCCACCTATGATTGCGCTTTTAGCTCGGTGTTCGTCCTTCAGGAGCGAGGATCACCCAAAGGACGGAGCCTCGCTTTCTGCAAAAGGCCGCGCCGTTAGCAGTCCGTGCCAGGGTTGACGCGGACTGCTGGCTGGCTAGAAAGCATTGCATGCCCAAGCTGAGCATCAGGAGACCGCGTGAATCGCTCTAGCCTCCCTAACACTTTTGAGCGGCCGCTTTGGGCCGACAGCAGACCTTCTGCTTCACCCCACCATGCCCCTGAAGCTCGCCCTGTAGTCGGTGGGCTTGAGGTGGACATGCTGGGCCAGGTCGCCCATGAGGGTGAACAGGCGCGGCCCCTGCCTGAACTGGAAGACCCGGTACAGGTAGAACTGCTCGCCTGCCTCCTTTGAAAACTCGAGTTCATTGTGGCTGACGAGAAAGGATGAGCCTACTCCACCGTTGGTGGTCTTCACCTCTATGAAGCGGTGCTGCGCTTCGTCCTCGAACGACAGGATGTCGAAGCCTGCGCCGTCGCCCTGGGTGTCCGATACCCACTCCAGACGTTGAAAGAGCTCCGGTTGGCCCGCTGCGGTCAAGCGCTGTTGCTCGAACTCGATCACCCACTGCTCCCCTGCCCGGCCCAGCTTGCGGTTGGCCTCGTCCCGCGCGGCAAAGTCGAACTTGCGCGGCATGCGGTCTCGCACCTTGGCGGGGCTTGGGACAAACGCCTCGCGCTTGGGTGCTTCGACGAGCGCTGCCAGGTAAGTCTTCTCGCTCGGGAGCTTTACTTCCTCCAGGGCATCGACGATGGCGCCGACCGCCTGCTGGTGCTTCAGGACATACGCTTGTACGGATTTACGTAGCAGCAGTTGGCTGTTGCCCCGGGGCTTGTAGCCATTGATGTAGGGCAGTCCCAGCGCATCGAGCACGGCACTGATGTTCTGGTGCTTGAGCTCGACCGAGGACTTGCTACGGCCATTTAGCTCGCGCCGCAGGGCCTGGTTGTGCTCGGACTTGTTATATGCCGCGCCAGCCGCCTCGGCACGGAGCATCTCGAAGTAGTCGCGTACCGTGGCCTCGACCTCGGCTTCCGACCAGTCCTCGCCGATGCGAATGATCGTGAACCCGAGGTTCGTCAGTGCTGGGACCACGGTCGCCTCGCCGCCCGAGAAGCTATCGGCTGTCAGCGGGCCTTGGCTAGGGAACTGCTTGCCATAGGCGACGCCCGCGATGGCCTTCGAATCGCAGTCGGTACCGGTCTTCGGGTCGCGCACGAGAAAGTCGCGCGACTTGCCGAAGCCATAGCGTTCCAGGAACTTGGTACGGCCGAGCTGCACGAACTCGTCGATGGCAGCTTGCACGGCGGCGGGGCTGCGGAGCTGGGAAAGCTGGGACATAAACGACCACGTCCTTATGTTGGGTAATGGCGGGAACCTTAAAGCCGCAGAACGCATCAGTCGCTTCGCAGGCCCTGGCCCGATGGTTGCGGGCCGGTGCCGCACTTACATCGGCCTTGCGCTCAAGTATGATCGGCAATCCCTGCCGCCACCAAGGACAAGCTCGTGCCGATCGATGCCTCGCCGCCCTCCTCGCTCGTTGATGTAGCGCCACTGGCCGAAGCGCTCGAACAGTTCGCCGAGGCGCGCAACTGGGCGCAATTCCACTCGCCAAAGAACCTGGCCATGGCCCTGGCGGGCGAGACGGGCGAACTCCTCGAGATCTTCCAATGGATGACCGAGGAACAATCCATCACCGCGGCGCAGCGCCCCGAAACAGCCCAGGCAGTGCGCGACGAGCTGGCCGACGTGATGATGTACCTGGTGCGGCTGGCCAATGTCCTGGGCGTGGACCTCGACGAGGCCGTGCAACACAAGCTTCGGCTTAACGGGCAGAAGTATCCCGTCGACAAGGCGCGCAACACGAGCAAGAAGTACGACCAACTTTAAAAGCCGGCCAAGGAAGACCGCGTGATCGTCTACGAAGCTACCAAGCAGCAATTCCTCAGGGACACCGACAACGACGACATCGAGGAGGTGATCCTCGCCCACTTTACCGCCCGCACCGGCAAGCGAGTCGGGCGATCGGAGATCGAGTCGTGGAAAGGGTCACTCGGCTACATGGCCAAGGTCCTACGCGACGAGGCATTGCCGGCTGACACGGGACTCGCCATCGAGCTCCATATCCCGCAGTCCTCCAAGCGCATCGACTTCACGCTCACCGGCCGTGACGAGCTGGGCGGCAAGAACGCCGTGCTCGTCGAGCTCAAGCAGTGGAGCACGGCGAAGGCCACGACCAAGGATGCGATCGTGGTGACCGCCCTCGGCAAGGGATTGAGGGAAACGGTGCATCCCTCGTACCAGGCCTGGTCCTACGCCTCGCTCCTGGAGGGCTTCAACGAGGCGGTCTACGACCAGAGCATCGCCGTCCGGCCCTGCGCCTACCTTCATAACTACATACGTGACGGGGTCATCGACGCCTCGCATTACCAGCCCTACATCGAGAAGGCCCCGCTCTTTCTCAAGGGCAAGGACGAGCTTGAGCAGCTTCGCGCCTTTATCCGGAAATACATCAAATCCGGTGACGACAAGGCCGTCCTGTACGAGCTGGCCAGCGGTCGGATCCGTCCGTCCAAGGCGCTCGCCGATTCGTTGTCGGGCCTGCTGAAGGGCAACCCTGAGTTCGTCCTGATCGACGACCAGAAGGAGGTCTACGAGGCCGCGCTTGCAGCGGCGAAGGCGGCCTCGTCCGATCAGCCCCGGGTCGTCATCGTTGAAGGTGGCCCCGGTACCGGAAAGACGGTGCTGGCCATCAACCTGCTGGTGCAGCTCACCTCGCAGGGGTTGGTGGGCAAGTACGTGTCGAAGAATGCCGCGCCCCGAAAGGTCTACGAGACCAAGCTGGTCGGGTCGATTACCCGCTCACGGTTCTCGCACATGTTCACCGGGTCCGGCTCTTTCGTCGATGCCGAGCCCAATGTCTTCGACGTGCTCATCGTCGATGAGGCCCATCGCCTCAACGAGAAGAGCGGCCTGTATGCCAACCTCGGTGAGCACCAGGTCAAGGAGCTGATCGGGGCCTCGAAGTGCACGGTCTTCTTCATCGACGAGGACCAGCGCGTCACCCTCAGCGACGTGGGCAGCAAGCAAGCGATCCGGCAGTTCGCCGAGGCCAAGGGTGCCCTCGTCGAGGAATACGACCTGGCCTCCCAGTTTCGTTGCAGCGGGTCGGATGGCTACCTCGCGTGGCTCGACAACGTGCTCGATATCCGCCCGACCGCCAATCACCAGCTCGAGGCCGGTGAGTATGACTTCCGGGTATTCGATACGCCCGAGGCATTGCATGCGGCGATCGAGGCACGCAACCACCAGAACAAGGCGCGTGTTGTGGCTGGTTACTGCTGGCCTTGGCGCAGCAAGAAGGATCCATTGGCCGATGACATCGTGATCGGTGACTACCGCCGGCAGTGGAACCTCAGCCAGGACGGCAGCCTCTGGATCATCGCCGAGGAATCCATCGACCAGGTCGGCTGCATCCATACCTGCCAGGGCCTGGAGGTCGACTACATCGGCGTTATCATCGGGCCGGACCTGATCGTGCGCAACGGCAGGGTCGTGACTTCGCCCGACCGGCGAGACAAGCAGGACCGTTCCATCCGCGGGTACAAGAAGCTCATGAAGACGCATCCGGACCTGGCGAGACAGGAGACCGACCTGATCATCAAGAACACCTACCGCACGCTCATGACCCGTGGGATGAAGGGCTGCTACCTGTACTGCACGGATGCGGAGACGGCTGAGTACTTCAGGGTTGGATTGGCAGCTGGGCCTCTAGGGGCCAGTTGAGACCGGGGTGTCGCCGGCGTTGCCGGGCCGCGCTGTCGTGAAGCGAGCCGGGGCTGTCTCGCCCCTTCGGGCTTCCATCGTGCCCTCTCTACGGTCGGCCGACGTGCTAAGCCTCCCGGAACCCGCTAAGCTGCAACGAACGTAACCGACGCTCCTCACTAGGCATAGAGGGGCCATCGAATGGGCAACGGCTGGACTACTCCGCTGTTTGACGATTAGCTTTGTAGCGAAGCACCAGCTCCAAAAGCTCTAGTTGATACCGATAGCGCGAGGCAATATGTTCGAGCAATATCGTGCCGATCGAGACACCTACGAGCGCTGCGCCTATAAGCAACAACACGGTGTTTCCCAGATTTTCGATCGTCATCCCCTTGGCCAAGGTCGTGGCAACCCAATCGAATCCCCCAAATTTCCCTACATATGAATAGGCAGCTGCAATCAATCCAACCGCCGCTGTCTTTTCCCCAAAAAATCGAGTTGCACGTGCGGTGATTCTTTGAACCTTTCGCTGCAGCCAAAACTGGGCTTCCAATAGATCCGAAGCGCTGAATGCCACTAGCTGCGCGCATTGCCTATATTCGTGGTTGATATCGCCGCAGAGGCTTTCATAGGATAATCGCTTCCATCGTGAAAGCAGCCAAATCGACAGTACGATAGGAACGAGTAAAGATGCCAAGGCCAAGCCCATAGCAAGCGTGCACATTGCTAACACTGTGTATTTTATGTGGTCGGGCACAGGCCTCACGTCGTAAAGCCCGGCGACTACTGCTGAAATAATAAGAAGTATAAGAGATGATAATATCAGCCACTCTGATATTCGTTTCGCACGCTCTTCGGCGCTCGTTTTACGTATTTTCTTTTTCTCGCATTTATTGAGCAACCCGATAACAGCGATCGCCGGCTGAGCGGAGCGTAGGAAATTAGTAGCTTCTGGGCTGTACTGACTCACTGAGCCTTTCCTTTAAGCATATTCACTCGTTTACCCTCCGATTACCTTCTGACCGTCCAATCCCACCACCCTCGGCACCACCAGCTCCCACTGCTCGCACTTGTGCCACGCTCGGTACTGCTCTTCGCACCGATTGGTGTGGCGAACCAGAACCGCCGCTACCTCGCAGTGCTCGACGTGGAGGTCGAGCTCGAAGGACCTGGCGGTGCGGCCGACGATTCGATCGTTGGCGTCCAGGAACAGGTAGCGGTCGTCCTGTGCCTTGAGCGTGAGCGGATCGCCCGGCTCCAGGCTGGCAAGCGTCTTGTGGACCGCTGAACTCGGTGGCTGGCGGCCAGCGAAATCCAGATCGATTTCTTTGAGCGACAATTGCAGGTAGCGCTTGTCGAGTTCGGGCATGATTTCGCCAGCGAAGCGCTGTCCCATCACCGCGTCGGTTAGGTTACGTGCGAAGGGGTTGCCACCTGGAAATTCGCACAGAGTCAGCGTCTGCTCGGCGCGGGTCATGCCCACGTAATAGAGTCGGCGCTCGTCGCTCAAGGTGTCGGACTGCGAGGACCAGCCACCGTCCAGCACTACCACGTGCCGAAACTCCAGCCCCTTGGCCGAGTGCACCGTGCCCAGGTACAGCCCTTGCTTTGGTTGTTGGCGCAGCTCGCGTGCGTAGTCGTATAGCCAGTCGATCAGCGAGTGGGCAGCGAGCGGGCATTGCCCGAACTCGGCCGTGAGTTGATCGAACGCGGTCATGAAGAAGCCGTACCAATCCGGGGCAAGGGCCGTCTCGCTCAGACGTGTCCATGCTTCGGACGCCGTGACCGGTTCGGTGATCGCGCGTAGCCCTTCGACCGCACGCACGAAGCCCCGCTGGGCCGTAAGTGGCAATGCACTTTCCTTGTCAGCGGCCAGGCAGTACGGCACGCCGTGCGCCTCACACCAGGCTTGAACCGGGAGCAGGTACTGATGGGTGCGCGCCAGTACGGCGCAGCCCTGCCAATCCTCGGTGTCCAGTGTGAGCAGCCGTTGCAGCTCGGCCATCGCCGCTTGGGCCTGAACGTTTGCGCGAGCATCGTCTTCGGCGTCGATCCTCAAACGCAGCACCCGCCCTGCCCGCTCCGGATCCAGGCTCTCCCAGTCGCCACCTTTGGGTCGCTCACGACGGGCCGTGTCGATCTGAATGGGGTGATCCTGTTTCAGGCGATCCGGGTTACGGCCAATGACGCTGTTGGCGGCTTCGATGATGCGGGCACTGGAGCGGTAGTTGTCGACCAGATAGCTCGTTGACGCCGAGTAGTCTTCGCGAAAGCGCTCGATGTAGCGGTTGTTGGTGTCGCGCCAGGCATAGATGTTCTGGTCGTCGTCGCCAACCGCCAAGATGCACAGGCGCCCTTCTTCGTCGGCCTTGCGCCCTGCCAGCGCACTGACCAGGCGGTATTGCAGGTCGTCGATGTCCTGGTACTCGTCGACCAGGATGTAGCGGTACCCCCGCATCAACTGTTCGCGCAAGTCATCCTCGCCCTCGACCTGACGCTTGCCTTCGAGCAGCTCGACGGCCTCGCTCATCACCTGGGCGAGCCGCCCCTCCTCGACGGTCTCGCCGCGTTCGAAGCGCGTACCCGTTAGGCGCATGGCCATGCGGTGATAGGTCATGACGTTGACCCCGAACGCATCGGGTCCGACCAGCTTCAGCAGGCGCTGCTTGATCTCATTCGCGGCATGCCGGTTGAAGGTCAGCGCGACGATGCAGCGTGCAGGGACCCGGCGTACGCGCAGCAGGTAGGCGATGCGGTGAACGATGACGCGTGTCTTGCCCGAGCCCGGGCCTGCCAGCACCAGGCGGTTGACATCATCGTCATCGGAGACGATGACTCGCTGGGCCGCGCTCAGTTTTTCGACGATGCTGCGCCAGGACTCTTCGCTGGTGGCAAGCTTGAGCACCTCCTCGCGGCCAGCGAAGTAGCGTCGGATAAACTCCTGTTTGGCCAGGGTGAAGTAGTGCCTGACCAGGTCGCGGGCTTCGCGCATCGAGCCCAGTGCTACCTCGGCATACTCGCGCATCACGTGCACCTGAATGCGCTTCTCGCGGTAGTGCTCGTCCAGGCGCTGATAGTCGTCTTTGAGGTACCCGGTGCGTTTGTCCGGCTCGACTTCGATGGTCATGGCGCGACGCATCACCGTCATGCCGTGGTTGAGGGTCAGTACGTCCTGTTTGTGCAGATAGAGCAGTACGTGCTCGATGGCTTTGCGGCGCTGGGATTCCGGGATGCGGCTGCGCAGGTCCAGGTCCTGATCGATCAGGTCCATGAGTTCACCGAACGTGGTGTCGACCAACAGATCTTTGCTGCGCGAGCCTGGCGGCAGCTTGCCGATCAGAAACGGAAGCACCACCGCGGCGAGGGCACGACGGCGCTCCCCCAGTCCTTGAATGCCCCGCCAGTTATACCCACCGCGGATGCGCAGCTTGAGAAAGTCCTGGCTGATCTGACGTAACTCGAAGCTGCTGCGCAGTTGCGTTTCGCTGTCGTGATCCTGAGCCAGGCTCCGGAGTAGACGCAGCACGTGCAGCGGTATCAGATCCTTGTTTCCGGTCGCCGTCTTGAGCGCCGCGGTCAGCAGCGGCACGTTCAGATCCTGCCAATCGCCGCTTTCGGCCTCAGGCGCCTGCTCCTGCAAGAGATCGAACAGCGCCGACTCCAGTCCCAGCGTGGCTTGCAGACGTTGTGTGGACGGTCCCACCACACCGTGGCGCACGTAGAGGGTGAGCTTGGAGTCGTTGACCAGCAGGCCCAGATCTTCCATCTGCCGCAGGGTCGCGGTGACCTCTTCGGACGTGAGGCTGGTGAGCGCCATCAGCGCGTCGGTGTTGATGCGCTCATCCGCACTCGCGTCGTAGAGAAAGCTCAGAATGGCCTTGAACTCTTCCAGCCTACGGGCCGGTAGCTTGGCGTTGGCCAGGCGTTTGTCGGCCTCTTCTTTCGAGAGCTTCAGGCTCGCCGGAAAGATTTGGGTTTGGTTCTCCTCGCGTTTCAGAAACTGCCCGCGCTCGAGCCAGGCCACGGCGGTGACGACCTTCGTTTCGGCGTCGCGCTCACCGGCCTCGAAGCTGGTCTCGACCTGCTCGTCCATCAGCACTTCGCCGGCGGTGATGACGACTTTGCCGCCCTTGCGCCGCTCGCTCTCCTTGCGCAGTTTGCGCAGGATCTGCTGAATGTCGCGCAGGGTCAGTTTCGAGCCCTCGCACATGCCGAACTGGTTTTCGATGTCCTGCGCGTCGTACAGCAGCACGCAGCGCGCCTGGCCCTGGTCGCGCCCCGCTCGGCCGGCTTCCTGCAGGTAGTTTTCCAGGGAGCCTGGAATGTCGGCGTGCACCACCAGGCGAATGTCGGACTTGTCCACGCCCATGCCAAAGGCGTTGGTAGCCACGATGATCTTGAGTTCGCCGCTCTTGAATGCGTCCTGAATATCCTTTTTCTCGTGGGGCTCGAGCCCGGCATGAAAGTACTTGCAGGCCCAGCCATGGCCGATCAGAAAGTCCGCCAGTTCCTCGGCGCCCTTGCGGCTGGAGACGAAGACCACCGCCCCGCCCTCGTGGCGGCCCAGTTCGTCTTCGAGCAGCGCCTGGGTGTGGTGGCGCTTCTCGGCTCGGGCGCAAGGCAGTACTTCGAAGTGCAGGTTGGTGCGCTCGTGGGTCCCGATGAAGCGTTCGAAGGTGATGTCGAGCTGATCCTTGAAGTGCTGTTCGATGTCTTCCAGCACATCGGGCTTGGCCGTGGCCGTGAAGCAGCCGATGGCGGCCAGCGCGCCGTCACCGGTGAACTGCTGGATGAAGCGCGAGACGTAGAGGTAGTCCGGGCGAAAGTCTGCGCCCCACTTGGACAGGCAGTGGGCCTCATCGAAGATCCAGGCGCCGACCTGGCGCTGGGCAATGGCCCGGCGGAAGGCCTTGTTGCGAAATTGCTCGGGCGAGACCAACAAGATGCCTACGTCCCCCAGCTGAATCTTCTCCAGCACCTCGGCCCGCTCGGGCATGGTCAGGAGGCCATTGAGGGTGGCGGCGCATTGGACGTTGCGGGCCAGCAGGCCATCGACCTGATCCTTCATCAAGGACTGCAGCGGCGAGATGATCACCGTGAGACTGCCGTTGCGATGAAAGCGGTTCAGGGCCGGGAGCTGGTAGCACAGCGATTTGCCCCCTCCCGTCGCGAGAATGGCCAGCACGTGCTTGCTTTGCATGCCCGCCAGCACCACGTCGTGCTGCAAAGTGCGGCCGTCAGGTTCGGTACGAAAATCGTCGAAGCCGAAGTAACGCTTGAGCTCGTGGCGCGGGTCGTGGGTAGTGCTGCAGTAACCGCAGTACGCCTGACCACAGGGCGTGTCGCGCAGCTCGGCAATTAGCCGCCCGACTTCTGGAAACTGGTGACGCACCCAGGGCGCCAGCACCGAGTTGCCGCCCGAGACGCGCAGCCAGGCCAGGGCATAGGCCAGGGGCCAGTGCAGGGACTCGTCCAGCAGGTCGGTTTCCAGCAACTGCTCCAGGCGGGTGCTGCAGACCTTGAGGGTACGGGTCAGGGTCGGATCGGTTTCTTTGAGGAGCTCGGGGATGAGGCTGCGCAGTTCGGTGACCGGTTTGGGGCTTTTGCCGCTGAGCGAGGCGAAAAACGAGCCCAGGTCACTTTTGAGTGTTGGAGCGAGAAGCGTCTGGTAGCACAGGAGCTCGGCCTGGTGGCTCGTGTTGAGCTCGGCGAAGGCCATGCGCTGGTCGTTGAACAGGGTGAGCGTGGAACGGCAGTCCGACAGCGGTGAGTTGAGGCTGTCACGAATGAGTTTGTAGTCCTTGACCAGGCGGTGATACGGGTTTTGCGGAAAGGCCAGGGGTGACAGGCGCAGGGTGTCGATCACCGGGAGCTGGTGCAGGGCAAGGTCTGGGGCCTGTTGTTTGAGGATCGGCAGGTCATGGTCGATGACGTTGTGGCCGAGCACGAAGCTTGCGCCCTGCCCCAGGCTGTCCAAGGCGTCGAGAACGCTGGGTAGGTCCTTGTCGACCTTGCGTTCGAGTTCCTCGCCCGTGTCGGGGCGCAGGGCACCGACCATGAAGATGCGGTCGGGTTGGTCGGCTTTGCCGGGGGCGACTTCCAGATCGAAGATCAGGCTTTTGGGTTGAGACGGTGAAGCCATCCGGACGGCAATCCTTGCAACAGACTACGGGGCTGCCTGCACTGTAGCGGCAAATGCCCGGTGTAGGTAGGTGCGTGGGGGCGCGGTGCGGGGTGGTTGAGGGGGTTTCCGACGGGTGTCGATAACCCCTAAGACTGGAACGGAGAGCGGAAGAGAAAGAGCAAAAGAGCAAAAGAGCAAAAGAGCGAAAGAGCAAAAGAGCAAAAGAGCAAAAGAGCAAAGGATTGGGCGTCACCCGGCTGGGCCGGGTCGCGCTGGCGTGCTGCGCATCGAGCCGGCAGAGCCGTCTCGACCCAGGGGGCGCTCATCGCTGACGCGGGGAGCAGTATCGATGGCGGATTTCGGCCAAAATCGGACGCTCCCAGGTTGAAGCGCTTAATCCATACCCGACCATAGACACACTACCCAAAGATTACATAGCCTCGGAGCAGGTCTTGTCGCTTCTGCTCCATGATTCATTGTCACGTTTCAGACGTTCAACTTAATGGGATCAAGGGTTTACGCAGGGACAGGGAACGTTAGGTGTGTGATGGAGATCTTCGGGTGACCCAAGAGCGTGGAAGAGCTGGCGTAGTATGCAGCCTCGTCGAAGTGGAGGACGGAAGCGTGCGCATTACCCTCGACGACGTCGAGCGTGCTGAAGAAGGCACGCCGATGGTTTGGCGCCACAAAGCGTTCTTCACTAGAAAAGCCTACTCTGCCGGAGCGGCGGAGCTTGAAGCGCTGTCGGACGCCGAGCTAGCGGAGTTCGGCTTCAATATTCTCGCTCGCTTGCTCGCCTGCCATACTCAGTATGGCAAGGGATGCTAGATTGCCTGCCACGCGGAGGTATGGGTAGAGGGGTACTGCTCTCGTGTGTTCCATTCAGCGCGCAGGCATTCTCACAAATTGCATTCCGTACACTCATCTAACTATGCGTTCAAGCGGACCGCGGGGTGAATCTATCGTGTTTCCTGACACACCTCGCGCCCGCGGCCGCTTAACGCGTCGCTAGCCCTCACATGGAGCCTCAATGATTCGTAGCCTTCGGAAAGGTCGTTCAAGCATTTATATCCAGCACCCAAGCACTGGGCATAGCATTGGAGCTGAAAAATACGAATCAGAGATCGCTGACGACAAAGCTATTCTTCGGCTGACATTAAAGCCAGTCGACAGCAATCAACGTTCCGATGAAGAATACTTTCATACCGATCAATTAGTATCTGTAAGCATTGATGACTCAACTGTCATTAAAGGTTTTGGTGAGCACGTAACGTCACACAAGAAAAAATTTTCATCGTGGCAGCTGGAGGTTATTTCTCGCGGTAAAAAGTTTTCTTTTCCGGTCGAGCCGGAGCTTGAAGAGCACGGCAACCATGAACAGCTTAATCTCCATATAATCCTCAGCAATGGCTAACAAGTGGTTCAAACCGTTTGCTTCGCTTACTGGGACGGGCTAAAGCCCCCCCTTACCAAACGCTATATCCACAAGGAAAATCCGCATGGAACTTAAGCTCGATCTTCTATCAAACGCGATTGATAGTCTTCGCGAGGCATTGGAGAAATACGAGCAGGGCTCTGAGCAAAAGATCCGCGCATACAAATTCTCCGTACTTCACCTATCTCACTTTCTTGAGTTGCTTTTCAAATACCATGTATCCCAATCTCACCCGCTATTAATTTACAAAAATCCATTTTCAAAAAATATTGCCAAAGAAAACACAATCACCTTATGGGATGCAATTCAGTTTTTAAAAAATGAAGGCGCTGAATTTTCCGTCGACTTCAATAAAGACCTTGAGTGGCTAAAGGCGCTCAGAAACGACATAGAACACCATACATTTGAGCTAGACATTCTTGAAGTTCGAAGAACTCTTGGCAGGATAATAAGGGCTACAGAAGAGTTTAATGAACATCATGGACTGCTCGACGTCGCCAAGCACCTCGGCGGCACCCATTTAAAAATCTATCAAGAGCTTGTTGACGAGTACAAAGCCAGTCTGGCCAATGCTCGAATTGCGGCTAAAGGACTAACTGAAAATGGCGAAACCTACGATTGCTCTGGCTGTGGTGAATTGGGAGTTGGCGCATACATAGGCCATGAAATAGTTTGTCAACTATGCAATGCCATTGACCACCTCTACCAATGCTTTCGATGTGAAGATCGATTCCGCGAAGATCAAGCTTCTTCTTGGAATGATGAGTACGATGAGTACATTTGCGAATATTGCTCAGATCACATATTTAACCGTGATTAGTTAATAAAACAACTGGTTCAAACCGTTCGCCTCGCTCACTGGGACGGGCTAAAGCCCGCCCCTTAACCAAGCGTTAGTGTCAGCTATTGGCGGATAGCAGCTAGTTTTAATCGGCAGCTACCGGCCAAACGAGCCAATCAGATGCGTCCAGAAATCGGGGGGGGGGGTTGAGTACACTCAGCTGATCTTACCTACGACGGCGAAGGCGCTACGCTAAAGGCGCCTTACGCTGCTTCCTGGAATCCACTTTCGAGCACGGTGTTTGGGCTATTAGTCAGTCACAGCTCTACGTTGTTCTTCGCTGCATTAAAGCGCGATTGCCCTACCCTCGGCGCCCCGGATCGCCTGTAACGCGCTCCCCCAAAGCTCTGGCCTTACCCAAAGGAAAGCAGATGAGACAACGGACACTTGACTGGCGTAATCGCCGCAGTTGGCTCGGCTCGATTCGTTTCTACGCAGGTGAGCTGTTAGATCCTGCCATGCGCCGACACCTTGAGCGCAAACGGCCGAAATGCTGGTCAGATGATCTGTCTTGGCTACCGAACCACGAAGAACTCGTACCCGCCTTCTGTGAGCTGCTGGCGAGCTATTACAGCTATGCGAAAGCGTTTCATGGCTGCCGCCCTGAGAACCTCCGCTCCTACTACGAGCATGGCCTTCAAGGACATCAGCCAGACCGAATCCAGGCTCGATTTCGAGAGCTGTTCCACGACGTCGACCCCAATCAACTCCAGAAAGCAATCGATGAGCTGGGCAGCCGGAGCACCAGTGAGAAAGGGAAAATCTGGCTGACCGGGGACGATCGCAAAATGCTTGATGACTTCGGACACTACTCCATCAATGGCAGCGAATACCTATTGTCGCTGGCAACCAGGCTGACCCGCTTTGACCGATATGGAGAGGATTATCGCTGGAGGCTACGCGAGATTGGCGTGCCCACCGTTTTTGAAGTGGACATTCCCTTTGCCTTTATCCGCCCAAGGCAGAGAACTGAAGTCGCGAACATGATTTTGTCCGCGTGGGGGCAGAACGTGACAGGTAAGCACCTCGGCATGGACTCGCCTCCCTGCTACGTAATCCATGGGGATGTTCCGGCTGGCTGCATCAAGGATCACTACCACCCTGAGCGCATCATGGACGTCCACCGTGAACCGGGCATGTACATAAGCAATATAACTCGGTGTGAAATGTGTGCGTAGTGTCCTCGTCCCCCCTGCTCTAGTCGAAATGCCCACAGTTCAACGCTGGGGATCACGGAACAGTGGGCGGCGTCATCGTGAGGGCCATTCGTTTACCGAGGCGCCTTGCTCGCCTGATGCGATTCCACACCTTTGGGATGTCTTGAATTGGCGCCATGATCAGCCGCGCCATCCAGTACAGCGTCGAGCTTGTCCTGCTCAGTAACAGGCGCTCTCCTCGATCATCAAGCTCCAGGATTTCTGATATGAACCGATAGAACGCCGTATCACTTAGGTACTGGTCGTTTAGCCACTCAACCAGGGACTCGCCCAGGTTCTTGATTGCCGAGACAATAGCAGTCCCGGGCAACACGCAGAGCGCAATAGGCCAGGCGATGGATAGCCACAATAGCCAGATCAGCTTCCAAGCGTCCTTGACAAGCTGTTCGAGAGATCCGAATACCGTTTCCGCCGACATCGTCGCGATGACAATGCCCGCGAAGACGGCCAGCAGGCCGGTCAGGTAGGCGGCGAAATTGGCGGCCGATGGAAGGCCGAAGAAGCTGACCGCTCGCCTCCACAACGGCTCTTGAGTACGGTTGCGGATTTCACGCCGCCACTCCCATTCATCCACTAGCGCCCTGGCCAGTTCACGCAGATTGCCCTCATTGGAAAACGTCGCACTGAGATAGGCGCGCTTCTCGCCGACCAGATACACATAGGGGGTCCGCAAGGTCACTCGTCCCGCGCCAGGATGCAGCTGGCGGTATCGCCGCTCGGCCCCCATGAAATAAACCTGGAGCATCCCGAACAACATTGGAATCTCAAACAGCAGCAGGATGAGTTGGTCTCGCCCGTCTAACAGCTCCACAGCATGGAATAACCGAAGGTACAGGTCCGAGAGGATCAAACCCACGATCAACGAAGCCAATAGAACGGTCAGCCGGAACGCTAACGATCCGAGCGCATAGAAAACAGGGGGACGAAACGTCTTTCGATAATGACGGACCTTGTCGCTGATGGCTCGCATCTCAGGCCCTCCCCCGTGCCTGCGGGAAGGCGATTGCAATTTCGTCGAGCCGAAGCGCTACGCCGGGGCGCAGGGCACCGACCATAAAGATGCGGTCGGGTTGGTCGGCTTTGCCGGGGGCGACTTCCAGATCGAAGATCAGGCTTTTGGGTTGAGACGGTGAAGCCATCCGGACGGCGATCCTTGCAACAGACTACGGGGCTATCGGCACTGTAGCGGCAAATGCCCGGCGTAGGTAGGTGCGTGAGGTCGCGGTGGGGTGTGGTTGCGGGGGGTTCCGACGGGTGTGAGGTAGAGCAATGGAAAGAGCAAAAGAAAAAAGAAAAAAGAAAAAAGAAAAAAAGATTGGGCGTCACCCGGCTGGGCCGGGTCGCGCTGGCGTGCTGCGCATCGAGCCGGACGGGGCCGTCTCCACCCATGAAGGGCGCTCATCGCTGACGTGGGGAGCAGTATCGATGGCGGATTTCGGCCAAAAGCAGCCAGTGGCTAACGGCAGAGTGTGAGCAACGGCAGTGTCTACATGGAATGAGTACACAACCAATCGGACACCCTCTAACCGGGGCATGACCGTGGCCATATTCTAGGGGCTCACCCGCCTGGTCTGACTTCCGCGGGACACAAAAAACCGCCCCCGGAGGCGGCTTTTCACTTCTATCACCCTCAGTCGAAGGTTTCTCCTCCAGCATACTCGGCGTACTTGTACACCGTAGTCTGCGTTATCTCTGCCGCGTCCGTGAGGGATAGGTTCAGCTGGTCATTGTAGGCCTTGAGTTCGGCCCAAAGCTCACTCTCGGGTAGGGGCGGGAGGTTTCTGATGTGCTCAATTTCTCTACCCTGCTCATCGCACTTAATAAGGGCATGTGGATTCCGCGCATCATCACTATTAACCAAGCAATAGCCCTTGCGATTGACGGGTTCTACCCCAGTAATCGTCTCAACAATGCTGTTGTACATAGGCTTGTGCGAGGCACCGTTGAAGTAAATCGGTGAATCACTCAGGGCGTAGAAAGTGACAAGCCAGAGAGTCAGCTTGAAGGAAAAATTTCCTGCCTGATCAGCGAAGGTCACCACGATAGGGGTGTGGTTCTGATGGCAGTAACTGATGTCATCGGGGTCTAGCGGCTCTCTGTGCTCGGTGTACTCGCCGAAAGCGCTGCTAAAGCCAATGGTGAGGAATCTAGGCTTCTGAGCCACCACAGGGGCAGGCCTGGTGTAGCTGGTTACCCCAAACCCATCGGGGTTTAAGGATTGGGCAATCAGGTAATCACGAACCACCAATGGCATATTCCAAGGCGCGGCACGCCCATGTGCCAGAAACGTCATTGGTGTTCGCCCAGGAATCTCCACCAAGGCGATCGCTGCCGCAGTTTCCTCAGGGATCGTCTCTGGAAGGCCAGCACTTGCCGCATTCCAATGACCGAAGCCCAGCAAATGGCTGAGTTTCTCTTGATGTGCAGATAGCTTGCTGCTTTGACCAAGGGCTTTGGCCGTTGAATGCAGGATTTTGGCTAGTTCAAGGACTTGCTTGCGAGATAGGGACATACGGGGCTTCCTCAGATCTGGTTTGCATCTGCTCCCCCGTTCCAGACGATTCAAAGATCGTAGGATTGACCCAATGTATGGTTTGACGCGATCCGCTGACGCGGAGAAAGGAAGGCATTCACCGTGGCGCAAGTTGCGCTGGGGAAGGGCAGGGGCTTCCAGAACCTGCTTTCAGGTTATGTCCTGCCCGACGAAGATGCAACTGTGTTACTGCCCCATCGAGATGGCCTGCTGAATAATCGGCGCAACCGTCGCCTCAGTGATACCGCGCTCCTGGCAGTATTTCGAGCCAAGCCAGGCTGGGATGCCCCGGTTGCTTGCCACTTGGATGTCTCAGACAGTTGGAATGCTTCCAAGCTAGCCGATGACCCGAAGGAGGGTGTGCTAATTTTTTTGTGAATCAGGCGGATTTTAGCCGATTGCAGGCTGCGACATGCTCAAAACGGCCAGAAGCGAGCAGTCGCATCAGGGCTATTTCGGCGTCCATTGGCCGCACTGGTCAACCTCCACATACATGCTGGTTCTGGCGTATAGGCGCATACCACCCTTTACCGCTGGAATACTGTTTTTACAACTTGCATATCCAGCTGGAGCGGCTGCATTAACCACCAATCTACAGCCGCGTCCGGTTGGTCGGTAATGTAGCCCTGCGCACGCAACACGCCGGCTGGTGGGTGCGGCTGGAGCGGGTCGGATGAGCTCTTCCTGCCCGATCAGCCATGGCAGGGAAAGCATTCGTATGGTGAAAATGCGACGCCTCTAATTGTATGCTGGCATTTTGCCGTATCTCGGGAGTTTTAATCAGAGCAGCCCTCACGTCGCAACGGAAAACGTCGAAGGGGCACGGTCGCTCATCCCTAACCAGAGGGAAATATCAGGTCACCGCTTTCGGACAAAGTGATCCAATGAGTCCTTCTGGACTCACTGATCATCAAAAGGACTTTCTTGATGCTTATAAAAAAATCGTCGAATGCACCCAACCCACTGAAAGCCTGGCTCAGCGAATTCCTGCTCAATCGCGAGCTTTTTAAAGGCCCGCATGGCAAACCCCTCTATAGCTATCAGGTGTCCGAGGAGGAGTACAAATCACTCCTTGAGCTGCTGAAACAGCAACTCAGAAGATCGGACAACCCCTTGCATGCCATGCACCTAGGGGCCTGCTTCTGCCTTTTCGTCAGTGAACAATATCGCCGCAACTACAACAGCTCCTGGTCCTGGTCCGGAGCAGAGGCGGAACTGGGGATTTCTCTGACCCCGCAACAGCATGCGGCGCTGACCAACGATGGGCTGGCCTATTGGAAGAGGCCGATACGTTTCCGGGACAGTGGCCGCGACTGGCTGGGCTCGCTGTTCACCGAGGGCGGCTTGCCCTGGCCGCTGGTGCAAAGCGAGTCACATGGTTTCGGGCGGGCTGTACGCCGGGGCATCAAGCACTTCTACCGGACCGAAGGCAACCGGAGAACCACGGCTGACCTGATGGCCGACTTCGAGGAGGGCCTTCCGGCCGCTTTCCGCAATCTGGAGACGCGCCGGCTGCTGGCAGGCATCGTCGACCAGCTCATGTATCTGGTCGAGCACTACCCCCTCAAGGATCTGCAGGATCCAGCCAGCCACCTCGATCAGCAGGCTCCAGGCTGGACGGATGCTTTCCCAATCCCGCTGGATGAAAGCAATGCCCGCACGCTGCTCAATGACTGGCTACGCGATGCCGGCCAGAAACGTCAGGAGCGCAAGGAGGCACTCGAGAAAACCCGGGCGTTCACCTGCGACCACTTTCTGCATGGCACGCCGCCCCAATGGTCGATACGCACCGACCTGATCCTGCCCCCTGAAGCAACCTTTGCGATAGACCCGACGACTCTGGGCAGCACCCGCCTGGAACTGGCCTACTACGAAGGTGAGCGGCTGCTGGCCCGTGGTGGTGCCGTTTATGGCCAGCTCACCGCAGAGGGCATCAGGGTCCGCTTCGCCAACCCTCAGGTCACGGTGGAGCGGCGCACGCTCGACGAGCCGCTGAGCCTGCGCCTGCTGGATAACGGGCGCACGGTACATTGCCTGTTCTTCGACGACAGCGCACTCGATTACCGGGAGGCTCCCCTGGTTTTCGAGAATCGCTCCGAGCGCTGGCAACTGGTGGCCACCTCCAGTTGCTCGGTGGCGTCCGGACTGGCTCGGCTTCGCATCCCCCAGGACTTTTTCATAACCTGTGAAGGTGCAGCTCCAGACACCCTGGCGCAGGATGCGGAGCATGGTCGCTGGGTAGAGATACACTCGGACCTGTCTCTGGCCAAGGGGGCCGACCACTACCAGATCGAGCTGAATCAGGCTGGCGGCGACGAGCGCAAACCTACCCTGTCGGGCGTTTTTGCACTCTACGAAAGCTCCCCCTCGATCGTCTTCCTGGGCTGGCCACGCCTTGAGCTACCCGACGACTATCCCCACCCCCGGGATGAGCTGCTCGAGTTCGTCAACGGAGAGTTGCTGGACCGCCAGCGCAATAGCAGCTACGGCCTCGCCCGCTACACTCTGCGCAACCGCTCGGGTAAAACGCTGCTGCAGCGCCGCTTCGGCGTCCTGCCCAGGGAGTTCAGCCTTTCCCTGTTTCCTGGGCTCGGACAGCAGCCCGCCCGCCTCCTACCCAAAGGCACACACCTGCTTGATTTGCAGGTCGTCAGCGATACCCTGGCAGCAGAGCAATCCGAACATGCTCTGCACTTGCGCCACCAGGGGGAGAATCCCCCCACGACCTTCATTCTGGAGGCCGGCCAGGGCCTGCCTCCCATTCAGCTACGTCTACCCTACCCCTACCAGGGGGCTCGTCTTCTGGACCAGTACGGCAATCCGTCGCGAACCCGCGAGCTGACACTGGCCGAGCTGATCGGCTACCGCATCGCGCTGACCTCCGGTCTTCCGCAGGGCCAGACGTTCCACATGGAGCTGGAGCTGATCTGTACGGAGCAACCGCACCCGAAACGCGCCTTCAGCATCCGGGTAGGCACGGCGCCTATCATGCTCAACCTGTTCAGCTACCTAAGCGACATGCAGAACATGCTTGGCGCAGTTGACGAACAGGATGCCTATATCAGGCTTTCCCTGGAAACCGAACACCTACTGCTGAAACTCGATATTCGCCGCTATGGCGGTCAACTCCAGTGGGAGGGGCGGCATGCCTTCTATATCTGCAACACCTCCAATGCTGCGATACTCGAGGGCATTCAGGCCGAGGCGATGCTCCTGTCAGACCCCAAGCGCACTCCGCTGAGGCTGACCGAGAAAACCAGCGAGACGGTGGGCACCGGATGCTTCGAGATTCCGCAGAAAATGCAGTCTCAGGGGCCATGGCTGATCTATCCGGGCGAACAATCGAGCGTTCGCTTCCGTCCGGGCCTGTATATAACGCCGGACAACACCCTCGACTCCGAGTCCGAGGTGTGCTCGCTGCATCGCGCCGCTGAGCTTTTCCACCCCCAGCACAATCCGCATGTCATCGAGCAGCAGATTGCCGCCATGGCGGCCGACTTCAACCACAGTGGCTGGCAGTATCTGGCCGACCTGAAGCAGCACTACCGCCACTTGCCGCTGTCGTCCTTCGAAACCTGGAAAGCCCTGTCGCGCAATCAGGAAGCACTGAGCTTCGCGGTATTCCGGCTGGAAATGGACGAATCGTTCTGCGCACGCATACGCGACGAGCTTGCTGTCATCTGGGAAGCTGTCCCGCTTCCGCTATGGGTACAGGCCTACCGGCTATTCCACGACTGCATGCGCCTGACCGGTCTTCCCGAAGCGCTGGTCAACAATCTCGTCTCGAACCGGGCCAACGTGCTGCGTTGCATCGTTTCCGGGTTCGACTACTTGGGAGACTATCTGAGCACCGGCAATCGCAGTGCGCTGACCAGGCTGCCACCGGCAAGTGTTCTGCCTATCTGGTACCAGGATCTGCGTCGTCTTCACGAGTCCAATCGGAACTGGCCCACCCTACTCGGCAGCGAGCTTTCCAGGTGGGTCGACAGGCAGCGGCTACCCCCTCTGGTGAAAGCCCTTTCGCTGGTGGAGTTCACCGATGCCGTGGCCTACCTGCCGATCTTCATGGCCTTCGTCACCGCCGGCAAAGCCAGAATCACTGACCTCCCGGCGACACCTGCCTATCTGAAATTTGCCATTCGCCTGGTTTCCGACTTTGACCGTCAGGGCTGGTTCGTACCGGTGCATGCCCTGATGGTGTCCTATCTGCTCGCCTCGCAGGATGAGGCATAAGGAGTTGCAATGCGCTTTTTCAGGAACCTGATCGAGCAAAGCCTTGAGCGTACCCGTGAGGCAACGCTCGGTGTCCTGGGCATCAATCATCCGGGCCTGCGTCGTCACCTGAGCGAAAGCATGGTGAACACATTGGGGGCCGAGGGCTGCTTCCTGGCCCCGCCGGTATTCGAGCATACCTTTGGCTGGCGGGAGTCCGAACTGCGCCTGCAGGATCTTCCGTCGGAGGGCTTGCTGTCGCCCAGCCTGCTCGACACGCTGGCCAGTGCGCCAGCCTACCGATTCCCGAAAACGGCACACCCCTATGTCCATCAGTTGCAGGCCTGGCGCACCCTGCTCGACGAAACACCCCGCTCGGCGGTCATCACCACCGGCACCGGTTCGGGCAAGACCGAATGCTTCATGGTGCCGATCCTCGAGGATCTGATCCGCGAGCATGAGCGCAGCGAGGCAGCACTGGTGGGTGTCCGCGCCCTGTTCCTCTACCCGCTCAATGCCCTGATCAACTCGCAGCAGGAGCGCCTTGACGCATGGACCCGCAAGTACAGCAGCAACATCCGCTTCTGCCTGTACAACGGCAAGACCGAAGAACGCGCCGACAAGGTCCGCAAGGAACAGCAACAGAAGCCCAACCAGATCCTGTCGCGGGAACTGTTGCGCAAGGAACCGGCGCCGATCCTGATGACCAACGCCACCATGCTGGAGTACATGTTGGTGCGTCAGGTCGACAACCCGATCTTGGAGATTTCCAGGCAGCAAAAATCGTTGCGCTGGATCGTCCTCGATGAGGCACACACCTATGTGGGCTCCCAGGCGGCAGAAATGTCCCTGTTGCTGCGCCGGGTGGTCCAGGCCTTTGGCAGGCAGTCCGAGCAGATCCGCTTCATCGCCACCTCGGCCACCATCGCCGGCGCCGATGCGCAGGAGCGACTGAAACACTACCTAGCCGACCTGGCGGGCGTTCCGCTCGACCAGGTCGAAGTGATTGGCGGCTCGCGCGTCTGGCCCGATCTGGCATTCGACTCTGCAGGCAACGATATCGGCCTGCAGGCCATCCGGGATATCGAACCGGAAACGGCAGTATCCGCCGCACGCTTCCAGGCCCTGTGCGACAGCACCATCGCCAGGAGCCTGCGCCATGCGGTGGTCAGCTCCGACAAGCCCCTCGACCTGCATGACCTGATTGGTACAGTTTCCGAGCAGTTGCAGGGTGGCAGCTCCCTCGAACAGCAGCAGAAGGTGCTCGACTGGCTCGACACCATGACCGGCACGCATCCGGCCGAAGGCCAGCCGCCGTTCCTCAAGCTCCGCATCCACCTGTTCCAGCGCATGCTGCATGGCCTCTGGGCCTGCGTCGACCCGCAGTGCAGCGCCAAATCCAGCCATCTGCAAGACTGGCCCTTCGGCGATATCTATGTGACCCAGCGGGCGCGCTGCGAGTGCCATGCGCCGGTGTACGAGCTGGGCTTCTGCGACGACTGCAAAACGCCGCACCTGCTGGCAGAAGATCGCAATGGCGGACTGCACCAGCCCAGCCCTTACGCCGGCGATGAGTTTGCCCTCAATCACGAAAACGGTGGCGAGGATGCGCCAGCCGAACTGTTGACGGCGAATGCCGCCAGCACACGTCTGATCATTGCCGGACTGCCGGCAGCGCATGAGCCCTACTTCCCAATCACTCTCGATCTGGATAGCCAGAAGCTGGGAGCAGTGAGCGCTACTCGCAACATCGGCATTGTGCTTACCGAGGAAAAGGATGGCTGCTGCAGCCACTGCGACCACTCATCGCTTGGCACCAGCGACTTCCTGAGAAAAGCCTACCTCGGTGCGCCGTTCTACATTGCCAACGCCGTACCGACCGTCCTGGAGTTCTGTCCCGACCCTGACAAGATGGATTGCGAAGGCCGTTCACCCGAAGAGCTACCGGGGCGCGGACGCAAGTTGATCACCTTCACCGACAGCCGCCAGGGCACCGCGCGCATGGCGGTGAGGATGCAGCAGGAAGCGGAGCGCTCCCGGCTACGCGGGCTGGTGTTTGAAACACTGAGGAATGCGCAGGCCAAGGCCGATGCCGCCCCCAAGGACACCCCCAGCGGCAATCCTGCCGAGCTTCTGGCCCAGGCAGAAAACCTGGAAAAAATAGGCATGGCTGGCATGGCGGCAGAACTGCGCAAGCAAGCTGAACTTTTGCAGAGCGGCGCCGCACCTGCCAATCAGGCCGAGACCATTCCTTGGCCGCAGATGGCCGACACCATCGCGGCAGCTAGGGATATCGACCAGTTCATCCTGCGCTACAACCGCTATGCCAATCCGGCGCTGTTCGATGGCAGTGAAGGCGGTCTGACCATGGCGCGCCTGCTGCTGGCCCGCGAGTTCTCCCGGCGCCCCAAGAGCCAGAACAGCACGGAAACGCTGGGACTGATCAAGGTCGGCTACCAGGGGCTGGAGAAGGTGACGACGACTCCACCGCTGTGGGTCGATACCCGCGCCATTCCCGCCCTGGGCGCTGCAAATGATCCCAGAAGCGCTCTGACGCTGGACGACTGGCACGACTTCCTCAAGGTGGCACTCGACTTCTACGTCCGGGAGAACACCTTCATCCCGATGGAAAACAAGATGCGCCGCTGGATGGGCAGCCGCTTCAGTCCCAAGGCGCTTTACTCGCCCAAGAGCGACGTGCAGGAAAGCAGCACCATCAGGAAGTGGCCGCAGATCAAGCCGGGCACGCCCCACCGCCTGATCAAGCTACTCGAACTGGCAACCGGCCTGAATCGCACCATGAATGCGGATGCCGACAAGATCAACAGCTGGCTCGAAGCGGCGTGGCTGGCGCTGGTCAATGCCAGCATTCTTGAGTCTTCCGATACCGGCCATCGTTTGCGCCTGGAAACCCTCACCTTCTCGCTGCCTACCGAGGGCTGGGTCTGTCCGTTGACCCGGCGCATATTCGATACCACCTTCCGTGGTCTGACACCCTATCTGCCGCAAAAACTGCTGAGCCAGGACTACCGCTGCCAGAAGATCCAGCTTCCCGCCCTGAGCAGCCTGATGCCGGACGGCTCCCCGGTACCCAAGCAAGTGCAGATCCGTCAGCTGGTCGCGAGAGATCCCGTCATTGCCCAGCTGCGCCAGGAAAGTCTGTGGTCGGATATCAGCGACCGCACGGTCGAGGGTGGCTTCTACTACCGAACCGCAGAACACTCGGCGCAGCAGTCGGCAAAACGGCTGGATGACTATGTCGAGGAGTTCAAGCGCGGCGACATCAACGTGCTGAACTGCTCCACCACCATGGAGATGGGCGTGGATATCGGCGGCATCTCCGCCGTGGTGATGAACAACCTGCCACCGCATCCGGCCAACTATCTGCAGCGCGCCGGCCGAGCCGGGCGACGCAGCGAGGCTCGGGCCATCACCTATACGCTGTGCAAGGCCGATCCGCATAACCAGCGCGCCTTCGCCAATCCCAAATGGCCGTTCGTGACTGCCATTCCGGCACCGAGCATCACCCTCAGCTCCGCGCGGATCGTGCAGCGGCACGTCAACTCGCTGTTGCTGGCGCTATTCCTGCGCATGCACAGCAGCAATGATGGCGACCGTACCAAGCTGACCCTGCACTGGTTCTTCGCTCCAGACGACTCACCCGGTCAGCAGTTCGTAGCCTGGCTCACGGCAAGCCCCGATGAATTTGACCGTGCCGTGAAGCAGCTGGTGCGCGGCACCTGTCTGGAAGGTCGCTCGCTCAGTTCGATCACCGGCGAAACCCGGCTGGCATTGCGCGACCTCGAGGAGCGCTGGCTGGGCGAGTCTCGCAATATCAACCATAAGCTGCAGGCCGCCAGCGACGGGCCATACAAGAAGGCCCTGGCGCTGGAGAAGCAGCGCCACGAAAACGAGTACTTGCTCCGCTATCTGGCGTCGTCTGCATTCCTGCCGGGCTATGGCTTCCCGACTGACGTGGTGAGCCTCAAGACCTACAACGTCGAGGACTTCCTGCATCAGCAGCGGAAAAGCGATGCCAGTCGCGAGGACAGCATCTTCAACAACAAGGAAATGCCGTCGCGCAGCCTGAACATCGCCATTCGCGAATATGCTCCCGGCGCTCAGGTGGTGATCGATGGCCGCGTCTACCGTTCTGCCGGTGTCAGCCTGCAGTGGCATACCGACGGGCAGGTCAACGAAGCTCAGAAATTCGACATCGCCTGGCGCTGCCCTGAATGCGGCAACACGGGCGTGATCGAAAACGCCTATGCCAATAACGAGGGACTGTGCTGCTCGCATTGCACGACCCCGATTCCACCCAGCGAGCGCCGCATGGTGCTGCGTCCGGGTGGCTTCGTGACCGACTTCTACGAAGAAACCACCAACGACGTCACTTCGCAGAAGTTCATCCGCGTCGAGCGACCGCGCATCCAGCTAAATGGCGAAAGCATCGCCCTACCCGACCAGCATTGCGGCTTCGTGCGCTTCGGCCATGACGGCAGCGTCTTCCATCATTCGTCCGGCGAACATGAAAAGGGTTATGCCGTCTGCATGACCTGTGGACGCGCGGAATCCATGCTCGCCTCGGGCGAAATGCCCAAGGATCTGCAACCCGATAAAGCGCACCGCCCGGTTGGCGGACTGGCCGGCAGCCGCAAGGAGCGCGACTGTTCGGGCGAAGCGGTCAAGGCCAATCTGCATCTGGGCTACCAGATCCGTACCGATGTGCTGGAGGTCTTCCTCAGGAGTCCACTCACAGGTGAATGGCTTCCCGACACTCCCGAGGGCCGTCTGATTGCGACAACGCTCGGCGTTGCCATGCGCGACGTGATCGCCGACCGGCTCGGTATCGCCAGTAGCGAAATGGGCTTCAGCCATCGTCTAGACCGCGACCGTCACACCCGACAAGGCCGTTCGGTCATCCAGCTGTTCGATGAAGTCAGCGGGGGCGCCGGCTTCGTGCTGGCCGGCCTGAGCGATATCGCATTGCTGCTGGGCAAGGCTCTGGATCGGCTGCAGTGCCCGGCCAACTGCGAGAATGTCTGCTCGCACTGCCTGGCCAGCCAGGACAGCCGTGTCGAGCGTGAAGAGCTGGATCGCAAGCTGGCACTGCGGTGGCTGAACGAATCCCGGCTGATTGAGCATCTGGGTTTGCCCGATACATTTGCTGGCCTGCATGGCGCGCGCTATTGCTCGGTTGGCCCGCTGCGCGAACTGAGTGCCGCCATCAACTCGCTAGATCGCCGAGATCCGACAGCAGCGATTCTGCTGTGCCTCCACGGCGACTGTGCGGATTGGGATCTCGACCATCCTCGCTTCCGGGAACAGGTGCTGACCTGGGCCATTGCCGAACGACTCAAGGTCCGCCTCGGCATTGCTGATCCGGCGCTGTTGAACGCTGAGCAAAAGGAAACCCTGGCACTGCTTGCCCGTCTGGGCGTTGAGCTAGTCGAGCTGCAAACCGGAACGTTGCAAGCTCCCTATCTGGTTGCCCAACTGTCATCCCAGGCTGGCGCCCGGAGCCTTTACAGCAACATGAACAACGTCGGAGTGCCCGGAGCCGATTGGCTACAAGGACATGCCGATGTGGTCTGGGCTACCAGCAAACTGATGCCAGCTGTTGCGGGCAACAGCATCGACTGCAGCGGCTGGAGCCAGCCTCCGCAAGGCGCACGCATCGTCGAAGTCACCTCTCAGCTCGACGGCCCCGTCAAAACTCTGAAAAAACGCATCGCCGCGTTAATCGACGACCAGATGCCGGAGTTGGCTTCTTTGCTTGCCAATGATCAGGCCGTCTCCGTCAGCTACTCGGATCGCTACCTGAAGTCGCCCTGGTCGCTGATGCTCCTGAGCAGCTTCCTGGACCTTTTCCGGAATGATCAACTGCAGTCGCTAGCCGTGCAGACTCTGGCGCCGAGCGGTAGCCAGCCAAGCTATCTGCTCAGCCATGACTGGATGCGCGTAGACGATCAGGAGGCGATTCTCGAGCTCTGGCTGAAGAGCCAGTTCGATATCGCTCCGAACATCAGCGTCATGAACAGCCCCCGCGATCTGCTGCACTGCAGGGTCATCACGGTGAACTGGATGTCGGGCAAGATCAGCAAGATCCTGCTGGATCAGGGCATGGGCTACTGGCGTGGCCGGATGCCGTACAGGGATCAGATGGGCTTCGACTTCAATGCATCCCCTCATGAACAGGCGTTGCAGATGGTCGAAAAACTTTCATCTGCTCAGATGCAGCAAAGTGGGGAGTGGCCGACTTATGTAAGCTGCTCGATAAGCTGAGGCATCCAGATGGAAATAATCCCTCGCTTGGGCGGCAATTAATTTTTCGTCCAGGCGGGGCGGCAACATGGTAGGCAACGCGTAGAAATTGAAGCGAATTCAAGAGTAATCAACATTGCTTCTTGCACAAAGTGGAACGGCCCGAACGTCAGCTTTTGGCCGAAAGCGGCCTCTCCCCCGTCGCGCAAGTCCGCCGCTTGAGCCAAGTCAATTACCCATGTGAGCAGTAGCGTAACGCCATCACGGCCGGTGTACCATTGCCCTCAATCAAGGGAAAGGACGGCTAGATGGAACTCTTACTGGTCATTGCCGTAGTCGCGGCATTCGTACTGCTGGTCAAGCACACCAAGGCCAAGGGCCGCATTTCCGAGCTGACGCTCAGCCTCAAGGCTCGACAGAACGAGATCGCGGATCTCGAGCGAGAGGTGGTGCGCCTGCGCGGTGATCTACAGGTGCAGCTCCAGGCGCTGCAGCGATTCAAGCCCATCCAGGATGTCGAAGTTGAAGCCAAGCGCCTTCGCGTCGAAGCGGAGGCGCAGCGGGACGACCTGGTGCAGGGTGCCCGCAATCGGCTCGAAAAGGCCGAGGAAAAACTCCAGTCCGCGATAGCGGAAGCCGACCGGATCGTGGCCATGGCCAACGAACGGGCGCAGGAGATCGCAGGCGATGCCTATGCCGCGATGGGCAAGGCCAAGGAGCTGACCGAAGCCGCTCAAGCGATGAAGAATCTCATCGAGGGGTATGGCGACGCCTATATCGTGCCGACCTACAACCTGCTCGATGATCTGGCCGAGGAGTTCGGTTTCACCCAGGCCGGGAAGGAACTCAAGCAGGCGCGGGAATCCTCCCGCCTGATGGTCAAGCTGGGCCGTTCGGCCACCTGCGACTACGTCGAGGCCAATCGCCGCGAGATCGCCATTCGCTTCGTCACCGATGCCTTCAACGGCAAGGTCGACTCCATCCTCTCGCGAACCAAGACCGACAACCACGGCAAGCTGGAGCAGGAGATCCGCGACGCCTTTGCCCTTGTGAATCTCAACGGCTCCCCGTTCCGTAATGCCCGTATCACGGAGGAATACCTCAAGGCCCGACTTGAAGAGCTGAAGTGGGCGGTGACCGCGCGCGCCTTGAAGGAACGCGAGCGCGAGGAGCAGCGCCAGCTGCGCGAGCAGATGCGCGAGGAAGAGAAGGCTCGCCGCGAGTACGAGCGTGCCATCAAGGATGCGGCCAAGGAAGAGAGCACCTTGCGCAAGGCGATGGAGAAAGCGCAGCAGCAGGTCGCTGCGGCCAATGAAGCCCAGCGGGCGGAGTTCGAGGCGCGCCTGGCGGCGCTGCAGGAGCAACTAAAGGCCGCCGAGGAAAAGAACCAGCGCGCCCTCTCCATGGCGCAGCAGACCCGGGCCGGCCACGTCTACGTCATTTCAAACATCGGCTCGTTCGGTGAAGAGGTCTTCAAGATCGGCATGACGCGCCGGCTCGAGCCGCTCGACCGCATCCGCGAGCTGGGCGATGCGAGCGTGCCCTTCGAGTTCGATGTGCACGCCATGATCTTCAGCGACGATGCCCCCGGACTGGAGAAGCAGCTGCACCGGCATTTCCTGCGCCAGCAGATCAACAAGGTCAATCCGCGCAAGGAGTTTTTCCGGCTTGAGCTGGCAGAGATTCGCCAGGAACTCGAGACGCTCGGCGTCGAGACGCACTGGACCATGAGCGCCCTCGCCCACGAGTTCCGCGAAACGCTACGCATCGAGCAGCAGATCCGGGACAACCCGGCAATCGCGGCGGAATGGACGCGTCATCAGATCGAGGCGGAAGAAGTTTTGGAAGCGGTCGAGGAAGAGGAAGTGCTGAGTTAGAAGTGGCAGAACAAACAACTAGGGACTGCCCTACCCTCACCCGCTTAACATAATCATGAAACGAGCCCTACAAAAGCAGACCCACCGACCATGAAGATGCGGTCGGGTTGGTTGGCTTTGCCGGGGGTGACTTCCAGATCGAATATCAGGCTTTTGGGTTGAGACGGTGAAGCCATCCGGACGGCGATCCTTGCAACAGACTACGGGGCTGCTGGCACTGTAGCGGCAAATGCCCGGTGTAGGTAGGTGCGTGAGGTCGCGGTGGGGTGTGGTTGGGGGGGTTCCGACGGGTGTGGGTTAGAGCAACGGAAAGAGCAAAAGGGCAAAGATTAGGCGTCACCCGACTGGGTCGGGTCGCGCTGGCGTGCTTCGCATCAAGCCGGCCGGGGCCGTCTCGACCCTAGCGGGCGCTCATCGCTGACGCGAGGGAGTGGTGGCGATTTTACGTTTCAGATAGCAGCACTTCTTGTACTTCTTCCCCGAGCCGCACAGGCAGCTCTCGTTTCGATTCTGTGTTGGCGCGTCGGCTGCGGGACCAAGAGCAGAAAGCAAGTTGAGAAACTCCAGCTGCATCCTTTTCGCCAACTTGTCACCCACGATATGTTGGGTATAGAAGTTTGCCTGCGCATGCCCGGCTTCGGCCGCCCGCTCTAGAAGCTGGAGACCTCTCTCTTTGTCTGCTACTAACCTCTCTCCTTCGTAGAGCCATCGACCAAGCAAATACTCACTGTGGTTGCAGCCTCTATCGATAGCGTCCTGGAGGCATTTTTCTGCGCTCTCTGGCGAATAGAGCGATGAGTCTTGTTCTAGGTAAAGAAACGCAAGACCGGCGTGCGCACTGAGTTCCCCGTTCGCCAATGCCGTCTCGAGCATGCGCAATGCCTCTTGGTATTTCCCCTCCTGGCGCAACAGGTCAGCATACTGCACACAGGCCGGGGGATAGTTTCGCTTCGCCGCAACCTCAAGCGCCTTTACACCCAGTCGGTGACTCTCTTCACCCTCGTTCGCATCAACGGTTAGCATCGCATAGCGATACAAGGCCTCGGTATTCGCGAGCTTAAACAGGCATTTCTCTTTCCCGCCTTTCGACTCGATTTCCCCGAGTGCAAACCTGTCCAACTTTGCACTTAGCTCACAGGCTGCCCAATACAACTCAGCAGCCATTCGCAGCGTAGTTTTTCGATGCGCGTCCTCGCCATAACCTATGACTATGGCATTAGTATTTATAGGGCCCATCGACTGGGCTTCAAGAATCAGGCCCGCAGCCATTTTGGCTTCGAAGTCCATTGTGGTAACCGCTTTCCAGAGAATCTGCTGGCTGGTGAAGTCACCCACTTCGACAGTGTGTATGACTGGGACGTCGATGCCCCTATTGAGCAAACCAAAAACGCGCTGAAACACCTGTATTAAAGTTTTCCTCGCCTCAACTGCGCTTTGCCTGTCCCCAGCTGCAGTTGTGCCAGGAGTCTCTCGGATGGTTGTGCCCTCGGCACCATTTGAATGGCGCATCCCTGAGTGAACCACTGCATTCCCTGCGATGCGAATAGCATGCAGCTCCGACCGTAAGTCATAGTCAATAACGCGACGCGAGAAAAGCTCGTTTATCATTTCGTAGAGGCTAGCCCCCTCTACATCTAGACGAAAACGCTTGATCAGCATGATGACCAGATGCTCAATCACTATTCGAAACTGCGCGCTCGCATAGTCCGGATAGGCGGACATAACATCCAAGGCGCGGCCGTAGTGCTCGCCGGCGTCTGGCACCAGCGCACTACAGAATTCCACATCGGTCATCACGCTTCGATTATTCACTTTGCTTATCCTTAAGCCGAATAAAAAACTAATCAGCCTTGCTGAAACTACTATCTAGAACTCTCATGCGGCCGAGTTCGTGCCTGTTAAGAACGGCCGGATGGGTGAACAATGCGAAACACAGTGGCTGCCCCGAAGGGTCACGGCACGCACCCAAGGCGAGCGATGCCATCAACATTCTGGACTTCGATCGCAGCCACCAGCCGTTCCAACCCCACGCCCTCTCAAGGTGTCGTCAGCTGTTGCTCGAGCTCAGCCACGTAAGCCTTTAGCCGGTCGTTTTTGACGTGCCCCTGAATACCATGATGTATTTCCCTATGACAGTCTGGACACACCGCCCCGATAAAACGTGGGTGATCCAGTCCGCCATCGGAGAGACGGTTTACGTGGTGTGGTTCAAGGTAAGGCGAGCCGTTTCTCTTAATGAATGGGGCCGGTTTTTTACAGCTCTCGCACTTACCATCGGCTCTTTTTAGAACGTAATCTGAGATACGTTTGCTGCGCCGGTAGTTCGTCCTTAAGGCCTCGCTTTTACTGCCTGGACCAGAGCTTACCGCGGCCGCTAGGGCACGCTCTCGCAACTGCGCTAGCGAGAGACTAGGATCGCTCTCATCGTCGTCCTCGACGAGTTCCGGTCGCTCGAGCTCAAGTCCTACAGGCACGAGGTTGAACACCACTACCTTCCGAACGTTTCCGTGCTTGTCCTGCCCTTCGCGCCACTCATGACTCGCGCACGCATACTCGCCGATGTAGCGTTGCCCCTGACCCTTGCCCAAGGCCTCAAAGACATGGATAGCCCGACCTGTCTTGGCATGCTCGAGAATGGCGCGGTTGCCTTTCGTGAGCGTCATGTCGTTTGACTGTCCCTCACCGGTGTAACTGAGCACACCGTCTAGACCATGCTTATCGGCATATCCGTATTGTTCACCGGATTCACCGGTGAAAATGAAGATCGCAGGCACCTTTGCCGAGGCTGAAATACCGCTTTGCCGGCTACCACCGAACCAATCATGTATTTCCGTCTGGCGGTCGTATACCTGGCCCACTACAAAGCGGAGCTCGGGTTCAGAGGAGCGAGGCAAATCCACAATCGTGAAGCCGTGGCGTTTCAGGAACCCGTTGGTCGGCTGGCCACCTGAGAAAAGCCCTACTGGGGTACCTGTCGCGAGCGAGACGATCTTCTTGGCCGGGTACAGCTGGCCATTAGCGCTGATTGCGTATCGGTGTGCTTGGTGCTCGGTCCACCCTTGCCATTGGCGAGTGTGGCGAAGCTCTTGGTCGAACACCTGCAGAGCACGTTCGAGTTTTTCTTTTTTTACAGCTTGCAGTTTCAAAGCGACGTCCTTGTGAAATAGCTGGTGCT
Organism: Pseudomonas sp. FIP_A4; assembly: GCF_036701605.1. NCBI lineage: Bacteria > Pseudomonadati > Pseudomonadota > Gammaproteobacteria > Pseudomonadales > Pseudomonadaceae > Pseudomonas > Pseudomonas sp. FIP_A4. The sequence continues at coordinate 491,798 of NZ_JAYDXP010000121.1, read as the reverse complement.
TCGCGCAGGGCTGGCTAGCGATCCGAGCTGCATCGTAGATCCATAACCACCCCTGCTAAGGCGGACTGGGCAGAACAAGGCTCTTCGACTGGTGTCTTGGCTCGCCTTGGGGCCTAGGCTATAGGTTCTGCTTGTCCCAGTTGCCTCTACCCTGTGCTGATCTGGCATCTCTCCGCGCCTGGTCAGCTACACGTGCTGCTTCACGGTCGGCAAAGATTTCCAGATGCGCTAGACGTGCGGCGATCGCGCCTTCGGTTCGCTGCATCAGCTCTCCTATCTCTGAGCACAGCTTCTTTTCCTGATGCCAGAGGACTTTCAAGTATTCATCATGTTCAGCTTCCCACCTCTGCCCAGTATTGGCAGGTTTAGGGCCCGTCGATGGACTCGTTGCCTTAGGCGTCGCCGGCGCGTTCGCGGGGATAGCAGGCAGCATCAGCCAAGGCTGCTCCGTAGCGTCCAGGCTGCGTTGCCAGACTGACCCGTCTTCGCATAGCGCCACCAAGGCAGCATGTGTGCCAGAGTTCATCTGCAGCTGAACAATCTTACGGGATTTCAAAAGCCGACCTCCAAAGCACCTACGGTAGGAGTTCTGAAACTAGCAAAATCAATATGAGCGCAACAGCCTTATGTTTCGCCGTAGGAAAAGCAGTGTTCCGTATCTAACGCTGCCAAACTGGCACGTACACGTCGGGTAGATCGGTGGCCGTCCGATACGCTCTGACTAACCAGAAGGCGCGTTCGCATTGATAGCTTCGATATCTAGCGACTCCATGAGCCGTCGCCATTGCTCCAGGACTTCAGGCTTCTCTGCTTCGGGAATAAATCTCCCACGTGCCGGCAAGGCAAGACGGGACAAGGTTTGCCACCGCTCAAACGTATCGCACGCCTGAAATGACGTGCAGGGGGTGCCTCCCCCCCGAACAGCCTGATAGCACGCCGCAATTAAAGGGTTGTTTTCCGCGTAGCTAAACCCAGAGGAAGGATGGTTAATTACCACCACCGGCACATCACCTGCTAAGGCCCGCACCCTCTTCCCATTGCGTTTGCTGAAGCAAACAACGATCTGCGGATCAAGGCAGCGCATCACCTCAGTGAAGGGGCGGTCGCCCCGCGCCCACGCCTGGGCCGATGGGGCCAGGCGCGGTTTCTCAAGGAAGGTCTGAATGAAATTATAGTAGGCCACCTGGTTCCAGAAGTGCCGCCGTCGAGCCGTAGAGGAACCGCGACTGGAACTGACGCCCATGACCGCACACATAATTTTGGCGTAGTGAGGGTGACGCTTTAGCTTTCGGGTTGATTGAGGATGGCGCTCACCAAATGCCAAAGCCTTGATCAACTCCGATGTCACTGTTGGGCGCTCGTACCGCTTGGCACCGTAGTGCGACTCGCCAACAAGCAGTGTGCGCACACCCTGGAAACCGGACGCATAGGCGTCGCCGACCCAAGGCGCAAACCGCACTGTTGACGCGACCATCCTTGATTCAGCCTGTTGCATTGCTTTTCCCGCCCGGCCCTTTTCCGTTTTTATTCAATTCCATCATAATAGAGCCGCAACTGATCAGGAGGGATCACCAATAAAAACACCAAACTCTTGTTCCTTGTGCTCAATTCGCCCGTCGACCAAGACGGATATAGCCATGTAATGAAGGCCAGTATAAGCCGTGCCCCTCCAATAACTAGCCCAATACTCTCCACGCTCACGATTATATTGAGCATCGACATATACTTCATATGTGAGATCTCCCCCCGCTTCTTGCCCATGATTCTTCACCCTAAAGCGAACCTGAACCTTTCCACTGGTGTACGGGAGATAAAACCTAGCCTTAAAATCTATTCCAATCCCTTTCGGCAGCACTCGAGAGCATGCATGATAGGTTTCGGGATTCGAGTAGACGAAATTTTCCTTTGCCTTGAGCAAAGCACTTATTTTTATTGGAGCATTCTGCCATTCGGGCTTGGGCAGCAATGCGAAGTACCTTTCCTGCTTAAGAACATACTTCCTATAGTTTACAGGCCTTCCATCGGCGCCAGTGTAATTTGGCATAACATACTGTTCGACGGCCGCTCCGTTATTTACACGTTTAAGTTCAACAAGCTCTTCATGCAGATCTAAAAGCGACCGAATAGACTCTCCGATCATGACTCGATTGCGAGGAGCACTCTGCTGTAACTTCGCTGCGACATCAACGAAAAATGATGTTGCTGTGACTTCTGAGGAACCCTGAAAGCCGTACATCCCCCAAAGGACGTCATTATGCTTGCCATAGTCCACACCGACTCGAATCCCGACATCGTCAGCGACGTTACTGTCCCGTAGCTTCGGAGCTACGAGTTGCCGCATAAACTCTACGAGGTAGCAACCACAGTTGATTGCGTCAATAGCGGCGTCGCGAGCGGTTTCACCATCGGCCCGAAAGAAAGCCAGAACAGCATCCCCCATGATTCTGTGAACGTGGCCGTCGAAGGCTCGGATGGTTTCAATCGCGCATCGTATGATTGTGTTCTTGATGAAAAAAACTTCTTCCGGACTATAAATCAGCCCTAATTTCGTTGACCCCTTAATATCCATGAATAGCGAGACATTGAAACCGTACTCGGTCATTCCCGGATCACTCAGATGCTGGAAATCCGGATGCCCTCCAATGCTATGTGCATTTATCCTTCTTTTACCAAACAATCCACGGATAGCTTCCTGGATGCCAAACTCTGCCTCTGCAATATTTGAACTTGCGAGCATCTCTCCGCTGTCCACCGCGCGTCGAAGGACACTCTCACTTAGCGATTCCAGCCCAAGGCTCGAACCATCTATACTTTTTTTGATGGTCCTATCAAATACATTATCGAATGACTTATACACGTCCTTCAACGAAGACATAGCTTCCATTCTCCTTCTGAGTACATTTAGCACAAATGAAAGATAGCCGCACCAATCAACACAGCAGTCACACACCCGAAATGAATCATTAAAATTATGGTTGCAAACTGAATGCGAGAAAATTTTCCGGAAGCAATTGTTGCGAGCGTGTAAATCTGCCCGTTAAGATCCTCTAGAAAATCATCATTAGTTTTCTTTAGAACTTTATTTGAGTATTCTTCCGATGTTTTGCAAGAAGCAATATCACCGTAGAAAATAAGCGACTCTCCGCTGAGCGTGTTTGGCTTGCCGAATGTAATGGGAAATATAATGAGCGCAGCCAATACCATACACCAGAGCGAGAAAGCCAGCGCAAGGACCGAGAACAACCCTACTGCGACCATCAACTGCATACTCGCGCCAGCCAAGTCCAGCTTATCCAGAATCGCCAAAATGAATGCAGTAGCTGCCGCGCAATACGACATGATAATTGTGCATTTGGTGTTTGTTGCACCAATATAGGTATCAATTCTCTTAAGCACTTCAAATTGATTCTTAATTATTCTTTCGCTATCCGTCGCGCCTGACATGCCTGCCTCTTATATAATGATTTATGACCTATACAACACTCACGCCGCATAATGGAATAATATGATTGGCATTCCTGTATGCAAACTGAACTGCACTAGACGGTGATAGCCCCAGCCCGCTACCGTAGGCTTGAGCAAACAGATCGGACAGGAATGCCAGGAAGATAAAGTTCGCGCTCTCATATATAACTCAAGGAGTTCGCCGTCGTCCGCTTCTGGCCGAAAGCGACCTCTCCCCGTCGCGTAAGTCCGCCGCTTGAGCCTAGTCAATTACCCATGCGAGCAGTAGCCTAACGCCATCATCGTCGGTGTACCATTGCCCTCAATCAAGGGAAAGGACGCCGAGATGGAACTCTTGCTGGTCATTGCCGTAGTCGCGGCGTTCGTACTGCTGGTCAAGCACACCAGGGCCAAGGGCCGCATTGCCGAGCTGACGCTCAACCTCAAGGCACGCCAGAACGAGATTGAGGATCTCGAGCGAGAGGTAGTGCGGCTGCGCGGAGATCTACAGACGCAGCTCCAGGAGCTGCAGCGCTTCAAGCCCATCCAGGACGTCGAAGCCGAAGCCAAGCGCCTTCGAATCGAAGCCGAGGCGCAACGGGATGACCTAGTGCAAGGTGCCCGCAATCGGCTCGAAAAGGCCGAGGAGAAACTCCAGTCCGCGGTGGCGGAAGCCGACCGGATCGTGGCCATGGCCAACGAACGGGCGCAGGAGATCGCCGGCGATGCCTTCGCCGCGATGGGCAAGGCCAAGGAGCTGACCGAAGCCGCTCAGGCGATGAAGAACATCATCGAGGGGTACGGCGACGCCTATATCGTGCCGACCTACAACCTGCTCGATGACCTGGCCGAGGAATTCGGTTTCACCGAGGCCGGGAAGGAGCTGAAGCAGGCGAGGGAATCCTCCCGCCTGATGGTCAGGCACGGCCGTTCGGCCACCTGCGACTACGTCGAAGCCAACCGCCGCGAGATCGCCATTCGCTTCGTCACCGATGCATTCAACGGCAAGGTGGACTCCATACTCTCCATACTCTCCCGAACCAAGACGGACAACCACGGCAAGCTGGAACAGGAGATCCGTGATGCTTTTGCCCTGGTTAACCTCAACGGCTCCCCGTTCCGTAATGCCCGTATCACCGAGGAATACCTCAAGGCCCGGCTGGAGGAGCTGAAGTGGGCGGTGACTGCACGTGCGCTGAAGGAACGCGAGCGCGAGGAGCAGCGTCAGCTGCGCGAGCAGATGCGCGAGGAAGAGAAGGCCCGGCGCGAGTACGAGCGCGCGATCAAGGAAGCAGCCAAGGAAGAGAGCACCCTGCGCAAGGCGATGGAGAAGGCTCAGCAGCAGGTTGCCGCGGCCAACGAAGCTCAGCGGGCTCAATTCGAGGCGCGCCTGGCGGCGTTACAGGAGCAGCTCAAGGCCGCCGAGGAAAAGAACCAGCGCGCCCTCTCCATGGCACAGCAGACGCGGGCTGGGCACGTCTACGTCATTTCCAACATCGGCTCCTTCGGCGAAGAGGTGTTCAAGATCGGCATGACGCGCCGGCTCGAACCGCTCGATCGCATCCGCGAGCTGGGCGATGCGAGCGTGCCCTTCGAGTTCGACGTACACGCCATGATCTTCAGTGATGACGCACCTGGACTGGAGAAGCAGCTGCACCGGCATTTCCTGCGTCAGCAAATCAACAAGGTCAACCCGCGCAAGGAGTTCTTCCGGCTGGAGCTGGCAGAGATACGCCAGGAACTCGAAACGCTCGGCGTCGAGACTCACTGGACCATGAGCGCCCTCGCCCACGAGTTCCGCGAAACGCTGCGCATTGAGCAGCAGATCCGGGACAATCCGGCAATCGCCGCGGAATGGACGCGTCATCAGATCGAGGTGGAAGAAGTTTTGGAAGCGGTCGAGGAAGAGGAAGTGCTGAGTTAGAAGTGGCAGATCAACCGACGAGGGACTTCCCTACCCACACCCGCTCAACATATTCATAAACCGAGCCCCACAAAGGCAGACCCACCGACCATGAAGATGCGGTCGGGTTGGTCGGCTTTGCCGGGGGGGTGACCGTAGAGGTATAGAGCCTTGAAGCCTGATAGGCTACCAAGCGTAGTCTTTAGGATCGGCACAACGGCAGGGATAGAATTTTGTCAGACCTGAATTTTGAAAAACAAGCGCAGGACTATTACGGCAAGGCTCCTCTCATCATCTTGGGCAGCGGTGCATCGGCTGCTCATGGCATGTCTGGAATGTGGGCGCTTGCGACCCACTTGGTGGCAAATACCGACACTTCAGGTTTATCCGATGCCGAAATCGAGGCGTGGGAGAAATTCTGCCAGGTTTTAAAAGACGGCGTTGACCTGGAGTCGGCGCTGTACCAAGTGGCAGCGACCGAGGAGCTGACTTCCAGAATTATCAAAGCAACCTGGTCGCTCATCAGCTCTGAAGACATTCAAGTATTCCACCAGAGCCTTCAGAATCAATCGATGTTTCCACTGAGTCGACTGCTTCGCCATATGTTCGACAGCAGCCTCAGCAAAATTAATATCGTCACTACGAATTATGACAGGCTGGCAGAATATGCCTGCGATCAAGAGGGAGCCCATCATTACACGGGCTTCACACACGGTTTTTTTCGGCAGCGGGCGGAACCGAGTGAAATTACGTCTGCGCGCAGGGTGAATATCTGGAAGGTTCACGGCTCTCTGGACTGGTTTAAATCGCCTCTTGAAGACATCGTAGCCCTTTCAAATATTCAAGGGATACCTGCTAATTACAAGCCGGAAATCGTGACTCCGGGCACTCAGAAATATCAAACGACGCATTTAGAGCCATACCGCTCAATTATCCACAATGCCGATTTGGCCATTACCGCTGCCAACTCATTCCTGTGTATCGGCTACGGCTTCAACGACGAGCATATTCAGCCGAATATCATGTCTAAATGCCAGCGCCGGAACACCCCAATCACGATCATTACCTATACGCTCTCAGACGCTGCCAGGAAGCTCATCCTTGACGGCAAGACGCAGAATTTCCTGGCAATAGAACGGGGAGCAACAGACGACCATTCCATCGTCTACTCCTCTTTAGCTAAGACCCCGGTGACCGTTGAAAAAAACATCTGGAGTCTTGAGGGTTACCTGTCACTCATCATGTAGGAAGAAGAGATGCCGATTTTTAACTTTAAGGATGAAGACGCGCTTGGGAAGGTTGCCTCCGTCGACACGACAAACGTTATCGTGGACGTAGAAAATGTCGGCCAACTCAAACGGTTGCAAGTCAACCATCTGGCAGTCCTCCAAAGCAGCAGACCCGGACAGCACCTCATCGGCCTCATCACCCAGGTGACCCGTAAACGCGGCATCGAGGACATCGCAGGTGATGGCATCAGCGATCAGGCGTCAGAACTGAATCTGTGCAAAATCGCCCTGATTGGCACGATGCTGGATCGTGACGGCGGCAGAGAAAATGTCTTCCGCCGCACCCTAGAAAGCGTTCCGGAAATCGACGCAAATTGCTTTTCGCTGGAGGGCGAAAACCTCACCAACTTTATGCGTACGCTCTCCAGCGTCTCAGCCGATGGGAACGCCCTGACGCTGGGCAAATACACCTTGGACGAACATGCCGTTGCCTACCTCAACGGTAACAAGTTTTTCCAGCGCCATGCCTTTATCGGCGGCAGCACCGGATCAGGAAAATCCTGGACCACAGCCAAGATCATTGAGCAGATGTCAGGGCTCTCTACGGCGAACGCCATTGTTTTTGATCTTCATGGTGAATACTCACCGCTGGTAGGCCCAGGCATTCAGCACTTCAAGGTGGCCGGTCCTGCAGATGTTGAGGCTAAACACACCATTGATGACGGCGTGCTTTACCTGCCTTACTGGCTGCTTTCGTACGAAGCACTCGTGTCCATGTTCGTTGATCGGAGCGACCAGAATGCGCCCAACCAGGCCATGATCATGGCGCGTGAGATCAACCAAGCAAAACAAAAGTACTTAGAAGATGGCGGCCAGACAGACGTACTGAAGCACTTCACCGTCGACAGCCCAGTCCCCTTCAGCCTCGATTTTCTCATGGGCAGGTTGAATGACATCAATGTCGAGATGGTTCCCAGCGCTCGTGGTGAAAAGCAAGGCGATTTCAACGGAAAGCTTTCCCGCATGATCTCCCGCCTTGAGAACAAAATTTCTGATCGACGCCTTGGCTTTATGTTCAATGGCGGCGGAGACGTTCTGGATTTCTCCTGGCTTGAAAAGTTCACCACTGCCGTGCTTGGCAGCTCTGGAGAAAATGGCAAAGCCGGTATCAAGATCATCAATTTTTCCGAAGTGCCATCGGACGTTCTCCCTCTAATCGTTTCTCTGGTCGCCCGGGTTACGTTCTCCGTCCAACAGTGGACGCCATCCGAGTTACGCCATCCAATTGCACTTCTGTGTGACGAAGCGCATCTCTACATGCCCCAACGAAACATGGCGGAATCCGCTGACGATATCTCACTGGATATTTTCGAGCGCACCGCCAAGGAAGGCCGCAAATACGGTGTCAGCCTTGTGGTGATAAGCCAGCGTCCGTCCGAAGTGAATAAGACAATGCTTAGTCAATGCAGCAACTTCGTGTCCATGAGGCTGACCAACGCCGAGGATCAGGGTGTTATCAAGCGACTGTTGCCCGATAGCCTCGGCGGGTTTAGCGACATCCTGCCGACCCTCGATACAGGCGAGGCCCTTGTTGTAGGTGATGCCAGCTTGCTACCAAGCAGAATCAGAATCGATGAGCCAAAAAACAAGCCAAATAGCGGCACGGTAAATTTTTGGGATGAATGGCAAAAGCCCGTCAAAGACAAGCGTCTGTCAATTGCGGTGGATAACTGGCGTAAGCAAAATATCCAGTAATTGCTTCACGGATTGCAAGCCAGAGTGGTCGTATAGAGCGGCTTATAGCCGCTCCATTTGAAGGATCAAGGGCGCAATATTTTTGCGCTCATCACGCGTCGGATATTTGCCAAAGGTACTAGGGCATTGTGAGTCGCCCCAAGTTCGTAGAACACATACGAGCGGCTGCTCCTGGCCGTGGCCTGTCATTGCGCCAGGTGATCTTCTCGCCGTGAACATGCGGCCTTGGACAAGATGACGGCCATTTACTACTGTCGGCTCTTGAAAGGTGGTCTTTGCCAACGACCGCGTTCAAGGAGGGGCCAATGAAGGCAACCATTGCGGCAGCTACGATCCTGCTCGCTGCCAGCGTGCAAGCACAGAGAATCGCTGAACTGCTAAAAACCGTCTAGCAAGTGGTTCAAACCGTTCGCTTCGCTCACCGGGACGGGCTAAAGCCCGCCCCTCAACCAAACATTATACGCCAAGGCAATAAAACTCTGCACATGGAGGTATGTCAGTGAGCAATTATCGAACCGTAGCTATCGAAACCTACTCAGGTCGAGGCACAACGTCTAGTGATGGAGTTCGGGCTCGTCCGCTGCCCGGTCAGAAGCTCGACACATCTATGAATGTCGAATGCTCTTCAAAAATGCGTAAAGGCTATCCGGTAGGAACTAGGTTCTTAATTCAGGCCAAAATCACCTGCAAAGAAGGCGGCACGCCATTCTTGTACTCACACTACAATCAGCCATACAAGGTCATAACTGCCGAAGAAGCAGAGGCATTGATTCGTGGTTTGGGCGTATAACAATGTGCTCAACACCGTTCGCTTCGCGAACTGGACTCGCAAAAGCTACGCTTTTGCTCGCCTGTTAGGTTAATCGTTATGCATCTTAGGAACCACCATGGCTTTGCTTGACTTTAAAGAAATCCCGGAAGCACACAAGGGTGGCGGGCAGCAAGATACTTTCGAACTCTTGGCACGAGACTTCTTCGAGGCAATGGGTTACAAAATTGTGCGAGGCCCAGGCCGTGGCGCCGATGGTGGATGTGATCTCATTATTGAAGAGACTCGAACCGGGATCGCTGGGACAACGAATGTAAAGTGGCTCGTAAGTTGTAAACACAAAGCTCACTCTGGTGCGGCTGTGCTAAAAACGGATGAGGCCGAAGTTAAAGATTCGGTAGAAAGCAATGGTTGCCAAGGCTTTATTGGCTTCTATTCGACCCTGCCATCCTCTGGTCTAATTCAGAAGGTGCAGTCAATATTTTCGATTGATCACCAGTTTTTCGATTCAGCACGTATAGAGCAAATACTGCTCTCTACAAAACACGGCAGAAAAATTGCTGAACGTTATTTCCAAAATTCATACGCCCTCTGGACTAAGGAATACCCAACCAAGGCACAGATCTTTTCCGATGCCGATGGCCTGCGCTGCGTCAACTGTGGAGACGACATCACAGAAGGAAGGAAAGGAATCGTTGTATCTTGGGAGAAATTTCGAGATAACGAAGCCGGTCAGCGTGAGCGTCACGTGAAGCATTTTTACTGGTGTTGCCGTGGCGAATGTGACCGTGAACTGAAGGGGAAATACGGCGAGGCCGGATATGTAGATGGATGGGAAGACATCCATGACCTTAGGATTCCGACTATTTATATTCGATGGGTCGTCGGCTTGCTAAATCATCTCTATGGCGGTTATCGATATTCCTCGGAAGCCTTTGAGGCACAAAAGGAAATGCTGCTTCAGTTGTTCCCGAACGTTGCACGCAATCTAACGATGGGTGAGGTGGAGAGGATTAATGATCTCGGGGCAATCCCTTCGTTTCTTGGTGGCCTTGGATACCCAGATGCATAACAATCCGGTCCAGCGGACAGTCCGCCTGCTGCGCTGTCGACCTGCCGCTGACCTCCGTCGTTAGAATTCAAAGGATTGATCTGTGTTCGCCAAAAACCGAAATCCCGACAACCACCTACTTGACCCTTTAGTAAAGCCGCTCGCGTCTAGAGCTTTCTTGGTTGTTATTTCTCTGGTTGCCATTTGTGCAGGAATTTTCATTTCAGTTATCCATAAAGACTGGTCATGGATCAATAGATTCGGGGCGGTAGTAATAGTGGTCGGTCTGCTGTTCACAATGTCCCCACTATTCTCAAATGGCATCTATAAGTCACAGTCCGGTGCTGGCCGCTTTGCTGATCTCCACACTGACGGCACGCTAATAACCACAAATCTTGAAGAACGAAAAATTGGCAACAACGTTATATTGGGCATAGTTGTTACAGCCATTGGAACTTTAACAAATGCATTTGGCGATTTACTGGGAACTTGCGTATATGGCTTCTAACTATGCGCTCAAGTCGCTCACTTCGTTCGCTGGGACGGCGTGCCGCCGCCCCTTAGCTTAATCGTTAGGCAATATCGTACAAGCCGAAACGCACATCCAGATTGTGCGTCTCTCAGAGGTGGCCTCCTGAGACTGATGATGGCAGGCTTTATTTATGTAATTTTAGGACCGACAGGTTTTTTGTTAGGCTTCCTGATTTCAGAAATAATTGCTCAGCTATCAACTATCAATAGGGAGGGTTTGCTTATGGTCAAGAAGGTTGCACACGAGATAATGGCATATGCAAAAAGCATCACAAGCCGCGTCATTGCGTCTTTGGAGGCCCACCTCCCTTCCAGGCTAAGCCTGCTGAAGAGCTTGTGAAACTCAAGCGAAAAGGAAGTCTGAGAAATGCCTAAAAAGTGGTTCAAGTCGTTCGCTTCGCTCACTCGGGACCGGCTAAAGCCGGCCCCTTAACCAAACGTTAGCGTCCGCTATTGGCCGGTAGCAGCCCTTCGCAGTTCTCACGCCTGCTACTCCTAGCTAAGCCCCAACCTGTTTGCCCTCCCCAATCCCCCGCGCTAGACTGTCCCGGTCGTGGTAAGTCCCACGACCGGGTGTGACAACCCGAAACCGTTCGAGGGCGCGGCAGCGCCATAGCCGTGTGGTCAGCACTTAACTGTGCCTGGCCGCCGCATTCTATGGTGGGCCGTGCGGGGCAGGCTTCGGCCTGGCCGGTTCCCTCGGACGCCGGTTTGTCACCCCCGTGCGGTCCACCTCCACTCCGGGTGACAACGGGTGGTCGTGGCTCCTTAACCAGTCCGAGGAGCACAAGCAGAATGCATTACCTCCTTTTTACGCCCGCGCCCCGCCCTGTCGTTTCGTCTGTATATGGCTATTGCCTTCGCACTTCGCGCTGCGAGGTGGGCCATGACTGAGCTGCCTTCCAATCTCCTTACCTTCCCTTCCACTGCCCCCTTGCGTTGTTCGACTGCCGTTTCCTCTTCCGGTCCTTTGGCCGAGGCGGAGATGCGTGTCGAGATGATCCGGGGGCTTTTGCTTCAGCTGACCGAGGATGAGGGCGTGCAGACCCTCGATCTGCGTGCGCGCCTGCTGGGCTATGCGGCCCAGGAACTGCTCGACGAGATGGTCGTGCTGTACCGACGGGCATTCGGGGCGGAATCGGCGCAAGCCTGAGCCGGTGGGCCGTCCGCCTGGGCGGCCCGCTCTAATCTTCTTCTTGGCGCTCGGTGTTGGCTCGTCGCACAGTTTGCGTCGTTTGCGTCGTTTGCGCTGTTACGCCTGGGTGCCTTTCGGATTGTTGTCGCATTGGCAAGGCTGATTGACTTCGTCTTGGCTTTTGCCTTGGGTGATTGCTCCCGGAGACTTGCGGTGGAGCTGGAGCTGATCTGACGTGCCGTGTATGAGTTGTGCGGCGCGGGCGCTCTGGATGATCTGCGGGCGGTATTGGGTAGGTTCTTTTCGGGCCTGGGCATCGGGCAGTACGTCATCGTTCGGATGGGCGGTACCGTGCCGGGTACGGCTCCCCTGCTCGTCTCGAACCATCACGACTGCTGGAAGCAGTTGTGTCGCACGCAAGTTACCAATGCATCGATCCGCTTCATGCGCGGCGCGCCGTTGTTTACATTGGTACCGTAAAAATTGCGTCTTGGTCGGGAGATAAGATGATATGGGCAGGCGCGGCATCGGGCCTGACACCGCCCAAAGCGTGTGGCGTCGTGCGACAAGGCCCGAGCATCAATGGTACGTATGCCGCGACTGACTATGGACTTGACTAAACCCGTGATACCTTTCGCTTGATAGTACAAGCGAAAGGTATCCCGGCCATCATCTAGTGAGTCGAAGCATTGATGTACGCAAGAAAACCGAGTGCGGCGGCCTTATCTTCAAAAGAGGCATCAACGCGATCGCCGTTGGAGTACCTTACTATGATCTCGTATTTGCGAAATATCCCGCCTTCGCCCTTAGTCTGATCGTGATTTTCAAGATAATGCGTTGCTGCATCTACTCTATCGAAAACTTCTTCTTGGCCATGCAGCGCCACCACGATTACAGTAGAAATTATTCTATCGATGGCCTTTTTCAAGCTATCAAAGAATCCTTTAAGTTGATTCTCATTATTTTTTACCAGATGATCCTTTAGCGCTTCCCGGCTCTCAGGCTTGAGTGATTCTATTTGAAGAACTGCACGCTCAAATTCCTCATCTGGAGTTTTCTCATCAAAAAGAGCATCAATCCCGACAGATGAAAAGGCTTCGACAATCGAATTGTACGGCATGAGAATAGTCTCAAAGCCACAGCTTCGCATTTGGGCAAGCGAGTCTTTTGTAAATACGCCTGCCAGAATCGCACCTAGAAACGGTTTATCCCAATGATATTTTTCAGCAATGGGCATAACCGCGCCCTGGATTTCCTGCGCCTTGGCGCGTGAGTGCTTCGTATATCGCCTCCACGCCGCCTCGATAAACGCCACTGGCCGACCTAAATCATCATCAGTGCCGCCTGACTCAATTACGAAATCCAGATCGTGAAAGTTCTCATAACGGTCTTGCCAGCTAACCTTAGACCCTGAGCGAGCGGCACGCTTACCTTTCTTATCCAGGTACAAACCACGCTCATCACAATACAATTGAAGCTGGGGGAGAATGATCTCTTCGAGAAGATCGCCAATAATCTGCCCAAAACGATGCGCCGGTGATTTCGCCACTGTTAACCCTCAATCCATAGATGACCTTCGTGCAAAGGCACGGTGTGCTTCCGATTCTTCCATTTTGTATTTCGGTCGCGAAGCTTTTCAAATGAATAAGAATCAAACCCAGCAGCGATAGCAAGTCGACCCAGCCAATCGTCTACTGGAACATATACTCCGTAAGGCGCGGAATCACCGATGACAAAGCACATCCGCGCCCCCGCACGACAAGATTTACGGAGCGAAGCAAAAGTAGCAGCCATATCGTAAAAATATGCTGCAACCATCATATGATAGGCCTTCTTACCACCTTTACCCAGTCGAACTTCCGCCAATTCATTGCAAACACTATCGATCTCGCTGCGAATTTCCGAAAGACTAGGGTGCTTCAGTAAGTCATCGATCACAATACGATCGGCCGTGGCGTGTTGGGAGCATGAGCGAATAATATGTTGACGAACCGTGCTATGAAGATCACCCCAACCGGAAATCTCCCCCCAAAACATCATTTCTAACCGGGTTGCATCGGCATAATCATAGTTGTTGGCGTATGGGGGTGAAGTCACCACCAGATCGATGGAGCCCGGCTCGATCGGAATGTGCGGGTTGCGTGAGTCGTGAGCAAAGACCTGCGCCGAGCCGTCCCAACACTGGTTTTGGGCTGTGCGCATGTCTTGTGCCATTTGCTCGACCTTCGCATCGAAGGCAGTCAGTGGATCCAGTACCTTCGCTTTGGACTTGTTGGGCAATACATATTGCCATTGGGCCGTACCGACGCCACTGCACACTCGGAGAATACCTGTGATCGCCAGCCATACGAGGCGCGCCGGTCCTGAACCCAATGTGTGCGAGTCGTTCATGAAGCCATTGCGCAGAGCATATAGCTGAGCAAGCGCTTCGGTTGAGTAGCATCTTTGCAGGAGCGCGGGAGCCGCCTGAACATCGGTAATGAGTCCCACCCAATCGCCGTAGTGTTCCCTGACGACCCTCGCGGCTGTCAGGAACGCATCTACTTCGGTGCCCCAGGCCAACTTGGCTTCAGCAATGCGATGAACGAAAGGATGACTTTCAAACCCGTAAGCTTTCGCCCCGCATTTTTCAGCCGCTATAAGCGTGGTACCAGATCCGGAAAAGGGGTCAAGCACTGCACAACCTTTGCCCCCATGCTCAACAATTAGGCTCTCAGCCCATTCGGCGGAAAAGCCAGCGGAATAACGGAACCAACGATGCACTGGGAGCTTCATGTTGTCAGTAAAGGTGCCAGAACGAGCCGCTTTTTGCGACTTGGTTCCGGTCTTGGCAATAGGGTGCGTGGCGTCGAGAAGCACAGTTGACCTCTAGTCTCTAATGTGTGCGCAAAAACGGCATAGAATAACCTTTTTGACGGCTCTCCGGTGCCTATCAAACCCTGGAGCGACTATTCACCTTAGGAGATCGGCCAGCAGCTGGCGCGCCAGCCCACCGGCAAGCTAACGACGAACAAAGGTTGGTAAGCCCTCTCGCGGATGGATGCAACAGGTCGCACAGCGCTTTAGGGTTATCCGGCCAGTGATTCCGTTTTGGCTGGCGTTCTGTATCCGTTGTAGCTGTACGGTCGTTGGTTGTAGTAGTCCGTCAGGTAACACAGCACATCAGCCTCAGCCTGACCTTGGCTGCTGCAGCCCTGTTCCGATATCCATTTCGTTTTCAGGCTTCTGAAAAAAACGCTCCATCGCGTTGTCCAGCAGTTACCGAGGCGGCTCATGCTCTGCTGGATACGGTAGCGCCAGAGCATCTGGCGAAGCTCAAGGCTGGTGCAGCAAGCGATGTCGATCTTGTGCATGCCCACCATCGTCTAAAGCGCGTTTGGCCGCTACCCGATGGGGCTGTCATATGCCGCGGTCAGTACGCGAAGCGTGATTGGCCCGGCAGGCGTCACTTATCTTGCACCAGCGACATTCGGTTTCCTGGTCGCTCAACTACCTACTGTACGGAAATTACGTCGATATTCGGTGGGCGTCGTGCCCAGCTGGTCCGCGAACTGCTGACGTAGCGACAGCGTAGTGCCGAATCCCACCTGCGAAGCGACGCATTCGATGAAAATTGCCGTCGTTTCGAGCAGCTGCCGGGCCCTTGCTACTCGCTCGGCATTGAGCCATTTGATGAACGTGGCGCCGGTCGCTTCGCGGAACCGCCGTGTCGCCATCGCCACGGCCGACGCAATGTTGCGAGCACCGAGCTTGCACATGGCGTTCTCTTGGTGGAAACGAACAGTTCGTGGCCGCAAGCCCAGGAAGCTGCGCGCGTGCCGGCCCGGCTCGGTCTCGCTAGGGTTGGTGTAGAGGGCTTCGCCGGTATGGACGTGGTGTACGTTTGAATTGCCTTCTACAGTGATGATTCGTCCCCGTTCAGAAGCCTGCCCGATGCTCATCGATGCCCTTGCCCGCTTCCCTCGCCTTGAACTGATTACCGGCCCCACGCCCCTGGAACAATTGCCGCGTCTGTCACGTCACCTGGGTCGGGATATCTGGATCAAGCGTGACGACCTCACGCCGCTGGCCCTCGGTGGCAACAAGGCGCGCAAGCTCGAATACCTCGGCGCCGACGCCCTGGCGCTAGGCGCGGATGTGCTGGTCACGGCCGGTGCCATCCAGTCCAACCATGTGCGGCAGACCGCGGCGCTCGCAGCCAGGCTGGGCCTTGGCTGCCTGGCCCTGCTGGAGAATCCGCTGGGCACCGACGAAGCTAATTACCTGGGCAACGGTAACCGCCTGTTGCTCGACCTGTTCGGCTGCCAGACCGAATGGGTCGGCAACCTGGATAACGCCGATGAGTTGCTTCAGGCAGCCGCGGAGCACCTGCGCAGCGCCGGGCTTAAGCCCTACGTGGTGCCCATCGGTGGCTCCAATGCGCTCGGTGCCTTGGGCTACGTGCGCGCCGGGCTGGAGCTGGCCGAGCAGATGCACGGCACCGGCGAGGACTTTGCGGCCGTGGTTCTCGCGTCCGGCAGCGCCGGGACGCACAGCGGCCTGGCGCTGGCGATGGCGCATACCCGCCCCGGCAGCCGAGTGGTCGGGGTCACCGTATCGCGGCCAGAGGCGACACAGCGACCAAAGGTCGAGGGGCTGCTGCAACGCACCGCCGATCTGCTCGGCGTCGAGGTGCCGACGGGGTTGCAGGTCGAGCTGTGGGACCAGTATTTCGGGCCGCGCTACGGTGAACCGAATGCCAACACCCTGGCCGCCATCCGCCTGCTGGCCGAACAGGAAGGCGTGCTGCTCGATCCGGTGTACACCGGCAAGGCCTTCGACGGCCTGCTCGACGGCATTGCCCGGGGCGCCTTCCCCGGCCAGGGTCCGCTGCTGTTCCTGCACACCGGTGGTGCCCCTGCATTGTTTGCCTATTATCCATGGACACTGGATGCGAAAAGGCTTATTCCCTGAGCTTCGGCTCTGATGCCTTCTGATTATTTTATCGAATAAATCTCCGCCGTTAGAGTTGTGTCCTGCCCATTCCCCGGAGGCCTGCCATGACGTTTGCCATCCTGCGTCGCCATCTGCTGCTCGGCAGCCTGACCATGCTGCTCGGCTCGCCGCTGTTCACGCCCGTGTTCGCGGCCGATCTATTGGATGAAATCAAGTCCAACGGCAACCTAAAGGTTGGCCTGGAAGGCACGTACCCGCCCTTCAACTACCAGGACGAGAGCGGTGAGTTGACCGGCTTCGAGGTGGACTTCGCCAATGCGCTGGCAAAGGAGCTGGGGGTCAAGGCCGAGTTCCAGCCGACCAAGTGGGACGGCATTCTCGCCGCCCTGGAATCCAAGCGCCTGGACGTGGTGATCAACCAGGTGACCATCTCCGAGGAGCGCAAGCAGAAGTACGACTTCTCCACGCCCTACACGATCTCCGGCATCCAGGCGCTCACCCGCAAGGCCGAAGCCGACAGCATCAAGCGTCCGGCCGACCTCGCCGGCAAGAAGGTCGGTGTGGGTCTGGGTACCAACTACGAACAGTGGCTGAAGGAGAACGTGCCACAGGCCGATATCCGCACCTACGACGACGACCCGACCAAGTTTCAGGACCTCGCCGTCGGCCGCATCGACGTGATCCTGGTCGACCGTCTGGCCGCCTTCGAGATGGTCGAGAAAACCGGCGATCGCCTGGCGGTGGCCGGTGAAGCCTTCTCCCGCCAGGAGTCCGGCGTTGCCCTGCGCAAGGGCAACCCACAGCTCCTAGCCGCCATTAACGAAGCCATAGCCAAGCTGCGCGCCGACGGCACGCTCAAGGAGCTATCGGAGAAGTGGTTCGGGGCTGACGTCACGCAATGATCGAGGGCAGCCTGCAGCTGGTCCTGGACTCCCTGCCCTTCCTGCTCAAGGGCGCGTGGTGGACCGTGGTGCTGAGCCTGGGTGGGATGTTCTTTGGCCTGCTGCTGGGCTTTGGACTGGCGCTGTTGCGGCTGTATGCGTTCTGGCCGTTGCAGTGGCTGGCGCGGGTCTATGTCTCGTTCTTCCGCGGCACGCCGCTGCTGGTGCAGCTGTTCATGATCTATTACGGCCTGCCGCAACTAGGCATCCAGCTCGACCCGCTGCCGGCAGCGCTGATCGGTTTCTCGCTGAACATGGCGGCCTACACCGCCGAGATCCTGCGCGCAGCCATCGCCTCCATCGACCGTGGCCAGTGGGAGGCGGCAGCCAGCATCGGCATGGGCCGTGCGCAGACCCTGTACCGGGCGATCCTGCCGCAGGCCGCACGCACCGCCCTGCCCCCGCTGGGCAACAGCTTCATCTCGCTGGTCAAGGACACCGCCCTGGCTGCCACCATCCAGGTGCCGGAGCTGTTTCGCCAGGCGCAGCTGATCACCGCGCGCACCTTCGAGATCTTCACCATGTACCTGGCCGCTGCGCTGATCTACTGGTTGCTGGCCAGCGTGCTGGCGTACTTCCAGGGGCGCCTGGAACATCGGGTCAACCGCCACGAGCAGGACGCCTGATGATCACCGTGCGCAATCTGAGAAAATCCTTCAACGGCCAGGCGGTGCTCAAGGGCATCGACCTGGACATCGCCCCCGGCGAGGTGCTGGCGATCATCGGCCCCAGCGGTTCGGGCAAGACCACGCTGCTGCGCTGCCTCAACCTGCTGGAGCAACCCAGCGGTGGACAGATCAGCGTGGGCGAGATCCACATCGACGCCGACCGGCCGCTCAAGGCGCAGCAGGGGCTGATCCGCGAGCTACGCCAGCACGTCGGTTTCGTGTTCCAGAACTTCAACCTGTTCCCACATCGAACCGCCCTCGAGAACGTCATCGAGGGCCCGGTGCAGGTGAAGAAGGAGCCACGCCGCGAGGCCATCGAACGCGGCCGGGCACTGCTGGCCAAGGTCGGCCTGGAGGGCAAGGAAGATGCGTATCCCAGGCGCCTCTCCGGCGGCCAGCAACAGCGCGTGGCGATTGCCCGCGCGCTGGCCATGCAGCCGGACGTGATCCTGTTTGACGAGCCGACCTCGGCGCTGGATCCGGAATTGGTCGGCGAGGTGCTCGCCACCATTCGCGGCCTAGCCGAAGAGAAGCGCACGATGGTCATCGTCACCCACGAGATGAGCTTTGCCCGCGACGTGGCCGACAGGGCGATCTTCATCGACGACGGCGTGATCGTCGAACAGGGTGACGCCAGGCAGCTGCTCAGTGCACCGCAGCACGAACGCACGCGGCAGTTTTTGAGCAAGTTTATTGGAGACCACGCGGGGCACTGAAGCGTCAGCTCGCTACTGCCTCGGGGCATCAGGTGCCTAGAGTGCCGGTTTGGCTTCGGCCTCTTGCTGGATTGAAGGCCCGTTTAGCCCCTCAATGCCGCTTCGATCTTAGCGATGTCGATCTTGCGCATGCCCATCATCGCGTCGAACGCACGCTTGGCCGCTGCCCGATCAGGGCTGGTATAGGCGGCCGTCAGAACGCGTGGCGTGATTTGCCATGACAGGCCCCACTTGTCCTTGCACCAGCCGCATTCGCTTTCCTGGCCGCCGTTCTCGACTATCGCGCTCCACAAGCGGTCCGTCTCGGCCTGGTCGTCGGTGGCAACCTGGAACGAGAACGCCTCGGAATGCTTGAAGGCCGGCCCCCCGTTTAGCCCGAGGCAGGGAATCCCCATCACCGTGAACTCGACCGTGAGGACATCGCCCTGCTTGCCCGAAGGGTAGTCGCCTGGTGCACGATGCACGGCGCCCACGGCACTGTCCGGAAAGGTCTCGGCATAGAAGGTAGCCGCCTCGAGCGCGGTACCGTCGTACCACAGGCAGATCGTGTTCTTGCTGGTCATTGCAGGTCTCCGTCTTGCTTAACGAGATGGTCTCGGGCCTGTACGGTACAAACGTTCGCCAGCCCGGCGCCCCTGGATATGGCCGCCGCCATGGCATTTGTGGCGCCGGCCGGGCGATCACACCAGGTAGTCGTATGGGCGCCTGCGCAATCGACACCTCGCTCTCGGCATCCAGGGCCGAGCTGGGCTCGTCCAGGAGGATCGTCGGGACCTCTCTTGTCTGCGCGGGTGCCGTAACTGTCCGGCGGCGTCGCGATGCCAGTTCCTCACCAGCCCGAGGACTATCCGTCGCTTATGCGTCGACCATTCGATCAACAGGTTTTTGACGCCGCGATAAGCCCTCAGTATTGTCCTTGCTCCCTTCCTTTCCGGCTTCCTCTGCCGTGAACCGCCCAGGCGTTAACTCGCGAAGCGGTCATACAAGCTGCCGGCACTTATACGGTCGCTACCCAGTAGCGCGCCTCATTCTGCGATCAAGTGTTAAGGATGATTTTATGATCATTCGTCAGGCTACCCATGACGATCACCCGCAATTGCTAAACCTCTGGCTGCGCTCCGTTCGCGCCACTCACCATTTCCTGCAAGAGTCCGATATCGAGGAGTTGTATCCCCGGCTCCGCGATATCTACCTTCCCGCTGTAGAACTATGGGTTGCGGTAGATACCGAGGATTGCCCGATCGGCTTTATCGGGATCGCTGAAAACCACGCGGAGATGCTCTTCATCGAGCCAGATCTGCGCGGAAAAGGCATTGGTCGTGCGCTGCTGGATCACACCCGCCGTTCGCGCGATCGGATTAGCGTTGACGTGAATGAGCAAAACCCCGAAGCGGTTGGGTTTTACCTGCACTACGGATTTGTACAAACCGGACGTTCGCAGCTGGATGGCGAGGGCCGCCCCTTCCCTTTGCTACACCTGAAGCTACCCAGCTAAAGGTGTAGGCGGGCCGGGAATTGCGCCGAGCCACAAGCGTATACACACGCCGACTGCACACCAGCACTTCATCGCGGTTAGCCCGGTGATTGGCGACCGCGCCCCCCTGGGTAGCCTCTTCGGGTGAAGGTATGCGCATTTAACCTGAGCACACCGAATTCATGCGCACCGTCCCGTCTCCGGCGAGGCGGATGACGTAGTCGGCCTTGGCGATGACCGATGGGCGATGGGTAATCATCACCAGTGTCCGGGCGTTGGCCTTGAGCACATCGATGGTGCGCTCCTCGCTCTCGACATCAAGGGCGGAGGTGGGCTCGTCCAGGAGGATCGTCGGTGTTCCCCGCGCCAACGCCCGGGCGATTGCGATGCGCTGCTTCTCGCCGCCCGACACGGCAGCGGCATCGAACCCCACGTGTCTGTCCGTGGTCGGGGTGTCGCTGGCATGGGCGTCGAGTCCGAGCAGGCCGAGCAGGCTGTCGAGCCGGTCGTCGCTCAGGTTTCCCTTCGCGCCGTAGCGGACGTTGTCGGCCACGGTGCCGGCGATGAGCAGCGGATGTTGGGTAACGACCGAGACGGCGTCGAGCAATGCGGTTCGGTCCAGGGTGATCGTGTCCATGCCGAACGCCCTGACCGTGCCCTCCTCCGGCTGGATCAGCCCCACCAGCAGGCGCAGCAGCGTCGTCTTGCCGGCACCCGAGGGGCCAGTGATTGCGTAGGTATGGCCCTGGTGGATCTGCAGGTCGACGCTGTCGAGGATCGTCCGACCCTCCGCCCGGTAGGTCACGCCCGCGAGCTCGAATATGACCTCCGCGTCGGTGTTGGGGATCGTGTGGCCCCGAGGCTCGGTTTCCAGGTCCAGGTAATGAAAGCCCCTGTCCAGCAGGACCAGGTGGTTACGTAGCTCGATCAGTACGCTGGCCAGTAGTGCCAGGCGCATCGTCAGCTGCATGACGTAGCCGTTGATCATGATGAAGTCACCGACGGTGTACGTGCCCTTCGCGACCTCGCCGACGACATAGAGCGTCGAGGCCAGGAGCAACGCACCAACGAGCGTGACCTGCAGCAGCATGAGCAGGCCGATGCGCAGGTTGCCCACGGTCACGCTGTCGATGAAGCCGCCCACCTTCGAGCCGAAGCGCTGCTGCTCCAGCGGCTGGGCATTGTTGAGCTTGATCTCCTCGACCAGGCGCATCCGCTCGGTGAAATGCGACATCACCTGATTGTTCGATTCCATGATGCGCTGGTGGATGCCCTTGGCCTTGCGTGACAGCAGCACCGAAAGCCCAACCAGCGCGACGATGGCCATGATGAAGAACGCCGCGAAGGCGACGCTGATCAACGTGGCGAGCACAGCGAATACGAACAGCAGCTCGATCAGTGTCGGCAGCACGATCCAGAACAGCGTGCTGGTCAGCGCACTGAAGGCACCCTTGGAACGCTGTGCATCGGCGACCAGCACGCCCTGGTCGAGCTTGCGCAGCTCGGCCTGTGGCACCTTGAGCAGGTGATCGAAGAACGCGCGGTAGAACGCTGCATCGCAGCGCACCAGCACCGCGGCCGAGAGGATGTTCTTGGTCCACTCCAGCACCTGCGCACCGGTCCAGCACAGTGCATAGGCTGCCGCCGTGACCAGAATAATGCTCATGGCATCGCCCGCGGCAAGCCGGTTGGTTGCCTCGCGAAGCAGGACCGGAACGGTGGCGTTCAGTAGCGCCAACGCCAGCAGGATCGCAGAGGCGATCGCGAAGTAGGTAAAGGCCTTCGGGTAGTAGGTACGGGCCAGGGTTAGGGCTCGGCGGTATTGCTGCAGCGCTTGCGTCATTGGGTACCCCGCAGGCGGTGGAGAGATCGGGCGACATGTTCCGGCTCACCTAGGGGCTGACCGTTTACTTCCAGCCAGGCATGCGCCATGAAGCTGTACTTCTGCACGCCAATCTCGACGGTTCCATTGACGCCGTGATGGGCAAGGCGTTCACGTAGCGCGAGAGAAAACTCGAGGCAGGCGATCTTGCATGGAAGCCAGCGCGTTGCTCGAAGTAGCGCGGTGATCTCCAGGTCGACTATCGACTTGGCTGGTGCACTGCTGGCAAGACTTGAATGGTCCCTCCGCAGTAGCCGGCAAAGCGAAACGCACTTGAGCAGAAGGCATGCCTTCGCCAGGCTCAGGCCAGCAGCAAGCACTTCGCGAGTCGACGGACAAGAGGCATGGTAGAGGGTCTTGTAGCGGACCGACTCGCTCCAAGTGAAATCATCGAGTCCGGCCGCGCGGCTTCTATTGAGACTGATCATCGATGGAGCGCTCTGCAACGCTCCTTCGGCCAGTAGCGCTTCGACCAGCGGGCTCTTCGGTTGCCCTTCGACGGCGGCAACGATTTCCCCGGTTGTGTCTCGCCCGAAAAGCAGGAAGCGGTTCGAGCGGGCATCGAGCAGCACCAGCTCTTCATCAGCCACCACGTGGAGTATCCAGGGGGCGAAGCTCAGGTATCGAGCTGCCATCGAGGCATTCCAGACAGACGAGACCAGTGCTGGATAAATAGCTCCAGCGATAGGGCATTCATAAGACGCGGATGGATATCGGTCGAACCGAACGCTGCCGCTTTCAGTGCGCGCTGCATCTCGTCGACACGATACATGCTGAATTTTGCTCCGACGCCCTGTTCCAGAACGGCCGCCAGAATGCCCTGCTTCAGGCCGATGGCTTTTTGGAAGACGCCGGTGAGGTGACCTTTGCTAACACGGCTGTGATCCTCGGTACCGTGGTAGTCATTCATTGCCATTCGGAACGGCAGCCGGGATGTACCCTTCCCGACATACTCATGCGGCTTGATCGACAGCGCGTAGTTCAACATCGAGGGACAGGTGAATGGATGGATGACCTTGTACGGCGTACCGAGCCTGCTCCAGATCGCATTCTCGTAGCAGGCCTGCCGGATCAACCGCCTGTGCAGGCGCTTTCCCGGGCCGAGGCTCAACGATGCGCGCCCGATGCCTCTTCCTACGTGGCGATAGCGCAAGGGGGCAAGCACTCCTGCGCCATGGAATTCGACCAGTGCCCGGTAGTAGTGCAGGGCCTCGCGAAAACGACCGCACGCCAGGAGGTCCAGCATGGGGATCGGACTCGGCGGATCGAGGAAGATGTGATCTCCCCCATGGCCGTTAACCACGACGACATCCGCGCGATTCCCTATCACGTCCCGTACGAACCGGTCGCGCTCGGCCATCATGAAAAGCGACACGCTGGGCCTGTCCGGTTCGAATTGTTCGGGAATCACGAAGAGCGCTTCCGGCGAAACAGGTGCAACGCGGTGCTCGAAACCAAGCTTGCCGGCGATACGCCTTGCATGTCCGACGTCGCTGGCATCTGGGGCGTCAGGATCGGCCCAGGTGATGGCCTCCACATCGGATCTGCCCGATAGGGAGTAGGCGATGGCGGTGGAGTCAACGCCACCGGACAGTTCGAGAACCACGGCGCCTGGCGAAGCACTGAGCACATTCTCCAAGAGCGTGCCGGGATGACCGGCCGTTTCGCTGTCACGCTCTTCCCTCGCCCACGGCTCGAAACGCCAGGAGCAGACTCCAGCGCCAAGCGACAGGATCGCCCCCGGGATCAGTTGGTAGATGTCGCGCCATGCTGTCGAGTGTGTTGCGGTCTCACCGAAGCGCAAGTGATGGCGCAGGAAATCAGGGTTGAGGGCCGGTTTCTTCGACTGCAGCAGGCTTGTCAGGGATGTCCAGATGCTGAAGCCGGAGGATGTGACGTGCACATAGAAGACATTCGGGCCGGCGTTCCTAAGGCTCGAGGTATTGCCAAGGAACTCTGCTTGAAGGCCTGGCACGATCCAGGTTGGTGTCGGTAAACCCGATGCCTGGTTGGCCTGGAAGATCATGGTCATCACGCGGCTACGCACTAGGTGACGGCAGAGCCGCCACCCAGGGTCCATCAACGGGACCAGACGCCGTAGCTACCCTCGACGATCGCGCCACCCGGCACGCCGTTGATCTTGCCTTTGGCGTTAGTGATGACGACCGCGCGATCGCCAATATCGCGATCGGAAGTGCGCTTGCGAAGTAACTTGAACATAACGATACCCCTCACTTTCGATAACGAGGCGAAATGCCTCGTCAACAAGCCTAAGGGGCTCGCCTCCAAAAGATAGCTGTCAGATATGCCAGGCTAGCAGCGCCCACCAGGCACGTGCTGCCTCTGGTTGTGCCTCGGTGTATGCCTTCACCAAGCTGCAATCTCCCATCCTCTTTCCCGCCTCCCTTGACCTCAACTTGACTTGAAGTCCTAGAGTCCCTCGCGTCGAGCCTGGCAACACAG
The DNA here is from genome assembly GCF_036701605.1 of Pseudomonas sp. FIP_A4. Taxonomy (NCBI): domain Bacteria; kingdom Pseudomonadati; phylum Pseudomonadota; class Gammaproteobacteria; order Pseudomonadales; family Pseudomonadaceae; genus Pseudomonas; species Pseudomonas sp. FIP_A4. Next base: position 466,902 of record NZ_JAYDXP010000121.1, on the reverse strand, counting down.
TTGCCTCGCCCCTTACCTGTCGCTAACCAGGACCCAACCAGATGTGCCAATTCAGGGACACCCCGCGGGATACCGGATTCTCATCACTGCCACCCGGGCGCATGAACCGCCTTGGCCTCCGGCGAGCCACATCTCGGGATCACCGGGCCTTGTTCGAGATCCACCGGACCGCGTTCCTGGCGCACATTGCACGGATCTGGGGTTGGGACGAACGATGGCAGCGAGCCAATTTCCTCCATGATATGGCCACCGCTTGTACCTGGGTCGTGGAGATCGACTCGGGCATAGCCGGCTACCTGCAGTTCGAGGATCAGGCCGCGCGGATGCACGTGCGCAACATCGCGCTGCTTCCGGCGTTTCAACGCCTGGGGATCGGGACTTGGCTCGTGGAGGAACTCCAGGCGAAAGCGGCCGCGCGGGGCGTGCCCATCGAGCTCAGCGTGTTCAGGACGAACGTGATGGCCAGGCGTTTCTACGAGCGCCTCGGGTTCGTCAGGACGCGCGATGCGCAAGCCCATATCCACATGACCTGGCACGGCCCCGAGTGTCGGCGACAGCCATGATGCCTGCCCCCATGACACCCTCATCACGCGCCGCGAGCAGCTGTGCGCCGCTTGAGATCGCAGGCACTGCCCACGCAGCGCCACTGTTCGGGGCGATTCGATGGTCGCTGTGCATGGATCACGGTCATGCGAAGACCGAGACTGCCGGCTCTGGCCACTCCGGAGGGAACCATGCCGTCAGAAACCCTGCTTGCCTTCATCACCTATGCCTTCGTGACGTCCATTACCCCGGGGCCGAACAACACCATGCTGCTGGCCTCGGGCTTGAACCACGGCTTTGTCCGCAGCCTGCCGCATGTCCTGGGCATCAGCATCGGCTTCGCGGTGATGGTCATGGGGGTGGGCGCGGGGCTGGGGCGCTTGTTCCAGACCTACCCTGCCCTATATGACCTGCTGCGGATCGTTGGCGCGGTCTACCTGTTGTATCTGGCCTGGCAGATCGCGACGGCACTCCCAATGGAGGACGCCTCGGCGCCCGGGCGTCCGTTCGGATTCTGGAAAGCCGCGGGCTTCCAATGGGTCAATCCGAAGGCCTGGATCATGGCCATCGGGGCCATCACGGCCTACCTGCCTGCCGGTGGCGGCATGCAGGCGGTCGTGGTGCTGTCGCTGCTGTTCGCGATCGTCAACGCGCCTAGCGTGGTGGTCTGGGTGACCTTCGGCACGACGCTACGGCGCTGGCTGACCGATGCGCGCCACCTGCGCGCCTTCAACATATCGATGGCGTTACTGCTCGTGGCTTCGTTACACCCGCTCCTGCTTGGATAGACGAGTCCTGATGGCTTGTCATCGGCGCAACGCCAATGCCATCGCATGACGGAAGCAGAAGCGAGCTTCATCGCGTCCGACTCAAGGGAGCTACCAATGGCAGGAAAGACAATCAAGAAGGATCCTCTGCTACCCATCGGCGAGATCGCCAAGCGTAGCGGCGTTGCGGCATCGGCGCTGCGCTACTACGAATCGCTCGGCTTGATCAGCTCGTCCCGCCAGGGAACCAGTCGCCGCTACTTTCCACGCTCGACCCTACGCCGGGTGGCGTTCATCATCTTCGCCCAAAAGATCGGCTACTCGCTCCAGGAGATCGGCGAGCAGCTGGCGCGGCTGCCCACCGGCAAGCTGCCGACGGACAAGGATTGGCAAGCCCTGTCTCGCGGATGGAAACAACAGGTCGCCCAGCGCATCATGGAATTGCAGCGACTCGACATGGACCTGGATCACTGCATCGGCTGCGGTTGCCTCTCGCTACAGCGCTGCAAGCTGGCGAATCCAAACGACGCGGCCGCAGCCGGCGGCACCGGCCCGCGCCGGTGGCTGACTGACGAGCAGCCAGGGCATGGGTGATTCATCTAGGTGCGTCGTACCGGCTGGCTCCGCCAGCGCAAGGAATCCATCCGTTGCGCAACGGCGAGGGGCCTGCAAGGCTTATTCATCTCTCCTGACCGTCGAGACCCAGCCGTGCATCAAGCCGACCTGGAAGAACTGCACGGGCGTTTCGAATCCGGCTTGCTCGATGATGCGCCCGACCTGTTCTGTCGACAGGATCGCCACGTCCCTGGCATAGGCCTCCCGCGCACGCGCCAGCATCTCCGGTTGCACGCCGGCCGAGGACATCAGCGTCATCCAGGTGCGCAGCAGCGTCTCGTATGCCGGTGATTGCACGTCCGAGGCAAGATCGGCCGTTGCCAGCAATCCTCCGGCTTCGAGCCTTCGCGCGATCTCGCAGAAGAAATCCACGCGCGCCTGGCGCTCGAGCAGGAACTGGGAGACCAGGAAACAGGTCGCCGCGTCGTGCGCTGGCTGCAAGGGCAACGTGTCGAGGTAGCCTTCATGGAAGGTGCATCGCGAGAGGAAACCGCCCTGCACAGCCCGCTCACGGCACTTTTCGAGCATCGCACCCGACGGGTCCACCGCCGTGAATTGCCAGCCAGGGAATCTCGCCGCCAGGTACCCCAGTTCCGCACCGGTGCCGACACCCACGCACAGCATCCTGGCGTCGGCCTGCAAACCAGCAAACAGCGACCCGAGCAGCATGTGGAGCGCGTCCCGAATCGGGGCCATGCCCGACCATTGCTGGTCGTAGCCCTTGGCCTGCTGGTCAAACAGGGCTTTCAGTTCATCGGGTTGCATGGCATGCCCCTCTCGCCCCTGTGGGATCACCGGTAGTTGGCCCTGCTCGATCAACCGCAGGCGCTTGAGGATAGCCCGCGTGCGCCACATCGGTGCCTTGCATCGGTTCATTGCTCATTTTTATTGTTATGATATAACATCTTTACATTGTCATTTCGAGAAACCCAACATGAAGCCCGGCATCCACCCCGACTACCGCCCCGTGCTGTTCCATGACACGGCCGCTGACGTCTATTTCCTGATTGGCTCGACCGCCGAGACGACGCGTACCCATCGGCACACCGACGGCAAGACCTATCCGTACATTGCGCTCGACGTGTCCAGCGCCTCGCACCCGATCTACACCGGCAAGCAGCGCAAGACCACGACCGAAGGCCGCATCGCCGGCTTCAACAAGCGCTTCGCCGGTTTCACCGTCCAGAAGTAGCCAACGACCAGCCCTACCTGATAGGCGAGGCGCGACTATTACCCACGAGATGGGAAAGAAAGACTACGGCTACGCCGCAGGAGGGCCCTACCCATCGTTGTGGAACGGAGATTAGGCAAATCGTTAGCCCCTGCCCAAGAGCTCACTGACAAGCAGGACGGCTCTCAGTGAGATTTTGCTCGGCGGTCGCGACAGGATTTTGAACAAAATGATTCGGCATGTGGTTGTCCGCCATCCTGCACTCACGCGGGCCCACCGTTCTTGGCATCGTCAGTCTGTGCGCGGGAGAAGCGACGTCACGGTCGCGCGATAGAAGCCGTGGGCGCTGCATAAACCCGTCAGCTCGCTGGCATCTGGATCGAGGTGTGAGCCCCTTCCAACTTCGAGGCATGCTGGCCCTTCCGCTACCGCCCCCTTGGTAGACTACGGCGCTTCCGATGCCTCGATTCAAGGACGAACCATGAGCTCAATCCGAACCCTTGCCTTACTTGTCGGCTGCACTGCGGCAGCGGCCTGCAGTTCTGCCAACCTACCCGAAAGTCAAAAGCTCTCGCCTGACAAGGTCGCCGAGATCGCCTCGCGCATCGAAGCGCAGTATCCCAACCTGTCTCGTGACAAGCGGGACGAAGTGCTTCGCGTGGTGGTCCGCTCGCTCGACGAAATGGTCTATATCAAGGGTGGCAGCTTTGAAATGGGCGATTTCGGCTGGAAATGCGATTTCGACCCCGCCGAGGTCTGCACATGGCCGTGCGGAGCACCGGAAGACAACCTCTGCAACATCACGTTGAAGGGTGATGCTCCTCCTCACGAGGTGGAGTTGTCGAGCTATCACCTTGCAGCCAAAAAAACGACCATGGGAGACTTCAATCTATATCGATCACTGGTCGGCCAGCCAATTGTCCTCAGTGAACTGCGTGGCCGGAGTGATCTGGCATACCTATTTGACCCCAAGAACGCAGCACCGCTCGAGCGCTGGCAGGAAGCGAAAGACTACTGCCAGTGGCTTGGGAAACTCAGCAGTTACCCAGTTGACTTGCCGACAGAAGCCCAGTGGGAGTACGCAGCGCGAAGCGGGGGGGAAAAAGTTTTGTATCCCACGAATGACGGAAGCTTGAAGCTCGGGAAGAACTATCCTTATGACGAACAACACCAAACCCTGACCGTGCGTGTCGATGCGTTCCCACCGAACCCTCTAGGCCTCTTCATGATGGCCGGGGGGGCGAACGAGACTGTTAACGACTGGTATTCGGAAACCTACTACAGCGCCTCACCAGAGAAAGATCCGCAAGGGCCATCGTCTGGAAGCATTAAGGTAGCCCGAGGAACTAACATGTCCGAGACCCCATGGATATCTGGGAATACAGTTCTTCGCAGGAAGCTGCTTCTAGAGCCTGGCACGCATTCTCTAGCCGACAGTTTTCGTTGCGCAGTACAGAAACCAGAACCGCTATAAGTGATGGTATCGAAAGGTGGGGCGACGCCCCCACCTAAAGCTCAAGCCTGTCTGGTGCTGGCATGGCGAGAAGCTGAAGCCAGCAGCGTAGCTTTCTCCTGACTGTAGATCACCGAATCGCGAACGTCCCATGCATACCGCGCGGGCGGTGTCGTTGGGGCCCCATGTAGCGCCAACCCATCGAGGTAGCGACTAAAGTCGTCTTGCTGCTTATCGACCAAGAAGCTGTTGATACGGTTGAGGCTGTCTGTAGCTTTGACCTTGATGGCCGATTTAGACATGTGCTCAAGCGTCTCGATGAGGTGTCGCCAACGTCGTACGCGGGAAAGCACTTCGACGATCGCCTTTTCTTGTGCCGGGTTGGACACACCGATGTAGGTCTCGGTCAATACCCACAAGATGGGCCCGAGCGTCTCGGGAGGTAGTTTTTCTATCGGAACGATCTGCCCACCGAGGTTGACAGACCTATTCTGAAGAATGTTTTTCGTTAACTGAGCAGCTTCTTCGATCCCCCCCTGCCTGGTCAGCCACCAACGGTTCAACCCGCTCGCGGTGTTTCCGAGTAACTCTTCGACAGTTTTTCCGGGCGAAAGCGCGGCTTTGTACAGTATCTGGCTGATAGACCTGAACGCTTCTTCATCGATACTGAAGAGATACCGGTAATCGACTGAACTTAGCGTTTCACAGACAAGCACAATCAGCTCCCAAGATTTCTCAAGGTCGACTACTGTCCCAAAGCCACCACCGGCACCGGGACCGAAAACCAAGTTGGCTTTACAATGAATGGCGAACTCGTTGTTCGTCATGCTGATGCCAAAATCCGCTTCAGCGCCAATTCCGAAGGCCACATTTCCCTCAGCCTTAACCTGCGCCAGTGCGTTCCATCCGGAGCTGCCGCTTGTGAGAGCACCGGGGTTGCCCGAGCCCTTGCCGTAGTCGGCCGGCGGCAGCCATTCGACGGCGCCGCTGAGCGCGCCACCGGCCTCGGCCCCAGCAAAGGCTTCCGCTTTCAGGCCGACCCGTCCACCAGCCTTGCTGGCATCGATCGAGGGCGTGCCAAGCAACACCAGCGCACCTGACGGCCCTTCGACAGCACCTTTCCCTGACTTGACGCCCGCCTCGAGGCCGCCTTTGGCACCGGCGAAGCATGACAGCTCCAGACTACCATTCAGGCGGAAGCTGCCGAACGAGTGCCGCACCGGCTTGCCGACCGCATTGCGGTAGCTGATTTGCAGGGTGCTGCCGGCGCGGTTGGGAAAGAAGGTCGTCGTGGTGACCTTGCCCTCGGCCAGCGCAAAGGCCGCCTCGCATTTGACGCCGACGTCGATCTCTCCCTTGGCCGGGTTGAAGCTCTTGATGCCAGCGCTGGCGCTGGCGGCAAAGCGAAGTGCCTGGGCCTCGGCCGACAGGGCGTAGCGGTCATCGTCGGCCTGGGTCGATTCGAATTTGTACAGTTCGCAACGCAGCGCGTTGAGTGGATGGTCTTCCTTTGTCTTTATGGTCCACAGTTTGGCTTCGACCTTGCCCAGTGGGCCGGCCTTGGCGCCCTCGCCGATGGCCTTTCTGATGTCGTCGAACAGGTCCTTGACCATCGCCGGACTGAAGGGCTTCTCGCGCAGGATGCGGGCGCTCGCCTTGTAGGCCCAGATCCGCTCGACCCGGGTTTTGAACTGCGCGCGCACGTAGTAACGGCGGTCGGGACGGCTGAGGATGATGACTTCCTGAATATGGTGGCTGACCTGCTTGCCGGCGCCGGCCTCGAAAGTGCGCTTGTTCGTATAGGGGCTATTGGGATCGGGTTTGCCACCCCCGGCGAAGGTCTCGCCGTTTTGCGGCCCCGGCGCCTTGAGCTGCCCCTGAAGCGCTGCGATCTCGGCGTTCAGCTGGGCGACCTTCTTCTCGCACAGTTTGCGCCAGTTGCCCTCAACCACGTTGTGCAGGTGGCCGCTGCGCGCCGCCACGAAGCTGTCGTAGGTCTGGAAGAAGTCACGGGCCTGCTGCAGTTCACCGATCCTTCCCTGGATGTCGGCCTCGGTCGTAACCGGCTCGGCCGTCACCGCCTTGGGTCGGTCATTCGGTCGGAGCAGTCCCACCTCGCAGGCCTTCTTTGCCCAGTCGGCCTTTTTGCACGCGGTGCAGTTGCACGCCGCAGCCGGCTGCGCAGCGGTCTTCATACAGGGGGCGGCGGTGGCCGCACTGACGATACCGTGAAACTCGTCCATGAGTTTCTGCACCAGATCAACTTCGGTCTTGAGCTCCTGAGCCTGCACCTCGGTCAGGACGAATAGGCGATCGGTATCGGCGGTGAAATGCACCACGTCCACAAGTTCGTCGGCGCAAGGTGGTGCACCCTTGACGGCTGCGCTGCTGCTGTCACCGCTGTGTTGGGTCGGAGGCAGCGTCGGTCGGGCCGCCGCCTGGGACTGCGGTTGAGAGTTCTTCGCGGGGCTCGGCGGTACTGCTGAGCCGGTGGTCGACGTCGTGCCCGGTATGTTCAGCTTCCACCCGGCCTGGATTTTATCCCGGTCCTGGATGATGGGGTTGGTAGCCTGGATGTCGGCCGGGCTCGTGCCGTGGGCCTTGGCAATCGAGCCGAGCGTGTCGCCCGCGCGGACGAGGTAGCTAGTGGTGGTCATGGTGCATGTTCCTTATGCAATCGTGCGCTCGAGCGCGTCGAGCTTCTCGCCCTTGGCCAGGTCCGAGCGGGTAAGAATCTGTTGGGCGCGGTCCGAGGAAAGCGTGCCGGCCGGCGCCTGAAGCTCCAGTCTCAGCCATCGTTCCTGGGAAGCCAGGTCGTCGTATCCCCACGTGCTCGCCTTCAGCAGGGCCTCGAGCACGCGCTCCTCGGTGGCAGCGGGGTGATACGGCTGGTAGTCGCTTGCGAGCCGGGCGGCGATCAACGGCAAGCGCGCCTGGCCGAGTTGGGCCTGGCGCTCGCCGTCGAGCCAGAACCAGCCGTGCTCCTTGATCTCGCCGCTCCAGGTACCCGCGCGGGAAACTTGGCGCCAGCCGCGCTCGTTGCGCCAGGCAATGGCCGAGAATGGTCCCAGGAAATCGTGCGCCTCATCTTGCGATATGACCGAGAACAGCGGCTCGAGCCAGCGCGGCTCATAGAAGCGAAACATGCGTTGCTGGTTGCGCTCGTCACGTGCGCTGAGCAGGCTGCGGCAGTGCGCAGCCGCCTGGTCGGGATGGTCGCCCTCCTCCAGCCACAGCACACAGCCGGCGTCCAGCTGGCCCAGCATGGCCGACGCATAGTCGATCAGCGCCGGATGGTCTTCGCACAGGACGAGGCACGGGCTGGCCTTGTAGAGGTCGGCGTAGGGTGTGTCGATGACCAATGGGTGCCACGTCGGCAGGCCATCGTTGGCCTTGACGTAGACCTGCATGGCCAGATCCTCGTCGAACGCGCCGTCGAGGATGGCGAACCGACGAGCGCCGGCAAGCGCCCCGGACTCATCGAACGGCATGGGGATCGAGCGGATCGGCGCGACGTCACGCATAGTGATGTACCTCGCAGGTGCCCTGCGCGCACAGGCTGCAGTTCTTTTCGACGAGCAGGTGGCCGGCCAGCGACTGGGTGCGATAGAAATCGACGGTCGTGCCGGGGCCGATGCCAGGGTCGACCGCCTCGCTGTTGTCCGGCCGGACGGGCTGGGCACCTGGCCCCCGCCCCGGGGCGCCGCCCGAGTTGATCTTGACCTGGGGGCCGACAATGGTGACGCCGCCCGGATCGAGCTTGATGAAGCTGCCGCCTGCCTGGATCGTCAGCTCCGCGCCGGCGTCGATCACGACCTTCTGTCCCGTCGAGAGATGAAACTCCTTGCCAACGCTGACGTACTGCCCGGTACCGATCCTGATGTGCTGGGCCTTGGCCACCGTCAGGTGGTCGTCGGCCTTGAGCTCGACCCTGCGATCCAGGAAGGTCGTACGGTGCTCTTCCTTGCGCAGCTCCGTGTAGCTGTTGGCTTCGACCATATCGTGCCGCTCATTCCCGACGCGGACGTGCTGGTCGTGCTCGATGTTTTCATCCCAGTCACGCTGGGCATGGATGTAGATCTGCTCCTCGCCCTTGCGGTCCTCGATGCGCAGTTCGTTATAGCCGCCACCGCCTGGAGAACTCAGCGTCTTGAACACCGTGCGCGTCTTGTGGGCCGGCAGTTCATACGGCACCTCGTTGACCGCGTGGTACAGACAGCCGGTGACCAGGGGCTGGTCCGGGTCACCTTCGAGGAAGCTGACCAGCACCTCCATGCCCACCCGCGGAATGGCGATCCCGCCATAGCGCCCACCGGCCCAGTTGCTCGACACACGCAACCAGCAACTGGTCTTGTCATCGCCCTGCCCCTCCCGATCCCAATGGAACTGGACACGAACCCGACCGTACTGATCGCAGTGGATCTCCTCGCCATGCGGACCGGTCACGACCGCGGTCTGGCTGCCGCTGATAACGCGCTTCGGATGGCGCAGCGCGGGGCGATAATTCACGCTCCAGGGCGTTGCGACGAAAAAGTTGCGGTAGCCCTGCTGGAAATCGGGATCGCCCTCGTCGGCCGAGGTTATGGACTCCTCCAGGACCTGGGGCTGCCTGCCCTCATGAACCAGCTCGGTCAGCAGCCAGAGGTCGTTCCAGTCGCCCCGAGGATGTTCGGTGAGGGGCATGAAGTGGCCGCTGACCAGGCTGGTGATATCGCTCCGGCCCTCGGCCACATGGTGGTCGGCGCGGTGACGCTCGACGGCGCGGTGACTCAGGTGCTTGCCACGGGCGCGGTCGACAAAGCGACCGGGATAGTCGTAATCCTCCAGATCGCGCGATGCGTCGCCCTTGTGGGCGGCCTCCAGCAGCAGGCGAGGCGTTTCGAAGTTGTAGTCTCGCCGCGTGACGCGCGAGGTGCGGGTGTTGGACTGGGCCGAGAACGCGCGGACCACGCGGTGGTCGGCCACCATCCCGCTGTCCTGCTGGTAGGACGCATCGGGCAGTCGGGCGAAGCTCGTCTGGTCGTCGCCAAACACCAGCACATGCTCGGTCGCTGCGTGCTCGAAGTGGTAATGGATCCCCTCTTCCTCGCACAGGCGATTCACGAAGTGCAGATCGCTCTCGTCGTACTGGACGCAGTACTCGCGCGGCTCATATGCGACCGAGAGGTTAAATCGGTACTGATCCGAGAGAATGCCGTGATCCTTGAACACCGCGGCAATGATGTCCGGTACGTTCTGGTGCTGGAAGATGCGCTGGTTGTGGCGGTGCGCCAGGTACTGCAGTTGCGGTACGAGTGTGACCCGATACCGGGTCATGCGCTTGCCGGATTCGCCCTGAGCCGCGCTATAGAGCAGCCCGTGGAACCCCGTCCCGTCCGAGTCGATCTCCAGGAATGCGGGCACGTCGCGCAGCGCAGGGTAGTCGAAGTCCGGACGATCGCTGATCAGCTCGATATCGAATGCGTAGGGGCTGTTGATGCCTTCGCGCCCCTTGAACGACAGGACTTGGAAGTCATGGCTGATGCCGAGAATCTTGAGCGCGAACTGTTTCTGGTTGGCCGATGAGAACATCCTGTTTCCTCTGCTTCCTTGCGTCGGGCGGCGAAGCGCCAGCCCGGCATTCGTTCCAGGCGCGGAGGCTATCGGCAAAGCACTGGCGAATTCTTGCGCAGCGCCGAACCAATTCACGTTTGGCGAGAAAACGTCCGAGAAATACGACCGGATTCAAAGTTTCAGGTTGGGGACTGCGGGCACTTGCCAAGGTCGTCGGTGTCGAGACGCTCATCCGTGAGCAGCCGAGCATACTGGTTCTGGGCCTCGGCACTGCGCAGGACGACGTGATCGATCAGGAGCAACTGCCGCTTGCGCTCCTCTATCGCCAATGCCTTGGCCTGATCGTCGCCGTAGCGATCGATTCGAAACGACTTCTTAAGGGGCTTGCCATCGCGCCGTTTGGTCTGGGCGACCCAGTACCAATGCTTGCCGATCCGGTAGCGCGATACACCGGCATGGCCACTCGTGTTGGTCTGGCGCAGCCGCTGCCTCACCTCGCGACTGAGCTGCGGTGGATGGCGCAGCAGTTGTTCGTCCCGAAACGCCTGGGCCTTGGCCAGGGCCTGTTGCTCTCCGCCATGCTTGAGAAAGGGAAACTCTTTCTCGACCTGCTTGGCGCCGGCGCGATAAAGCGTGACGCGCCACGCCCTCGCGCCGTTGTAATGCGTAATGGCGGTAATGCCGTACATGCTTAGCGACCCCTTTCTCGAGGTAGACGCATCGTTTAGTGCAATGCAGCCGAATCGTCCGCTCCCGGCTCCTTGGCCAGGCCCACGCTCCAGGGGCCACCTCCCTCCTCGATCGCTTGCAACAGGTCATAGGTCTTGACCATGTTCAGCAACCCGGAATGGCCATACGCGCTAGGTGAGAACGAAGGATCCATGCGCTTGAGGTACTGGCCCAGTGCGCTCAGAGAAACCTTGCCCTCGTTCGTGCCGGCCACCATGAGGGCGACGGCGTCGACCACGAAGCGGGGACGCCGCTTAACCGGCGGTCTGGGCGGTTCGGGCTTGGATTCGGTTTTCGTTGGGCAGGCAGCCGTCTTGGGCGAGTGTTCAGGTGATCCGCACGCCGGCTCCGGCTCTGGCGCGGGTCGAACCCACTCGAAGAACTCGTCGCTGGCGTTTCTCAACGCATCCGGGGTCTTGGCCTCACCGACGATGCAGACCGTTGCGCCCCGCTCACGAAGCTTGCGACAGAGGTAAGCAAAGTCCGAGTCGCTCGTTACCAAGCAGAAGGTGTCCGCGCGCTCATCGAACAACGCCTCCAGCGCGTCGAGCGCAAGGGCAATGTCGGCCGTATTCTTGCCGGCGGCGTACTGGTATTGAAGGCACGGCGTGAAGGCCAGGCGCACCAGTGCCTCCTGCCAGCGATTGGCAAGGGTGCCGTGATTGCCGTAGCCGCGGCGCAACACGACGCGTCCGAATTGGGCAACCACACGCAATGCATGTTCGAGGATCTCGGGCGTTACGTTGTCGCAATCGACAAGCACGGCAACCCGAGCTTCACCAGTGGCGGAACACGCCATCCATGCCTCTCCTCATTGGTCTTCCCTGCCCCTACCTTCGGGGCGCCATTCACGCTAATCCTAACGCAACGCCACGCTCGCCTCCATCTCGCGCGCGACCTTGCACCGGCTACGGACAACGCCGGTTTCGTGCGGTGTCGAACGATGTTCTATGCTGGACCGCCTAACATCCACACGCCCAAGGAGTTCGCATGCCCAGTCTCGACTACCTCGTTACCTGCCTGGTCGTCGTGCTGATACCCGGTGCCGGCGTGATCTATACCGTTTCAACGGCGTTGGTACACGGCCGTCGCGCGGGCGTCATGGCCGCCCTGGCATGCACCCTGGGAATCGTCCCTCACCTGCTGGCAACCATCTTCGGCATCGCGGCGATCCTTCATTCCAGTGCGCTAGTCTTCGAAGCTCTGCGATACGCAGGCGTCGCCTACCTCTTCTACCTGGCCTACATCACCTGGCGTGATCGATCCGACCTGGCGATGGACGGCAACGGCGCACCGCTGAGCGCCGGAGGCCTGGTTGCAAAGGCGCTGCTGGTCAATCTCCTCAATCCGAAGCTGACGATCTTCTTCCTGGCGTTCCTGCCACAGTTCATTCGACCGGCCGCCGGCGACGAACTCGCGCAACTACTCGGGTTAAGCGCGACCTTCATGCTGATGACCTTCGTCATCTTCGTCGGCTATGGGTTGCTGGCCCATGCGTTTCGAAAGGCGGTCATTGAATCGGAGCGGGTCCAGGCCTGGTTGCGCCGCGGATTTGCAGCATCGTTCGCTGGCCTGGGCGCCAACCTCGCGCTGGCGGATCGGTAGTTCCTATCAACCGCCGCCCGTGCTTCACAGCCCCGAACCTGATCGAGGCTGGCATCTAGACGCGGAACTGATCCATCAAACGCTGCTGGTGATTGGCCAGTTCGTTGAGCGACTGGCTCACTCGTGCGGATTCGTCAGCCTGCGCCGTGAGCGACTCGGTTACCTCGCGGATGCCCTGCACGTTGCGATTGATCTCCTCGGCCACTGCGCTCTGCTCCTCGGCCGCACTGGCGATCTGCATAGTCATGGATGTAATCACTGACACCGACAGTCCGATGCGCTGCAGCGCCTGCTCGGCCTGGGCAACGTGAGCCACGTTTTCCTGGGCCTGAGCATGCCCATCGCGCATGGCGCGGACCACGTCCTCGGTGCCGTGTTGCAGCCCGTCGATTACGGAACGAATGTCTTCGATCGATTCCTGGGTACGCCGAGCCAAATGACGGACCTCATCGGCTACCACGGCAAACCCTCGGCCATTCTCACCCGCGCGGGCAGCTTCTATCGCCGCGTTAAGCGCGAGCAGGTTGGTCTGCTCGGCTATGGCACGAATGGTCTCCAGCACCAGGCCGATCTGCTGGCTGCTGCGGGCCAGTGCTTCGACCTGTTGCATGGCCGCGCTCATGTCGCCGGCTAGCCGCTCGATGCGACGGGTCGTCTGTTCGATCACGTCCAGGCCGTCCTGGGAGGCCTGGTCGGCCGATCGTGCAGCCTCGGCCGCCTCGGCCGCGTTCTGGGCTACGCCCTGTGCGGTTGCGCTCATCTCGTTGGATGCGGTCGCCACCTGCTCAACCTCGCTGAGCTGCGCCTGCATGCCCTGACTGGTGTTCGTGGCAATGTCCGCCGACCGATCGGCGGTACCGCGCGCATCCTGGACCGAGCGCTTGACCTCGGCGACGACCGGCTGAAGCTTGTCCAGGAAGTGGTTGAAGCCGCTTACCAGACGGCCCAGTTCATCACGCCGCGCATACTCCAGGCGCCGGGTCAGGTCACCCTCGCCGCTGGCGATATCTTCCAGCCTTGCAGCCACCCTGAGGATCGGTCGCGTGATGCCACGGGCCATCAGGCTGACCAGTACCAGCCCAGCGGCTATGGCAGCCAGGCCGGCGAGGATCGAAAAAACGCTATCGTTCGTACGTAACTCGTCCAGCGCGTGCTCGAGTTCGAGTGCACCGGCCAGCACCACCTGCCGAGGTGCCCGAATGACGATCGACCAGGGACGTACCTCGGGAATGGGCACGATAGGCGCAACCACGCCTACGAGCTCGCCGTCATCCAGTGCAGAAGCCTCGCCGCCCTTCAGGAGGCGATCGATACCACTGGCCTGGCTTGCATAGGCCTGTGCCAGCGGTTTGCCCAGCCAGGCGGCCTGCCGGCTATGTCCGGCCACCAGTCCGGCCGGACTGATGATTGCGACGTCACCCAGCCCATCGTAGAGCTCGCGGTTGGCGGCCTCGACCACGCCCTGCAGCGAAGCGAGGCTGATATCGATGCCAATGACGCCGATGACCTTATCGCCCTCGTGAACCGGTACGGCAATGCTGGTCATCAGCACGGCGCGCCCATCCACATCGTCGAGGTAGGGATCAAGCAAGCATGGGGTCGAAGCCGTCAGCGGACAGGTGTACCAGCTGTTGTAGGCCGCGCCACTTGGGCCTGGCGTCGTATCGGCCAGCTCCTGTTCGGTAGTTGGCTCGGACTGGAACTGCCCCTTGGCGATCTGCGACCAGTAGAGCGAGAAGCGGCCTTTCTCGTTGCTACCGGCAGCGTAGTCATCGACGAACCGTGCGTCCTGGCCATCAAGTCGATCGGGCTCGAATGTCATATAAAGGCCCAGCAATTGGGGGCGTGCCTTCAGCGCCTCGCCTAGCCTCGATGCGAGCGTAACCCGTAGTGTCTGGGCAGACAGGTCGCCACGCTGGAACTGGTCGCGCAGGAGCGTGACCTGCTCCGACAGCCCCACGGCATAGGCATAGCTTTCCATGAAATCGGTGCGTATGCGCTGCGATTCGGCTTGCGCGAGCGCCTGCATGCGAAGCTTGGCAGAGGCTTCGAGCATGCTTGCGCTCTTGTCCCGAACCACCACCGCGCTCTTAGCCGACTGATACAGCGAGGCACCGATCAACAACGTGACGATGGCCAGCAGGCACAAACCTGCAAGCGCAGTCAGCCTGAGCTGGATGGACAGTCGGGACAACATCGGGGAAAACCTCGCGGGCAACGGCATTGCCTTGCTATCGGCCCGAAGGGCTGCGACTGCAGGCATCGCAGCACCGTCCCGGTTTTGGTCCGACGAACGGTCCAAAAGCCCGGCGCCGAGCGACGACCGCAGCGAAGCGTGCCACCGCTGTCGATAAGGACCTCCCGGGCTACTGAACGGGAAACCGGTTCATTTGGCGAACAAGCAGAACAACTGTATATTCATACACCACTCGCTCGCCATGGATGGAACAATGGCTCGCTTAGCTATCCTTTCGTTGCTGCTCACGTTGGCGCTGGCTACCAACGCCTGGGCTGCGGCGCCCCGCACCTTTGCCGAGGCCAAGAAGGTTGCCTGGACACTCTATGCCGGCAATCCTGAGTTCTATTGTGGCTGTCGCTTTTCGGGGAACAAGGTGGATCTGAAGAGCTGCGGCTACGTGCCCCGCAAGAACGCCCTGCGGGCTGCGCGCATCGAATGGGAGCACATCGTGCCGGCCTGGGTGATCGGTCACCAGCGTCGGTGCTGGCAAAAGGGCGGGCGCAGCAATTGTTCCAGGAACGATGAGATCTATCGTCGCGCCGAGGCCGACCTGCACAACCTGGTGCCCAGCATCGGCGAACTCAACGGCGACAGGAGCAACTACAGCTTTGCCTGGCTGCCGCAGAAGCCGGGGCAGTATGGCGCTTGCCCCATGGTCGTCGACTTCAAGGCGCGCAAGGCCATGCCGCGCCAGCAGGTGCGCGGCATGATCGCGCGCACCTATTTCTACATGGCCGAGCGCTACGAGCTGCGGCTTTCAAAGCAGGACCGCCAGCTCTTCACGGCATGGAGCAGGACCTACCCGCCCAAGCCCTGGGAGCAAGCCCGCAACCAGCGCGTCGCCTGCGTCATGGGACACGGCAACCGGTACGTTGGCACCGTGGACCTTGCCCGATGCCCCGGAACTCGAGAGTTCAAGACCGGAAAAAGAGGGTGACCGCCACCGCCTGGCTCGGCGCGAAATGGGCGTGGGACGTAACCACATGACGGTAACAATCCGGGCGTATGCTGATACGGCAGGCAAGCTAAGTATCCCAAAGCCGCGTTGTTGTTAGGGTTTGGTTCGTTATCCACAGAAGCTGTGGATAACACTGTGAACACATTTTGGATCGTTGCCGCAAACGCCCGCCTGGCGCGGACTGGAAACAGATCGGCGAGATTTTGTTCACCTCCAGATATCCGTTTAAAATCAGTCACTTAATAAATGCGCCAAAGGGTCGCAGCGCTAAGCCGGGCGAGTCCCGATGGAACCGTCGGTCATGTGCATAATTGTTCTTGTCAACCGTTTTTTAAGACGCGCGCCGCTCGACCTGCCGCCCGGCATGGCCTGAAAAATGAAGTTCCACTGCTTGGTTCGGTCCCATCATGGCAGTCGCCTCAGGGCAGAACGTACCGCGGTCCACGGTGCCCGTGATTACTCTCTCAACAGGCGCAGCGACCAATAAAGGCCTTACCTGTGCTTGCTCTGGGCGTCCAGCAGCATGCCAATCTCCTGCCTGCCCTGTCCTGGAGCCTTGGTTTGCAGCAACCGCAGGAATCCAAATGAGTCCAAGCCATCGAGCGCCCGCCTGGGACTGGAGATCGGCCTGTGAGGATCGGCACCGGCTTGCAGGAAGCGCTCAACCAGGATGGGCTCGTTGTAGAGGATCGCGGCGTTTAGCGGCGACATGCCGAGCTCATCCGGCTCATCGATGTCGCAACCGGACGCTATGGCCGTATCGATAACCTTGAGCGCGAGTGCCGATTCCTCGGACAGTTTGTCGTAGGCGCCGGCCATCAGGACGATCGTTGGCGCCTCGAAGCCGCGCCCGTCGGTAAGATGGCAGCCGCTTTCATCCGTCGTGCGCAGACCGAACGACGCCAATGAGTCGGCCCAGGCGAAGCCAGACAGTAGGCCACCAACCACGACAGCCAACTGAGCCGCGCGGTGCATGCCGCGCCTACGCCGGTTCGAAGCCGGCCGTGAGTTTTATGAACGACTCATGGCAGGGAATCAGTTCATCTCGAAGCACCAGCAACTGCTCCGGCGCCTCGATCGCCAGGCGTGCCCTGCCGGTGTCGGTCTCCATCACGGTAATCCAGATGCCAACCTGTTCAAGCGCGATCGCCAGATCCTCGATCGATGCGCCCGGCTTGAGTGTCAGCCGTAACTGTTCGTCCACACGTCGTGTCAGCACCAGCCTGCCCATTTGCGCTCCTTGCGGGGGGATCATGCTCGATAGGATGGGGTTGGACATTAGCGCATTCGCCGCAATTCCAAAGCATGCGATCGGCGCTTTAAGGAGCCGGTCACATTCCGATGTACCGGCGAAAACAGGCCACAGCCACGCTCGATCCAAAGCCAAAGGCAGGGGTTCTTGCCCCCTCAAAATCAAGAAAAATAGACGGTTTCCACCCGGCCGCTGCGCTGGGCGGAGCCTCCGCGATTTTTCCTGATTTTTTCACGACCGCCTTAGTCGCCCTAGTCGGCAGGGGTTCATGCGCAACGAAACGCGCAGAACCCCTTCCAGATTGAGGAGCGAACGCGATGAGCACAGACATCCGGATCTATGTCGCCGACCTGGCTGCCTATAACGCAGGCCATCTCCATGGCGCCTGGGTCGATGCCACTCAGGACATGGACGGCATCCAGGAACAGGTCGACGCCATGCTAGCGACCTCGCCGGTCGAAGGCGCCGAGGAATACGCGATCCACGACTTCGAGGGTTTCGGGAGCTACCGAGTCGGTGAGTACGAGCGCCTGGAGAGGGTGCGCCAGATTGCCTGCTTTATCGAAGAGCATCCCGACATGGGCGCGGCCCTGCTTGCCCACTTCAACGACCTGGACCAGGCACGCAAGGCAGCCGATGAAGCCTACTGCGGTTGCTACGCGTCGCTGGCCGACTATGCGCAGGAGCTGACAGAGCAGACCACCTCAATTCCCGACAGCCTGGCCGGATACATCGACTACAGCGCAATGGCACGCGACCTGGAATACGGCGGCGAGGTACTGGTCATCGAAACGGGATTCGAGCAGGTACACGTGTTCATCGTCTACTAGCGCATAAAGCCACACCGGGCACGGCGATTGGTCTCGCAGGATCTATCGATCTGCTACCCGGCTTGTGTCATCCGATTGCAATACTGCGCAGCCTTCAATTGGGCAATGAGGTTTCATTGCGGAGGCCGGCGTGCCAGACAACGTGCTGTGCGGGCTGATAGCCCGCTCCCCGTTCAAGCAGTTGCGCAACCAGTTCTCGCAGGTTCACCAAGCAGTGCAACTGCTCGTGCCAGTGCTGCGTAGCGCACTGGATGAAGACTGGGCAACCGTAACCAGCACGGAGTTGCACGTGCGCGAATTGAACCAGGAAAGCGAGCGGGTCGCGCGCGACATCTGCCTGCATCTACCGAACTCGCTGTTCATGCCGATCCCGCGCAGCGACATCCTCAGCCTGTTGCACGCCCAATGCGACCTGGCGCAACACGCCAGCGAGATTGCCCGCCTCATTTCATTGACGACCCTCGCTATCCCTGCGGCGCTTCAGGATGAAATACGGATTCATCTGCTTCGAGCCGTCGAGGTGGTGAGGCACCTGATGCGCATCATGGGAAAGCTCGACGAACTTCTGGAAAGCCGTTTCCGTGGTCACGAGGCCGTGCTGGTCCAGACGATGATCAGCGAGTTGATCAACGTGGAGCACTCGTCACGGCAGCGTCGTGACGAAGCCACGGTCAAGCTGCTGGGCATGAAGGACCGGCTGCCGGCGGCGGACCTCATCGCACTCGACCGGTTGATCGAGTTGATTGCCGGCTTGTCGGCGCAGGCCAAGCGGGTTGGACTGCGCCTGGAACAGTTGATGGCGAGCTGAAGGATTGCTGAACGTCAGGCGCACCAGGCATTTACAGTCTGGGCGCCATATTCGGCCTTCCAGGCATTGAGCACCCTGTGGTTGCCGCCCTTCGTCTCCACCACCTCCCCCGTATGCGGATTGGTATAGACCTTGACCGTGCGAGCACGGCGGCTACGCGTCTGAATGGCGCCCGCCGGTTGTGGATCCAGGATATCCAGCACCGTCTGCAGGCTGAACCCGTATTCCTTTAGAAGCGCCTTGAGCCTATTTTCAAACTCGATTTCCTGCTTCAACTGACTGTCGGCCTTGAGCTTGTCCAGGGCGGCAAGTTGTTCTGCAAGTTGGGATTCAAGGCGCTTGTATTCTGCGATCTTGCTCATCGTATTCCTCTTTAGAAAACCACAAACAGAATAGGCCCGGCGTCGGGCATGGAAGATCGGGCTCGGCCGGACACAATGAAGTAACCCGCAGCGTCGAACGTTACACGCGACGAGCACTTATATTCAGACGAAAAAGTAAAAACGTATTTACCCACATACACGTAATACGTTTGAGCGCAGTTGCGGGTTTGGACAAATACGTCTTGGCGGATTTGCGCTTTTACTGAACTTGCCATAGGCGCGCTGGGTTCCAAACGCCGGCAAGGCGCATCGACGCGGCGCCCAGGCCATCCACACGAACCGCAACGGATTGGTTTTACCCTGCGAACGCAGCAACCTGACCGAGCGCGCCGAAATAGGTTTCTTGTGGCTCAGTCGCTTTGCTTAAGACCCAAGCCGGCATGATCGGCACCCCCTAACCGGCACAGGGTAGGCCTCCATCAAACGGGAGCCCCTCTCATGCCACTTTCGCATCGTCTCACGACAGCGGACCCGCTGCCACACGCTCGCCGTACGGCAAATCCGCCCTGCCCGTCGCACACATTGGCGTCCGACACGCCGTCATACCTCACCAATACCGAGGCTGCCGTGTTCCTGCGCCTGTCACCGCGCACACTCGAAAAGCAACGCGTAATTGGCGGGGGGCCGCGGTTTCGCAAGTTTGGTCGTCGCGTCATGTACGCGCTGACGGACCTGCAGGCATGGGCCGATGCCCGCAGCTTCGAAACCACGTTCGATCCCGACTATCTGCAGCGCCACCAGGGAGCGACGCGCCATGGCCGTTGAGACGATTGCCGAAGATGCACGCCCTACCCGAGCCGCCTGCCCGGGACAGGCCACTGTCCCCTTTTCGTGCCCTGCCCGGGGACATGGCGCCGCGCGATGCCCAGGACCTGATGGCGAACCCATTCTTCTCGCTCGGCAAATCGCGCCGCACGGCGCCCATCGACTTTCGCTCGTCGACCGTGACGGTGCGCGTCGAGGGCACGCTCGAGCATGGCATTGCGACGATATGGGATGCCGATGTGCTGATCTGGGCGGCAAGCCAGCTGGTAGAAGCGCGCGATGCGGGCATCAGGACGTCCCGCCTGATCCGGGCCACGCCCTACGAGATCCTGCGCTTCATCGGCCGCGGCACATCGCAGCGCGACTACGTACGCCTGAAGGCAGCGCTGGATCGACTACAGACCACAAGCGTCGCCACCTCGATACGCGAGACGACGGGGCGTCGTCTGCACCGTTTCTCATGGATAAACGAGTGGAAGGAGCTTGCCGCGCACGACGGCAAGCCATTGGGGATCGAGCTTGTCCTGCCGGACTGGTTCTATGCCGGTGTACTGGACCGCGCGCTCGTGCTGACCATCGACCCGGCCTACTTTCGGCTGACAGGAGGCATCGAGCGCTGGCTCTATCGACTGGTGCGCAAGCATGGCGGACATCAGCCGGATGGCTGGCAGTTCGACTTCCGGCACCTGCATCGCAAGTCAGGCAGCGCTGCCCGTTACTCGGACTTTGCCTGCGACCTGCGTGCCCTGGTTGCCCGGCAATCGCTTCCCGGCTATCACCTGAGCACTCTGCGCATTGCCCCTTGCACGGACCTGCTGGCATTCAGGCCCGTGCCGCAAACGGCACGGGGATAAGCCGCGCACAAGCTGTGGAACCTGTCGTGCTATCAGGCGCAAGGAGCCTCGTGCTATCAAGCGCAGCCGTATCGTGCTATCGGGCGTACCTAACACGCTCCAGAGCAGTTAAACCGCGGCGTGCAGCCTGCCTTAACTTAACTAACCGTATAGCTCTAACTTTTTATTGGGGCGGCATGGGGCTCTGGATAACCCGGCGAGATCCTGCAGCGCCGGCAAGGAAAGACCGATGATCCTCGCGCTGCTCAACCAGAAAGGCGGGGTCGGCAAGACCACGCTGGCGACCCACATTGCCGGTGAACTGGCACTGCGTGGCAAGACGGTGATCCTGCTCGATGCCGATCCCCAAGGTTCCGCACTGGACTGGGTGCAGCGCCGTGCGCAACAGGGGCTCGGCAGGCTGTTCGGTGCCGTGGGGCTGTCACGCGAAACGCTGCACCAGGAGGCGCCGGCGCTTGCGCGCGGGGCCGATCACCTGATCATCGATGGCCCGCCGCGGATCGCCGCCCTGGCGCGGTCGGCGCTCATGGCGGCCGACCGGGTATTGATCCCAGTGCAGCCCAGCCCCTTCGACTTCTGGGCCAGCGCCGAGATGGTCGATCTCATCCACGAGGCGCAGGTATACAAGCCTTCGCTTCGCGCCGCCTTTGCAATCAATCGGCGCGTCAGCACCACTGTGATCGGTCGCGAGGCGCGCGAATCACTCGCCGAGCAACCGCTTCCGGCACTGCGGGCGGAGGTGCGGCAACGCATCGTGTTTGCCGACAGCGCAGCGGCCGGGCGCCTGGCCTGCGAGCTCCTTCCGGAAGGCGTTGCCGCCCGGGAGATCAGTGCACTGGTCGATGAGCTGCTCGGGTGGGCGCCATGAGCGTCAAGCGCGTCGGCATCGGCGCCCGGCCGCTGGCCGATCCGCAGGCCCAGGCATGGATACGCCAGGAGGCGAAACGTGCGCTCGGCAAGGGCGATGTCTATACGGCGCGCCTGACGCTGGACATCACCCCTGCCCTACGCGCCCGTATCAAGATGGCCGCCTTCAGCGAGGGCATCACTGTGGCCGAGATGCTGCGTGACCTGCTCGAAGCGCGCTTCCCGGAGCGCCTGCCATGAGGTGTGGCTTCACAACCCGGGCCGGCATGCCGTTGGTGATCGTCGGCTCGCTGCTGGCCGTGCCCTTGGTGCTTGTGAACCCGCCCGTGCAGGTGATCTACAACGCGTCCACCAGCGTACCCAGCGGCTGGTACCGAGTCGATGCTGGCTCTGCGATACAGGTGGGAGACCTGGTGCTCGTGCGTCTGTCCGGTGCGTCGGCACAACTGGCCGGCGAGCGCGGCTACCTGCCAGCAGGGGTGCCCCTGCTCAAGCCAGTCTTCGCGACCGCACCGCAACGGGTATGCGTTGTTGGGAAGCACCTGATGGTCGATGGCCAGGCAGCCGCCCATGCCCGGTCGCGAGATCGGCTCGATCGCTTGATGCCCCGATGGCGGGAGTGCCGAGCACTGGTCGGCGACGAGCTTCTGCTGCTCGCGCCGGACAGCGCCGACTCGTTCGACAGCCGGTACTTCGGCCCGGTCAGGACGGAGGCGGTGCTGGGCAAGGCCCAGCCGCTATTCGTGAAATAGCGGCCAGTGCAGGTGCAAAGGGCGAGAGGCAGAAGAGGGCAAGATAAAAGGGGGCGTCACGAAATGGCGTACGAATGCGGTCTGCACAAGGGTTGGCAACGGCACGCCATAGCGTGGATGAAGTGCCTGCCGCGGTCGAAAGGCATGCAAATACTGCTTCGGGAAGGTGCAGCTACGCCGCATTACGCCGGTGTTGGAGTGTATCGATGAGCGACCGGGACAACACACCAGAGGATCGATTCCAGCCCAAGGTGGGCGCCCCCTACCAGCGCAGCCAGTCCTTCGTGACCCGGATCCTGCGCCAGTCGAGCAAGGCGGGCGCTATCCCCCAGCGCGTCGCGCACCAGCCTGGCGCCCGCCTCGGTCGCGGCCATGTAGCGGCTCGATTTTCCGGCGGCCAGGCCAACGGCCGCCGAGTGACGATCAAGACACGGCTCGTGAACCTGAGCCGGGCCGGCCGACGCTCGATCGCCACGCACCTTCGCTACATCGAGCGCGAGGGCGTGGGGCGCGAAGGGGAAGCGGGCCAGGCCTATGGACCTGCGACCGCTCGGGCGGACCTGGAGGCATTCGAGGCGCGCGGCCGGGATGATCGCCACCAGTTTCGCTTCATCGTTTCTCCTGAAGATGCCCAGTCGCTAGGGGACTTGCGTACCTTCACCCGTCACCTGATGGATCGCGTGGCGAGCGACCTGGGTACTCGCCTGGATTGGGTCGCCGTCGACCACTGGAATACCGACAACCCGCACACCCACGTTGTGCTGCGCGGCAAGGACGAAACCGGGCGGGACCTGGTCATTGCCCGCGACTACATTGCCCACGGCATGCGTCATCGCGCCGGCGAACTGGCCACCGAATGGCTGGGTCCGCGCACCGAGCGGGAGATCCTCGCAAGCATTGATCATGAGGTGGAACAGGACCGCTGGACAGGCCTCGATCGCACACTTTCGCGACAAGCACAGGCCGGGCATCTCGGACCGCAGGCGCTTGCCCATCATTCGCGCCGCCAGCAGTTGCTCGGCCGATTGCAGTACCTGCAGCGTCTAGGATTGGCACGCGAGGAGCGCACGGGACACTGGCATCTGTCACCGGATGCCGAACGGACGTTGCGAACACTTGGTGAACGGGGCGACATCCTGCGCACGATGCAGCGTGCCATAGGCGGCCAGCAGCGTGAGTATGAGATCGTGCAAACCGGTTCCGGTCGAACCGTGATCGGGTGCCTGGTGGCCAAGGGACTAGCCGGCGAACTGCATGACCAAGGTTATCTGGTCATCGATGGCATAGACGGCAAGGCCCACCACCTCAGCCTGCCGCCAAGCGCACAGCTGTCGGACTTTCCCCTTGCATCGGTGATCGAGGCAACGGCCTCGGTCGACCCGCGTCCGATGGATGCACGGATTGCGTGGCTTGCAGCCGATGGGCTCTACGCACGCGATCGGCACCGCACCCTTCTGCTCGCGCAAGCTCCAGGCAAGGATCCGGAGCCGCTGCTCGACGCCCACGACAGACGGCTCGAAGCGCTGCGTCGCGCGGGCATCGTCGAGCGCCTCGGCGAAGGCGTATGGCGAGTGCCAGGCGACTTGGCCGAGCAAGGTCAGCGATACGACGCGCGACGCCAAGGCGGCGTTGCAGTAAGCCTGCACTCGGCCCTGCCACTCGAGAGGCAGATCACGACTGTCGGCGCCACCTGGCTGGACACCCGGCTCGTAGGCACGCCACAGGCCTTGGCCAACCATGGTTTCGGTGCTCAGGTGGAAGCTGCCATGCGCCAGCGCACGGACTTTCTACTCGAGCAGGGATTGGCGCGGCGCAGCGGATCGCAGGTATTGTTCGCGCGCGACCTGCTGGCCACGTTGCGAGTCAAGGAACTGGCTGCCGCGGCGCGTGACATCGAGGCACAGACCGGGCTGCGTCATCGCCCACTCATCGATGGCAAGCCCGTCAGCGGGATCTATCGGCGACGCATCGAACTGGCCAGCGGGCGCTATGCCCTGCTCGACGACGGCATGGGTTTCAGTCTCGTACCCTGGAAGCCCATGATCGAGCCAAGGCTTGGGCAAGCGGTTATGGCGCAGGTAACGGGCAGCCACGTATCCTGGAAGATCGGCCGCACCCGTGGGCCGGTCATTGGCTGAGGGCGCTTGAGGCGCTGCCTGCGCTTTGTACCTCATCGATCAGCCATCGCTCTAAACGACGGCTCTGTGCCTGCCCTTCCCTGGCAGCGTAGTAGACCAGCCGCAGGTCCCGGTCCACGTCGATCGTCAGCGAGGTGTGGTCGAACACCACCGCGCCGACCTCTGGAACCTGCAGGTACCGAATACCCTGGCAGGGTCCGTGGATATCCTGCTGTCGCCACCAGGAACGAAAGTCCGGATCGACCTTCTCCAAGTCCTTGACCAGCACACCGATATCCGGGTCCAGCGGTGCCCTGACGAAGTCACGGCGAAAGCTCGACAGGATCTGTAGCGCTTGATCACACCAGGGATCGAACAACGAGCGGATCGAGGGCGCGGTGAACAGCAGCCATAGCAGGTTTCGCCGCTCGACCGGAAAGCTCGAGAACCCGAACACACGGTCAGCCGCGGCATTCCAGGCCAATACATCCCAGCGAAGGTTCAGCACATAGGCCGGCCGCAGCGGCAGGTCGGCCATCAGCCGGTGCACCAGGGGCGGCACCACGCACCAGGTCTTGCCGGGCTCGGGTGGCAGTCGCTGATGAGCCAGAAGGAACAGGTGACGGCGTTCGGTAGCGTCGAGCTTGAGCGTCCTGGACAGGTTCTCCAGGAAGGTTGCCGAAACGCCGATCTCGCGTCCCTGCTCAAGCCAGGTGTACCAGGACAAACCCACCCCCGCCAGGGCGGCCACCTCTTCGCGCCGAAGCCCCGGCGTGCGGCGTCGCCCGCCTGCCGGGAGCCCGACTTCTTCGGGGGAAATGCGCTCGCGGCGACTACGCAGGAAGTCCGCCAGCTCCGCCCGGTTTCGCTCGAGGCTGCGTGGTGCGCTCATCCAATTACCTCAAGTAATAGTATAAACGGTCAAATTGTAACCCCATTGAAGCGGTACTAAGAATACCTCCTTGTCGTCCCCAAGGCCCGACCCAGAGCGCTGGTCGAGCCAAGGCGACCTGACCGCCAGGAGAGATACGGATGTACCAATCATTGCTTCGCGAACAGCTGGAGTCACTGAAGTCCTCCAACCAATACCGCACCTTCACGACGCTGAGCCGGATCTGCGGGCAATACCCGCTGGCCAGGCTGGACGGCAGCCGACCGGACCCGGTGGTCGTCTGGTGCAGCAACGACTACCTGGGCATGTCACAGCATCCGGTGGTGCGCCGACAGATGCACCAGGCATTGGAAACCTACGGTGCAGGCTCCGGCGGCTCACGCAACATTGGCGGCTCGCACGAGCTATATGGGCGCCTGGAGAGCAGCCTGGCCGACTGGCATGGCAAGGAAGCGGCGCTGGTCTTCCCCACCGGCTTCGGTTCCAACGACGCGACGCTGCAGTGCCTGCTGCGCCAGATCCCCGACTGCGTCGTGGCCAGCGACGCGCTGAACCATGCATCGATCGTCAACGGCATTCGCGCAACACCAAACGAACGACGGGTGTTCCGTCATAACGATGCCGATCACCTCGCTGAGATCCTGTCGAGCTACCCCCTCGGTCAGCCGAAGCTAGTCGTGTTCGAATCGATCTATTCCATGGACGGTGATATCGCGCCCATCGCGCGCATCGTCGAGGTAGCCAAGCGATACAACGCCCTGACCTACCTGGACGAGGTGCATGGCGTCGGCATGTATGGGCCTCGCGGCGCCGGTGTAGCTGCAGAGCTAGGCCTGGCCGCGCAGATCGACATCATCCAGGGCACCATGGCCAAGGCCATCGGCGTGATCGGCGGCTACATCGCATCGAGCCACGTCATCGTCGACGCGGTTCGGTCCTTCGCGACCGGATTCATCTTCACCACCGCGCTGCCTCCTGCCGTCACCGCAGGCTGCCTGGCGAGCGTGGAGCACCTCAAGTCCAGCGAAGACGAGCGCACCCGACTGCATGCCAATACCGCCCTACTGCGCGAGAGGCTCCAGCAGCAGGACATCCCAGTCATGCCCTGCTCGCAGACCCATGTATTGCCGGTGCTGGTAGGCGAGGCCGAACGCTGCAAGGCGGCGGCACAGCGCCTGCTGCATACCCACGGTGTCTACCTGCAGCCGATCAACTACCCCTCCGTGCCGGTTGGCACCGAACGCTTTCGCATCAACGCTACCCCCAAC
This sequence comes from Pseudomonas sp. FIP_A4, assembly GCF_036701605.1. NCBI lineage: Bacteria > Pseudomonadati > Pseudomonadota > Gammaproteobacteria > Pseudomonadales > Pseudomonadaceae > Pseudomonas > Pseudomonas sp. FIP_A4. The sequence continues at coordinate 440,481 of NZ_JAYDXP010000121.1, read as the reverse complement.
CACACCTTGGAGCAGATCGAGCACCTGGCCGCCGCCCTTCGCGAAACCTTCGAGCATTTCCACATACCGCTCGCCTCAACCGCCTTTGCAACGGAGGTGGCCTGATGAGCGATGCGTTTTACATCGTGCGAAGCGCAACGACCGCCGACGTGGCGATGCTGATCGAGCTGCGCGCATTCTTGCTCGACGGTACGGACGCCAGCTACTCCAGCCGCACCCCGGAGAGACAGGCGCGCTGGCGCGCCGCGTACCGCGGCTGGCTGACCAACCACCTGGGCGCGAACGACAACGTACAGGTACTGGCTGTGGAACACCGCGATTCGGGCCAGGTGATCGGGTGCGCAACCGGCATCATCGATGCGCGGGCGCCAACCGCCGCGAACCCCAACGGCCTTTCGGGATGGGTGCAGTCGGTGGTGGTCGCGCCACAGTGGCGGGCCCAGGGCATAGCACGGCAGCTCATGCGGCAGCTGTTGCGCTGGTTCGACAACCGCGAGGTCGCAACCGTGGTGCTCCAGACCACGCCGGACGCATCACGGCTCTACGCAACGCTCGGTTTCCAGACGAGTACCGAATGCCTGCTGGTTCGCCAGGTACGCCCGTCATGAGTCCCTTGCGCATTCTGATCATAGGGCTCGGCTATGCCGGGCTTCGCCTGCAAACGGCATTCGAACATGCGGCCGCGGCCGCAAGGATCGAGCTGTCGATCGCATACGCAGACCACAGGCAAAAACAGACGACGCTCAGGTACTTCGATCGTATCGATGGGGCACTGCAAGACTTCAAGCCTGACCTCGTCGTCGTCAGCGTCAACGACACCAGCCACGCCAGCGTACTTGCACAACTCGCTGGATACCCAGGCTTTGTCGTTTGCGAAAAGCCGCTGGCAACACCACTCGATGACCTGGCGGCGATACGAAGTGCGTTGACCGGGACCCGCGGATTCGCGCTGAACCTCGTGGAGCGCTACTCCGATGCCAGCCGTGTGCTGCGCAGCTGGATCGCCCGACACGAGTGGCGCTTGGTGCGCGCCAGCTTTCACTGGGGCAAGGACCGGATCAACGACTATCGGCCGACGTGCGGGGTGACCAGCGAGGCCATTCATGCGCTGGACCTGATTCGCTGGATCTGCCCCGCCGCCGGGCCCATGACCATCACAGGCGTACTCGGGGCCCGATCCGACTTTTCGATATCGGGTCCGGCCGTGCTCGACACGCTGCAGGTGACCGCGACGCTTGGCGAGGCCACCGTCAGCGGTTACAGCAGCTTTGTCAATGTCGTCCGGCAGCGCACGGTCGACCTGTCGTTTCTCGACCAGGCCGACCAGTTGATCCACGCAAGGCTGGTCTTCGATACGCCACGTTGGGACCACGATCACCTTCGCATCTGGATGCGCGACACCGACGGTCGTGACCTCGTCGTGCACGAGCGTGTCCTGTCGCCCAGTCAGCCGAACCTGCAGATGCTTCACAAGCTATCGCGGTTCTGCCTGGACCTCGTGCACTGGGTCGCGTGCCAACGCCCTCCTTCGCAGCCATTCGCCGACCTGGCGACCGCCCTCGACCTTCAGCAGCTGCTCAACGCGCTCGAGCGGTGCGCGCAAACCCCTCCACCGGCCCGGTACAACCCGGGTGATACCCGTGCCTTGCTGGCCGAGGACGGCGATGTGGAAAGCCTTGGCTGATCTATAACCAGGAGAAGACTATGTGTGGAATTGCAGGATGGCTGTCCTATAGCCTCGACATGCAGCAGCAACGCGACACCCTGCAGCGCATGACGGACACCATGGCGCGTCGCGGGCCGGATGCCGGGGGCCTGTGGCTCGAGGGTCCCGTCGGGCTGGGGCACCGCCGGCTGTCGATCATCGATCTGGAGGGTGGCCGGCAGCCGATGCTTGCGCGCCAGGACGATGGCCAGCTGGCGGCCGCGATCACCTATAGCGGGGAAATCTACAACTTCCGTGAGCTGCGCGCCGAGCTGCAGCTTCGAGGACATCGGTTCGACAATCGCAGCGACACCGAGGTGGTCCTGCGTGCCTATCTCGAATGGGGCGAAGGTTTCGTCGAGCTTCTGAACGGCATGTTCGCCTTTGCACTATGGGACCGGCGCAACGAGCGGCTGCTTCTGGTCCGCGATCGCATGGGCGTCAAGCCGCTGTATTACTACCCAATCGACGACGGCGTGATCTTCGGTTCAGAACCCAAGGCCTTGCTGGCAAACCCGCTAGTTCCGCGCAGGGTCCGTGCCGACGGGCTGCGCGAGATACTGGAGATGGTCAAGACGCCTGGGCATGCGGTGTATGACGGCATGCGCGAGGTGCTGCCGGGCGAAATCGTCCGGGTGGACCGCAAGGGCCTGACTCGTCATCAATACTGGCGCCTGGACGCCCGCGAGCATGCCGACTCCCTCGAGCAAACCATCCGTCATACCCGAGACCTGCTTGAGGATATCGTCGAGCGTCAGATCGTGGCGGACGTGCCGTTGTGCAGTCTGCTTTCTGGAGGCCTTGATTCATCAATCATCACGGCGCTGGCGTCCCACAAGCTACTGGCGGCCGGCAAGGGGAACATCCGTTCGTTCTCGGTCGACTTCGACGACCACGGCAGCGGATTTGCCAGCGATGCGGTCCGCGGCACGCCCGATGCGCCGTTCGTTCGCGATCTTGTCGATCGCATCCGTAGCAGCCATAGCGAAATCATCCTCGACAGCGGCGAACTGGCCGATCCTGCACTGCGCAGCAAGGTCGTGAGCGCACTCGACCTCCCCCCGGCGTACTGGGGTGACATGTGGCCATCGCTCTACCGGCTGTTCGAGGAGGTGCGCAAGCTATCGACCGTTGCGCTGTCAGGCGAAAGCGCGGATGAGGTTTTCGGCGGATACCGATGGTTCCACGACCCTGCAGCCATAGAGGCAGCCACCTTTCCATGGCTGGCATCGGTCACGGGCAAGTATTTCGATGGCAAGACGCTATTCGACGACGGCCTCCTTCGCCAGCTGGACATGCCGGCCTTCCTGGCGGACAGCTACAGCCAGGCGATTGCCGAAACCCCGGTGCTACCGGGCGAAAGCCCTGTGGAGCGGCGCATGCGCCAGATGAGCTACCTGAACTTGACCCGCTTCGTGCAGACCCTTCTGGATCGCAAGGACCGCATGAGCATGGCCGTTGGCCTGGAGGTTCGCGTTCCGTTCTGCGACCACCGGCTGGTCGAATACGCCTTCAACATCCCGTGGAGCCTGAAGACGTTCGATGGCCGCGAAAAAAGCATTCTGCGGGCGGCAACCCGGGACCTGCTGCCGCAATCGATCACCGATCGAGTCAAGAGCCCCTACCCCTCGACCCAGGATCCTACCTACGAGCGTGCGCTGCGCGAATCGCTAGCTTCGATCATGCGAAGTCCGGACGCCCCGGTCCGTGCGCTGCTCGATCCCAGGCGCGTAAACGAGACCCTCGAGCGCCCTCTGGGCAGCATTTCGCCCATGTACGACCGCATGGGTATGGAACTCGCCGTGGGACTCAACACCTGGCTGACCGAGCAGGACATCAGTCTCGATCTTTAACCCCATCCGGACGCGGTCTCGATGGGACCGTGCGCGCCTGCTCTTCCATGGAGTGCCTCATGAGCAACCGTTCTTCCCAGCAGCTTCCCATCTACCTGATCGCGCTCGGCGCGTTCGCACTTGGCATGGCGTCCTATGTCACCGCCGGGCTCATTCCGATGATAGAGAGCGACTTCTCGGTTTCGGTGGCGATCGCCGCGCAGCTGGTCACGGCCTTTACCCTCGCCTACGGCCTGGGCTCACCAATATTCGTCGCGCTCACGCCGCCGGATCGCCAGCGAACCGGACTGCTCGTTGCCCTAGCAGTGTTCGTAGTGGCCAACGCGGCCAGTGCCCTGGCCGGCGACTTCAACATGCTGATGCTATGGCGCGCTGTAGCCGGCATCGGCGCCGGCGTCTACCTGGCGATGGGAATCGGGGCTTGCGCCGCACTTTCCGCGGCCGATCGGCGCGGCAAGTCGATAGCAATCATCATGGGCGGGATGGCCAGCGGGGTCGTCCTGGGCGTCCCCCTAAGTCTGATGATCGCCGACCAGATGGGCTGGCAGGCGGCGCTGTGGCTGGTCACGCTGCTTGGGCTGCTAGCCTTCGTTGGCCTGGGCCTTCTGCTTCCGACGCTACCCGTAGCGCCATCCAGTTCTTTGCGCCAGAAACTCGCGATTCTCACTGACGGGCATGTCGTCACCATCCTGCTAGTGTCCCTGCTCGCAGCTATTGCGAGCCTCGGCATGTATACCTTCATCGCACCACTATTGGCCGACCCGAACTACGGCGCGGTTCGATCGGTGACGCCCTATTTGTGGGTATGGGGGATCGGCGGTGTGCTGGGCAGCTTTCTCGTGGGGCCTGTCGTCGACCGCGTACGAGGCCCCGTGCTCGTGCTTGCAATCATGCTGATCCTGGCCGCATCGCTGTTCCTTCTGCCGGCTGCGGCATCCCTCGATGCGTGGCTGGCCATATTACCCATCGTATCGTGGGGTGCCGTTGGCTGGGCGCTTCAGGTGCCGCAGAACAATGAGCTGATCGTTGCAAGACAAGCCCAGGGCGACGGAAACCTGGCCATCGCGCTCAACGAGTCGGCGCTGTACCTGGGCAGCGCCATTGGCGCCGCCGCCGGCGGCTTCATCCTGTTGTTGCAGATGCCGACTTGGTCGCTGGCCGCGTGCGCCGGAACGGTTGCGCTAGCCGGCGCGTTGCTCCAAGTGATCAATATCCGGCGTCAGCCGGGGTGGATACCCCAGGCCGAACCCCATCACTGACTGACGTGGGAGGTACAGACGTGGAGCTTCGTCATCTTCGCTGTTTCGTCGTGGTCGCAGAGGAGCTGCATTTTGCGCGCGCCGCGGCACGCCTGCACATCGAGCAATCTCCCCTGTCGCGGATCATCAAGGATCTGGAGTACCGCCTGGGCGTGCAGCTGTTCGAACGAACGACACGTCGTACACGCCTGACCTGGGCCGGCACCGTCCTGCTGGAAGAGGCGCGAAGAATTTTCGCAGTGGTCGAACAGGCCAAGGCCAGTGTCAAGGGCGCCGCGGCTGGCTATCGCGGACAGCTGCGAGTGGCCTTGTCGGATGGCGTTCCACAAGCACGGCTCGCGGCGCTGCTTGCCCAGTGCAGAGAAGAGGATCCCGATGTAGAGATTTGCCTTCGCGAAGTGCCGTCCTCGGTGCAGATCAAGGGCCTGCAGGACGACCTGTTCGATGTCGGCCTGGCGCAGACCGCCCACCGGGCCAAAGGTCTCCTGGCTTTACCCGTTTGGCATGATCCGCTGGTCGTCGTCCTGCCCGCCCGACATCAGTTGCTGGCATATCGGGAGATTCCGCTTGATGAGATCGCGCGACACCCTCTGGTTCTCTGCGAGCCCCAAGTATGCGAGGGCTTCTGGCAGCAGCTTCAACCGGTGCTCAAACCGATCGAATCCAAGATGAACGTGGCGGAACGCGTGCCCACGCTCGATCTGATGATGGCCTTGGTTGCGGCTGGTTACGGCCTCGGGTTCTCGAGCCGTGCAAGAATCGTCGAGCTGAACAACCCCGACGTGGTTATCCGTCCCCTGGCCGACAACTTGACGATGCTGACCACTTTCCTTGTACGACGCGACGTCGAGTCGTCCGAGCAACTGGACCGATTCGTCAAACGGGTCATGCATGCCGAGCTTGACGTTGTGGCATCTCCCGTCACCGACGCGATGACCCTGTCCGCCGCGGAGGCCCGACCATAGAACGGGCAACAGCAAAAGGCTCGAAACAGTGCTATCATTTGACGTATCCGAATACATCAAATGACGGATTCACCATGAGCGCCGTAGCGAAGCAGCCAATTAAACGATCCGCCAGCGCCACGGCGAAGCCGGGTTTCTGGAAAATGGCCCATGAGCTATCGACACTCACTGAGCATGAGCGTCTTGCGCAAATCCGTGCAGGTTTCGAACCCAACTGGCTCGTCGCGACCAAGTCGGCGTTCCGGCTGACGATACCGATGATTGCCGTCATCGCGAACGTATCGGTTTCGACCGTGGAGCGCAGACTCAAAAGTCATGAAGCGTTGGACCCGATCGCATCTGAACGAATTGATCGCCTTGCTCAAGTGGCTGTCCTGGCCGAGGACGTTTTCGAGGACACCGATGCGGCCAGCAGCTGGATGGCAACAGCGAACGATTCACTTGGTGGACAAACGCCTCTGTCGCTGTGCGAGACGGAGCTTGGCGCTCGCCAGGTGCGTCGCGTGCTGAATGCGATCGAATGGGGCGGCGTGGTCTGATGAAGGCATGGCGGATTGCCAAGGCCAAGCGCGCCGCAGATCTTTCGGGTATGGGTGCAGCCATTGAGGGCGGACGCTGGAATGACGCCGAGGTGCCGGCTGTCTACCTAGGCCTCTCACCCGCGATCTGCTGCCTGGAAACCTTCGTTCATCAGGCCAGGCGGCCGGTTTTCCCCATGAAAATCACCGAACTCGAGCTGCCCGATGATCCCGCGTTTTACCTTGAACCCGACGTGAAAAGTCTTCCGACAGGATGGTCGTCATTGCCTGCAGATCGGCCGAGCATGGCGTTTGGTACGGCCTGGCTGAGAAGCGGCTCTCACCTGGGCCTGATAGTACCGTCAGCAGTGATGCCACTGGAACGGAACATCGTGCTCAACCCATTACACCCTGCAATGTTGAACGTCACGATCAGCCAAATACTGGACTTCACCTACGACGAACGACTTTTCGTCTTGCGTCCGTGATCTCGCGCACCAGTCTCCAGCCTAGTTGCCAAATGAGCGGTCTCTAACGGCCAGGAGCGGTCATAAGCATCTACAAAACCAGGCGATTCAGACTTTCAACTCCATGGTGAATAGCAGCTCATTGGGGCTTGCCTTGATAGCCGATGCGCGATGAAGATCACCGCAACGCTCTAATCCGTCCACTACAGTGGCCTGCCGTAAGCCAACAGATCCATTTCTGGACGTACTACGAGACGGACTCTCATGTCAGGCAAACCCGCCGCTCGCCTGAGCGACCCAACCTCCTGCCCGATTCCCGGACATGGCACACCGGCCATCGAGTCCGGCTCCCCGGATGTGCTGTTCAACAACCGTCCCGCTGCGCGTCTAGGAGACGTTGCTGGCTGCGGCCAAACCATATCCGGCGCTTTCTCCTCCACCGTATTTATCAACGGCAAGAATGCCGCGATGCTGGACAGCACGTTGAGCCATGGCGGAGTCGTAATCGGCGGATCGGGAGATGTGTTGATCGGCGATGCGGTTATCACGGCGCCCTTCACCGCTCCGTCATTTCTGGCGACCGACAAGTGGATCGGCTTCCAGATTCCGGCAACCGAGCGTTACACCGGCTGGAGATGCGTAGCCCACTTCGATGACGGATCTAGCCTTGATGGCGCCTTCGGAATCGACAACCGAGTGGTCTTTAGCAATCCCTCGGGATCAATCTGTACCCGTATTGAGATTCCCGTACCAGAGGTTGGCGAGCAGCCCAGCGTAACGGACAAGCTGCTCGCCATCATCATGGGGATTAGCCAAGAATGACCGGGAGCATTGAGGTGCTTGGCCAATACCAGACGCAGAGCAGACATACCCTGCCCCGCTCGCCACTCGACGAGGCTCTCGCAAGCTTGGAAGGCGCGGCGACAAGGTTTTCGCTTGATGCCATCAGCGACGCACAGACACGCGCCAGCTACGCCGCCAATATCAAGCGGATGTCCGCCCAAGTACGGGCGGACGTGGCAGCCGGCAGGATAAGCAGCCAGGTAGGGGTCGAGTTCTGCCACGAGATGCGCAACAAGATTATGGTGGAGCACCGGAAGATTACTTCGGTTACTGGGCTCGCCAAGGCACAGCAGTACAAAAAAACGCCATTAAGCCTCCCTCGACTGTTCGAAAAGTACGCCACCAGCAAGTTCGGTAAACCCTACGAGACGCTCACGATCGAGCAGAAGAGGCAGATTCACTATGAAGTGATTGAATCTTCCGGCCGCGACAACGCCAAGTTCACAAAGGGCTCGGATCGCCTCCGCATCATGGGCAAGGTAGGCGTTTTGGTCACTGCGGCATTTGCTACCTACGAGATTCTCAATGCCGACAACAAGGTAAAGGAGACTGCACGCCAAGGCATGATCATCGGCGGCGGCGCTGGTGGCGGGTTTCTCGCAGGTCTTAGCGTCTCGCTCGTCTGCGGCCCAGGCGCTCCTTTCTGTGCCATTGCCATGGTGCTGGCAGGCAGTGCGGCTGGCGGGATTGCAGGCAGCCTGGCTGCCGACGCCCTGGATGACGAACTCGAGGAGTTCTCTAAGTGGGAAGTGTTTTGACTCACGACGACCGCGTTCGGTTATGGTCGGCGCTGTCGGACGCCTTCGTCGACAACGATATCGACTATCCAGCAATAGCGCGACAGCTGGCAGGATACGACCGTACGGCGGTAAAGGCAGCCTTCTTCGAGGAGGTAGCGCCGGTCTGCCACTCTAACCTGCAGGCGCCCATCCCCCCCATATGGACGGCATTTGACAGTACCTGGCTTGCCGATAACATCGACAGCAACCTGCAGGCTCGTCGGGCTTCCAGGTTACGCCGCATGCGCGACCATGTTCTGGTCGCCTACCTGCGTTTTCGACTTCATGGGGAGTGGAGTCGAATCGAGCGAGAACTGGAAAGGACATGATGTGCAGAGGACTAGCTGAGGTCTGTATGACAGCACTGGTGTGCTGCGCATCGAGCCGCCCCAGGCCGTCTCGCCCCTGAACGCTTTCACCGCTAACCCTAAGAGGTGATCACGAGAGCACTGGCTGCTTCCGGCCAAATGCTGCCTCCGGCAGCTACCGACCAAAGCCTCCACAGAATTCCATCCAAATACTCATTGGCGCCTAGCCCACGGGGCAAACAGGGCGCGCAGCAGGCGGGATAAGAACTTGGGTACATCAATCTCGGCGATCAGCAGAGCTGAAAAGATGAGAGCTGCACCGGCCAGGGTTCTTCCATCCAAGGTTTCGCCAAGGAGCATCGCTCCCGCGAATGCTGCGAAGATGGGCTCGAACAGGTAGGTCAGGGCTACTTTTTCTTCTTCGAGATACTTCTGCGCAGCACTCTGAACCGCGTACATGAAGGCTGTGGCGAGCAACGCGCAGAACAGAACTCCTTCCCAGAAGGAGGAATCCATTGGGGCCCATTCGGCCCTAGCGTCGAAAAGTGCAGCAAAAAGGCATCCAGTAGCGCAGGTAGCCAGCGCAGTGATGACCGTAAGCATCGAGTCGTACTTATGCGAGAAGAAGCCAACCGTGAGCACATATGCGGCAAAAAAGACTGCACAGCACATGATCCAGATGTCACCTGGATTCAGAGTAAGCCCGGCCCTCGTAACGATCAGATAGAGCCCTGTCAGCGCGACGGCGCAGCAGAGCCAGATTCGAGGCTCGACGCGCTTCCGAAAGAGAGCCCACTTGAAGACCGGGATGAGCAATACATCCAGGCCAGTGATGAAGGCGGTGTTGGTGATGCTGGTGTGCTGAAGCCCGACAGTCTGGAAAATGTTACCCAAACACAAGGGTAGACCTATGGCCACGCCGGCCAGGAGCGTTTCTTTGTTGATCAGTTTCAGCCGTCTGAAAAAGATCACGCAAAGCACTAGCGTAGCGAGTGCGAACTTGTACCCCAGGAATACGAAGGGTGACCCGTCCGCAACACCCACTTTGGTGAAGGCAAACGAAATCCCCCAGAACGCGGTTCCGAGGATTAACAGGCATAGATATGTCTGACGAACAGGCATGCGAAAACCATCCATTCAAATTGGAGTGGTTAGAGCATGCGGAGAGGCCGCAAGAAAGCCCGAGTTTGCCTTCAATCTCTTCTCTAACGTTAAGGCAAGTCGGTAAAGCGCTTTCATCTGCCGCTATTAATCAATCTGGGGCAGCAGGCTGTCAACAGGTGCTACAAACCAGTCTGCAGCAAGCTGCCATCGACAGATGGCTACAACATGGCACCCGATGCACTGTCGCCAGCTTCCGCTTCTGGCCGTAAGAAGACGGACACGCAGGCTCCCAGCCTGTAAGACATCTGCGTTGGCCCATCCACGCGGTCATTCGGACAATCCGGCCAGCCGCAGCCCATCCGCTAACCGCGCGAGGTCCTCAGGCCGCTGAATTGGCAGCCAGTCCTTCAGCTGAGAAATGCGTAGGGAAGGATCCAGCTCGTGTAGGCGTTGCATTGCCTCCTGCGCCTTTTCCATTTGTCCGCTGAGCGCGTGGCTGGCCGCCACCAGGGCAACCGCGGCCAAGAGACTAGGCAGGTTGCCCAGCGCCTTTTCCGCCCAGGTCAAGGCGCAATCGAAGCGCCCTGAGATGAAATGCGCGAGGGCCATCCCCACCTGCATCCTGAACATTTCCGGATCCAGCGGGCTCAAGCGAGCCGCATGCGCAAGATCCTCGATCGCGGCGTCTGTTTCACCACGAAGAACTCGCAGGATACCGCCGAGGAACCAGGCGGGCGCGAGGTTGGGATTGAGCAGGCGTGCCCTGTCTATGATCGCAATGCCGCCATCGATATCGTCGGCGAGATGGCCCAGTGCATGTCCGCCGCGCGTCAGCGCCACCGCATCATCCCGACCGAGTTCCACCGCCAAACGCGCGAGCCGCGCTCCCTCGGCGATCTCTCGAGGCCGGTCGGCCATCCAGCCATTCAACTTGCGCCATAGGTGGCACCACGCTGCCATGCCATAGGCCGATGCGAACTCCGGATCAAGCTCGATGGCCTGGCAGAACAAGGGTAGCGCCTCCTCGATCGCTTCCCGGGTGCCGTTGTGCAGTTTCGCCATGCCGCGCAGGTAATAGTCGTAGGCGTCCAGGCTTTCCGTCGGCTTGCGCTTGGCCCGCTCGATTTCTGCCCGTTCGAGCTGCGGCGCGATGGCGCCAACGACGCTTTCGGCGATCCGGTCCTGCAGTTCGAAGATGTCGTTTAGCAGGCCTTCGAAGCGCTCCGCCCAGATATGCGTCCCGGTCGTCGCGTCGATGAGTTGCCCGGTGATTCGCACCTTGTTGCCGCATCTGCGTACGCTGCCTTCCAGCACGTAGCGCACGCCAAGTTCCTGGCCGACGCCATGGACGTCTACCACCCGCCCCTTGTAGGTGAAGCTCGAGTTGCGCGCGATGACGAACAGCCAGCGGATGCGCGACAACGCAGCGATGATGTCTTCCACCACACCGTCGGCGAAATACTCCTGCTCCGGATCGCCACTCAGATTCTGGAAGGGCAACACTGTGATGGAGGGCTTGTCCGGGAGGGCGAGCGTGGATCGCATTTGCGTCGGCTCATCGGGCGGGGGGGCACCGCTGCCTGGCCAGTCCGGCCGCGGCGCTTCACCGGTCTGACCGACTGTGATCTCGCCGACGAAGCGGTAACCCTTACGCGGGACCGTTCGCACCAGGCGCTGCTGCTCGCCAGTGTCGCCGATGGCCTTGCGCACCGCATTGATATGGCTGGTAATGGTCGATTCCGAGACGATCCGGCCGCCCCACACCGCCTGCAAAAGGTCGTCCTTACTGACCACGCGATCGTGGTGGATGACCAGCTGCAGCAGTAGATCGAAGACCTGCGGCCCGACTGCCACGACTTGCCCGCGTAGGGTCAGTTCCCGACGCTGCTGATCGAGCACGTAGTCTTCAAACACGAATTGCAAGGCGAGTATCCCCTTAGCGCCCTCGACCCCGTGTCCTGGCGATTGCTACTCGGCATCAATGATACGGCAGCGCCTATGCCACTGCACCGTGCAAGGCACGGGCGCGCTTAACCAATGTCTTTGGACGAAAAACCAAGCATCCCAGAAGGCAAGCTCAAGGCCGGTACAAGGACTTGCCTGCGGCGCACAGGCACTCTTTCCTCCACATCGATAGCAAATGTTTGCCGTCGGAACATGGAGAGAACCCATGAAAATCGTCGTCATCGGAGGCACTGGCCTCATCGGATCGAAACTTGTGAAGAACCTGCGCGAGCGCGGCCATGACGCGCTCGCAGCCGCTCCCAGTACTGGCGTAAACAGCATCACCCGTGAAGGACTGGCCGAAGCGATGCATGGCGCCAAGATCGTCGTCGACGTAGCCAACGCGCCGTCGTGGGAAGACCAGGCGGTGCTCGAGTTTTTCGAGACCTCGAGTCGCAACCTGCTCGCTGCAGAAGCTGCAGCCGGCGTCTGCCATCACGTTGCCCTGTCGATAGTCGGTAGCGAACGGTTACCCGGCAACGGCTACTTCCGCGCCAAGGTAGCCCAGGAAAACATCATCAAGGCGTCCGGCATTCCCTACAGCATCCTGCGTGCCACGCAGTTCTTTGAGTTTGTAGGCGGCATTGCACTCTCGGCTACCGTTGGCGAGGAGATTCGCCTGTCGCCGGCGCTGATACAGCCCTTGGCATCCGACGACGTGGTGGCGGCGCTCGCCGATGTCGCATTGGCAACGCCGATCAATGGCACGGTCGAAGTCGCCGGTCCCGAGGCCATGCCACTCGACGATCTGGTCAGGCGCTTCCTGCGGGCAACAGAGGACACGCGCAAGGTCGTACCGGACGTGCATGCGCTCTACTTCGGCGACGTTCTCGACGATCAATCGCTGACTCCCGGCAGGAATCCGCGCCTGGGCGCGATCCACTTCGAGGATTGGCTCGCCCAGTCAACGGCTCATGCGGGGCACTGAGCCCACTCAGAGCCTCGCCCCGGTAACGGGCCGCACCGCCAAGACACCTACACACCAAAGGAGCATCGCCATGTTCACTCGATTTCTCTTAGCCGCTGCCTTCGCAGCGTTGTCGATCAACGTCGCGTCGGCCGATGACGGGCCCGTTCGCAACGTGACAGTCGTGTTTGACCATCCCATTCCCAACATTCCAGGCAAGAGCATGAAAGGTGTGGTCGTCGAGTATGGACCGGGCGGCGCATCGCCATCCCATACCCACCCGAAAACGGCCTTCATCTATGCAACGGTCCTGGACGGTGCGTTTCGCATCAAGGTCAAGGGTCAACCGGAAAAGATCTACCACGTCGGAGAAAACTTCATAGAGGAGCCGGGCTCCCTGCACGAAGTCAGCGCGAACGCCAGCGACACGGAACCCGCACGCCTGTTGGCTGTGTTCGTCCTTGACAGCAACGAAAAGGAGCTCGTAACACCTATCAAGAAGTGACCCGATCAACGTGATCTTCGACGCTCGATAGCCCGGCGGCAGACAACTGCCGCCCCATTCAACCGGAACTGAAAAATGAACGCGCCCCAGGACAACGCTGCCATCGCTACAGGTGCAAGCGGCGAGATTGCTGTCGTAGCGGCGCTGCAAAGCAAGAGAAAGATGGTCGGCCTACTGCTGTGTATCAGCGCCGTGTTGGTCGTGGCGGGCGGATGGAACGTGACGTCAGGGAGCAGTGTGACCTCGACCGACAACGCCTATGTTCGCGGCGACGTCACCTCGCTCTCGGCCAAGGTGGCCGGCTATGTCACGTCGCTAGAGGTCGAAGACAACCAAAGCGTCCGCGCCGGTGACGTCCTGTTCCGCATCGACGATCGGGACTACCTTGCATCGAGATGAACCTGGCGACCAAGACCCATGAGCGTCATCGCAAACTGATCCGCAGCAACGCGGTCAGCCAAGCCCAGGTCGATGAGAGCGCCGCTGCACGCTCCAAAGCCGAGGCGACGGTAGAGGCCGCCTCGGCAACGCTAGAGGCGCAGCGCCAGCGCATCACCGTCCTCGTGGCCCAGCAGGAAGCCGCCGTGGCATCGGTGACGCAGGCCCAGGCCGCGCGCGACCTCGCCCAGATCGACCTGGACAGCACCGTGGTACGTGCACCTGTCGATGGCGTTATCGGTAACCGCCAGGTCCGCATCGGCCGCTTCGTTACGCCGGGCGTTGCCGTGCTCGATATCGTGCCGGTCAACGATGTGTGGATCGTGGCGAATTTCAAGGAAACCCAACTCGAACATATCCGCCCTGGCCAGCGCGCGCATCACAGTAGACGGCTACCCCGACGGGGCACTCCAGGGCGTGATCGACAGCTTTGCCCCGGGTAGCAGCTCGGCGTTCAGCCTGCTGCCTACCGACAACGCGACCGGGAACTTCGTGCGTGTCGTACAGCGTGTCCCGGTGAAAATCCGGTTGTCCCACAACCCGTTGCCAGGCCGCATCGTGCCTGGTCTGTCCGCACGGGTCGAGGTTGCGCAAGAGGGCGGCTTATGAACAAAGCTGCCACCGCCTCACCGAGCACTACCAGCGCGAGGACCGGCGTTCTGCTCGTTGCCGGCATCTTACTGGCCACCCTGACGGAAGCGCTCGCCGGCACCGCTCTGGCGCTCGGGCGCGGCGATATCATCGGCGACACCCATGCAACGCCGGATGAATTCACCTGGTTGGATATTGGTTACACCGCGCTCAAGCTGATTGGCTTCATCACCGCCCCTTGGCTGATGAGCCGTTTCCCTGCACGCGCCGTGATCATCGGCGCGACCCTGGTCATGGGCCTGGCGTGTGCCGTCGCCGCCCTCACCGCTCGGCTGGACCTGCTGGTCGCGCTGAGAATGAGTCAAGGCTTCGCCGGCGGCACCCTGCTGGTCAGCGGCCAGGCGATCATCTTCCACACCTATCCGCGCGACCATCAGCCCGTCCTTCAAGCGCTGTTCGCGATGGGCTCGGTGGTCGCGCCCGCAACGCTCGCCCCTGCCCTACAGGGGTGGTTGGTCGATAGCCAATCCTGGACATGGATCTTCTTCGGCGTTGTGCCGCTGGCCTTGGCGGCCAGCGGTCTTCTGCTGAGCGCAGACGGCCCGATTGCTGAGCGCAGACGGCCCGATGCCGGCCAGGAACCGGCAACAGCCGTTTGACTGGATCGGCTTCGCACTGATCGCCATCAGCCTGTCCTGTTTCACCTACGTATTCAGCCTGGGGAGCCGCTGGGACTGGTTCCAAGCGGCACGCATTCTGTGGCTGAGCGTGATCGGGGCCGCCGCGCTGCTGGCTTTTCTCGGCCAGCAAGTCTTGGCCAGGAGACAGGGTCTGCTCGATTTCAGCCTGTTCGGATCGGAGGATTTTTCCTTCGCCTTCATCGTCAGTTTTGTCGCCGGCGCCGCCCTGTTCGGTAGCGCGTTCCTGATCCCGGCGTTCGCCCTGTCAGTCCTCGACTTCACGCCTACCGATGCCGGCCTACTCCTGTTGCCCAGTGGCGCCTTGTTCATAGGCGGATTGCTCATTTCAGCCCTTCTCTTCCAAACTCGCCGCGTTCCGCCGGTCGCCACCGTACCTTTTGGCATCATGATGATCATGCTGGCGATGTGGATGCTCTCAGGCTCAACCAGCGAAAGCGGCACGCACGATATGCTGGCGCCCATCCTGTTGCGCGGTTTCGGCCTGGGCCTGCTGTTCCTATCGATCACGCTGATCGCGTTCAGCAACCTCAACAGCCGAAACCTCGCCTGCGGAATTGGCCTCTTCAATATCGGTCGCCAGTTGGGTGGTCTGATGGGGGTCGCCGGCCTGCAGACCCTGATAGACCATAGCGTCGTCGCCAGTGCCGTGGTCCAAGGCGCGAACCTCAGCCCAGGGGGGAGCGCGATCACCGAACGGCTGACGGTCACTGCAGCCATGCTGACGGCGAACGGGATGGACGCAGCGGCCGCTGGCCGAGCGGCGGTAAGCCTGCTACGCCAGGCCGTGATCGGTCAGTCCACGGTGATTGCATTCGACACGGCGTTCCTCGCTGTTGTACTGCTATTTGTAATCGCTGCACCCATGCTGGTCGGCATCAAGATCGGACTGTCGGGATACGCGAAAGCGCGCGCTGCGCGAACCCTGGCGTAGGGCTCGTCCTTTGAGATTGACTTGTAGCTCCCTGACTACAGCCCCTCGTCATGGTGTGCGGCCGAAGGCTACAAAATCGCAGCCGTTGAATGGATCGGTTTCAACTCTTGGCACAAATTGGACGCCGCCGAAGTAACAGTCATCCCTCCTCGGTTCGCTGCAATCCTTTCCTCGCCGTGGTTCGTCTGCATTGGCTAATGTGCGTCGTCGCGCGCTTGTATCCGTGGAGAACATAGTCGTGGCCGAGACGGTCTTTGATGTCTGTGCGCCGACTGCCGAATCTGTTGCCCGCGGCACATTTGCGTGCCGTGAGCATAAGAGGCGACGGCACGGTGAAGCAGGCAACGGGCGTGTTGTACGGACAGGTAACGGTGGTTTGCGCCATCGTGCTTACGAGCGTCTGGACGGCAACACAGTGGACGGCGTCTTCGCTCCACCACTCGCGATGGCTCGGCAGCCCATGGTTCGAGCTGTCCGGCACGCCCGTCTATCAGCCGTGGCAGATATTCGAGTGGTGGTTCCTCTTCGGGGCGTATGCACCCCGGGTCTTCGATACCGCCGGCCTGATCGCGGCATCTGGAAGCGCACTCTCTGTACCCGTAGCGATCGGCATGGCCCTCTGGCGGGCCCGCCAAGCGCAGACCGTTACCACCTATGGCTCGGCCCGTTGGGCCGATACGAAGCAGGTACGCAAGGCCGGGTTAATGGCCGATTCCGGTGTATTTCTCGGCGGCTTCGAACACCTATACCTGCGTCATGGCGGTCCCGAGCACGTACTGGCGTTTGCCCCGACCCGCTCGGGCAAGGGAGTAGGCCTGGTCGTCCCCACCCTGCTTTCGTGGCCGGCTTCGGCCGTCATCCATGACATCAAGGGAGAAAACTGGAACCTGACCGCAGGGTGGCGCTCGCGCTTCTCGCACTGCCTGCTGTTCAACCCCACGGATCCAGCGTCTGCGGCATACAACCCGTTGCTTGAGGTTCGAAGAGGGGCCCACGAGGTCCGCGACGTGCAGAACATCGCGGACGTCCTGGTAGACCCCGAAGGCGCCCTGGAGCGACGCAACCATTGGGAGAAGACCAGCCACTCGCTGCTGGTCGGCGCCATTTTGCACGTGCTGTACGCAGGCGACGACAAGACGCTCAGAGGCGTGGCCAACTTTCTTTCCGATCCGACCTGCACCTTCGAACTGACACTCCACAGGATGATGGCCACCTCGCACATGGGTGGTCACCCCCATCCGGTCGTGGCCTCTGCGGCACGTGAGGTCCTCAACAAGAGCGAGAACGAACGCTCGGGTGTGCTTTCCACCGCGATGTCATTCCTGGGCCTTTACCGAGATCCAACGGTTGCCGCCGTGACGTCGCGTTGCGACTGGCGCATCGTGGATCTCATCGCTGCACCGCATCCCGTGTCGCTGTATCTGGTCGTGCCGCCATCGGATATCAGCCGCACCAAGCCACTGATCCGCCTGATCCTCAACCAGATCGGCCGCCGCCTGACCGAATCACTGGACGGCTCGGACGGCACGGAGCGCAAGCACAGGCTGCTGCTCATGCTCGATGAGTTTCCGGCCCTGGGTCGGCTCGACTTCTTCGAATCCGCGCTGGCCTTCATGGCAGGCTATGGCCTGCGTGCCTTCCTCATCTGCCAGTCACTCAACCAGATCGACAAGGCCTACGGGCAGAACCATTCGATCCTGGACAACTGCCATATCCGCATCACGTTCGCCACCAATGACGAACGCACGGCCAAACGCATTTCCGAGACGCTGGGCATGGCTACCGAGCTTCGCGCCCAGCGCAACTATGCCGGACATCGCCTTGCACCATGGCTGGGGCATCTAATGGTTTCTCGCCAGGAGACCGCTCGCGCACTTCTCACTGCCGGCGAAGTCATGCAGCTTCCGGCCGATGAATGCGTGGTAATGGTTTCGGGCCACCCGCCTATCCGCGCACGCAAGCTTCGCTACTACGAGGACGCGAACTTCACGCAACGCGTGTGCCCCGCGCCGACGCTCTGCGCGGTGCACTACCTCGACGCCCCGCCTGCCCGCCCTGACGACTGGACCGGCCTGACAGCACCGACGACCGTTGTTTGCCATCACCAGGCGACCGAGCCGGACTACTCGGCAGAGGGCAGCGTCCCGTCTCCATTCAACTATCGCGACCGGTCAAACGATGGACCGATCTCGCTGGCACCCACGACCGACCTGCGATTGCTGGATGACGATGACGACGCCCCCATCACCTCCCCCGCCTCGGTGGCGACGGCGCCGGTGCGCGAGGCTTCTCTCGACCTGGATGATGGGGTTCTCCCATGAGCCGAGCGCGACTGAACCTTTTCATCGAACCTGATCACGCCAAGCGATTGAACGAGCTGGCCATCAAGAAAGGCGTGTCCAAGTCGTCGATCGTGGCGGCAGCCCTGGCCAGCTGGTTGTCGCCTGTCCCGGGCGAGCAACGAGAGACAGCCATGGCCAAGCGCCTGGACCGGCTGTCGCGTCAGTTCGAGCGACTGGAGCGGGACCAGAACATCCTGATCGAGACCGTGGCGCTGTACGTGCGCTATTACCTGACGGTCAGCACGCCAGTTCCGGAAGCACATCAGGAAGCGGCCAGGGCTCAGGGCCGACTGCGCTTTTCCCAATTCATCGAGCAATTGGGACGCCGCGTGCAAAAAGGGCGTCGGCTGCTCGATGAGCTCAATACCGATTGCGAACCGGTCAAGGCACCTGCCGCTGACGGCGTACAGGAGGGACGCCTGTGAAGTCCTTCGTCGCCTCCTCCCGCCCCGGCGCCCCGGATCGCCGCGTGCTGATGCTGCGCACGGCCATGGGACCGCTGATCAACACTGCCCTGAACGACCCCGACGTCCTGGAGATCATGCTCAATCCGGACGGACGATTGTGGATCGACCGGCTGTCCTGCGGGCGTTCCCCGCTCGGTGCGCTACCGTGCGCAGACGGCGAGCGGATCATCCGCCTGGTAGCCGCGCAGATCGGCCGTGAGGTGCATCGTGAACGGCCCTTGCTGAGCGCCGAGCTACCCGATACCGGCGAGCGCTTCGAAGGCATCCTGCCACCGGCCTCACCGGCGCCGACCTTCGCACTGCGAAAACACGCCAGGAGGATCATCTCGCTCGACCAATACGAGCGCGATGGCATCCTCACGTCCTCGCAGGCGCAGCTTCTTCGAAAGGCCGTCCACGATCGGCTGAACATCCTCGTCGCCGGCGGCACCAGCAGCGGCAAGACGACCCTGGCCAATGCTCTGCTGGCCGAGATCGCCGCTTCAGGCGACCGGGTGGTCGTGCTCGAGGACACGCTCGAACTGCAATGTGGTGCCGAGGACCTGGTCAGCCTGCGTACGCTCGCAGGCGTCGTCACCATGGCCGAACTCGTGCGCAGCACGCTACGTCTGCGCCCTGACCGCATCGTCGTTGGAGAGGTACGCGGTGCGGAAGCCCTGGACCTGGTCAAGGCATGGGGCACCGGGCATCCGGGCGGCATTGCCACCATCCATGCCGGGTCCTGCGTTGGCGCGCTGCTGCGCCTTGAACAGTTGATCCTCGAGGTTGCGCTCAATGCGCCGCGATCGCTGATTGTCGAGGCGGTAAACCTCGTCGTGTTCCTGGCGGGTCGTGGGCGTAGACGACGAGTTCAGCAGATTGCACGGGTCGTTGGCCACGACGATGCCGGCTACCGGCTGGAACCGCTCGACAGTACCGCCTCCTGCACCACATTCGATATCGATGGAGCCCTGCCATGAACCGACGCGTTCGCTTTTCGCACTGCCGCGTATTGCTGCATCACGCAGCGTGCCTGTCGCTGTGTGCCGTTGCGTTGCCTGCGCTCGCTGCCGGCTCCGGTATGCCGTGGGAAACCCCGCTGCAGTCGATCCTCGACTCGGTGCAGGGGCCGGTCGCGAAGATCATCGCGGTGATCATCATTATCACCACAGGCCTGGCGCTGGCCTTCGGCGACACCAGCGGCGGCTTTCGCAAGCTGATCCAGATCGTGTTCGGCCTGTCGATCGCCTTCGCGGCGTCCTCGTTCTTCCTGAGCTTCTTCAGCTTTGCAGGCGGGGCCTTGATCACATGAAGGACTCAAGCCAGCACCTGCAGGGATTCGAGGTACCACTGCACCGCTCGCTCTGCGAGCCGATTCTGCTCGGCGGCGCCCCGCGAGGCGTTGCAATACTCAACGGCACCCTGGCGGCCGTGGTTGGCCTTGGCCTGCAGATGTGGCTACCGGGCCTGGGGCTCTGGCTCGCCGGGCATGCCCTGGCTGTCTGGGGAGCGCGACTGGACCCGCAGTTCCTGCAGGTGTTCGCGCGCCACATCAAGTATCCCCCGCTGCTGGACGTCTAGGAATGCGCCGTGCTGAACCTGCGTGAATATCAGGACAAGCCTGCCAGGATTGCCGACTGGCTCCCTTGGGCAGGCCTGGTCGCTCCCGGCGTCGTACTGAACAAGGACGGCTCGTTCCAGCGGTCCCTGCGCTACCGCGGCCCCGACCTGGAAAGTGCCACCCAAGCCGAGTTGATCGCTACCACCGCGCGCCTGAACAATGCGCTGCGGCGCCTGGCCTCGGGCTGGATGCTGCATATCGAGGCCGATCGCCATGCGGCCGAGCATTATCCGAGCAGCCTGTTTCCCGATCCTGTCTCCTGGCTCGTCGACGAAGAGCGACGGGCCTACTTTGCGAGCAATTGCGGCCACTTCGAGAGCAGCTATTTCCTGACGCTGACCTATTTGCCCAGGGAAGATGCTCACGCGAACGCCAGCAGGCTGCTTTATGCAGATGCCCCACGCAATGGGATGGACTGGCGCCGCCAACTGTCGGACTTCATTGCAGAGGCCGATCGGTTCCAGGATCTGCTCGAGGGTGTCGTGCCCGAATGCAAGTGGCTGAACGACGAGCAAACGCTGTCTTACTTGCACGGCACGGTGTCGACCGAACGGCAGTCGATCTCAGTTCCGGACATCCCCTTTCATCTGGATGCTCTGTTGGCCGATCGCCCGCTGACCACCGGCATGTCGCCCATGCTCGGCGACCAGCATCTTCGGGTGGTGTCGGTACGAGGACTGCCGTCCTCATCCTGGCCGGGCGTACTCGACGAGTTGAATCACCTGGCACTCACCTATCGCTGGTCGACCCGCTTCATCTGCATGGACAAGGTGGAGGCGCTCGCCGAGCTGACGCGACTGCGGCGCCAGTGGTTTGCCAAGCGCAAGGGCGTGATGGCGCTGATGCGCGAAACCCTCTTCCAACAGGAAAGCCCGCTGATCGACAGTGACGCAGCTAACAAGTCGGCGGATGCCGATGCAGCACTGCAGGAACTGGGTGCCGACCTCGTCGCCTTCGGCTACATGACCGTCACCATCACGGTGGCCGATATCGATGCGCGGCGGGCGGACGAGATGCAGCGGCTCGTCGAGCGCACGATCCAGGCACGCGGACTGGTCACGATTTCCGAGCAGTTAAACGCGGTCGAGGCCTGGTTATCGTCCATACCCGGTCACGCCTACGCAAACGTGCGACAGCCGGTTGTCTCCACGCTCAACCTGGCGCACCTGATGCCCGTCTCGGCAGCCTGGGCAGGTCCCGCGCGCAATGACCATCTTGACGGCCCTGCACTGATGCTCACGCGCACCGACGGCGCCACGCCCTTTCGGCTGGTCACCCATGTTGGCGATGTTGGCCACACCCTGGTGGTCGGCCCCACCGGCATGGGCAAATCGGTGCTGCTGGCCATCCTTGCCATGCAGTTTCGCCGCTATCGCGGCGCACGGGTGTTGATGTTCGACATGGGCCGCTCGCTGCGCGCCACGGCGCTCGGGCTGGGCGGCGAGCACTACGACCTGGGGCGCGAGGGAGGAATCGCCTTCCAGCCACTGGCACGAATCGATGAACCAGCGCATCGCAGCTGGGCAAGCGAGTGGCTTCAGGCATGCCTGCTACAGGAAGGAGTCCGACTGGAACCCGAGCAGAAGGCGGCCATCTGGACGGCGCTGCAGAGCCTGTCCGGCGCACCGGTTGGACAACGCACACTGACGGGCCTCACGGTGCTCGTGCAGGATGCGCGGCTGCGCGAGGCATTGCAGCCCTACGTGCTGGACGGCGCCCATGGACGCCTGCTCGACGCAGACGAGGAGCGACTGGGATCGGCGGACGTACAGTGCTTCGAAATGGAGGCGCTGATGCCAAGCAAGGCTGCGGTGGCCGCTGTGCTCGGGTATCTGTTTCAGCGTTTCGAAGCGCAATTCGACGGATCGCCGACATTGCTCATACTCGACGAGGCGTGGCTGTTTCTCGACACCCCGCTCTTCGCAGCTCGCATCCGCCAATGGCTCAAGACGCTGCGCAAGAAGAACGTATCGGTCGTCTTTGCAACCCAATCGCTGGCCGATGTACGTGAATCGGGCATCGCAACCGCCGTGATAGAAAGCTGCCCGAGCCGCATCCTGCTTCCGAACCCGCAGGCGCAGGAGCCGCAGGTCAGGGATCTGTACCAGGCATTCGGCCTCAATAGCCGGCAGATCGAGATCGTTGCCCGGGCCACCCCCAAGCGCGACTACTACTACCAGTCCCGTCAGGGCAACAGGCTGTTCGAGCTCGGCCTGGGACCTGTGGCCCTG
Source organism: Pseudomonas sp. FIP_A4 (assembly GCF_036701605.1). NCBI lineage: Bacteria > Pseudomonadati > Pseudomonadota > Gammaproteobacteria > Pseudomonadales > Pseudomonadaceae > Pseudomonas > Pseudomonas sp. FIP_A4. The sequence continues at coordinate 417,963 of NZ_JAYDXP010000121.1, read as the reverse complement.
GCCTTTGCCGCTGCGGCCAGCCCTCCTGATCACCCTCTCATCGACCGCCTGCTGCAGGCGCACGGACGCGACGGGTTCCCCAGCGCCTGGCTACGGGCGCGAGGGCTGGACTGGGCCGCCAATCTGCTCGGCACGCATCCACCGGCAAAGGCGAACGCGACATGAGCCGGCCAGCCTGCTTCCGCACCGTGGCAGTACTGCTCACGATCGGCCAGTTGCTGCTTGGCCGAGCCGAGGCAATAACCGTGATCGACCCGACCAACCTGGTGCAGAACACCCTGACGGCAGTTCGCACCCTGCATGTGACGAACAACCAGATCCGCCAGCTCAACAATGAGACGCAGATGCTGCTCAACCAGGCGCGCCACCTCGCCTCGCTCGACTTCAACGCCATCAATCGGTTGAGGCGCTCACTTGCTCAAAGCGAACGTCTGCTCGACGAGGCGCGGGGGCTTGCCTACGAGGTCGCCCGGATGGATCAGGAATTTGCGCGCCTGTATCCCGAACGGTACAGCGCCGCAACGGCCGGGACGCTGATGACCGGACATGAGCACGAGCGCTGGAGCCAGGCTCGCGACGGTATCCATACCGCGCTTCGCATGCAGGCCCAGGTCTCGCAGAACCTGGATGCAGACCAGGCAGTCCTGGCCGATGTACTGGCGCGCAGTCACTCTGCGTTGGGCTCGCTACAGGCCACCCAGGCCACCAACCAGCTCCTGGCGCTACAGGCCAAGCAGGCAATCCAGGCCCAGCAACTGGCGCTGGCCCAGGGCCGCGCTGCAGCGCTCGACCAGGCACGGCAGGTCGCCGGCGAGGAACAGGCACGTGAACAGCGACGTCGCTTCATGGGCACCGGAACGCCGTATACCCCCCAGCCGGTCAGGCTGTTCGCGCGATGAGACAGTTGCGCCTCGCACCAGCTGTAGCGGCCCTTGGCGCGGTGGTGCTTGCCGGCTGCGAGCGTGAAAAGCCCGGATCGGAGCCTGCAAAACCGGCCTGCCTGTTCGAAGCCTCGCAGCGGTTCTACTCCGGCCAGGCGCTACCGGGCGAGTTCCTCACGCCCGAGAGCCTTCCTCTGATACCGCCCAGCTTCGAGGAGCCGCACCAATGAATGACGTCGGCGTGATCGACCGTTTCCTGGAGGTATTTTCCTTGTACATCGACTCGGGGTTCGGCCTGCTGGGCCCGGATGTCGCCTTTGTTTCAGCCACGCTCGTGGCGATCGACATGACACTGGCCGGATTGTTCTGGGCAACGGCCGGCGACGACGTCATCGGCAAGCTGATACGCAAAACCCTCTACGTCGGTGCCTTTGCCTTCATCATCGGCAACTTCAATGGGCTCGCCGAAATCGTATTCGACTCGTTCGCCGGCCTCGGGCTGCGGGCATCGGGATCGTCGCTGTCGCAGGAGCACTTCCTGCAGCCCGGCCGCCTCGCGGCCATCGGTGTGGAAGCCGGCCGACCGCTGCTCGAGCACATCGCCAGCCTGACCGGCATCACCAAGACGGTCACCAACCTCGACAGCATCGTCGTGCTCTTTCTTGCCTGGCTGGTGGTCCTGGTCAGCTTTTTCATCCTGTCGATCCAGCTCTTCGTCACGCTCATCGAATTCAAGCTGACCACGCTTGCCGGATTCGTCCTGGTGCCGTTCGCGCTCTGGAACAAAACGGCCTTCCTGGCCGAGAAGGTACTGGGGAACGTGGTGTCGTCGGGCATCAAGATCCTGGTGCTCGCCGTCATCGTGGGCATCGGCAGCGGCCTGTTCGACCAGTTCCTGAGCACACCCGACGAGCCAACGATCGATCATGCGCTGGCCACGATGCTGGCAGCATTGGCCATGCTGGGGCTGGGCATATTCGGTCCAGGCATTGCCACCGGCCTAGTGTCCGGAGCACCGCAACTGGGCGCCGGTGCGGCGGCCGGTACGACGCTGGGAGCGGCCGGCATGGCAGCAGGCGCCACGGCACTGGCGACAGGAGCCGGCAGCGCGGCGGTAGCAGGGGCGCGAATGGCACCGCGGGTCGGGGGACTAGCGCGAGCAGGATCGGCTGCAAACATGGCCAGCGGACTGGCCGGCAGCACCACACCCACCGGCACGATGAATCCGGGCAGCGGCTCGCCAGCCATGCCCAACGTAGCCGCCCCGCCTCCGCCCTGGGCCAGGCAATTGCAGCGCAAGCAGCAGGTCGGCCAGGCGGCCTCGACGATTGCTCACACGCTGCGCGGTGGCGATGCTGGCGGCTCCGCTTCCGGCCCGCACCTCAACGATTCTCCGGAGGCTTGAGGACCATGCCGATGAGATTCAGACGAGCCAGGTCCCGTTACTCGGAGACGCCGCAGCCGGTAACCCCCTACCAGGCTGCGGCCCAGGTCTGGGATGAACGCCTGGGGGCCAGTCGCGTCCAGGCCAGGAACTGGCGCCTTATGGCGTTCGGCTGCCTGGGCCTTGCGCTGCTCATGGCGGCTGGCCTGCTCTGGCGCTCATCGCAGTCGCTGGTTACGCCCTATGTGGTGGAAGTCGACAGCGCAGGGCAGGTCCGGGCCGTAGGAGAGGCAGCAAGCACGTACCAGCCAAGCGACGCCCTGATAGCCCATCACCTCGCGCGCTTCATCACCCTGGTGCGCGCCATTTCGATCGATCCGATCGTGCTCAGGCAGAACTGGTTGGCTGCCTACCACTACACCACCGATCGAGGCGCCGCGACGCTCAACGACTATGCACGAACACATGATCCCTTCGCCCGTGTCGGCAAGGACTCGGTGACGGTCGAGGTCACCAGCGTGGTGAGGGCCAGCGAGCATTCATTCCAGGTGCGCTGGAACGAGCAACGCTATGTCAACAGTTCCGCGGCGGGTACGGAGCGCTGGACCGCCGTGCTCTCGACGGTAGTGCAGCCGCCTCGCACCGAGCAGGCGCTTCGCAACAATCCGCTGGGCATCTACATCAACGGCCTGTCGTGGAGCCGGGAACTGGACACGTCCAAAGGAAGCGCTCAGCCATGAGAACCCATGCACCGCTTTATTGCATTTTTCTTCTGCTAACCCTCGTTTGTGGCTGTTCCAGCCGGAACGCCCCGCCACCGAAGGTCTCTTTGGACGAACCGATTCAGGCCCATCCGCAACCGGAACCGCCGAAGCCCATCGAGGTGGTGACCATTGCGCAACCGCTGGCGCTACCCGCTCAACTGAAGCCACTGCCGAAAAACACGCGGCCGCAGGAACCGGCCGATGAGCGAGAGCGAGTCGCTCGCGCCAACCGCAAGGCACGAGTCCCTCCAACCGGCGAGGGCTACATCGACGCAATCCAGGTCTGGCCCTACTCGGAGGGCGCGCTGTACCAGGTGTACACCAGCCCCGGGCGGGTGACAGCCATCAACCTGCAGGCCGGGGAGGAGTTGGTGACGGTCGCTGCCGGCGATACCGTACGCTGGATCGTGGGCGACACCTCGAGCGGCAGCGATGGTGCAATGAAAGTCAGCGTGCTGGTCAAGCCCACCCGCGTGGACCTCAGGACGAACCTGCTCATCACCACGACGCGGCGCACCTACCTCATCGAGTTGACCTCGACGGAGCACGCCTGGATGGCGTCGGTGTCCTGGGACTACCCGCACGATCACCTGCTGGCCCTGCAGCGCCGCTCTGCCGAAGCACGCGCTGCAGCTCCCATCGATGCGGGGCTTAGGCTGGATCAGCTGCGCTTTCGTTATGCGATCAGTGGCAGCGACCCGTCCTGGAAGCCGCTGCGGGCGTTCGACGATGGACGCAAGGTATACATCCAGTTTCCGGCAGGCATTGCCCAAGGCGAACTGCCCCCGTTGTTCGTAATCGGTCCTGAGGGGGGTGGCCAGTTGGTCAACTACCGATTCCGTGCGCCCTACTACATCGTCGACCGCCTTTTCGGGGCGGCCGAGCTGCGGCTTGGCGCGGACAACGGCGAGGTGGTTCGGATAGAACGCACCGATGGCCTGGCCCGCGGACGATAAGCATGAGCACTCCGGACACCTCTGACGAGGATCATCGTCCAGCGCCGCAGCCCAAGGTCGCGCCCGAATCCCTTGAATTGCGGGCGCAACCGCGGCGCGTCACCCGTCTGAACCCACGGGCACTGGCCGTAGTCATCGGTTCGATGGCCACCCTGATGCTCGGAGCCATGTTGTGGTCACTGCAACCCAGGCCGCCTCGCCAGGGAACGTCACCAAGCGAGCTCTACAACGTGGAACGCATCGTCCCGGCCGAAGCATTGGGACAACTGCCTTCGGACTACTCTCAGCTGCCGCCGCCCAAGGCGCCCGAACTTGGACCTCCCTTGCCCGGTGATCTGGGCAGCGCAATCATCCGGACCGAGCAACAAACCCAAGGTCCGGATCTCTCACTTGATGCAATTGACCAGGCTGAAGGCGAACGCCTGGCCAGGCAAAAGGAAGCCGAGGAAGCGGCGCTGTCGCCGGTATTCTTCCGCTCGATCGGGAGCCCTGGCCACCAGTCAAGCCCTGCGCAGCAGATGGCCGATACGCCAAACATGGATGCGGGTTCACTGATTGCACAGCGCCCTATTGGCTCCGACTCATCTGGACAACGAGACAGGAACGAGGCGTTTCTCAACATCTCTTCAAATACGCAAACCCGTAATTCCGGATTTCTTGAAATGCCCGAATCGCCGTATCAGGTCATGGCCGGCACGGTAATCGCAGCGGCATTGGTAACCGGCATCAAGTCGGACCTGCCGGGTGACGTCATCGCCACCGTAACCGAGCCGGTATATGACAGTGCAACCGGAGCACACCTGCTCATCCCGCAAGGCTCACGGCTGCTGGGCCGCTACAACAGCCAGGTCAGCTACGGCCAGCAGCGCGTGCAAGTGGCTTGGCAACGCGTAATCCTCCCGGATACCTCGTCCTTCCAGCTGGACAGCCTCGTCGGCACCGATGCCGCCGGTTACGCTGGTTTGGAAGACGGGGTTGATTGGCATTGGGATCGCATCGTCGCAGGCGCCGCCATGACCAGCGTGCTGGGGATCGGCGCAGAACTGGCGTCCCCGTCGAACCGCGGCGACGGTGACCAGGTGATCATCGCGGGGCGTGACAGCCTGCAGGACACGGTGAACCAGGTTGGCCAGGAGATGGCGCGGCGCAACCTGGACATCAAGCCGACCCTTACGCAGCGCCCCGGCCTGCCGCTGCGGGTGATCGTCAATCGGGACCTCGTGTTGCAACCCCATCGAGATTGACGTGGTTCCTGCGTCCCGTTGACGCATGGCTGTTCCCGGCACCACGGACGGTCGAAACCATCTCGCCAGACCTCGACCCAGAGCCTTGCGCTGCGGCGTCCGGCCGCTTTCACCCGTTTACGCGCGGGACACTATGACCGTCCGGGTATCGACCATGACCCGATTGCACTTGGTAACGATTCTCATTATTATCCAGGCCCGACACAGAACAATCTTCAGCCAGCCAGGGCCCTGATGCCCAAGCCAGCCATTCTCATTCTTCCCAGGGGGTGAACATGCGCAGGCACGCGCTGGCAATGGCATGCATCATGGTTTCTCCGGCGGCTTTTGCCGCAGGCACGACCGAACTCAACCCGATGGTGATCACCGCCACCCGCAGCTCGCAGTCCCTGGCCGATGCGCCGGCAGCGGTAACGGTCATCACCGCCGAGCAGATCAGGGCGCGCGGCGCCACCAACCTGCTGGAAGCCCTGCGCGGCACGCCGGGCATCAGCCTCAACGGGCGCCAGGTCGGCGGACGCAAGACCCTCAGCATCCGTGGCGCCGAGGACCGCCATACCCTGGTGCTGATCGACGGCCGGCGCATTTCCTCCACCGACGACACCATCGGCCACTCCGACTACCAGTACGGCTGGGTCGGCATCGAGCAGATCGAACGCATCGAGGTGGTGCGCGGGCCGATGTCCGCGCTGTACGGTTCGGAAGCCATCGGCGGCGTGATCAACATCATCACCCGCCAGGCTCAGAACGAATGGCACGGCGGCGTGACCCTGCGCGGCGAAGTGGGCGATGGCGACACCGGCAACGGCCACCGCCTGGCCGCGCGCGCCTCCGGCCCGCTGGCCGAGGGGCTGAGCCTGGCCCTCAGCGTCGAGGAAGTGCGCCGCGAGTCGACGCCCTGGGAGCAGGATGCGCGCGTCTCCGAAGTCGAAGGCCAGGACCGCCAGACCGGCAGCCTGGGGCTGAGCTACAGCCCGGTCCAGGGCCAGACGCTGAAGCTGGACATGCTGCGCAGCGACGAGACCCGCGACCGCAACCAGCAGTACGCCTACTTCGCCCGGCCAATCTACCTCGACACCTACGAACTGGACCGCCGTCAGGATTCACTGGCCTGGAATGCCGACTGGGGTGCCGCCCGGACGCAACTGCGCTTTACCCGCTCCGAATTCGACGTCACCAACAAACGCACCCAGAACCTCACCCCCACCCGCCCGCAGTCCATTCGCGACGACGTCTGGGATGCCAGCGTGAACTTCCATCTGGGCGACCGCCATGCACTGACCCTGGGCGGCGAGCACCGCGACGAAGAACTGGAGAATGCCGGCCTGATCGGCGGCTCCGACTCGGTGGTGCACCAGGCGGTATTCATCCAGGACGAGATCGCCCTGGCCGACGACTGGGCGCTGACCCTGGGTGCGCGCCTGGACGACCACGAGATATTCGGTCGCGAAACCAGCCCGCGGGCCTGGCTCGTCTGGCGCGCCACCCCGGAGCTGACCTTCAAGGCCGGCTATGGCGAGGCCTTCCGCGCGCCGACCCTCAAGCAGATCTCGCCCAACTACATCGGTGCCGAAGGCCCGCACACCTTCCTCGGCAACGCCGACATCCAGCCGGAGACCAGCCGCTCGTTCGAGCTGGGCGTGGACTGGCACGACGAGCGTAGCGCCTACACCGCCAACCTCTACCGCAACGAGATCGACGACCTGATCTACTACCGCGTGCTGCGCCGGGAGCCGGGCATCCCGCCACGCACCGTCTACCAGTACGACAACATTGAGGAAGCGCGCATCGAGGGCCTGGAACTCTCGGCGCGCCGCGAACTGGGCTTCGGCCTGGCCCTGGGCGCCACGCTGAACTGGATGGACTCGCGCAACGCGAAGACCGATGCCAAGCTCAACGGCCGACCCGAGTTCACCGCCACGCCCTCGCTGGAGTGGCATGCCGGCAAATGGAATGCGCTGCTGCAGTGGGAATACATCGGCAAGCAGCATCTGGAAGGTACCAGCGGCCAGGAGCGCGCACCGAGCTACAACCTGGTCCACGCCAGCCTCGGTTACCAGCTGCATGACAACCTGATGCTGCGCGGCGGCGTGCAGAACATCGGCGACCTGCACCTGGAGGACAAGTCCGAGCTGTTCGGCTACGTCGAGCAGGGGCGTACCGGCTGGCTCGCGGTGGAGGCCAGTTTCTGATGCGCGAGATCTTCATGCTGGGCAAGACGCTGATGCTGCTCGTCTGCGGCCTGCTGGTACTGAGCCAGTCCATGCGCATCCAGGCCGAAACTGCGCCGCCCAAGCGCCTGCTGTTCATTGCCGCCGCGCCGGTACAGGCAGGCAAGTTCGAGCGCTTGAAACCGCTGGCGGCCGCGGCCGGCTTCGCACTGGACTACCGCCTGCTGGACGGCTCAGCCGCGACGCCGGGCAAGGCCGAGCTGGACGAATACGACCTGCTGGTGATCGACGCCCCCTATGGCGCGGCGCTTGGCACCGTACAGATGAACCTGGGGCCGCTACTGGATGCCGTGCAGGCGCCCTGGCTCTGGTTGCGCCGTGACGGCAGCCGGGGCCGGCAGTTGCCCGAGGCGCTGGTTGCCGAGCTGGATGTGTATTACAGCAACGGTGGCGTGGCCAACTTCGAAGGTTTCTTCTGCCGCCTGCAGGCACTGTTTGGCGGTGAAGACGGCGCGGCCTGTCCGGCGCCGGATATCCATCCCCAAGCCGGCATCTACCATCCGCAGGCGCAGGGGCGAATCTTCGCCAGCCTCGACGACTTCCTTGACTGGAAAGGCCGCGAACTGCGCCGCGAGGTACCGGTGGTCGGCGTGCTGTTCCACAAGGCCTACATGGATTCCGGGCTGACCGGTTTCGTCGATGACAGCGTGCGCCGCATCGAGGCCGCCGGCGCCCTGGCCGTGCCGCTGTACACCTCGGCCATGGGCAACGGCGAAATCACTAAGCTGCTGAGCAGCGCCGGCCAGCCGCGCGCCGACGTGCTGATCAACATGCAGATTATGCTCAACGGCACCGGACGCAAGGAGGAGTTCGAGCAACTCGCCATCCCGGTGCTGCAGGCCATGCCCTACCGGGGCGGCGAGCAGACGGACTGGGAGGCCGACCCCAAGGGTCTAAATCCGCAGGACATTCCCTTCTACCTGGCGCAGCCGGAATTCGCCGGGCTGATCGATCCGCTGTTCGCCGCCGCCACGCGCAAGGCCGACGGCGACATAGTCCCCATCGAGCGCCAGTTGCAGGCGGTGATCGACAAGGCCATGCGTCTGGCGCGCCTGCAGCGGCTGCCGCGCCATGAGGTAAAGACCGCCATCCAGTTCTACAACTACCCACCTGGCGAGAAGAACCTCGGCGCCTCCTTCCTCAACGTGCCACGCAGCCTGGAGCGTCTGCTCGGCGCCTACGCCGAGCGAGGCTACACAGTGGAGCAAGCCGACGAAGCACGTCTGATCGAGGAACTGAGCGGCCTGCTGACGCCCTTCTACCGCGACGGCAGGCTGGCGGAGCTGCTGGCAAACGACCGCGCCGCACGCCTGTCGCTGGACACCTACCAAGCCTGGTTCGACGGCCTGCCAGAGTCGGTGCGCCAGCCCATCCTTGATCGCTGGGGCGAGCCTCAACAGGCCGGATTGTTCCTGCCCGCAGAGAGTGCTTTCGTCATTCCCCGCCTGCAACTGGGCAACCAGGTGATCATGCCGCAGCCGGCTCGCGGCGAGCGGACCGACGACCGCGAGCAGGCGCTCTACCACGACACCAAGGTGCCGCCGTCCCACAGCTACCTAGCGGCCTACCTATGGCTGCGCGAAGGTTTCGGCGCCGATGCCGTGGTGCACTTCGGCACCCATGGCACGTCCGAATGGCAGCCGGGCAAGGAGCGCGGCCTGGACGTGCTGGAGGCGCCCTACCTGGTGCTCGGCGACCTGCCGGTGATCTATCCCTATATCGTCGACAACATTGGCGAAGCGCTGCAGACCAAACGCCGTGGCCGCGCGGTGACCATCAGCCACAACACGCCCTCGTTCGGCCCGGCGGGGTTGCATGGCCAGCTCAACGAACTGCACGACCTGCTGCATGAATGGCTTGGCATGACCGAGGGCGAGGTGCGCAACGCCACCGCCGCACGCATCCGCGAGCTGACCACGGAGCTGAAGATCGACAGGGACATGGCCATCACGGCGGCCATGGAGGGCGACTTCGCCGGCTTCGTCGAAGATCTACACGTGCAGCTGCACGACCTCGCGCTGGAGCAACAGCCGCTGGGGCTGGCCCGCTTTGGCGTACCGGCCGAGGACGAGCTGCGCCTGCTTACCGTGCAGCAGATGCTTGGCAAGCCGCTGCTGGCCGCACTGGCACCGGAAGACCCGGAAGAACTGCTGCTGGTCGATTACCAGCAGATCCGCGCCACGCCAGTGTGGTCGCTGCTGGACAGCCATATCCGGCAAAACCAACCTTGGACGGGCGATGCGGCCGTCGGCGAACTGCTGGAGCGCGGGCGCGACTACTGGCGCAAACTGGGCAACGACAGCGAACTGGACGGTTACTTCAGCGCCCTGCAAGGCCGACACGTACCCAGTTCCTACGGCGGCGACCCGATCAGGAATCCGGACAGCCTGCCCACCGGACGCAACCTCTACGGTTTCGACCCCTCGCGCATTCCCACGCGTGAAGCCTGGGAGGCCGGCAAGGTGGCCGCCGAGCGGCTGATCGAGCAGCACCGCGAACTGCACGGCGACTACCCGAGCAAGCTGGCCTTCACCCTCTGGTCGGTGGAAACCATGCGCCACTTCGGCATGCTCGAAGCCCAGGTGCTGGCGGTGATGGGCTACAAGCCGCAGTGGGACGCTGCTGGCCGGGTGATCGGCATCGAGGCGATTCCCGCAGCCGAGCTCGGTCGTCCGCGCATCGACGCGGTGATCTCCGCCACCGGTCTGTACCGCGACCAGTTCCCCAACGTCATGCACTGGCTCGCCCAGGCTGCCGACCAGGCCAGCACGCTGGACGAGCCGGGCAACGTCATTGCCGCCAACAGCCGGCGCATCGAGCAGGCGCTGCTGCAACGCGGATTGCCCGCCGCAGAAGCCTCGCTGGCTGCGCGCACGCGGATCTTCTCCTCCGAATCCGGCGCCTACAGCACCGGCCTGGAGGACGCCACGCTGGCCAGCGACAGCTTCGGCGAAGCCGCCGACGGTGGCCAGGACCGCGCCGCCGGCGAGGAAAAACTGGCCGAGCTGTACCTGAACCAGATGCAGTTCGCCTACGGCCCGGACAGCGAGCGTTGGGGCGAGAAAGCCACGGTGAACCTCTATGCCGAGCAGTTGCGCGGCGTGCAGGGCGCGGTGCTGTCGCGCTCCTCCAACCTCTACGGCATGCTAACCACCGATGATCCCTTCCAGTACCTGGGCGGCCTGGGCCTGGCCGTGCGCCATCTGGATGGCCAGTCGCCGGAGCTGTACGTCACCAACCTGCGCGACGCCGACAACCCACGCAGCGAAACCGCCGCTGGCTTTCTCGCTCGCGATCTGCGTGCCCGCTACTTCCATCCTGGCTGGGTCAAATCGATTCAGGCCGAAGGCTACAGCGGTGCGCTGGAGGTGCTGGGCACTGCCAACAACCTCTGGGGATGGCAGGTCACTGCGCCGGAGACCGTGCGCAGCGACCAGTGGGACGAGTTCAAGGCCGTCTACGTTGATGACAAGCTCGATCTGGACATCAACGAATGGTTCGAGCAGCACCATCCACAAGCCCAGGCGCAACTGATCGAACGGCTGCTGGAAGCCGCACGCAAGGAGTACTGGGACACCGACGCCCAGACCCTGCAGCAGCTGGCGCAACGCTGGCAGAAGCTGGCCGAGCAGCATGACGTGGTCAGCGACAACGCCAAGTTCAGCGAATACGTCGGGCAGGCCGCCAGTGGTTTCGGCCTCGCTACGCCACTCGACAATGCCGCCGAGACACAGCCCAGCGAGCCTAGCGGCGCCGCACCAATGGAACAGGTGCAAGGCCAGAAACTGGAAAAGCAGCAGGCCAAGCCGCAGCCCTTCGATTGGTTGCCATTGGTGACGATATTGCTAGTAGCACTGGCCCTGCTGGTCGGAGTTCACCAACAGGCCCGGCGCCGGCCGGCCCATGCATGACCTTAGGAGACCCCATGCAATACATCATCGAATCGGCACTTTACAGCGCCAGCCAACTGTTCATGCTCCCCGTGCTCCTGGCAGTCATCCTGATGTTTCTCTATTCCTTCCACGCGGTAGGCGGTTTTCTCTGGCAGTCGCGACAGCGCCGCCTGGGTGACGCACGCGGCTTCGACTTGTTGCATAGCTGGCGCCAGGCGCCGCAGATGAGCTCGGTCGAACTGGAAACGCTGGCATTCAAACGCCTTGAGGTTCCGCGCATCGTCACACGCATCACGCCGATGCTCGGACTTGTGGCTACGATGATTCCCATGGGCCCGGCGCTCAAGGGATTGTCCGGCGGACAACTCGATCAGGTCAGCGATAACCTTACCGTGGCCTTTTCGGCTGTGATCCTCTCGCTGCTGTCCGCCTCGCTGACTTACTGGGTGGTCAACGTGCGTCGCCGCTGGTACGCCGAAGAGCTCGTGCAGATCGAGAATGAGCAGCGCAACAGCAATGGTGAGGCAGCCAGCGTCGCTCATGATCTGACGGTGGAGATCGCCTGATGAGCCTGCGACTACTGGAAGAAGCCGAGGCCGACGATCCGATCCTCTCGGTCGTCAACCTGATCGACGTATTCCTGGTGATCATCGCCGCGCTGCTGATCGCGGTGGCCAACAACCCCGTTAACCCATTCGCCAGCGATGAGGATGTCACGGTGATCAAGAACGCAGGGAAGCCGAACATGGAAATCTTCGTCAAGGAGGGCAAAACCATGGAGCACTACACCTCAACCGGCGATATCGGCCAGGGCGAAGGGGCTAAGGCCGGTGTGGCCTATAGGCTCAAGGACGGCTCGATGGTGTACGTGCCTGAATGAACGAAGGAGCCTGGCATGAACCTATCGGAACGAGGTTTTTCCGACACCGCGCAGACGGAGCGGACGGAGCTCCAGGCATCAAGCCCAGCGCGCCGGATCGTCTCCAGCGATCAGTTGCTGGATGGTACAAAGGAGATGGTCATCCTCCATGATGGCCATGAATATGTGCTGCGGCTGACGCGGCAGAACAAGCTGATTTTGACCAAGTGAACCTCTTGGTCGAGAACCAATGCGCGCCCGCCTCGCCGGGCGCTTTTTTCACTTCAGCGGCGGCCCGAATCGCTACAAGCCTTTAAGCCGTTATCGGAGGCGTTCGGCCGCATTGCGATACGCCTGTTTGCCTTCACGCCGGTAAACTGCGACCTGAAACACCATCGCCGGCTTTTTCCTTCAGTGCTAGCGCATCAAACTCAAGGCTATAGGTTTCCAGCCACACCCCGGCACACAATGGCACCACTGCGGCCGCTCCCCTTCCGGGCCTGACCGGGTTCACGGCTGATCGTTGCGAGGGGACCGGCCACCATGACGAACCCGCCTGACGGCGAGCGGCGCCATTGTACCGGCTCTTCGCTGAGAATTCGGATCAAATCTGCCGCTATTGCAGACCGAAGGTGGAGGGCATTTGCAAGCACGTTTGGACCACCAACTTAGACCACTTTTGTACCACTACCTTGCGCCAACCACCTGTCATTTCCGTCGAGACCGCGTGAAGCGGTACTAAAACTGAGGGCAGGTCAAATCAAGGAAATTTGGGGAATAGAGTCAAGCTAAAGGACTTTGGACATGCACCTGGTCGATTACGCATGGCTACGTGAAGCCATACTGCCGTCCACATTCCCATTGCAACTGCTAGCGTTTTTCCACATGCGGATTGCGACGTGAACAGACTGGTAACAGAACAATCGGCTTGAGCGTGTAGTCAGGGCATGCGATCTCCGCCTTGGAACAATCCGAGCCAGGAAAATAAATGGATCATATTTGAACCACTATGAGCCTTAATACCGTATAATGGATCACAAGTGAACCATTAAATAAGCTTTCTCATGGCCCTAACCCATTCTCTGCTCGCTCCAGGCGAATTGGCCCAGAAGGTCGGTGCCAACGCCCGGGAAGCGCGACTGGCACAGAACCTCTCCCGCAAGTCACTGGCGAAGATGGCGGGTGTTTCCGAATCGACCATCAAGCGATTCGAGTCCAATGGGCAAATCACCCTCGATGCACTGGTTCTCATCGCTACAGCACTTGGTGCCACACGCCAAATCGCCGAATTGTTCAAGCATGAGCGGCCTGTATCGCTTGAACAAATCAAACAAGCGGGACGTACCCGGGGGCGCCAATGAAATCCATCACCACCGTAGAGGTATTGCTTGCCGGCACACCGGTCGGGGAGCTGGTGGGCAGTCGACAGGGCATCTACTTTGCCTATCATCCACAGTGGGTGGCGCAAGGCTTCAACCTGTCGCCCCTGAACATGGACTTCACAACTCAGCCCCAGAAAGCTGCTGATCCAGTCCTTTTCGCAGGCCTACCAGGCGCGCTTGCCGACTCCCTCCCAGACGGATGGGGCATGCTGCTAATGGATCGTTACTTCCTCGCCAACCATGGCATGGACCGTAGATACATTTCCCCGCTCGATCGGCTGGCTTACATGGCAGACAGGGGCATGGGTGCACTGGAGTATCGCCCGGTGCTTGAGCACGCCACCGGTGAAGTTGATATCGACCTGGCCCAGCTCTATCAGGAGTCCCAGGCTGTCTACGAAGGGGACACCTCGTCCATTCTTGACGCTCTGCGCCTCGCTGGCGGCTCCCCTGCCGGCGCTCGCCCCAAGGTAGTCGTTGCCCTGTCCCCAGACAGAACGCAGTGCAATACATCTTTCCAGCAGCTCCCAGCGGGCTACCAACACTGGCTAGTGAAATTCCGGTCACCAACTGAACATCGTGATACCGGCACCATCGAATACGCCTACGCGCTCTTGGCAGAACGTGCAGGAGTAAAGATGGCTGCGAGCGATTTGCTCACAGTCAGCTCTTCGAACGGCACCGAGCGTTTCTTTGCTGTCCAGCGCTTCGACCGGCACGGCAATAGCAAACTCCACATGATGACTGCCAGCGGCATTCTCTATGCTGATCACCGAGTTCCCTCACTGGACTATTCGGATCTCTTGAAAACAACCAATGCGGTCACTAACCATGCGGCGGAGGTAGAGCGCATGGCAAGACTCATGGTTTTCAACGCGCTGACCCACAACCATGATGATCACGCCAAGAACTTCGCATTCCTACACGACCAAGGACGGTGGACATTAGCTCCGGCCTATGACCTGACCTATGCCCCTGTCCAGGGTTTCGCGGACGAGCACACCACCTCTTTCAACGGCTCCGGACTACCAACACGTAAAAACCTCAAACAAGTCTGCTCTGCTTTCCGCTACCTGGATCCGGACATTTACATCGAGCAGACCCTTGATGCTCTCGCCGGATGGCCTTCACTGTGCACTGAACTTGAGATCGATCCCAATCAGCAGAGAATAATTCAGCGGGCATTCAACGAAATCCGCAAGCGCCTCGACTGACGCCTGCATCGGTCGACGTCACGGACGTTGAACACGCATCAAGGGGCGATTCACATACCTCCGGATCGACAGGTTTATAAAATCCAGACAACGCTCACCATCAGTGAGCATTTTCCGAGTTTCGTAAACCCAGACCGAATCAGTCTCAGCGCTCCCGAGGACCCTTCCATTCCAGCAACGCCTGTAGCGGATCCAGCTCGCCAACAAGCTCACGCGCTTGAGCGAGCTTGTCCATAGCAACACACCGCTCGGCTTCGGGCAGATTCGATACGGAGCTCTCAGCATCACTGAAAAAGGCCTGGATCCGTTTTATGTCATCCCACTGTTTGATGGCACTCAGCAAATCAGCTCTCGCCTGCTTCCTTGCCTCGTTTTGACGTCGAATCCGTTCTCTCTCCTCGAGCCGGAGTAACTGCTCCCTCCACTTCTGCTGCCGAATCCTGGCCTGCTCCTCGGCCTCTTCTACCAATCGGGCAATTACAGGCGCGGCGTCCGTGAGCTGCTGTACGATCTCATCCAGCTGGCCACGCAACGGGCTTTGCTTGACCTCCTTCCAACTTTGAGACCAATCCGCACCTGGGTAGGGAGAGAAAGCCCTTATGCATAGACGGCCGGTCGCAAAGTCCATTCGGGTCGTCCAGTTCCAAGCAGAGCTCAAGCGGCGCAGTTGCTGCGCCGAGATCTTAGAGGTAGGGATGTACTCACCATCGATATTCCGAGCGTCCAATTCCTCAGTCATCTCAAACAACGTCAGCCCGATGGCGACCGTCCCAATGAAGACTACCGTGGGCTTGGAGGGTGACCACAACGCCGGATACCGGTGCCTTGGTTTCTTGGGTGGGTGCTCATGCTCATCAAACGCAACCCGGGCATAGGTGCGGTCACTCGGAGCAAACATCACGCGATGACCGGCAGCCTCCAGCTTGAGAAACAGCTGATTAGCAAGCTTGAGGGCAGGCTCCAGTTGCGGCTTGGTCACCACGACATCCACCAGGCGCTGCTTCCCGGGCTTGAGGAAGCCCTGGTCGATGACGCGGCCTTGCTCAAATACTTCATGCGCCCCTACGACAACAGGGTGCTGCCTTGATCGTGATATGCGGAGCTGTTCAGGGCTTATTTTACGCGGCACCGGTGCCTTCGGAGCCGGTTGAGAAACAGCACCAAGAACATCTCCCCTGCGCCAGACCTGCAGGTCACCAGGCCCAGCCTCAGGCAGCGGTGGCTGAGGACTCGGTATTCCATTCTCCAGCTTTACCCAGTGCCCGCGCGGTGGCCGTGGGACATTCATGCGGGCACACACGCGCGCCAAGAAGCTGGAAGAAACACGATGGTGATCCGCGATCTTGGTCATGGGACGCCGCCACACCTCTGCGTACATCTCCTCACGACTGACTGGGCCCCCAGGGCTGGAACCAAGTTGCTGGGCTACCTCTTCGGAAGACACGTACCAATCCTCAAGCCTGATATCAGCGAACCAGCCCGCGACTGGACATACGCCACGATCCAGGTCAACCGAGCCAAAGCGGTTGTTGTACCAAACCCTCCGTAGCTCCCTCCACCACGTTGTTCGCCCGGCCAGCAGGGGACAGCATCTGCAGAACGGATCAGGGTCCATAAGGAGGCGATATTCATGCCCGCGTCATCTGAACAGGTAGCCGCACGCTTGATCACCTGCCCACCCCGAATCCTGCGAGCCAACGCAGCCCCCGCCTACCTGGGAATGTGTCGCACCGAATTCAACAAGGCCGTGCGGCCCTTCATCCGGGAGTTTCCCATCGGGGTCCAGGGTATCGGCTTTGATCGTCTCGAACTCGACGCCTGGGCAGACGCCTACATCGAGCGGGCCAGCATTGAAAAGAGCGGTGCGCAGAGGGAAGATCCGCCCTGCAGCAAGCGCCGTGGAGGACAACCATGGCGAAAAGAAATATCACCGGCCTGTACCAGCGCAACGGCGTCTGGTGCATCGACAAGATCTATCGAGGTCAGCGCATTCGAGAAAGCACTGGCTCAGGTGACCGGAAGGAGGCGGAGCAGTACCTGATCCATCGCCTGGAGCAGCTGAGGCAGCAGCACATCTACGGCGTTCGAAGGGTAAGAACGTGGCGCGAGGCGGCTACGCGCTATCTGGTGGAGTACAAGGACCAGCCATCCATAGGACTCACGGCGTTGTATCTGGAGCAGCTCGATCCCTACATTGGTGATCGACCAGTCGACCACGTCGACGACGAGGCGCTCGCGCCATATGTGAAGGATAGGCTCGCGGGTCGCCTGCGCGGATCGCCCAGAAAAGGCAGAAGCGTGGCACCTCGAACCATAAACATCGCGTTGGAACGAGTCATCCGCGTCCTGAATCTCTGCGCACGAAAGTGGCGCGATGAAGCAAGGCGCCCCTGGCTCGATACCGTCCCGATGATTACGCGTCTGGACCTCAGGCGTTCGACGCGTCAGCCCCATCCGTTGTCCTGGGAGGAGCAGAGTCTGTTGTTTGCAGAGCTACCCGATCACCTGAAAAGGATGGCGCTCTACAAGGTCAACAGCGGTTCTCGCGAGCAGGAGGTGGTCAAGCTACGCTGGGATTGGGAAATCCCGGTGCCGGAACTGGAAACCAGCGTGTTCCTCATCCCGGCCGATTTTGGCGGGCGACACGACAATGCGGGGGTCAAGAACGGCGACGAGCGATTGATCGTGCTGAACCGGGTCGCCAAGTCGGTCATCGAGGGGCAACGGGGACTGGACCCGATATGGGTGTTTCCCTACGGCCAACCCGACAAGGATGGCAACGCCACTCCAGTGCACCGCATGAACGACTCGGCGTGGCGCAAGGCAAGGAAACGGGCGGCCGCGATGTACGAGGAGCGCTTCAGGCGAACGGCACCGCCTGGATTTGCATCGATCCGCGTGCATGATCTAAAGCACACGTTCGGTCGCAGGCTTCGCGCCGCCGGCGTAACGGAAGAAGACAGGAAGGTCCTGTTGGGCCACAAGAACGGCAGCATCACCAGCCATTACTCGGCAGCCGAACTGGGCAAGCTGATCGATGAAGCCAACAAGATATCGGCAACGGATTCGAGAGGCCCAGCGCTGACGATACTGAGGAGGAAGGCAGGATGAAAAAAGTCCCCGCAAAAGTCCCCACACAGCTTGGTTTGGAACGGCCATAAAAAAATCCAGTTACCGCTAAGTAACTGGATTTTTTAGGGTTTTTTTGGTCGGGACGGAGTGATTCGAACACTCGACCCCTTGCACCCCATGCAAGTGCGCTACCAGGCTGCGCTACGCCCCGAAGTCTTTTGCGAAAGCTGAAAACGAACGAAACTATACATTAAGCGACTGAAAATGTGAAGGTTTTTTCTTCCGCTGGTTTTGCCTCGCTTTTACTTGCGCAGAACTTGTAGTACCTCCTCCAATTCGCAGATCATCTGACGAATCAGTTGCTTGTACTGCGTGGTGTCTTCGCGCGCTTCATCCCCTGACAAGCGCAACCTAGCTCCACCGATAGTGAATCCCTGGTCATAAAGGAGCGCACGAATCTGACGGATCATCAACACATCCTGCCGCTGATAGTACCGCCGATTGCCTCTTCTCTTCACAGGGTTGACCTGTGGAAACTCTTGCTCCCAATAACGCAGTACATGGGGTTTCACTGCGCAAAGTTCACTGACCTCACCGATAGTGAAATAGCGCTTGCCAGGGATAACGGGCAGTTCGTCGTTATGACTTGGTTCCAGCATAGGCCTCGACTCTGGCTTTGAGTTTTTGCCCTGGACGGAAAGTTACGACGCGGCGCGCCGTGATCGGTATTTCCTCGCCTGTCTTCGGGTTACGACCAGGGCGCTGGCGCTTATCACGCAGGTCGAAATTGCCAAACCCTGACAATTTCACCTGCTCGTTATGCTCCAGCGCCTGGCGAATCTCTTCGAAAAAAAGCTCGACCAACTCCTTGGCTTCACGCTTATTCAAGCCTAGCTCTTCGTATAGACGTTCCGCCATTTCAGCTTTCGTCAGAGCCCCCATACGCTATTTCCTTAACGTGGCGTTGAACCTTTCTTCCAACGAGGTCAGGATGCTCTGCATAGCAGCGTTAACCTCTTCGTCATTAAGAGTGCGTGAAGGGTGTTGCCAGGTCAAGCCGACTGCCACACTTTTGCTAGAGGGATCAATACCTTTGCCCTGATACACATCAAATAGCTTGAGGTGAACCAGATGTGCCCCCGCCGCCTCACGAATACACTGCGTCACGGCCTCAGCTGCGACGTCGCGGTCTACGAGCAGAGCGATATCCCGCCGCACTTCAGGGAACCTCGATAGTTCGCTGAATTGTGGGAGGCGCCCTTCGGCAATTTCCGAAACAAGCAACTCGAACAGATAAACCGGCTGATCGACTCCCAGATTACCCGCCAGCTCCGGATGCAGTCTGCCGATGTAGCCGACCAGTCGACCGTCCCGCTCGATACGAGCGGTCTGCCCGGGATGCAGAGCCGGATGCTCCGCAACAACGAACCGATACGAGCAACCATCACCGGCATAGCCCAACAACGCCTCGACGTCTGCCTTCGCATCGTAAAAATCGACCGGTTCGCGTTCGTTAGCCCATCCTTCAGGCATACGACTGCCGGACACCACACCAGCCAGCATGCATTCCTGTTTCAGCTCGTCCAGCTGGCCAACGAAGCGCAGACCGGCCTCGAACAAACGCACCCGCGACTGTTGACGATTGAGATTGTGCTGCAACGCCTTGATCAGGCCCGGCCACAGCGATACACGCATCACCGCCATATCCGCGGAGATCGGATTAGCCAATTGCAGTGGTTTTATCCCAGGCGCGAACAGCTCAAACAGCTTCGGATCGATGAAGCTATAGGTAATTGCCTCCTGATAACCACGCGCGACCAGCAGGCGCCGCAGAAGCGGCAACTCTGCACGAGCTTCAGCCTTCGCCTCCGGCGCAAGACGCGCCTGCGGATAGCGCACGGGAAGACGGTCATAGCCATACAGCCGGCCCAGCTCTTCGATCAGATCAACCTCCAAGCTGATATCAAAACGATGGCTGGGTACGCCGACCTGCCAACGGCCGACGCCGTCTTCGGTAACGCTCAAGCCGAGCGAGGTCAACAACCGAACCACCTGAACAGGCTCGAGTTGTAAACCCAACATCTGGCTGATTCGCTCTGCACGCAACGTAATCGGCGCAATATTCGGCAGATAGCCTTCGCTTACTACCTCTGTGATCGTGCCTGCCTCGCCGCCAACAATCTCAAGCAGCAACGCCGTGGCGCGCTCCATGGCAATTCGCGCCAATTGAGGATCGACACCACGCTCATAACGGTGAGACGCGTCGGTATGCAAACCATAGGAGCGAGCCTTACCGGCCAAGGCGATGGTGTCGAAGAACGCGCTCTCGAGGAAAATGTCTCGGGTTTGCGCAGCCACACCGCTATGTTCGCCGCCCATCACGCCGGCGATGGCCAAGGCTCGCTGATGATCGGCGATCACCAACGTATCAGCACGCAGAATCACTTCCTGGCCGTCCAGCAAAACCAGTTTTTCGCCTTCGTCAGCCATCCGCACTCGAATGCCGCCGTTGATCTGCTTCAGATCGAAGGCATGAAGTGGTTGTCCTAGCTCAAGCATCACGTAATTGGTGATATCGACGACCGCGTCAACACTGCGCACATCAGAGCGACGCAGACGCTCCAGCATCCACAGCGGCGTCGGACGCGAGCAATCAATATTGCGAATGACACGCCCCAGATACCGCGGACAGGCCTGTGGTGCGGCCACTTCAATAGAAAGACGCTGTTCGTGGCTTTCCGCAACAGCCGGAACAGACGGAACATTCACTGCGACGTCATATATCGCACCCACTTCGCGCGCCAGGCCTTTCAGCGACAGACAATCACCCCGATTCGGAGTCAAGCCGATTTCGATGGTCGCATCATCCAGCCCCAGATAGTCGCGAAAGTCGCGTCCAACCGGTGCGTCATCGAGCAACTCCATCAAACCGCTGTCATCGTTACCGACCTGCAGTTCGGTTTCCGAGCAAAGCATGCCGTTGGATTCGACTCCGCGCAGCTTGGCCTTCTTGATCTTGAAGTCACCCGGAAGCACCGCACCGATCATGGCGAAAGGGATCTTCAATCCGGCGCGCACATTCGGCGCACCGCACACCACCTGAAAGGTTTCGACACCGTTGCTGACCTGACAAACACGCAGCTTATCGGCATCGGGGTGCTGCTCTACACTCAGCACCTGGCCTACCACTACACCGCTGAACATCCCAGCCACGGGAGTAACGGCATCAACCTCGAGGCCAACCATCGACAGACGAGCTACCAGTTCGTCACGAGAAACCTGCGGATTAACCCAGCTCCGCAGCCACTGTTCACTGAATTTCATTCTGTTCTCCTAAATCCGTTGACAAGCACTGCGCTAGCGAAACTGCGCCAAGAACCGCAGGTCGTTGTCGAAGAACAGGCGCAAATCATTGACGCCATAGCGAAGCATGGCCAAGCGCTCGGCGCCCATGCCGAAGGCAAATCCTTGGTACTTCTCCGGATCGATACCCGACATCCGCAATACGTTCGGATGCACCATGCCGCAACCCATGACCTCAAGCCAGCCGGTCTGCTTGCATACCCGGCAGCCTTTACCACTGCACATCACGCACTGCATGTCCACTTCCGCCGAAGGCTCGGTGAACGGAAAGAAGGAAGGTCGAAAGCGTACGCCGAGTGGTTTTTCAAAGAACACCCGCAGAAATTGCTCAATGGTGCCTTTCAGATCGGCAAAGCTGATGCCCTCGTCGATCAGCAAGCCTTCTACCTGATGGAACATCGGCGAATGAGTGATATCCGAGTCGCAACGATAGACCCGCCCGGGACAAACGATCCGTATTGGGGGCTGGCGGGACTCCATAGTTCGCACCTGAACCGGTGATGTATGAGTCCGTAACAGCATATTGGCGTTGAAGTAGAAGGTGTCGTGCATCGCACGCGCCGGGTGATGGCCCGGGATGTTGAGGGCCTCGAAGTTGTGATAGTCATCTTCAACTTCAGGCCCTTCGGCAACGCTGTATCCGATGTGACTGAAGAACTGTTCGATACGCTCTAGCGTGCGGGTCACCGGATGCAGGCCACCCGAGACCTGGCCACGTCCCGGCAAGGAAACATCAATGCGCTCGGCTGCCAACTGAGCACCCAGTGCCGCCCGCTCAAGCTCAGCCTTGCGGGCGTTGAGAACGTCTTGGACCTGGGATTTGGCCGCATTAATCAATGCGCCTGCCTTGGGTCGCTCCTCCGGC
This sequence comes from Pseudomonas sp. FIP_A4, assembly GCF_036701605.1. Classification (NCBI taxonomy): domain Bacteria; kingdom Pseudomonadati; phylum Pseudomonadota; class Gammaproteobacteria; order Pseudomonadales; family Pseudomonadaceae; genus Pseudomonas; species Pseudomonas sp. FIP_A4. The sequence continues at coordinate 395,855 of NZ_JAYDXP010000121.1, read as the reverse complement.
GAAAGCTTCCCCAATGTTTGCATCACCAGAGTCAGCTCGCCTTTCTTTCCCAGGTACTGGACCCGGATCTGCTCAAGGGCGTTGACGTCTTCGCTTCGTTGCACAGCCTCGAGCGCTTGCGAGACCAGTGCCTCCAGGTTTTCCATGTACACAACCTCCAGAGGTTCTTGCAGAACCGCACTGGCTGCCGATCGAGGCGCAGATCGGTACCACGCGCACTTTTGCAAAAGCCCCTCGCAGATACAAAATAGGGGAAGAGCATAAGACTCTTCCCCTATCGATGACGTTGCAGCAGGCTAGAAAGCCTGTGATTGCCGGGGCTTAAGCCAGAGAAGCTTTCGCTTTTTCGACAATCGCAGCAAACGCCGTTTTCTCATTCACTGCCAGATCGGCCAGAACCTTACGGTCGATCTCGATGGCCGCCTTTTTCAGGCCAGCGATGAAACGGCTGTAGGACAGACCGTTAACACGCGCACCGGCATTGATACGAGCGATCCACAGAGCGCGGAACTGACGCTTGCGCTGACGGCGGTCGCGGTAGGCGTATTGGCCAGCCTTGATTACCGCCTGCTTGGCGACGCGGAACACGCGCGAACGCGCGCCGTAGTAGCCTTTGGCGAGTTTCAGGATTTTCTTGTGACGGCGACGGGCAACGACGCCACGCTTAACACGAGCCATGAGTTATTCCTCTGAGTCTTGACCGGATTAACGAACGCGCAGCATGCGCTCCACTTTTGCAACGTCGGACGGATGCACTTGCGAGCAACCGCGCAGCTGACGCTTACGCTTGGTGGTCATCTTGGTCAGGATGTGGCTCTTGAAAGCGTGCTTGTGCTTGAAGCCGTTAGCAGTCTTCTTGAAGCGCTTCGCAGCACCACTTTTAGTCTTCATCTTTGGCATGTTCGATCTCCACAGTGTGGGTGATTACAAATAACCGCAAGGCCTGCCAGTGCCCTGGTGGTTACTTTTTCTTCTTGGGAGCGATGACCATGATCAGCTGGCGTCCTTCCATCTTTGGGTGCTGTTCGACGGAACCGTATTCAGTCAGATCGGTCTCGACCCGCTTCAACAACTCCATCCCCAGCTCCTGATGGGCCATCTCACGGCCACGGAATCTCAACGAAACCTTGGCCCTGTCCCCGTCGCTAAGGAAACGAATCAGGTTGCGTAGCTTGACCTGATAGTCTCCCTCTTCCGTCCCTGGACGAAACTTGATTTCTTTTACCTGGATCTGTTTCTGGTTTTTCTTCGCCGCAGCGACCTGCTTCTTCTTCTCGAAGAGATGCTTGCCGTAATCCATGATCCGGCAAACCGGCGGAACGGCATCGGCGGAAATTTCCACCAGATCCAGTTTTGCTTCTTCTGCTACTCGAAGCGCTTCATCAATCGAGACGATGCCAATCTGCTCGCCGTCAGCACCAATCAAACGGACCTCACGAGCCGAGATATTCTCGTTGATCGGGGCCTTGGGTGCGGTTCGTTTGTCTTGTCTCATTTCACGCTTAATAGCTATTACTCCAAATCTTGGCGACCACGCCGGGAAACCGCCTGCGCCAGCAGCTGCGCGAATTGCTCGAGGGGCATGGAGCCCAAATCGACGCCTTCGCGGGTGCGCACAGCAACGGAGCGAGTCTCAACCTCCCGATCCCCGATAACCAAGAGATAAGGAGTCTTGAGCAAAGTATGCTCGCGGATTTTAAAGCCGATCTTCTCGTTTCTCAAGTCGGACTTGGCACGAAACCCGCTTTGACTCAAGGTTCTTTCGACTTCGAGAGCAAATTCGGCCTGCTTGTCGGTGATATTCATCACCACCGCCTGAGTCGGCGCCAGCCAAGCAGGGAAGGCCCCTTCGTAGTGCTCGATCAGGATACCGATGAAACGCTCGAATGAACCGAGAATAGCGCGATGCAACATCACCGGATGCTGACGATCATTGTTCTCACTGACATATTCCGCGCCGAGGCGAATAGGCAGGTTAAAGTCAAGCTGCAACGTACCGCACTGCCAGACCCGCCCAAGGCAATCCTTCAGCGAGAATTCGATCTTGGGTCCGTAGAACGCCCCTTCGCCCGGTTGCCGATCGTACGCCAGCCCAGCGCTGTCGAGCGCCGCAGCCAAAGCCGCCTCAGCCCGATCCCACAGCTCATCAGAACCCACGCGCTTTTCCGGGCGAGTCGACAGCTTGAGTTGAATATCGTCGAAACCGAAATCGGCGTATACCGCCTGAGTCAGCTTGATGAATGCAGCGGATTCGGACTGCATTTGCTCTTCGGTACAGAAGATATGCGCATCATCCTGAGTGAAGCCGCGCACCCGCATGATTCCGTGCAGAGCACCGGACGGCTCGTTACGATGACAGGCGCCGAATTCAGCCAGCCGCAACGGCAGCTCGCGGTAGCTTTTGAGTCCCTGATTGTAGACCTGCACGTGGCACGGGCAGTTCATCGGCTTGATCGCGTAATCGCGACTCTCCGACTCGGTGGTGAACATGTTCTCGGCGTAGTTCGCCCAGTGCCCCGACTTTTCCCAGAGCACCCGATCTACTACCTGGGGCGTCTTGATCTCCAAATAACCATTATCGCGCTGAACGGTGCGCATGTACTGCTCAAGCACTTGGTAGAGCGTCCAGCCGTTCGGATGCCAGAACACCATGCCCGGCGCTTCTTCCTGGGTATGGAATAGATCAAGGCGCTTGCCGATCTTGCGGTGATCGCGCTTCTCCGCTTCCTCGATGCGCTGGATGTAGGCCGCCAGCTGCTTCTTGTCCGCCCAAGCCGTGCCGTAGATTCGTTGCAGCTGCTCGTTCTTGGCATCGCCACGCCAGTAAGCACCCGACAGCTTGGTCAGCTTGAATGCCTTAAGAAAGCGCGTATTGGGAACGTGCGGACCACGACACATATCCACGTATTCCTCGTGGTAGTACAGGCCCATCGCCTGCTCGTCCGGCATATCGTCGATCAAGCGCAGCTTGTATTCCTCACCACGCGAGCTGAACACATCAATCACTTCCTGGCGCGGAGTGACCTTCTTGATGACGTCGTAATCCTTGTCGATGAGCTCACGCATACGCGCTTCGATCGCAGCGACGTCATCCGGCGTAAAGGGGCGCTCGTAGGCGATGTCGTAATAGAAGCCCTCGTCGATCACCGGCCCGATCACCATCCGTGCAGTCGGATACAACTGCTTTACTGCATGCCCGATCAGGTGTGCGCACGAGTGACGGATGATCTCCAGCCCCTCCTCATCTTTTGGAGTGATGATTTGCACACTGGCATCGCGCTCGATCAGATCACAGGCATCGACCAGCCGACCATCTACCTTGCCCGCGAGCGTCGCCTTGGCAAGCCCCGCACCGATGGACTGCGCAACCTCCGCAACGGACACCGCATGATCGAACGAACGCTGACTGCCGTCAGGAAGAGTAATGGTGGGCATGGCGCCTCCTCTCCTAGTGGTGACCCCTACCAAAGGCCACATGGGTTGGGATGAGCCAGGAAAGCGATTCAGCGAATCTCCTGCCGCACAGTGGCAGATGCCGGTAGGCTCGAGTCGCACAAACCGAAGTCACTGGAAGAATCAAACAGACATGCTTTCAGAAAGCCACGCAAGCTGACAAGCAAGCCAAAAAAAAGGGCCGCTTTCGCGACCCTTTTTCGAATTGGTAGGCACAATTGGATTCGAACCAACGACCCCCACCATGTCAAGGTGGTGCTCTAACCAACTGAGCTATGTGCCTTCGATGGGGGCGCATTCTATAGCCACCCTCGCGAGAGTCAAGTTTTTTTTGAGGTAACCCGCTGATATTTGAAAATTTTACCCGGCGGGCCGGGAATCAAACGGCGGCACTGGCGAAGCGCAAATAGCCACGCTAGCATCGCGTCAAATATATACAACAGGTATGTCAAAATGCCGAACACGCCCTACCCTCAGTCGTTTTATGCTGCTTCAGCGAATCCAGCACCGGAACGCTCACCATTATGTGAAAGCAAGCACGCCGATGTCTGCATCATCGGCGCCGGCTACACCGGCCTTTCCGCGGGGCTGTTTCTCGCCGAACAGGGCTATCAGGTGGTGATCCTAGAGGCGGCCCGGGTAGGCTTCGGCGCTTCCGGACGCAACGGCGGACAGATCGTCAACAGCTACAGCCGGGATCTCGACCACGTGGAGCGCAGTGTTAGTGCCGACGAAGCACGCCTGATAGGCGCAATGGCGTTCGAAGGCGGGAGGATCATTCGTGAACGCATCGCCCGTTACGATATCCGGTGCGACCTCAAGAATGGCGGCGTTTTTGCAGCTTTAACGCACAAACAAATGCACCACCTCGAGCAGCAGAAAGCGCTCTGGGAGCGTTATGGCTACGATCAGCTGGAAGTGCTCGATCGAGATGCCATTCGCCGAATCGTCGCCTGCGATCGTTATATCGGCGGGACCCTGGACAAGCTAGGCGGACATATCCATCCACTCAACCTTGCGCTGGGCGAGGCTGCAGCGCTGGAGTCGCTGGGCGGCGTCATCTATGAGCAAAGCCCGGCAATCCGTATCGATCGCGGTCCTGAGCCAGTGGTGCACACCGAGCAAGGCTCGGTACATGCAAAATTTCTGATAATCGCCGGCAACGCATACCTTGGCGGACTGGTGCCCGAACTCGCCGCCAAATCGATGCCATGCGGAACCCAGGTAGTTGCGACCGAACCGCTGAACGGTGATCTCGCCCACCGCCTCCTGCCGCAAGACTACTGTGTCGAAGACTGCAACTACCTACTCGACTATTACCGACTCTCTGCCGACAAGCGCCTCATCTACGGTGGTGGCGTGGCATATGGCGCGCGCGACCCGGCCGATATCGAATCGATCATTCGTCCCAAGATGCTAAAGACCTTTCCACAACTCCAAGACGTCAAGATCGAATACAGCTGGACCGGCAATTTCCTGCTTACGCTGTCGCGGTTACCGCAGGTCGGACGCCTGGGGGACAACATCTACTACTCGCAGGGCTGCAGCGGCCACGGCGTCACCTACACCCACCTGGCCGGCAAGATCATTGCTGAAGCCTTGCGCGGCCAGGCAGAACGCTTTGACGCTTTCGCCAGCTTGCCGCACCACCCCTTTCCTGGCGGACATCAGCTAAGGGTGCCATTGAGCGCGCTTGGCGCGCTCTACTACAGCCTGCGCGATAGATTGGGCATTTGATTACATTAGCGGCAGGCAGGAATAGCCTGGCAAGCCTGTCGCACACCATCGACGGGAAGCGGCAGAGGCTCGGCAAAGCGCGTATCCTGCGGCGCAATACTCACCGCGCAAGTGCGCGCCTGCTGCGCTTCGTTGAGGCAACCTTTCTCTGCCAATACATGCGAAAGGTTGAACCATCCGGGAGCGAATCCGGCATCGCGGCTCACGCTGATGCGCAGCGCCTGCTCTGCAGCCTGTCGATCACCCAGGGCGTATTGACTGTTAGCTAGCGCAAACCACGGCATGCCGCCAGGCCATCGCTCGCCGGCCACGCGATAGGCCGCTTGCGCCGAATCCGCCAGCCCAACCTGCTCTAGGTCATTTGCTGCCCGCAGCCAGACCGCCTCCTCGGCCGTCGCCGGCATTCGATCCGGCCTAACAGTCACGACTGCCCAGCGATCACCCTTCGCCCAGCTGCGCTCGAACTGGCGAAAACTGCCGACCCAACGCCGAGTGGTGCCAGAGCGCAGAATGATCTCCTGCTCGCCCAGGTCGTAGCCGATCACCACAGCGAAATGCCACTGCGGCCAACGGTCGAAGGCCAAGTTCTGCAATACCAATACTGGATTTCCCGCCGCCACTTCCTTCAGTAGTGCTTCCAGCCGTGGTCGCAACGGATACACCAGCATCCCGTTCGCACGCGCAGCGGCTACCATCTCTACCTGCAGACTTCCACGGCGCTGCGGGATATAGACCTGATCGACCAACTGTTCAGGAGTGATCCGCCGTCCACCATGCACCAGCATTGTCGCCAGCGCTGCCGGTCCGCACTGATAATCCTCCTGCGCGAAGAATGGCGTATCGACCAGCTCGATCCGCTCCGGCAGCTGCGCACTCCCAATGTTAAGCGGTTGCTGTGCGCAGCCAACGAGCAGAACGACCAGCGACACCAGCCAAGCAAGGCGCCGGGTCAACGGTTGATGCAATTGACGAAATTGAAAATGTTGGTTGCACAGAGCATGTCAGTGATGATGAAGATCACCAGAAACAGCACGATTATCCCAACCACACCGGCGCCGGCCGGAGCCTGATCGAGCTGCTGATTGAACTGCGCCAGCTCTGCGGGGGTCAGGCTGTTAATGCGCTTTTCTACCTGCGTCCGATCGACTCCCATCGACTCGAGCTTCTTCTGCACGTCCTGATCTTCCAACATCGTAAGCAGCTGTTGGCGATCGACCTGCTGTTGCTGCTCGGCAATAACTTCGGGCGTACCAATCATCGCCGCCTGCGCCATCGGAATCTGCGCAACCAGCATGAAGTGCAAAGCCGCCACAACAGCAGCGACACGCTTGAGCAGGGATGAGCTGAACATGGTGCTACTCCTTTTTCGAGATCGGCCTGTGCGACTGCAAAAGGCCATCAGCCAATAAGACGAACGACAGCTGCTTCGGTTCCCGCTTGTCAGGTATTTCGTGACGGACTCTGATTGGCCGGCATTTACCTTTCACTTATCCGCCACTAACGTTGATCGTAGTTGATCAAATTCAATCGGCCTCAATGGAAAAGGACATGTCTAGACCGCGTTGCGTACTGCTGCTATTCGTCACCTCACTTCTTGCAGGCTGTCAATGGCATTCCGCGCCCATCGAAGCCAGCAGCAACACGTGCAACTCGCAGCACGTGCAGCACCTGCTGGGCCAAATCGCTACCCCACAATTACTCGAGCAGGCACGCGAGCTGGCCGGAGCGCAATCCGCACGCCTGTTGCGCCCGGATCAAGTCGTCACTCTGGAATACGACTCACGGCGACTGAACATCCACACCGACAAGAATCTGAAGATCCAGCGGCTAACATGCGGTTAAGAACACGACCACCTGCAGATGACCGCGCCCCTCAACCATGATGACGCGGCAGAGCTACTGCGCCATCGCTCTGCGCACGCGGAGATTCGATGCCGATACGGGCTTGGGCGGCGTGAGAAGAAAACCCAGCCGATAGCGATTGATCACGACCTGAGCGAGCAGCGGCGCCGCTATACCAACCAGAGTTCCCAGGACCAGATGCACCGGTATCGAATCAATGTCCAGGAAACTAGCAAGAATTACGCGCACACCACTGCCTGCCAGGATGTGCATCAGATAGATCGTCATTGACGACGCACCGAGGAAGAGCAACCAGCCCACCCGGAACTGCCCCAGCCACATGGAGAGCGCGACCATAAAGAAGATCGAAATGGTTGCCAGCGCCAGCACAGGCAAGCCACCATCCACGTAGTTCATCCCGAACATTATGTGGAACAGGTATTGCCCGACCACGAAAAGCACTCCGAAGAACAGCGTCAGCTGTACGCAGCGCGCTAGAAAGAACTGCTTAACCTCGTTGAACCAGATGCCCAGCGCGAAGAAAACGGTATTGCCGAGAATGAACCTGGTCGCCGTATTGACCGTGAGCGCATCCTTGAATACGAACAGCACGCCAAACAGCACCACCATCGGCAAGAAGTAACGACGGTCAGCTCGCGCGTATAGAAAGGAACAGAGCACGAATACCAGGAACAGCGCATACAGGAACCAAAACTGGGCACGCGGCATCCACAACAGGGAGAACACCTCGGCCAGCGTTACCTCACCATTGGTGTAATTGGAAAGCACGACCTCGATCAGTCCTTGCAATAGCGACCAGACGATGAATGGGTAAACGATGGTATCGACCTTGTTGATGATCAACCCGCTTTTGCCGCGCTTTTGCAGCGAGTCGAAGAAAAAAAGCCCCGACAGAAAGAAGAACAACGGCATGTGGAAGCTATAGATGATGCTGTCCACCAGTACGTAATTAGCTTCATCCATAGGCAGGCCCGCGTTGAAAACCCCACGCGCGACGTGTCCATAAACGACCAGGATAATCCCTATCGCCTTGGCATAATCGACCCAGACATTTCTCTCCTGCATCATCATCGTTCTCCTTGTTGTGAAGGCATCGGAAAGCCGGCGCTCAGCCTGCGCTTGAGAGCGGATGCTGCAGATAGACAATGCTTTCGAGGATTTGTTTGCGCCTCGGCAAAAGGACAGCCTCCAGCGTCAAGCAGCCATAACACTCAGCCCCGCTCACCAAATGAATAGGCGTCAGAGGCATGCGAAACGTCTGATCCACCAAGCACTACAGCGCGTTACCGCGGAGAAGCCACGTAAATGGGCGACGCGAAAGCGTCATCGAAACGATCGATCGCGACCTGGTGCGCCCAGTTGTGATGCAAACAGACCGGGTGTATATCACTGCTTTTTTCTCGGAGCCTGCCATGAGCGACCGCCTTCTTCCCGCGTGCTCCATCCTGTTGCTTGCCGGCGGTCGAGGCCAGCGCATGGGCGGCAGGGACAAGGGATTGATCGAGTGGCATGGACAACCGCTGATTGCCTGGGTGCATGAGACCGTTCGCGCACTAACCGACGATCTGTTGCTGTCATGCAACCGCAACCAGACCGCCTATGCACCTTACGCGGATCGCCTGCTCTCAGATGAAGAACCCGATTTTCCAGGACCATTGGCCGGAATCCGGGCAGGGCTTGCCGCTGCACATCATGATTGGCTGATGATCTTGCCTTGCGACGCGCCGAAGATTGATGCGCTGCTGCTGCGGAGCCTCCACGCAATTGCCACGCAGGATCCTCTGCATCCCTTGATGGTGCGCCGCTCGGCGCAGTGGGAACCGTTGTTCAGCATGATCCCGACACGCCTGGCTGCGCGTCTCGAAGCAGCTTGGCAGGCCGGCGCTCGCAGCCCTCGCCAGGTACTGCTGGCGTTAGGATCACGAGCATTGGATATAGCCGAGGACGATCCACGCCTGGCCAACCTCAACACCCCGGAACTACTCGAACGCTGGGATCTCGGGAACTTAGCCTAGCGGACGCCCGTCCCACTTGCATCATAACCAAGGAGGCAAGGACCATGACCTCACGCATTATTCCTGCATTGCTTGTCATCGTCGGACTGGGGGCACTCACCGGATGCGCCAATCCGAGCGTTATCACCCTTAACGATGGCCGAGAAATCCAGACGCTCGACCACCCCGAGTACGACGATGAATCCGGCTTCTACGAGTACGAACAGCTCGACGGCAATCCTGGCAAGGTCAACAAGGATCAGGTTCGGACCGTCCGCGAACTCTGAGTATCCGCCCGATGGGTTGGCGCCCCCTTCCGCCAACCCTCGGCTCTTCGCCACGCCCCGCGCCTGATCGGCCACAGCCAAATAGCCGTCAAAAAAATCTTTACTAAACCCTTGTGCAACAAAACTTTTTCTGTAGAATGCGCGCCATCTTCGGAGCGTAGCGCAGCTTGGTAGCGCGTCTCGTTCGGGACGAGAAGGTCGCTGGTTCGAATCCAGTCGCTCCGACCAACTCCCGATCTCTGCACGATCAAGTGCAAGATTAAAAAAGCCGACCTTGAAGTCGGCTTTTTTCGTTTCGCGAGCTGACAACATACAGTCTAGTCGGCACGGCGCTCAGATCTGCAGAAAACCCACTACCTGCTCAGCCTCGAACGGCCAATCCAATTCCGCCCCGGTATCCACCCGACGCAACACCGGAATGCGCAGGCCGTAGTAGTCAACCCACTCCGGCCTTTCAGCGATATCCAGCAACTCCACGAGCAGGCCATGCTCAACCAGAGGCATCAGTATCTCCTCGGCCTGCTCACACAGGTGACAACCAAGGGTTCCGAAAAGCTGACATTCAGGCAGCATAAGCGACTCATTCATATCCCAATTCCAGTTAGAGCGCATTCTAGCAGTCGCTTCGCGATTCGATGCCCTCGGTAGCCGCTTCCCCTCCGCATGATTTTGTGAAGCTCCACGCATCGCTCGGCTTGATTAACCGCAAAATTCGACTCTCGCGCACCGAAACGCTAGGATGCCGCAACCCGAAGCAACGGACAGATTGCAGGGTAATTCACATCCGACAGATGCCGCTTCGACAGTCAGGTGCGATATCACCGGAGCAGTCGATGCGGGGAACATACAGACGGCGCTGTCTAAACACGTTGACTGTGAGTTCCTGAAGACTAAAGTCTAAAGGTTGAAATTGTCCTGTAATGTTTTATTGCAGGACGCCGTAAAGAGCGACTTTCAGAGCATCATCCAACGAGGAGAAATAAGAAATGCTCAAGACCCCCATCGCCCGGGGCGTGGCCCTAGCCACTCTGGGAGCAACACTGGCTATCCCGTCCATGGCTCAAGCTGCCTTTATCGAAGACACCAAGGCCGGCCTTGAACTGCGTAATTTCTATTTCAGCCGTGATTTCCGTGAAGGCACTGGCCAGAGCAAGCAAGAAGAGTGGGCTCAGGGTTTTCTGCTGCGAGTTGAATCTGGTTATACCGAAGGCACTGTAGGTTTCGGTGTCGATGCAATTGGCCTGCTGGGCGTGAAACTGGATTCCGGCGGCGGTCGCTATAGCAATGGCGCCCAGCTTCTTCCGGGCGACGGCGACACCGCAGCGGACGACTTCTCCGAAGTGGGCATGACCGCTAAGGCGAAGATGTCCGAAACCGTTCTGAAAATCGGCACGATGCAATTCAAGAACCCGGCCGTTGCCAACAGCGACAGCCGCCTGCTACCTGCACTGATGCAGGGTGCCAACTTGGTTTCGAAAGAAATCGACGGCTTGACTCTCGATATCGGCTACGCCAATCGTAACAACCTGCGTGCATCGAGCGATAATGAGATTTTGACGCTGAATGGTGCGGTGAGTGCAGCAGATGCTGCTGATCCGACTAAAGGTGCGGGCACGCGTAATATTGTTCGAAAAAGCGGCGCTGCAAATGAATCCGACGATTTCCGTTTCGCCGGTGCAACCTATCAATTCAGCAAGAACCTGACCGGTAGCTACTACTACAGCAAGCTCGAAGATCTCTACAAGCAGAACGCGTTTAACCTGATCCATGTCCTGCCGATTGCCGAAGGCCAGTCGCTGAAGACTGATCTGCGCTATCAGCGCTCGAAGGATGATGGCAGCACCAATGTCGATAACAAGGCGTTTGGCGCGATGGTTACCTATTCCATCAGTGGCCATAGCTTCGGCCTGGGTTATCAAAAGATGTCCGGAGACACCGGCTTCGCTTATCTGGGCGGCAACGTTGACCCCTATCTCGTCAACTTTATTCAGGTAAACGACTTTGCCAACGCCGACGAGAAATCCTGGCAGGCGCGCTACGACTATAACTTCGCAGCGATGGGTATTCCCGGTCTGACCTTCATGACGCGTTATGTTTCCGGCGATAACTTTGAGCGCACCGCTGGAGCAGATGCAGGCACCGAAGGCAAGGAATGGGAACGCAACACCGATATCGCCTACACCTTCCAAACCGGTGCACTGAAAAACCTGAACGTCAAGTGGCGCAATGCCACGGCGCGCAACAACTACAGCCGCGGCACAAACATCGACGAAAACCGTCTGATCGTCAGCTACACCATCCCGCTACTGTAATAGCGCATTTCTGTATACGCTGCAGCAGAAAAGAACCCGCTTCGGCGGGTTCTTTTTATCTCCAATAGAACTGTAGAACCCACAGTTCCACTTATGCCCGCCCGGGTTAAACGAAGCGGGAACCTTACCTGCGGGCTATGCTCGAAACTTGCAGCACCGGAACACATCGTTCCGGCACAATCTCGAGGAGCCGCCCCATGTCTACCGAGTCTACCTTCGGCACTACCGACGAAACCCCGATTCCCGATTCATCTCATGAGCATCACACACCGCTGTTCGACAAGTCGGCTCATCGGCGCAATCTGCACAATGCGCAAAACGCCCTGATCGACGAATTCCATACGCTGATCGGGGATACCGAGCGCCTGCTCAAGCACACTCAGGAAACTGCCGGCGTACAGAGCGAAGAGCTGCGCGGCAAGATCAATGAGAATCTGGCTCGAGCAAAAGCGCTACTCAAAGAACGCGAAGCCTCCATGCGCGAGCAGAGCCAAGCCGCAATTCAATGCACCGAAGACTATGTCCAGAATCACCCCTGGCAATCGGTAGGCATTGCTGCTGGTGTCGGCTTCCTGCTGGGCCTGCTTTCTTCACGTCGCTAAGTCGAGGTAGTCAATGGAGGTCGAACCCGGCGAAGAAGCACCAAAGCCCTCGCTGAAGAAATTGGGCGGGGCGTTTGTCGGCCTGCTGCAAGGGCATCTGGAACTGCTCGGCATCGAATTTCAGGAGGAAAAAGCCAGGACTGTGCGGCTTTTTCTTCTCGCCGGGGTCAGCCTGATCCTGGGGCTCTTGGTGCTGATCGGCCTTTCCGCAGCATTGGTGATCGTCTTCTGGGATAGCCACCGAATCACGGCGATCCTGGTACTTTGCGCCATTTACGCTGTCGGCATGGCGATCTGTATCGGTCGTGCGCTGAAGCTTGCCAGAGCCTGCGCCTCACCCTTTCAAGCCACGATTGAGGAACTCACCCGCGACCGGGAGCGCTTATTGCCATGAGTCAGCAATTGAGTACCGCCAGCGATCTGGATATGCGCAAGGAGCTGGTTCGCCTGCGAATGGAGATGCACCGGCAGCAGTTGCTCTACCATGCGCAGCCGTTGAGCCATCCATTCGAACAGGCGCGAAGCATGCTGGCGAGACGTCATGAAGGCGGAGGCGCTGGTACAGGGAAGAGGCCGCTGATGATGGCTGCGACCGTGGTCCTGGCGCTGTTCGGTCGCCGACTGGGCAGACTCGGTACGCTTGCTCGCGTCGCGATCACCCTTTATCCCCTGATCAAAGGGCAGCAGAAGTTGCGCAGCAAATTGCGCTAGGAGTTGTGCGTCACTCGGGCACACGGCAAAGCACCGCAAACCTGCACCGATGCGACAGGACCTTAGCCGCATCGGTGGACGGCAACGACTGTGCTAGCTTAATCGCGCCCGCTGGAGGCCATATGGAGATAGTCCTTGGACTGGCATACCCTGCTTACCCGTGAACGACTCGGCAAATCCACACACAGCAGCGAGGAGCTGGGCCGGAGTCCGTTTCATAAAGATCATGACCGCATCATCTTCTCCGGCGCGTTTCGCCGTCTGGGCCGCAAAACGCAGGTGCACCCCGTTTCCAGCAACGATCACATCCACACACGCCTGACCCATTCGTTAGAAGTCAGCTGCGTGGGTCGCTCGCTCGGCATGCGGGTCGGCGAGGTGTTACGTGACGAGTTGCCTGAATGGTGCTCTCCGGCCGATCTGGGAATGATCGTGCAGTCCGCTTGCCTCGCCCACGACATCGGCAACCCGCCCTTCGGCCATTCCGGCGAAGACGCGATTCGTCACTGGTTCCAGCAGGCTGCGGATCGCGGCTGGCTGGATGACATGAGCGATTTCCAGCGTTCGGACTTCCTCAACTTCGAAGGCAACGCTCAGGGCTTCCGGGTGCTTACGCAATTGGAGTACCACCAGTTCGACGGCGGCACACGACTTACCTACGCCACACTGGGGACATATCTCAAATATCCATGGACCTCGCGGCATGCCGAGGCACTGGGCTACAAGAAGCACAAGTTCGGCTGCTATCAGAACGAGCGACCGTTACTCGAACAGATCGCGCTGAAGCTCGGCCTGCCATTGGTGGAGGATCAGCGATGGGGGCGACATCCGCTGGTCTACCTGATGGAAGCGGCCGATGACATCTGCTACGGGCTGATCGACCTTGAAGACGGCCTGGAGATGGAGTTGCTCGACTACCCGGAGGTCGAAGCCCTGCTGCTCGGCCTGGTCGGCGACGATCTACCGGAAACCTATCGTCAGCTCGGCCCGAAGGACTCTCGGCGGCGCAAGCTGGCAATCCTGCGGGGCAAGGCGATCGAGCACCTCACCAACGCCGCTGCTCGGGCTTTCGTCGCGCAGCAGCACAACCTGCTGCGCGGCCAATTGCCGGGCGATCTGGTCGAGCACATGCACGGCCCCGCCAAGCAGTGCGTGCTGCAGGCCAAGGCGCTGGCGCGCGAGAAGATTTTCCAGGACAAGCGCAAGACGCTTCACGAGATCGGCGCCTACACCACGCTCGAAATTCTTCTTAACGCTTTCTGCGGTGCTGCACTGGAACAGCATCGCGGCCGCAGCCTCTCGTTCAAAAATCAGCGCATTCTCGATCTGCTGGGCCGTAACGCGCCTACCCCAAACGCGCCGCTGTATCACTCCTTCCTGCGAGTGATCGATTTCATCGCCGGCATGACTGACAGCTACGCAACGGAAATGGCGAGCGAGATGACTGGCCGCTCCAGCCCGGTGTGACCATGAGGCATCTGCTGACCGAAAGCCTGCGCTGGCATCCCGGGCGCCCCGCCTGGGGCGCGGCCGCGGTTGCCACGCTGGGCTGCGCCCTGCCCTTGCTGCTCGGCCTGTTCAGCGGGCACCCGGGGTTTTTATGGGCGACAGTGGGGGCATTTCAGGCCGCTAAGGCCAACCCGCTGCACCGCTTCGGCATGCTACGCATGCTGCTGCTAATTGCACTCGGCGCCTGCAGCGCCGGGCTGGGCTTCTGGTCCGCCACTCATCCGCTGATCAGCCTCGGTCTATTCGCACTCTACGGCCTACTGCTGGCTTGGCTGCAGCGTTACGGCAACGAGGCCGGAAAACTGGGCATCGGCCTGGCGATCTGCCTGTGCCTGGGTCAGGGCCAGTACGGCATCGCTGATTTCAACAACCCTTATGCGATTGCAATATTATTCGCGCTCGGTGGGCTGTGGGTGACGCTGCTCGCGTTCGGCATGCGCGGTGTGCATGGCTTGCGCATGTGGCCTTACATGCCGCGTCTGATGAGCCTGCTGCGCGTGCTGCGGCGCCATGCGCGGCGCACGCCGATCCGTCAGTGGAGGCACCATGCGTTGACCTATGTGCTGGCCTGCGCGCTCGGCGGCGCAATCGTCGAACTGGCAGACCTACCGCGCGGCTACTGGCTGACGTTGGCGGTGTTCACCACGCTGCAACTGGACATGGAGCGCAGCCTGATGCGGGCGCTCCAGGCTTGCCTGGGGGTTCTCGGTGCGGCGGCCATTCTGATCTATATGGGCCACAGTCTGGCGGATCCGCCGTTGATGGTAATGATCCTGCTGCCGCTGATCTTTTTCGGACGGGCGTTCCAGGCGCATCATTACGGGCTGTTCGTTCTGCAGGCGACGCTCGGCTTCCTGCTGCTGGCCGAAACACTGGCGCAGGACTGGAACCTGCCGCAAATGCGGCTGATCAATGCAACCATCGGCGTCGGGATCGCCCTCGGCGCAACGCTGGCCATGTACCTGCTGCGCCGGCTCATCACCAGACGGTCGTCGAGACGACCGCAGGCGATGGCTCAAGAGGAGCAGGCGCGAGACGCGACTACGCCTCGGTCCTGATCGGGTTTTCCGGGTACCAGACATCCATCAGCGGGCTGACGGTGTACTCGGCCAATTCGGCACGCCCCTTCAGCCAGGCTTCCACTTGCGCACGCTGCTCTTCGCTGACCGAACCGCGACGAGCGAGGCAAACGAAGCCATAATCCTCGCCACCGATATAGCCGAGCCCCTTGGCTTCCATCGCTTCGGTAACGAACGCCTCGAGGAAGTCGTCCACGGCCTTGGCGTCCACGCCTTCGCGATAGGTCAGGTTGATCTCGAAGCCGAGTTCCTGGAATTCATCGACACAGAGCTTCTTGCGCAGGCGACGCGAACGGTTGGTAGCCATCTGGAGTGATCCTTTTCTAGTTTGATAACGGCGCGCACTGTACCAGCTACGCCGCACTTAGGCGACGAAACCAGCCTGCCTGCGGCACTTGCCGCCAATAGTCAGCGCACTGCTCTTTTGCAGGATGATGGCCTGCCCGGCTACGCTTATCGGAGTGGGGCACCGTGCCTCCGGTGCACAGGCATAATGCCCGCACCTTTTCCCTTGAAGCAGTGGGAATCCGTATGCCGCGACCAGTAGTTCGTGCCCGTTTTTCAGAGGCGCCATCAGATGAATAAATTCCTCCGCTGCGCGGCCATCGCCGCATTGACCGCGCCGCTGGCCTGGCAGGCGCACGCTGCGCCGACCAACCAGAACCTGCCGCCGCAGGTGGTCAAGGCGCTCAAGGCCAACAAGATCGAGACCAACGCCCTGTCGGTGGTGATGCTGCCGCTCAACGCCAAGGGCGCACCGACCTTCGTCAATGCCGACGTCTCGGTCAACCCCGCCTCCACGATGAAACTGGTGACGACCTATGCCGCGCTGGAACTGCTCGGCCCCAGTCACCAGTGGAAGACCGAATTCTATGCGGACGGCCCGCTGGTCGACGGCACGCTCAATGGCAACCTCTATCTCAAGGGTGGCGGCGATCCGAAGCTGAATATGGAGAAGCTCTGGCTGCTGCTACGTGATCTAAGGGCTAACGGCGTGCGCAAGGTCACCGGTGATCTGGTGCTCGATCGCAGCCATTTCATCCAGCCCGAACTGCCAATCTTTAATGACGATGGCGGCGACCAGAACAAACCCTTTCTGGTCGGCCCCGACTCGCTACTGGTCAACCTAAAGGCGCTGCGCTTCATCGTGCGCAACGATGCAGGCAAGGTGAGCGTGGCCGTCGAACCGCCGATTGCCAACGTAAAGATCGACAACCGCGTCAAGCCGCTGCCGGCCGCTAAATGCCCGGGCTGGCCTGACGTGTTGTTCAACCCGGTCAGCGACGCCGACGGCGTGACAGTGGTGGTCAGCGGCAAACTGGCCGCCGGCTGTCGGTCCCAGACCTACCTGTCGCTGCTTGACCATCCCAACTACGCCGCCGGCGCAGTGCGCGCAATCTGGCAGGAACTGGGCGGTAGCATTCTCGGCCAGGATCGCGTCGCCCAGGTGCCGGACGATGCACGCCTGCTGGCCCGGGCATTCTCGCCGGACCTGGTGGAGATCATCCGCGACATCAACAAGTACAGTAACAACACGATGGCCCGGCAGTTGTTCCTCAGCCTCGGCGCGGAGTTTCGCAACGATGCGGACGGCGACGACTCCAAGGCCGCGCAGCGGGTCATTCGGCAGTGGCTGGCGAAGAAAGGGCTGATTTCCCCGCATCTGGTCATCGAGAACGGCTCCGGCCTTTCTCGCGCCGAACGCGTCAGCGCACGCGAACTGGCCAGTCTGTTGCAGGCCGCGTGGCGCAGCCCCTATGCCGCCGAGTTCATCTCCTCGATGCCGCTGGCTGCGGTAGACGGCACCATGCGCAAGCGCCTGCGCAACACCAAAGTCGCCGGCAAGGCGCACATCAAGACCGGTACGCTCAACACGGTGCGCGCGATTGCCGGCTACAGCCGCGACGGTGACGGCAACACCTGGGCGGTGGTGGCGATTCTCAACCATCCCCGCCCGTGGGGCGCGTCATCCATCCTCGATCAGGTGCTGGTCAGCCTGCACAACCAGCGTCACGCGGACACAGCCCAGCGCTGATTAATGCATGAGGGCGGCCTTCGGGCCGCCCTCATGCAATCGGCCAGTACCGTCAGCGAGCCTGTAGTCGCCAGGCGCGGTGGATTTTCGGGTTGCGCCGGAAATCCTCATCCAGCGTAGCGGCGCTGATCTCTTCCACCGCGTAGCGCTCGGCGATACTCAGGTCGAGCTCGAACTTGCGGAAGTTGTTGGAGAAATACAGCGTGCCACCAGCCGCGAGCCGCGCCATCGCCAGGTCCAGCAGGGCGGCATGGTCACGTTGCACGTCGAACACCCCCTCCATTCGCTTGGAATTGGAGAAGGTCGGCGGATCGATGAAGATCAGATCGTATTCGCCGCGATCAGCCGCCAGCCATTCCATGACATCGGCCTGTTCCAACCGCTGGCGATCAGAGAAACCGTTGAGCGAAAGATTGCGCCGCGCCCAGTCCAGGTAGGTGCGCGACAAGTCCACGCTGGTGGTGCTGCGGGCGCCGCCCTTGGCCGCATGCACCGTAGCCGTCGCGGTGTAGCAAAACAGGTTGAGAAAGCGCTTGCCCGCTGCCTCGCGCTGGATGCGCAGGCGCAGCGGCCGGTGATCGAGGAACAGCCCGGTATCGAGGTAATCGGTGAGATTGACCAGCAGCTTCACGCCGCCTTCGATTACCTCCAGAAATTGCCCTTGCGCCGCTTGCCGTTCGTACTGGCGCGTCCCGCTCTGCCGCTCGCGACGCTTGACCACAACCTTCTCGCGCGGCACACCCAGCGCCTGCGGAATGGCCGCCAAGGCATCAAGCAGACGCGCTTGGGCCTTGTCCGGGTCGATCGAGCGCGGCGGCGCGTACTCCTGCACATGCACCCAGTCGCGATACAGGTCCACCGCCACGGCGTATTCGGGCATGTCGGCGTCGTATAGGCGGTAGCACTCGATACCCTCGCGGCGCGCCCATTTCCCCAACAGGCGCAGGTTCTTCTGCAGGCGATTGGCAAACATCTGCCCGCCTTCGCTCAGCCGCGCCACTTCGACGGGCGCCGGCGCGGCGTTTGGCTGCGGCGGCGCGGTGCGATTGTCGGTCACGAACTGGTCGAGCTCGACCTTGATTAGCAGCAGCTTGCACGGCAGCGCGCCGTTCCAGAAGGCGTACTGCTTGTGGCTACGAATGCCCATGCGTTTTCCCAGGTCAGGCGCCGCGGTGAAGATCCCCGCCTCCCAGCCGAGGCAAGCCTGGCGCAGGCGCTCGCCGAGGTTCTGATAGAGATACAGCAGGCTCGCTTCGTCGCCCAGGCGCTCGCCATAGGGCGGGTTGCAGATGACCAGCCCCTTCTGGTTCTGGTCGGGACGCGGCTCGAACGTCGCCACATCACCCTGATAGATGCGAATCCAGTTGCCGAGCCCGGCGCGCTCGATGTTGTTGCGCCCGGGCTGAATCAAGCGTGGATCGGCTTCGTAGCCACGAATCCACAACGGCGGACGTGCCATACCAGCCGCAGCACGGGACTCGGCCTCATCATGCAGGCGGTTCCATAGCGCCGGCACATGTCCGAGCCAGGCACTGAAGCCCCAGCGCTCGCGTTTGAGGTTGGGCGCGATGTCCGCGGCGATCATGGCGCCCTCGATGAGGAAGGTACCCACGCCACACATCGGATCGGTCAGCGCGCCACCCGCCGCCGCAATGCGCGGCCAGCCGGCGCGGATCAGCACGGCGGCCGCCAGGTTTTCTTTTAGCGGCGCAGCGCCCTGCTGCAGGCGATAACCGCGCTGGTGCAGGCTGTGTCCGGACAGATCGATCGACAGTACCGCCTCGCCGCGGTCCAGGCGCAGGTGCACGCGCAGATCAGGGTTGAGCTTGTCGATCGTGGGCCGCTCACCGCTGGCGGTGCGTAGACGATCGACGATGCCATCCTTGACCTTGAGTGCACCGAAATGAGTGTTGTCGATACCTGAGCCGCGCCCGCTGAATTCGACCGCCAAGCTGCCACTAGGCTCCAGATGCTCGGCCCAGTCCACGCTGCGCACGCCTTCGTATAGGGTTTCGGCGGTCATGGTCGGAAAGCGGCTGATCACCAGCAGCACACGATTGGCCAGGCGCGACCAGAGACACAGACGGTACGCGACCTCCAGAGCACCGTAACCGCGGATCGCCGCGGTCTGCTCACGCGCGTCCTCCAGTCCCAGTTGCCGGGCTTCCTCCAGCAACAAGCCTTCGAGTCCCTTGGGACAGGTGAGAATGAGTTCGTGACGGTCGGTCATGGATGTTTCCAGTGAGTGTTCGAAGCGGAACGATCCGACCCTTCGTCGGAATGGCTCAGCAAAAAAATGCCCTGCGTCACACAGACGCGCAACGGCGCAATCGCGCGGTTGCGGGCGGGCCGCTCTAGGCCCGGCAGTACACACTGCTTATGGGCTGAACCATAGTTTGGTTACCTACTTATGACAAAACGATCATTCCAGACTCTCGGCCATTGGGTTAGAACTCCTCCCAATCGACCATCGCAATGAGGTCGATGGCGTCCGCCACGCCGGCAGCGGACCCAACGGCAGCCCTGTCTGCCCGGTCTCGCCATGAGGCCACCAGGAACACCAGTCAACCACTGAGGGCAATACCCAATGAGAAGACTCAAGCGTGATCCGATGGAACGAGCATTCCTGCGCGGTTATCAACACGGCATACATGGCAAATCTCGCGACCTGTGTCCTTTCACCCATCCCAATGTGCGCCAAGCCTGGATCAACGGCTGGCGGGAGGGTCGCGGCGACAACTGGGATGGTTTGACCGGCACCGCCGGTCTGCATCGACTGAACGAACTCCACGCGGTCGGCTGATTACCCGACCTGACCGACTCTTCATCGCACGCCCCATCCGGGCGGCGGGCTAGAAGCCCAGGGGCTCCGATCCGGAGCCCCGCATCGGGCCGATTCCGACCTCTTAGTCACTGCACCTTCGCGCGCAACTCGGCAATCGCGTCCACCGCCTCGCGAATTAGCGCCGGCCCCTTGTAGATGAATCCCGAATACAACTGAACCAGGCTCGCCCCGGCGGCGATCTTCTCAGCGGCATGGCGCCCCTCGGTGATCCCGCCCACGGCGATGATCGGCAATCGCCCGCTGAGGGTCTGCGCCAGCACGCGCACGGTATGGGTGGATTTCTCGCGCACCGGGGCGCCCGACAATCCGCCTGCTTCGTCGGCATGCGCCAACCCTGCAACGCCCTCACGGCTCAACGTGGTGTTGGTCGCGATGATCGCATCCATTCCCGCTTGCAGAACCGCCTCGGCTACCAGCACGGTTTCGTCGTCGGTCATGTCCGGGGCGATCTTGATCGCCAGCGGCACCCGCTTGCCATGCTCGATCTCCAGATCCTCGCGGCGCAGGCGCAACGCTTCGAGCAGGCGCTTGAGCGAGTCGCCGAACTGCAGGCTGCGCAGCCCCGGCGTATTGGGCGAGCTCACGTTGACGGTCACATAGCTGGCATGGTGGTAAACCTTGTCCAGGCACAGCAGGTAATCCTCGTCGGCGCGCTCCACTGGCGTATCGAAGTTCTTGCCGATGTTGATACCCAGCACGCCCTTGAAATGCGCGGCATCCACCCGTGCGAGCAGCGCATCGACGCCGTGATTGTTGAAGCCCATGCGGTTAATGATCGCCTCGGCTTCCGGCAGGCGGAAAATGCGCGGCTTCGGATTGCCCGGCTGCGGGCGCGGCGTGACGGTGCCGACTTCGATGAAACCGAAGCCCAGCTGCGACAATCCGCAAATGGCCTCGCCGTTCTTGTCCAGGCCTGCAGCGAGCCCGACCGGGTTCGGGAAATCGATGCCCATGACGCGCACCGGCAGGCTGGCCGGCGACTTGCTCAGCAACCGGTTGATACCCAGACGGCCGCCGGCGCCTATGAGATCGAGCGACAGCTCGTGAGACGTTTCCGGGGACAGCTTGAACAGCATCTGGCGGGCCAGGTTATACATACGCAGCCTAGAATCTCGGGAAGTAATGGCCGCGGAGTATAGCAGGCGACGCGGTGTTTCAGCCGCCTGCAAGGCTGCTCAGAAGGCACCTCAACGCAAGCGATGCAGGCCGAGCAGCTGGCCTTGCTCGGCAAATTCCAGCTCGAAGGAACCAAATACCCCTTCGCGAGTCACAAAGGGCCGCAGATGATGCACCGGTAGGCTGATTCGTCTGCCGTCGCGGCTGCGTAGCAGGACGCGGTTGGCGTGCCCTTGATAGGCAGCCAGCAGGCGTTCGGCAGGTAGTGCGATATCCAGCACCAGGCTAGGCATGGAGGCTCCTCGTGTTCAATTGCAACAATCCTCGCACATCGGCGTACCGTTCCGGCCGCCATAGCCGATCGACTCGTCGCTACCCGGCCCATCATGCGCGCAAGGCAGGTGCGCTTCGCGGCTCGGTCTGCCACACTCCCAAGCGTACTTTCCGAGCTCAAGCATCGTGACGAGCCTGCCCGAGTCCATGCCTTCACTGTCCACTCACCTCACCCGCCTGGCCCAGCGCCTGGGGCTGCGCGCGCAACCCGGCCATCAGACGCTCGAGCGTGCGAGTCGGCTGAACCTGCCTTTCGCACCGCTTTACGAGCCGGAGCCAAGCATTTTCTGGAACGACGGTCCGTGCCTGCAGCGTCTACTGGAGCTGCCGCGCGGTGCGCTTTCGGGTCCGGTACAGGAAGACAAGGCGCGCGCGCATGCTGCGCTGAGCCGGTTGATTCAAAAAGACAGCCAGTCTCTGACCAGCATGGACCTGCGCCAGATCGACGGCCTCGGCGGCCAGAGCCCAGACGGGATCGCCTATTCGAGCATCGAAGCATTCGCCGCCACCGAGGCTTGCCGGCGCACTCGCATCATCAGCTACAAGGACTTCCTGCGTACCCTCGGCATCGCCCTGCCCGGCCATGCACAGGGTGAGCCCATCGAGCTGCGCCAGGCCGGCTGGCTGGGCGAGCGCTTGTACTGGGCGGGTGAGCACCATGTCGAGGCATTCGCCAGTGCGGTGGCCTACGCGCGCCTGCGTGGCCTGGAGCTGCTCATGCCTGCCGAGCTTGTCGTCTATCGCCTCGACCGGGCCGGACTGCGCGCGCTGGACGAGCAGTACCACGCCATCGCGATGCCCGCCCAGGCCTGGAGCGATGCGGAGTTCATGGCGCTGCTGCTCGACACGCAGGTGCCTTATGCGCGCCTGACCGTGCTGCGCGACGCCAGCAACTCGGAATTGCTGCTGTTGGAGAAACACCACCCCACCGCCAGCGCCATCGGCGAAGGGCTGAAACGTGCCGGCGCGCCGGACATGGTGCGCTATCTGCGCAACCTGCCGCAGATCACCCGCTTCAAGCTCGGCCAGCCGCAAGACGCGTAAGACCGTCCACAATGGCGGCTATCCCTAGCCGCCACACTCCCCCCTTAGTCGCCATGCCCCGCGGGCGCCTGCGCCAGATCCTGCAGCTCGCGGCTGGCTACGGCGTACATCGCGTAGTCGGGCGTGCTGGTGGCGCGCAACTCGGCCAGCATGCCGCGCCAGCGATCGACGTGATAGCCACGCTGCTCCAGCCATGCCATGACGCAGGCGGCCGGCTGCTGTGCGCCACTTTCCATCTGCAGAATCGACACGGTAATAGCGCGCTGCTGGCTGTCGAGATCGTCACGAAAGCCCTCGCGCGCCAGTGCCTGCCAGGTACTCTCCACCGGGAGGCTGGTGAGTTGCTGCAGATACCAGGGCAGCTCCAGCGCGCCGCCAACGGCGAAATAGGTCGATGCGACCTTGATCGGTGGCTGCCCGGTTTCGTCCGCCGCCTCGAGAATCGGCAGCAAGGTATAGAGGTGGCTGGTGCCGGCCACCATTCGCGCGAGCAGTTCCGGAACGCCCGCGGCGGTGTAGCGCTGGTAACGCGACTGCCAGAGTTCACGCGTCGAACCTTCGAGCAGCCCGTCGAGCTTGAGCCCCAACGCGGCGACACGCGGACCGAAATGCGCAACGTCGCGGGCGGCGTCCAGCTCGCTGCGGCGGTTGCGCAGGAACCAGCGGGTTGCCCGTCGGCCGAGCCGGACCAGCTCATCCATCAGCCGCAGCTGCAGTTCGGCCGGCACCTTGTAGTCCAGCGCCTCGATCTGCCGGAACCAGTGCGGCAGATGGAAGATGTCGCGCACGATCACATAAGCACCGGCGACGTTGGCGGCACTCATGCCAGTAGCCTCGCTGAGCCGCTGAACGAAGGTGATACCCATGTGATTGACCAGATCGTTGGCGATCTGCGTGCTGACGATCTCGCGCCGCAGACGATGGCGCAGCATGACGTCGCGGTAGCGCTCGCCGAGCAGCTGCGGAAAAGCACTCTCCATTTCGCGGGCGAGGTAATCGTCATCCGGCACACGTGACTTGAGCAGCGCCTCCTTCAGCTCGATCTTGCTGTAGGAAATCAGTACCGACAGCTCCGGACGGGTCAGCCCCTTGCCCAGCGCAGCCCGTTCGGCAAGCGCGTCGTCGCTAGGCAGGAACTCGAGCTTGCGATCGAGCAGTCCTTCGCTTTCCAGCGCCGCGATCAGCTGCACGTATTCACCGGCGCGCTCGCGCGAGCGGTACTGAGCCTGTGACAGGGCCTGGGTTTGCTTGTAGTTGTCGTACAGCACCAGTTCGGCGACCGCGTCGGTCATCTCGTGCAGCAGCTGGTCGCGCTGCTTACCGGTCATATCGCCGGCGGCCAGCAGCTCGTTTAGCAGAATCTTGATGTTCACCTCGTGGTCGGAGCAGTCCACGCCACCGGCATTGTCGATGAAATCGGTGTTGCTGCTGCCGCCATGCAGCGCAAACTCCACGCGCCCCAGCTGGGTCATGCCAAGGTTGCCGCCCTCGCCCACCACCTTGGCGCGCAGCTCGTTGCCGTCCACACGCACCGCGTCGTTGGCCTTGTCACCGACGTCGGCATGGGTTTCTGTACTGCTCTTGACGTAGGTGCCGATGCCGCCGTTCCACAGCAGATCGACCGGCGCCTTGAGCAAGGCATTGATCAGCTCGTTCGGCGTCAGCTCTTCGGCGTCGATGGCGAAACGTTCGCGCACCTGCGCAGTGATGACGATGCGCTTGGCCGATCGTGAGAACACGCCGCCGCCGGGCGAGATCAGCGTGCTGTCGTAATCGGTCCAGGCCGAACGCGGCAACTCGAACAGCCGCCGGCGCTCGACAAAGCTGCGTGCCGGGTCCGGATCGGGGTCGACGAAGATGTGCAGGTGGTTGAACGCCGCCACCAGCTGCACGGCAGGCGACATCAGCAAGCCGTTGCCGAACACGTCGCCGGCCATGTCGCCGATGCCGATCACGCTGATGGCATCGCGCTGCACATCGATCCCGCGCTCGCGAAAGTGCCGTTGCACCGAGACCCAGGCGCCGCGCGCCGTGATGCCCATCTTCTTGTGGTCATACCCGGCCGAGCCGCCGGAGGCGAAGGCGTCGCCGAGCCAGAAGTCGTACTCGGCGGCGATGCCATTGGCGATATCGGAGAAGCTCGCCGTGCCCTTGTCCGCAGCCACCACCAGGTAGGGATCGTCCGCGTCATAGCGCAGCACGCCGGCCGGCGCCACCACCTGGCCGTCCTTGAGATTGTCAGTGAGATCCAGCAGACCGCTGATGAAAATGCGGTAGCAGGCAATCGCCTCGGCCTGGATCTCGTCGCGCGAACCGCCGGCCGGCAGGCGGCGCGGGATGAAGCCGCCCTTGGCACCCCCCGGCACGATCACGGCGTTCTTCACCTGCTGCGCCTTGACCAGGCCGAGCACCTCGGTGCGGTAGTCCTCCTCGCGATCGGACCAGCGCAAACCGCCGCGCGCCACCTTGCCGGCCCGCAGGTGCACGCCCTCGACGCGCGGCGAATAGACGAATATCTCGAACATCGGGATCGGCCGCGGCATTTCCGGGATCGCGCGCGGATCGAACTTGAAGCTGAAGTATTCCTTGGCCCGGCCATTCGCGTCCGGCTGGTAGAAGTTGGTCCGCAGGGTCGCCTTGATCAGCGCCAGGTAGCGCCGCAGGATGCGGTCCTCATTGAGCACCGCGACCTCGTCCAGCGCGGTCAGGATGGCCTGCTCCAGCCGCTGCTGCTTGTCGGCCAGGTCATCCTCGCCGAGCTTGCGCGCCAGGTAGAAACGCATCTTGAACAGGCGCACCAGCTCGCGAGCGATATCGGTGTGGTTGAGCAGCGTGCTGGCGATGTAGCCCAGGTCGAAGCCCATGCGAATCTGCTTGAGGTAACGTGCATAGGCGCGCAGCAGCGCCACTTCGCGCCAGGTCAGGCCGGCCGTCAGCACCAAGCGGTTGAAGGCATCGTTTTCCGCCGCGCCGTTGTTGATGTTGACGAAGGCATCCTGCAGCGGCTCGTTGATTTCCAGCAGGTCGATTTCCAGCCCTGCCGCATAGGTAAACGCGAAATCGTGAATCCAGCACTCGCGCCCACTCTTGTGCTGCAGGCGGAACGGAAATTCACCGAGCACGCGCAGGCCGAGGTTCTCCATGATCGGCAGCACATCCGACAGCGGCAGCGGCGTATCGATGTGGTAGAGCTTGCAGTGCAGGCGGTTCTCCTCGGCGGTGATCGGCTGGTAGAAGCTCATCACCAGCGGGCGCTCGTCACTCAGGCTGAGCACGTGCTGCATGTCCACCACCGCCGACTGCGCCGAGAAGCGCTCGCGGTAGCCCGCCGGAAAGCCCTTGGGATAGTCGCCGAGCAGGTTAATGCCCTGCGCTTCGCCGAAGCGTTCGACCACCAGCCCGGCGTACTCGTCCTGCCAGCTGCGGCAGGCCTGCAGCACCTCCTGCTCCAGCCGTTGCGGATCGACTTCCGGCAACCGGCTGGGGTCCAGGCGCAGGATGAACTGCACGCGAATCAGCACCGACTCGGAAAAGTAGGTGGAGAACTCGCAATCACTGGCCTGCAAGCGATCCAGCAGAACCTGCTGCATGCGCATGCGCGACTCGGTCGAATAGCTGTCGCGCGGCACGTAGACCAGGCAATAGCAGAAGCGCCGGTACGGATCGAAGCGCAGGAACAGGCGCAACCGCGCCCGTTCCTGAATCTGCACGATGGCCACGGCGTTCTCGTACAGCTCCCGCTCGGAAGCCTGGAACAGCTCGTCGCGCGGCAACATCTCCAGCACCTGCACCAGCTCCTTGGCCAGATGCGTCGAACCGCCGAAGTCGGAACGTCGCACCACCGCATCGACCTTGCGCCGGATGTAGGGGATGCGCCGCACGCTCTGCGTGTACACCGACGAGGTGAACAGGCCCATGAAACGGCACTCGCGCACGACCTGGCCGTGGGCATCGAACTCCCGTATCGAGACGAAATCCGGATAAGCCGGACGATGCACGCGACAGGGCGTCGACGACTTGGCGAACGACAACAGAAGCGGCTCGCGCAGATAAGCCAGCGACGACGGCAGCAGCGAGCGTTCCTCAGCGCTCAGATCGACCCGCAGCTTGCGCGACAGTCCGAGCAGAGAGCCCTCGTCGTAGACAATGCAGCCGCCTTCGGGTGAGTCGCTGAGAGTGAATTCCTCGTAGCCGAGGAAGGTGAAATGATCATCGGCCAGCCAATCGAGAAAATCCTCGATTTCCGCCAGCTCGTCGCCATCGATGCGCTGGGCCAGATCGCCCGCCTGCACCAGGGTGCGCACCTCCGCCACCTTGCTCTTCATCGCATGGAAATCACCAACCGCCAGCCGCACATCGGCCAGCACGCCGAGCAGCGCCTGCTCCAGCTCACGCAGATCAGTTGGGCTGGCGCAGCGGTCGATCTCGATGAAGATCAGCGACTCGACCGAGCTGTCGTCAGCGACCACATCCGCCGGCAACAGCTCGAGCAGGCTGCCATCGGCCGCGCGGCGCACCTGCAGCACGCTATTCTGCAGGGTGTGGATGCTGTAGCCGCGGCGCGTCAGTTCCATGCGCACCGAGTCGACCAGAAATGGCATGTCCGGGTGCAGCACTTCGACCACGCTGTGCGTCGACTGCCAGCCGTGCTTCTCGTAGTCCGGGTTGAATACCCGCACCTGCGGATGCTCCGGCTCGAAGCGCTCCAGCAGGCGCCAGGACGCCAGGGTCGAGCCGACCAGGTCGCTCATACGTCGCTCGGTAAGTTCGGCCAGCGCAACAATGCCGAAGAACTGCTCGGCGAACAGCGCCAGCTGGGCAAGCAGCTGTCCGTCTACGTGTTGTGCCAGGGCCGATTGCAACTGCTGCTGGAAATCGGCCTTGCTGGCAGCGGTGAAGAACGCCATGAAATGCTCCATCTGGCTTACAGAAAGGGGGACCGTCGGTAGTGACCGAGGCCACAGGCTCATGGTTCAACGTTAGTCCAGATGCCCGCAAATGCAGTAAAGTGACGCGCTCGCCGGCGCGGCGCGGGGCCGCACGCCAGCAGCCGGGCACGCCGGCGTTTCCTCCCCACCGGAAGCCTTGAAACGATGGATCATCGTGAGTCGATAATCGCGCTGCGACAGTTCCTTTCCACCCAGATCCTCGGGCAGGACCGCCTGATCGAGCGCCTGCTGATCGCCCTGCTCGCCGATGGCCATATGCTGGTCGAGGGCGCCCCCGGCCTGGCCAAGACCCGCGCGATCAAGGAGCTGGCCGAAGGCCTGGAAGCCGAGTTCCACCGTATCCAGTTCACCCCCGACCTGCTCCCGGCGGACATCACCGGCACCGAGATCTACCGCCCGGAAACCGGCAGTTTCGTCTTTCAGCAGGGGCCGATCTTCCACAACCTGGTGCTGGCCGACGAAATCAACCGCGCGCCGGCCAAGGTGCAGTCGGCGCTGCTCGAGGCGATGGCCGAGCGCCAGGTCAGCATCGGCCGCAGCACCTACGACCTGCCGCCGCTGTTTCTGGTCATGGCCACGCAGAACCCCATCGAGCAGGAAGGCACCTACCCGCTGCCCGAGGCGCAGCTCGACCGCTTCCTGCTGCACGTCAAGATCGGCTTTCCCGACGCCTCGGTGGAGCGCCGCATCCTGCAGCAGGCGCGCGGCGAGGCCATCAATGGCGAAACCGCGCCGGAGCACCGCGTCAGCCAGCAGGCGATCTTCGCCGCGCGCAAGGAAATCCTCGGGCTGTACATGGCCGACGCGGTGGAGGAGTACCTGGTGCAGCTGATCATGGCCACGCGTACCCCGGCCAAGTACGACGCCGAGCTGGCCGAATGGATCGCCTACGGCGCCAGCCCGCGCGGCTCGATCTCGCTCGACCGTTGCGCGCGGGCGCATGCCTGGCTGGCCGGGCGCGATTTCGTCAGCCCGGAAGACATCCAGGCCATGCTCTTCGATGTGTTGCGCCACCGCCTGATCCTCTCGTTCGAGGCCGAAGCCGCCGGCATCGACCAGGACCGCGTGCTGCAACGCATCCTCGACGTGGTCGCGGTCGCCTGAAATGCACCCGGCCGCGCAGCCCTCCGCGCCGCCGGCCGAAACCGGCGTGCGCACCAGCCTGAAAGCACTTATCGACCTGCGCCATCGCGTGCGCGAGGTGCCGCTGTTTTCCACGCCGCATCGGCGCAGCCCGTTGGTCGGCCTGCATCACTCCAAGCTGCGCGGACGCGGCGTGGACTTCGATCAGGTGCGCGTCTACCAGGCCGGCGACGACGTGCGCACCATCGACTGGCGCGTCACCGCGCGCACCCAGGAGCCCCACACCAAGCTGTTCCATGAGGAGCGCGAGCGGCCCATCTACCTGCTGGTCGAACAGAGCCGCCGGCTGTTCTTCGGTAGCGCGCGGGTGTTCAAGTCGGTGCTTGCCGCCGAGGCCGCCAGCCTGATCGGCTGGGCCGCGCTGCTGCACAACGACCGGGTTGGCGGGCTGGTGTTCGGTAACGCCGAGCACCACGAGATCAAACCGCGGCGCAACAAGCAGAGCCTACTGCAACTGCTCGACCGCCTGGCCCGCGCCAACGGCCGGCTCGACAGCGATACGCCTATCGAAGCGGATGCCTTCGGCCTGGCCCTGCGCCGCGCGCGGGAGGTGCTGCGTCCGGGCAGCCTGGCGGTGATCCTGTGCGACGAACGCACCCTGACCGACACCGCCGAGCAGCAGCTCAGCCTGCTGGCGCGGCACGTCGATCTGCTGCTGCTGCCGGTCTTCGATCCGCTCGACCACGCCCTCCCCGCGGCCGGCCTGCTGCGCTTCGCCGAGCGCGGCGCGCGGCTGGAGCTGGACACCCACGACGCCACGCTGCGCCAGACCTACCGCCAGCTGGGCGAGGCGCGCAGCGCTCGCTGGCAGCGCCTGGCCGACCGCCTGCGCGTACCGCTGATGCCGCTCGACACGCAGCGCGACCCGGTCGAACAACTGCGCGAACACCTCAGCGTGCAGCACGCCGGGGCACACGCATGAACCCGCTCGATCAACTCGCACCGCCGATCCTGCCAGCCGCGATTTCCTGGTGGCCGCCGGCACCGGGCTGGTGGCTGCTGGCGCTGCTGTTGATCGGCACTTTTGCCGGTCTGTGGCACCAGCGCTACCGTCTGCTGCAGCGGGTGCGCCCGCGCCGCGCACCCGCCGAAGCGCCGCTGGACCCGCAACGCCAGGCCGCCCTGCTCGAACTGGCCAAGCTCATCAAGCCGTACGGCGGGCAGCCCGCCAGCCACTGGCTGCAGCAGCTAAACGCCCTGCTCAAGCGGCTGTGCCGCACGCGCTACCCGGACAACCACCCACATACGCTCAGCGGCCGCGCCTGGCTGGCGTTTCTCGACAGCCGCTGCCCGGCCGCCGGCCTGACCCGCTGGATGGTGCTGGTCGAAGGCTCCTACCGCGCCGAATGCCGGCTCGACGACAAGGCCATCGACGGGCTGGAGCAGGCCGTCGAAATCTGGATTCGCAAGCATGTTTGAGCTGGCCTGGCCGTGGATGCTGCTGCTGTTGCCGCTGCCCTGGCTGCTGCGCTGGCTGCTGCCCGCGGCCGACAGCGGCGAAGCGGCGCTCAAGGTGAGTTTTCTCGCCGAGCTGGAAACCCTGTCCGGCCGCCGCGCGCGCGTTGCGCTGCCGGCATGGCGTCAGCAGCTGCCCTACCTGACGATCTGGCTGCTGCTGCTGTTCGCCGCCGCCCGCCCGCAATGGCTTGGTGAGCCGCTGCCGCTGCCCACCAGCGGGCGCGACCTGCTGCTGGCGGTGGACGTTTCCGGCTCGATGGATTACCCCGACATGCAATGGCAGGACGAGCAAATCAGCCGTCTGGAGCTGGTCAAGCTGCTGCTCGGCGATTTCATTGAGGACCGCCACGGCGATCGCGTCGGGCTGATCCTGTTCGGCAGCAAGGCCTACCTGCAATCGCCGCTGACCTTCGACCGGCGCACCGTGCGCACCTGGCTGGACGACGCGGTGGTCGGCATCGCCGGCAGCAACACCGCCATCGGCGACGCCATCGGCCTGGCCGTCAAGCGCCTGCGCGAGCGCCCCGCACACAGCCGGGTGCTGGTGCTGATCACCGATGGCGCCAACAACGGCGGCGAGGTCGCACCATTGATAGCTGCACAGCTGGCTGCCGACGAGCAGGTGAAGATCCACACCATCGGCATCGGAGCCGACGCCGAGGAAGGCGGAGTGCTCAGTCGCTTCGGTTTCAATCCCGGACTGGAGCTGGACGAGGCGACCCTGCAGGCGATCGCCGAGCGCACCGGTGGTCGCTATTTCCGTGCGCGTTCGAGCGCCGAGCTGCAAGCCATCGGCGATACCCTCGATCGTCTCGAACCGGCCGCGCAGCAGCCGGCCCGCGCCCGCATCGCCCAGCCGCTGTATGCCTGGCCGCTCAGCGCAGCGCTGCTGATCAGCCTGCTGCTGGTCGCCGCCGATCTCTGGCAGGCGCCGCTGCAACGCCTCGCCGCAGCGCTGGAGCGACGTCGATGAGCGCGTTCTGGCCGCATCTGCTGCGGCCCTTCTGGCTGCTGATCGTACCGCTGCTGATCTGGCTGCTGTGGCGGCTCTGGCACCGCCAGCGGCAGATCGGCCGCTGGCAGCGCCTGCTTCCCGAGGCGTTCCACGCCGCGCTGCTGACCCGCGGCCGCCTGCGCAACAGCCGCCTGCCGTGGGTCGCCCTGGGGCTGGCCTGGCTGCTGGCCTGCCTCGCCCTGCTCGGGCCGAGCTGGCAGCGCCTGGAGCAGCCCAGCCTGAAACGCGCCGATCCCTGGGTGGTGCTGCTCGAAACGACGCCCGCCATGCTCGCCGCCGACAGCCCGCCGTCGCGCCTGGAACAGGCCAAGCGCAAGTTGCTCGACCTGATCGAGAGCCGTCCGGATGCGCAGACCGCCGTGGTCGTCTATGCCGGCAGCGCGCATACGCTGGTGCCGCTGTCCGACGACCTCGCCACCACCGCCAACCTGCTCAACGTGCTGAGCCCCGCACTGATGCCAGAGCCCGGGCGGCGCGCCGATCTTGCCGTGGCGCAAGGCCTGGCGCTGCTCGAACAGGGGGCCCACGGCCGCGGCCGGCTGCTGCTGATGACCAGTGCGATCGACGATGCAGCACAGCAACACATCGCCGAACTGCTGGGCGGGCGCGGCGAGCGCCTGGCGATCCTCGGCATCGGCAGCGAACAGGGCGCGCCGATCGCCGGCGAGGACGGCAGCTTCCTCAAGGACGAACACGGCGCCATTCTCATCCCGCGCCTGGACAACGCCGGCCTGCGCCGTTTCGCCGCCGAACTGGGCGGCCGCTACCAGCAGGCACGCCTGGACGACGCCGACCTGCGCAACCTCGGCCTGCTG
This sequence comes from Pseudomonas sp. FIP_A4, assembly GCF_036701605.1. Classification (NCBI taxonomy): domain Bacteria; kingdom Pseudomonadati; phylum Pseudomonadota; class Gammaproteobacteria; order Pseudomonadales; family Pseudomonadaceae; genus Pseudomonas; species Pseudomonas sp. FIP_A4. The sequence continues at coordinate 363,555 of NZ_JAYDXP010000121.1, read as the reverse complement.
GAGGCCAGCGGCGGCGTGCTCAAGCAGGACGAAACCACCCGCCTGGACGCCTGGCTCGACCAGGGCTACTGGCTGCTGCTGCCGCTGCTGCTGCTCGCCGCCTGTGCCGGACGCCGCGGCTGGCTGTTCTGCCTGCCGCTCCTGCTGCTGCAACCGCAGCCGGCCCGCGCGCTGGAGTTCGCCGACCTCTGGCTGCGCCCGGATCAGCAGGGCCAGCGCCTGCTGCAGGCGCAGCGACCGGACGAGGCCGCCAAACGCTTCGACGACCCGCGCTGGCAGGGCATCGCGCTCTACCGTGCCGGCGACTACGCGGCAGCCGCCGAACGCTTCGCCACCGGCGACAGCGCCAGCGACCACTACAACCGCGGCAACGCGCTGGCACGCAGCGAGCAACTGGAGGCCGCCCTCGAAGCCTACGAACAGGCGCTGGAGCGGCAACCCGACCTGGCGCCAGCACAGCGCAACAAGGCGCTGGTCGAAGAACTGTTGCGCCAGCGCCAGCAGGAGTCAGCACCCGAGCAGCCGCAAACCGGCGAGCAACCCGGTGCCACATCACCGCCGCCGCCCACCTCACAGACCAGCCCCACCACGCCGGACACCACACAGCCGGCAACGCCGCCGCCCAACGCCGAACCGGGCGCCAGCGAAGCGCCCGCCAACGCGTCGCAGGCCAGCGAACCGCCGCCAGCCGAGGCGGATACCGAGGACCCCGCAACGCCGCTCGAAGACCTGCCAGCCCGCGAGCGCCAGCAGGCGATGGAGCAGTGGCTACGGCAGATTCCGGACGATCCGGGCGAGCTGCTGCGCCGCAAATTCCTTTACGAACAACGCAAGCGCCAGGAACTGAATCGATGATCCGCCTGATGGCCTTTGTACTGCTCGCTCTCCTGGCTGTCCCGAGCCACTCCGCGGACCTGCATGCCAGTGTCGATCGCACGCAGCTGAGCCTCGATGAAACCCTCGAACTGACCCTCGAGGTGCGTAACGCCACGGTCTTCGGCAAGCCCGACTTGCAGCCGCTGGACGAGCTGTTCGAGGTCTTCGATACCCGCCAGCTCAACAGCCTGTCCAACGTCCAGGGCGAAACCCGCTCGACCACCCGCTGGCTCACCACCCTGCGCCCCCGGCGCAGCGGCCAGCTGGTCATCCCGCCGCTGCAGCTGGGCGAGCTGCGCAGCGAGCCGATCACGCTGCTGGTAAAGGATTCGGGCAACACGGATGACGGCGACCAGCTGGCACCGATCTTCATCGACGCCAGCCTCGACCGCGACAGCGTCTACGTTCAGGCGCAGGTGATCCTCACCCTGCGTATCTTCCACTCCGTGTCGCTGTACGACGACAGCAACCTGTCACCCTTGCAGATGCAGAACGCGCGGGTGGAGCGCCTCGGCGAGCCACGCACCTACGAGAAGACCATCAACGGCCTGCGCCACGGCGTGATCGAGATCCGCTATGCGCTGTTCCCGCAGCAAAGCGGCGATCTGCTGATTCCCAGCCAGCTGTTCAGCGCCACCACCGTCGCCAGCGGCAGTTCGCTGCTCGGCCCGCGTCCGGGCAAGGCCACGCAGGTCAAGTCGCCGAGCATCCCGCTGCACGTCAAGCCCAGGCCCGCCAGCTATCCGGCTGACGCCCCCTGGCTGCCGGCCACCCGAGTAACCCTGGTGGAAGCCTGGAGCCCGGAGCCGGATCAGGCCATGCATGGCGAAGCCCTGACCCGCAGCCTGCTGCTCAAGGCCGAAGGCCTGTCCGGCGCGCAGCTGCCATCCATCGGCACCGCGCGTATCGCCGGCCTGCGCCGCTATCCGGACCAGCCCAACCTAGCCGACGAAGTGGACAGCAACGGCCTGATCGGCAGCCGCGAGGAACGCGAGGCGCTGGTGCCGACCGGCAGCGGCGAGCTGCAGCTGCCGGCCATCGAAGTGGTCTGGTGGAATACCCTCGAGGACCGCCTCGAACGCACCGTGCTTGCCGCGCGCACCCTGCAGGTGGCGCCCAACGCCAACCTCGACCAGCCACCGCTGGAACCGCTGCCGGCCGGCTCGCCCACCCGTCCGCGCGCGCTGCTGTGGCCGTGGCAGCTGAGTACCGCGCTGTTCGCGCTCACCACCGCACTCGGCTTCGCGTTGTGGTGGCGTGCGCGGCGCCAACCGGCCGTGCGCACCCTGCAGCCCGGCCCCACCCCCCGCAGCCTGCTGGATGATCTGCGCCGGGCCTGCCAGGCCAACGACACCCAGGCCACCCGCCAGGCGCTGGACGCCTGGGCGCGCCAGCAACCGGAAACCCTCGCCGACATGGCGGCGCGCTTCGTGCCGCTGTCCGATGCGCTCGACGGACTCAACGGCGCCTTGTACAGCGAAACCGGCCAACGCTGGCAAGGCGACGCGCTCTGGCAGGCGATCCAGACCCTGCCGCCGGCGCAGACACCCGCCGCCGAGCAGGAACCCGGCGTGCTGCCACCCTTGTACCCGCGCTGACCCCACCGCCGTGTGCCCGACCGCAGCGGTCCTGGCATATCGCTTGCTACGGAGCTGATCGAAGCCGGTGCGAACTGCGTGCCGGCCCGCACCAACAAGGTCGCCCGCATGCCCGCAACGCCCCGCTCACCAAGCCATGACGTCCTCGCCTGGGTTGCCGGAAGCGATGCTCCGGAGAAAAGCAGCATCAACCTCGGCTTCATGGCACTGACCGATGCCGCCTCGCTGATCGTCGCCGCCACTCAGGGATTCGCCCAGCCGTTCGGGCTGACGCTCAACCTGCGCCGCCAGCATTCCTGGGCCGGCCTGCGCGACAAACTGCTCGACGGCGAGCTGGATGCCGCCCACGGGCTCTATGGGCTGATCTACGCCGTGCATCTGGGCATCGGCGGCAGCGCGCCGGTGGACATGGCCGTGCTCATGGGGCTGGCGCAAAACGGCCAGAGCATCAGCCTGTCGATGCCGCTCAAGGAAGCCGGCGTGACCGATGCCGAAGCGCTGCACCGCTGCGTGCGCCAAAGCGGTGCACGCCTGACCTTCGCCCAGACCTTTCCCACCGGCACCCACGCGTTGTGGCTGTATTACTGGCTCGCCGCCCACGGCATCCATCCGTTGCGCGACGTGCGCACCCTGGTGGTTCCGCCGGCACAGATGGTGGGCTACCTGCGTCACGGTCGCATCGACGGTTTCTGTGCGGGTGAACCCTGGGGCGCACAGGCCGTGGCGGAACAGACCGGTTTCACCCTCGCAACCAGCCAGTCGATCTGGCCGGATCACCCGGAAAAGGTCCTCGGCTGCACCCGTGCGTTCGTCGAGCAATACCCCAATACCGCCCGTGCGCTGATCATGGCGGTGCTCGCCGCCAGCCGTTTCATCGAGCGCAACGACGAGAACCGCCGCAGCACCGCGCAACTGATCGCCGCCCGCGACTACGTCGACGCACCGCTGACGGCCATCGCGCCGCGCTTTCTCGGGCATTACTGCGACGGCCTCGGCAACGCCTGGCAGGACGCTCATCCGCTGCGTTTCTTCGCCGACGGCGCAGTGAATATGCCATTCCATTCCGACGGCGTCTGGTTCATGACCCAGCTGCGCCGCTGGGGCCTGTTGCGGCATGACCCGGACTACCACGCCGTGGCCCGAGCCGTGCAGCAGACCGCGCTGTATCGGGACGCCGCCGGTGCGTTGGGTGTTGCCGTTCCTGCTGCGTCGAATCGCAGTAGCCTGCTGCTGGGCGACAGCCATTGGGACGGCAGCGACCCGGCCGCCTACGCCCGCAGCTTCGACCTGCATGCGCTGGCCGACGATGCCTCGGGAGGTAAACGCTGATGCAGAGCGAAGCGCTGCGCATCCTACTGGTCGACGATACGCCGAAGAAGGTCGGACGCCTGCGCAGCGCGCTGGTCGACGCCGGCTTCGAGGTCATCGACGCCTGCAGCTCGATCATCGACCTGCCCGAACGCGTCGAGACCGTGCGCCCGGACGTGGTGCTGATCGATACCGACTCCCCCGGCCGCGACGTGATGGAACAGGTCGTGCTGGTCAGCCGCGATCGCCCGCGGCCGATCGTGCTGTTCACCGATGACGACGACCCAAATGCCATGCGCCAGGCCATCGGTGCCGGGGTCAGCGCCTATATCGTCGAGGGCATCCACGCGCGGCGACTGAAGCCAATTCTCGACGTGGCGATGGCGCGCTTCGAGAGTGACCAGGCGCTGCGCGCCCAGCTGCATGCCCGCGATCAGCAGCTTGCCGAGCGCAAGCGCATCGAGCTGGCCAAGGGCATGCTGATGAAGATGCGCGAATGCAACGAGGACGAGGCCTACACGCTGATGCGGCGCCAGGCCATGAGCCGGCAGCAGAAGCTGATCCAGGTGGCCGAACAGATCATCGCGATGAACGAACTGCTCGGTCACTGAGCGGCAGGCGGTGGGCTCACGCGCCGGCGTCGAGCGCTTGCCCGGCGAACAGTCGCTCGACATCCGTGCGCAGGCAGAGCTGGGTGCCCGGACGCATCACTGTCGCTGCGCCGGCCGCCGCGCCGAAACGCACCGCCGCACCTAGCTCATAGCCTTGCGCCAGGGCGTGCACGATAGCACCCAGCATGCTGTCGCCGGCACCTACCGCGCTGACCACCGGCACCGCCGGTGAAGGCAGGCGTTCGAGCCGGTCGCCACAGGTGAACAGCGCGCCCTGCGCCCCCAGCGACAGCACGATGATCTCGGCAGCGCCACGCTGGATCAGCTCACGCAGCGCCGCCGCCTGCGCCGTCTCGCTTTCCAGCGGCCGACCCATGAGACCGGCGAGTTCGTTCAGGCTCGGCTTGATCAGGTAAGCGCCACCGCGCCGCGCGGCGTAGGCCAGCGGCTCGCCGGACAGGTCGATCACCAGCCGCGCGCCGATCTGCCGCGCCAGCGCCAGCAGTTCATCGAAGAACGCCGGCTCGATGCCAGGCGTGAAGCTGCCGCTGACCACCAGATAGCCCGGCGCCGGATGCAGCCCGCGCAACGCGGCCAGGCAGCCCAGGCGCTCCTGCTCGCCGAGCACTGGGCCGGGCAGCACGAAGCGGTACTGCAGCCCGGTTTCCTGCTCGTCGACGGTGAAGCTCTCGCGGGTGTCGCCGGCGATCGCCACCGGCAGATGCGCCAGACCGATGTCGTCCAGCGCGCGGCGCAACAGATCGCCGAACGGGCCGCCGGCGGGATAGACGGCCAGCGAGTCGCCCCCGAGGATGCGCACCACCCGCGCCACGTTGATGCCGCCGCCACCGGGGTCGTGACGCGGATGCGCGCAGCGCAGCTTCTCGGTGGGCAGCACCCGTGCCGTGCTGACAGCCAGGTCCATCGCCGGGTTGAGGGTCAGCGTGGCGATACGCGTCATCGTTCACTCCTTGCGATTGCAGTCGCCTGACGATAAGCCTACCAGCAGCCCGGCGCCGTGCGTCAGCGCCCCGATTTGCACCCAGCATGCGCCATAAGCGCGCATCGGCAGCATAAACCGGCCACCAGCGTTGCCCGCACGCCGCACCACAGCACGCTCCAGCGCCTGGCACGCTTTCTGCTCAACGCTCTGTAACGGTAACCAACGGCGGCTACCGATCCCCGACAAAGGCGTCGCATCACCCTGTTCCGGCAGGTGTGCTGCGGCGCCTTTGTCGTTTCCGTCCCGCTGCCGGGGCCACGAAGCAACCGCCTCATGCGCGACGGCAGCGCCGCCGCGCCTTCCGAACTGGAGCCGAACGATGAACACGAGTTTCTGGAAAGCCGGCCATGCGCCGACCCTGTTTGCCGCCTTCCTCTACTTCGACCTGAGCTTCATGGTCTGGTACGTGCTGGGCCCGCTCGGCGTGCAGATCGCCGCGGACTTGGGCCTGACCACCCAGCAACGCGCCTTCATGGTCGCCACACCGATTCTTTCCGGCGCGGTGCTGCGCCTGATGCTCGGCATGCTGGCCGACCGCACCTCGCCCAAAAGCGCCGGGCTGCTGGGCCAGGTCGTGGTGATCGGCGCGCTGCTGGTGGCCTGGCTGCATGGCATCCGCAGTTATGAACAGGCGCTGCTGCTCGGCCTGTTCCTCGGCATGGCTGGCGCGTCGTTTGCCGTGGCGCTACCGCTGGCCTCGCAGTGGTATCCGGCCGAGCATCAGGGCAAGGCGATGGGCATCGCCGGCGCGGGCAACTCGGGCACCGTGCTGGCGGCGCTGTTCGCGCCGGTGCTGGCTTCGATGTTCGGCTGGAATAACGTGTTCGGCCTGGCGCTGATCCCGCTGGTACTGACGCTCGGCATCTTCGCCAGCGTGGCGAAGAATGCGCCTAACCGACCCAAGCCGAAATCTGTCGCCGATTACCTGAAGGCTCTGGGTGACCGCGACAGCTGGTGGTTCATGTTCTTCTACAGCGTGACCTTTGGCGGCTTCCTCGGCCTGGCCAGCACCCTGCCCGGCTACTTCTACGACCAGTACGCCTTCGATCCGGTCAAGGCCGGCTACTACACCGCCGCCTGCGTGTTCGCCGGCAGCCTGCTGCGCCCACTCGGTGGCGCGCTGGCCGACCGCATCGGTGGCATCCGCGCGCTGCTGGTGATGTACACGGTGGCATCGATCTGCATTGCCGCGGTGGGTTTCAACCTGCCGAGCGCCTCGGCTGCGCTGGCGCTGTTCGTGGTTGCCATGCTCAGCCTGGGGGCCGGCAACGGTGCGGTGTTCCAGCTGGTGCCGCAGCGTTTTCACAAGGAGATCGGCGTGATGACCGGGCTGGTCGGCATGGCTGGCGGTATCGGTGGCTTCCTGCTCACCGCCGGGCTCGGCGCGATCAAGCAGTTCACCGGCGATTACCAGCTCGGCCTGTGGCTGTTCGCCAGCCTCGGCGTGGTGGCCTGGTTCGGCCTGCAGGGCGTCAAGCGCCGCTGGCGCACCACCTGGGGCTCGGCGGCCGTAACCGCCGCGCGGATCTAGCGCAGTCGGAGGGGTCGCCGTGTCTTTGCAGCTGTCTTTCGGCGAAGCCAGCGCCACCGGCCCGCGTGAGGAGAACCAGGACGCCATCCGCGTGGCCACGCCGGTGCCCTGGCTGGCCGCCAGCAAGGGCTGCCTGTTCGCTCTGGCCGACGGCGTCAGCCAGTGCGCCGACGGCGGGCTGGCCGCGCGGGCGACACTGCAGGCGCTGGCACTGGACTACTACGCCACCCCGGAAACCTGGGCCGTGGCTCAGGCGCTGGACCGCGTGCTGGTCGCGCACAACCGCTGGCTGCAGGCCAGTGGCGGCGGCCAGCCGTTGCTGACGACCCTGACCGCGCTGGTCCTGCGCGGCCGGCGTTTTACCCTCGCGCATATCGGCGACTGCCGCGCCTATCGCTGGCAGGGCGGACAGCTGCAGCGGCTGACCGAGGACCATGTGTGGGAGCAGGCCGGCATGCAGCACGTGCTGAAGCGCGCGCTGGGGCTGGATCAGCATCTGCGGATGGACTATCTGGACGGCGAATTGCAGGTCGGCGATTGCTTCATGCTGCTCAGCGATGGCGTCTGGGCGAGCGTCGACGAGCGCACCATCGCGCGGCTGCTGGGCGAACAGCCGGACCTCGGCGAGGCGGCTCGCACGCTGGTTCAACTTGCTCATCGCAACGGCGGTCAGGACAACGCCAGTGCCCTGCTGCTGCGCATCGACGCCCTGCCCGATGCGGTGCTGGCCGACGCGCTGGCGCAGTTGCCGCACTGGCCGTTGCCGCCATCGCTACGCGCCGGCCAGCTGTTCGAAGGCTGGCGGGTGGAAAGCCTGCTGCACGCGTCGCGCCAGTCCCTGCTGTATCGCGTGCGCGACGCACACGCGCAGGCCTGGCTGCTGAAAACCCTGCCGGCCAGTCGCCGGGACGACCCCGAGGCAGCGACGGCCCTGCTGCAGGAAGAATGGTTCATGCGTCGCGCCGCCGCACGCAGCGTCGCCCAGTTGCACCCGCTGCCACGGCGCCAGCAGCTGTACTACGTGCAGCGTGAATACACGGGTCAAACGCTGGCCGAGCGCGTGCGGCAAGCCGGTCCGCTGAACCTGGACGAGTGGCTGCCGCTGGCCACGCAGCTGATCCGCGCGGTGGGCCTGCTGCACCGACGCAACATCCTGCACCGCGACATCAAACCAGAGAACCTGCACATCGATAACGACGGCGAGCTGCGCATCCTCGACTTCGGCCTGGCGTTCTGTCCGGGGCTGTCACGCCAGGCGCCCGGCAGCCTGCCCGGCACACCGAGCTTCCTCGCCCCGGAGGCGTTCGCCGGTGCCGCGCCGAGCGTGGGTCAGGATCTCTATGCCGTGGGCGTCACCCTCTACTACCTGCTCAGCGGGCAGTATCCGTACGGTGAAATCGAACCCTTTCAGCACCGCCGCTTCGGCGTGCCGACTCCGCTCGGCCGCTATCGCCCGGACCTGCCGGCATGGCTGGATATGCTGCTGGCGCAGGCGGTTGCCGTTGATCCGCAACAGCGCTACGAAACCGCCGAGCAATGGCTGCTGCGCCTCGAACAGGGGGAATGTCCGGCTGCGCCGGAGCGTCCGCGCCCCTGGCTGGAGCGCGAACCACTGAAAGTCTGGCGTGGCCTGGCGCTGCTCTCGCTGCTGGCGAATCTGCTGTTGTGGCTAGCGCTGCTCAGCGACGGGTGATCAAGCCCTGCCGTGCCACGCGGGTCAGTTCGCGGATGCATTCGTCGAGGTTTTCCGGCGAAGGCGACTGGATAACCGCGAGGTCGAAACTGTCGTCGGCGAAGCGCGCGAGGGATTCACCGGCACCGGCGAACTGCACCAGCAGCGCGCGCGAGCGGCTGTTGCGCCGTGGCCAGCCATCGAGGTAGCGCAGCAGGGACGGCTGGTGAGCGCCGCCGAGAAGAACCTTGGGATTGGAACGGATCAGGCCGCTGGTGATCGGGGCCAGGCGTAGCTGTGCGTGCGTTGCGTTCATGCTTTGGAGATTCCGCCTCACGAGTTCCGCTGGGCAGCGGTGGGAGGCTTCACCGGAACCAGCGCTTTAGCGGTATTTCGAAACCTCTCGGTTCCCGGCGCCCCGCAAGTAGCTGACTAAATCGGCGCATGGGTACGACTTTATGCAAGCGGTTGCGCGCCTGTCAATCGGTGCTCCGCCGCAACAAGGGCGCACCAGCAGCGCGCACCCAGGCCTCGCCATGGTGCGCGCGGCGGCCGCACAGCGCCCTCTCGCGCCCACCGTCACCGGCGTTTTACCGGTCGCAACGGTATTGGCATGACATCTGCAATGCCCAACACCAACGAACATAGCGCCAGCCCTCAACGACGAGCGCCTGGCTTCCCGACTGAGCGGGACACGGACAAAGGCGTCCTTACCGGAGAACCGGTGGGACGCCTTTTTTGTTGTTGAAAAATTCCAGCAGGCCGGGCGGCAGACGTCATCTGGCACGGAGAACGGGCATGAAGAAACTCAAACTGGTGATGATCGGCAACGGCATGGCCGGCGTGCGAACCCTTGAGGAACTGCTCAAGCTCACCAACGAGCTCTACGACATCACGGTGTTCGGCGCCGAGCCGCATCCCAACTACAACCGCATCCTGCTCTCCCCCGTGCTGGCCGGCGAACAGCAGTTCGAAGAGATCGTGCTCAACGACCTGGACTGGTACGCCGAGAACGACATCCGCCTGATGCTCAAGCGCAAGGTGGTGAAGATCGATCGCGTCAAACGCCGGGTCATCGCCGATGACGGCAGTGAGGCCGAATACGACCGCCTGCTCATCGCCACCGGTTCCAATCCGTTCATCCTGCCGATTCCCGGCAAGGATCTGCAGGGTGTGATCGGCTACCGCGACATCGCCGACACCCAGGTGATGATGGAAACCGCCAAGACCCACAAACACGCGGTGGTCATCGGTGGCGGCCTGCTCGGCCTGGAAGCGGCCAACGGCCTCAAGCTGCGCGGCATGGACGTCACCGTGGTGCATATCGGCGACTGGCTGATGGAGCGCCAGTTGGACAAGACCGCCGGCACCTTGCTGCAAAGCGCCCTGGAAAGCCGCGGCCTGAAGTTCCTGCTGCCCAAGCAGACAGCCGAGCTGATCGGCAACGACGAAGGCCGCGTCGAGGCCGTACGCTTCGCCGATGGCGAGGTGATTCCCGCCGACCTGGTGGTGATGGCCGCCGGCATCCGCCCCAACAGCGAACTGGCCGAACAGGCCGGCATCCCATGCAACCGCGGCATCCTGGTCAACGACACCCTGCAAACCTATGACCCGCGCATCTACGCCGTCGGCGAATGCGCCAATCATCGCGGCACCGCCTATGGCCTGGTCGCCCCGCTGTTCGAACAGGCCAAGGTCTGCGCCAACCACCTGGCCATGCTCGGCTTCTCCCGCTATCTCGGCTCGGTGACTTCGACCAAGCTCAAGGTTACCGGCATCGACCTGTTCTCGGCCGGCGATTTCATCGGCGGCGAAGGCACAGAGACCATCACCCTCTCCGACCCCATCGGCGGCATCTACAAGAAACTGGTGATCAAGGACGACGTGCTGGTCGGTGCCTGCCTCTACGGCGACACCGCCGATGGCGGCTGGTACTTCCGCCAGGTGCGCGAGGGCCAGAACGTCGCGCAGATTCGCGACCACCTGATGTTCGGTGCGGCCGGCTTAGGCGAGGGCGCCATCGGCGACGCCGGCCACCAGGGCCAGAGCAAGGCCATGTCGATGCCTGACGACATGGAGGTCTGCGGCTGCAACGGGGTGTGCAAGGGCACCATCGTCAAGGCGATCCAGGAGCACGGGCTGTTCTCGGTGGACGAGGTGAAGAAGCACACCAAGGCCGCCAGTTCCTGCGGCTCCTGTGCCGGCCTGGTCGAGCAGATTCTGATCAATACCGTGGGCGGCGCGGCCGACGTCAAGCCGAAGAGCGAGAAGGCCATCTGCGGCTGCAGCGACCTCAACCATGGTCAGGTGCGCAAGGCCATTCGCGAGCACCACCTGATCAGCATCCCGGCGGCCATGGTCTTCATGGAATGGCGCACGCCGAACGGCTGCGCCACCTGCCGCCCGGCGCTGAACTACTACCTGATCTCCACCTGGCCGGGCGAGGCCAAGGACGACCCGCAGTCACGTTTCATCAACGAGCGCGCCCACGCCAACATCCAGAAGGACGGCACCTACTCCGTGGTGCCGCGGATGTGGGGTGGCGTCACCAATGCCGCCGAGCTGCGACGCATCGCCGATGTGGCGGACAAGTATCAGGTGCCGATGGTCAAGGTCACCGGCGGCCAGCGCATTGACCTGCTGGGCATCCGCAAGGAAGACCTGCCGGGCGTCTGGAAAGATCTGGACATGCCCTCCGGCCACGCCTACGGCAAATCCATCCGCACCGTGAAGACCTGCGTCGGCAGCGAGTTCTGCCGCTTCGGCACGCAGAACTCGACGCAGATGGGCATCGACCTGGAACACGCGCTGTTCAACATGTGGTCGCCGCACAAGGTCAAGCTGGCCGTCTCCGGCTGCCCGCGCAATTGCGCCGAATCCGGCATCAAGGACGTCGGCATCATCGGTGTGGACTCCGGCTGGGAGCTGTACATCGGCGGCAACGGCGGCATCAAGACCGAGGCCGGCGAGTTCTTCGTCAAGGTGAAGAGCGCCGAGGAGGTCATGGAATACAGCCTGGCGTTCCTCCAGCTCTACCGCGAGGAAGCCTTCTACCTCGAACGCACCGTGCACTACCTGCAGCGCGTCGGCATGGATCACATCAAACAGGCCGTGCTGAACGATGCCGAGCGGCGCAAGGCGCTGCACCAGCGGCTGCTGTTCTCGCTTTCCTTCGAGCAGGACCCGTGGCAGGAGCAGCTTTCCAAGCCGCAGCTGAAGAAGGAATTCGACCGCATCGCCGTCAAGCAGCTGGAAAACGCCTGAGCACCGACCTGGAGGGACACCGCATGAACTGGCTCGATATCTGCGCACTGGATGAGATCAACCCGCTCGGCTCGCGCATCGTCGCCGGCCCCAAGGGTGACATTGCGATATTCCGCACCGCGGACGATCAGGTCTTCGCCCTCGACGATCGCTGCCCGCACAAGGGCGGGCCGCTGTCGCAGGGGATCGTCTACGGCAAACAGGTCGCCTGCCCGCTGCACAACTGGCAGATCGATCTGGCCAGCGGCGAGGCCTTGGCCCCGGACGTCGGCTGCGCCCATCGCCACGAAGCGCGCGTCGAGAACGGGCGCGTGCAGCTTTCGCTGAACCCGCGCAAGGAATGCGCGGCCTGAACACACCGCAGTTGACCAGCACCTTTTCCCCAGGAGACGACGCCATGCGTATGACAACCGCCTCGACCTGCTGCTACTGCGGAGTCGGCTGTGGCGTGCTGATCGAGCACGACGGCGAACGCATCCTCGACGTAGCCGGCGACCCCGGCCATCCGGCCAACCTCGGCAAGCTGTGCAGCAAGGGCTCGACCCTGCACCTGACCGGCGACCTGGGCGCCCGCGCGCTCTACCCTGAGCTGCGTCTGGGCAAGGGCCTGGCCCGCGGTCGCACCGACTGGGACAGCGCGCTGGAGCATGCGGCCAGCGTATTCGCCGAGACCATCCGCGAACACGGGCCGGACAGTGTCGCCTTCTATGTCTCCGGCCAGCTGCTGACCGAGGACTACTACGCCTTCAACAAACTGGCCCGCGCCCTGGTCGGTACCAACAACCTGGATTCCAACTCGCGGCTGTGCATGTCCTCGGCGGTGGTCGGCTACAAGCGCAGCCTGGGCGCCGACGCCCCACCCTGCTCCTACGAGGACATCGAGCTGGCCGACTGCCTGCTGATCGCCGGCAGCAACATGGCCTACGCGCATCCGGTGTTGTTTCGCCGTCTGGAAGAGGCCAAGGCGAAGCGGCCGGAGATGACCATCATCGTCATCGACCCGCGGCGCACCGACACCAGCGAACTGGCCGATCTGCACCTACCGATCCTGCCCGGCACCGATGTCGCGCTGTTCCACGGCCTGCTGCATATTCTCATGTGGGAAGGCTGGATCGACCGCCGCTTCATCGATGCGCATACCGAGGGCTTCGATGCGCTGAAAAGCCTGGTGCGCGACTACACCCCGGCGATGGTCGCCGACCTCTGCGGCATCTCGGTAGATGATCTGCAAACCTGCGCACGGCTGATCGGAAGCGCTCCGGCCTTCCTCTCCCTGTGGTGCATGGGGCTGAATCAGTCAACCGCCGGCAGCGCGAAGAACAGCGCGCTGATCAACCTGCACCTGGCCACCGGACAGATCGGCAAGCCGGGCGCCGGGCCCTTCTCGCTCACCGGCCAACCGAATGCCATGGGCGGCCGCGAAACCGGCAGTCTGTCCAACCTGCTGCCCGGTCACCGCGACGCGGCCAACGCCGAACACCGCGCTGAAGTGGCGGGCTACTGGGGTGTCGAGCAACTGCCCGAACAGCCTGGGTTGCCCGCCATCGAGCTGTTCGAGGCGGTGCGTGCAGGCAAGATCAAGGCGCTGTGGATAGCCTGTACCAACCCGGCGCAGTCGCTGCCGAACCAGCAGAATGTCCATGAGGCGCTGGCCGCCTGCCCCTTCGTCGTGGTGCAGGAAGCCTTCTTCACCACCGAAACCTGCCGCCACGCCGACCTGCTGCTGCCGGCCGCGAGCTGGGGCGAGAAGGAAGGCACGGTGACCAACTCCGAGCGCCGCATCAGCCATGTACGTCGCGCCGTGCCGGCGCCCGGCGAAGCCCGTGCGGACTGGGCGATCACCTGCGATTTCGCCCGACGGCTGGAACGTCGCCTGCGTCCCGGCAAGCCGAGCCTGTTCGCGTTCGAGAATGCCGAAGCGCTGTTCGAGGAGTACAAGCCGCTCACCGCCGCCCGCGATCTGGACTACAGCGGCCTGAGCTACGCACTGATCGACACCCTCGGTCCGCAGCAATGGCCGTTTCCGCCAGGCAGCGAACAGGGCACCGCGCGGCTGTATGGTGACGGTGTGTTTCCCACTGCCAATGGCCGCGCGCGCTTTGTCGCCGAGCAGTACCAGGCGCCGAAGGAAAAGCGCGAGGCGCGCTATCCGCTGACGCTCAATACCGGCCGGCTGCGTGATCAGTGGCACGGCATGAGCCGCACCGGCACCGCGGCGCGGCTGTTCGGCCATGTCGAGGAAGCACTGCTCTGCATGAATGCCGAGGACATGCGTCGCCGGCGCCTGCTGGACGGCCAGCTGGTACAGGTGAAGAGCCGGCGCGGCAGCCTGATCCTGCCGGTGCAGAAGGACGACAGCCTGCGCGCCGGCCAGGCGTTCCTGCCGATGCACTGGGGCGATCGCTTTCTCAAGGGGCTGGGTAGCAACGTCCTGACCCTGGCCAGCGTCGACCCTTTGTCGAAGCAGCCTGAACTCAAGCACGCCGGCATCGAAGTCGAACGAGTCGAACTGCCCTGGCAATTCTTCGCGCTGGTTGAAGGCGATGTGCAGCGACGCTTCGAGGCGCTGCGGCCATTGTTCGAAACGTTCGACTACGCCAGCTTCAGCCTCGGTGGTCGCGAGCGTTCGGCATTACTGATCCGCGCCGCCCGGGACGTGGCGCCAACCGCTGCCGAACTGGATGCCATCGACCGCCTGCTCGGCCTCGACGACGGCCCGGTGCTGGCCTATGACGACCCGCGTCGTGCAGTTGGCAAGCGCGTACGCATCGAGGACGGTCGCATCGGCGCCCTGCGCCTGGCCGGCGAAACCGCCGCCCGGCAGTGGCTGCGCGGGCTCTGGGAAAGCGGCAGTGCGGACGCCGAACTGCGCCGCTGGCTGCTGGCGCCGCTCAGTGCGCCACCGGGCAATGCCAAGGTCGGAACCGACCGCACGCTGTGCAACTGCCTGAACGTCAGCCAGAGCGCGATCTGCGCTGGCATCGAGCGCGGGCTCGATCTGGCCGGCCTCAAGCAGGAACTCGGCTGTGGCACCAGCTGCGGCTCCTGCGTGCCCGAACTCAAGCGCCTGCTGGCCCACCAGCCGGAACGCGCACTTCTCTGATACCAACCAAGACGAGGATTACCCCATGAGCGCAAAAGTCTGGCTGGTAGGCGCCGGCCCTGGCGACCCGGAGCTGCTGACCCTCAAGGCCGTGCGCGCGCTGGGCGAGGCACAGGTGGTGATGATCGATGACCTGGTCAACCCCGCCGTGCTCGAACACTGCCCGAACGCTCGCATCATCCCGGTGGGCAAGCGCGGCGGCTGCCGCTCGACGCCGCAGGCCTTCATCCACCGGCTGATGCTGCGCTACGCCCGTCAGGGCAAGTGTGTAGTGCGCCTCAAGGGTGGCGATCCGTGCATCTTCGGCCGTGGCGGCGAGGAGACCGAATGGCTGGCGGCGCGCGGCATCGAGGTCGAGCTGGTCAACGGCATCACCGCCGGCCTGGCCGGCGCCACGCAATGCGGCATCTCGCTGACCCAGCGCGGCGTAGCGCGTGGTGTAACATTGGTCACCGCGCACACCCAGGATGACAGCAGCCTCGAATGGCAGGCGCTGGCCAAAAGCGGCACCACGCTGGTGGTGTACATGGGCGTGAGCAAGCTGGAACAGGTGCAGGCCGGGCTGCTGGAAGGCGGGATGAATGCCAGCACGCCAGTGGCCATGATCGAGAACGCCTCGCTGCCCCAGCAGCGCGAGTGCCGCTCCAATCTCGCCGGCATGTGTCGCGACGCCCACGCCTTCGAGCTGAAGAGCCCGGCGATTCTGGTGATCGGCGAAGTCGCAGCAAGAAGCGTGGACGAAGCTGACACGCGCCCCGGACAGCCCGCCGCGGATGACGCCAAACTGCGCTGCGCAAATTGATGAAATCAATTAAACCCAGAGAAAACTTCAATAAGTTTCATACAGAAACATGTACTTAATTTTAGCGGACGCATAGAATGCCCGGCCATTAGGAGTTGCGACGCATGGTCGCTGTCGCAAGCTGGACTTATTCAAGCCGTTCCGTTAAAGGGGCCCGGCATGCCTGATGTAGCTCTGTCCCACAACTGGGGCTTCGCGGTATTTCTTCTTGGCGTCATAGCGCTTTGTGCCTTCATGCTCGGCGCCTCCAGCCTGCTGGGCAGCAAAGCCTGGGGCCGTGCCAAGAACGAACCCTTCGAATCTGGCATCGTCCCTACTGGCAGCGCCCGTCTGCGACTCTCCGCAAAATTCTATCTGGTCGCGATGCTCTTCGTGATCTTCGACGTTGAAGCCCTCTATCTCTTTGCCTGGGCCGTTTCAGTGCGCGAAAGCGGCTGGGCGGGCCTCATTGAAGCTACCGTATTCATAGCAATTCTGTTGGCAGGTCTTGTCTACCTTTGGCGGGTCGGGGCGCTCGATTGGGCACCCGCGAGCCGTCGCGAGCGACAGGCGAAGCTAAAACAATGAGGCTCTTCACATGCAATACAAACTTACCCGGATCGATCCGGATGCGGTCAATGACCGCTATCCGATCGGTCAGCAGGAGACTGTTGCCGACCCTCTAGAAGGACAAGTCCATCGCAACATCTACATGGGCAAGCTGGAAGACGTACTGAGCAATGCGGTCAACTGGGGACGCAAGAACTCCCTGTGGCCGTACAACTTCGGTCTATCCTGCTGCTACGTGGAGATGACGACTGCCTTCACCGCTCCACATGACATCGCCCGGTTCGGCGCCGAAGTGATTCGCGCATCACCGCGCCAGGCCGATTTCATGGTCATTGCCGGCACCTGCTTCATCAAGATGGCGCCGATCATCCAGCGTCTCTACGAACAAATGCTCGAGCCCAAGTGGGTCATCTCGATGGGCTCGTGCGCCAATTCCGGTGGTATGTACGACATCTACTCGGTCGTTCAGGGGGTCGACAAGTTCCTCCCCGTGGACGTCTACATACCCGGCTGCCCGCCCCGTCCTGAGGCATTCCTGCAAGGCTTGCAATTGCTGCAGGAATCCATCGGCAAGGAGCGCCGCCCGCTGTCCTGGGTCGTTGGCGACCAAGGCATCTACCGTGCCGAAATGCCTTCGCAGAAAGAACAGCGACGCGAACAGCGTATCCAGGTAACCAACCTGCGCAGCCCCGACGACGTGTGATCCAGCTTCCGCCTTCCCCTCACGGGAAGGTCTGCTCGCACCCCAACGTTGACCGAAAGCGACCGAGATCATGACTGCAGACAGCGCTCTGTACATCCCGCCCTACAAGGCTGACGACCAGGATATCGTCGTCGAACTGA
Source organism: Pseudomonas sp. FIP_A4 (assembly GCF_036701605.1). Classification (NCBI taxonomy): domain Bacteria; kingdom Pseudomonadati; phylum Pseudomonadota; class Gammaproteobacteria; order Pseudomonadales; family Pseudomonadaceae; genus Pseudomonas; species Pseudomonas sp. FIP_A4. Next base: position 346,395 of record NZ_JAYDXP010000121.1, on the reverse strand, counting down.
ATGCGCGCTTTGGCGCCGACCTCTTTACCGTGCAGCCCACCCGCACCGGCATGCCGGTCCTCTGGGTGCCACGCGAGCGCCTGATCGAGGTGCTGAGCTTCCTGCGCCAGGTGCGCAAACCCTACGTGATGCTCTACGACCTGCATGGTGTCGACGAGCGCCTGCGCACCCAGCGCCAGGGGCTGCCCGCCGCGGATTTCAGCGTCTTCTATCATCTGATGTCGCTGGAGCGTAACAGCGATGTGATGATCAAGGTCGCATTGTCGGAGAAGGACCTCTGCCTGCCGACGGCTACCGGCGTCTGGCCGAATGCCAACTGGTACGAGCGCGAAGTCTGGGACATGTATGGCATCGACTTCACCGGACATCCTCATCTTGCGCGCATGCTCATGCCGCCGACCTGGGAAGGCCATCCGCTGCGCAAGGACTACCCGGCGCGCGCGACCGAGTTCGATCCCTACAGCCTGACCGCAGCCAAGCAGGATCTGGAACAGGAGGCCCTGCGCTTCAAACCCGAAGACTGGGGCATGAAGCGCAGTGGGCCGCACGAGGACTACATGTTCCTCAACCTCGGCCCGAACCACCCCTCGGCGCACGGCGCGTTCCGCATCATCCTGCAACTCGATGGCGAGGAAATCATCGATTGCGTACCGGAGATCGGTTACCACCATCGCGGCGCCGAGAAGATGGCCGAGCGCCAGAGCTGGCACAGCTTCATTCCCTATACGGACCGTATCGACTACCTCGGCGGGGTGATGAACAACCTGCCCTACGTGCTAGCGGTGGAGAAGCTCGCCGGCATCAAGGTGCCGGACCGCGTGGACTTCATCCGCGTGATGATGGCGGAGTTCTTCCGCATCCAGAACCATCTGCTCTACCTGGGCACCTATATTCAGGACGTCGGCGCCATGACGCCGGTGTTCTTCACCTTCACCGATCGTCAGCGCGCCTACCAGGTGATCGAGGCCATCACCGGTTTCCGTATGCACCCGGCCTGGTATCGCATCGGCGGAGTAGCGCACGATCTGCCGCGCGGTTGGGACAAGCTGGTACGCGAGTTCCTCGACTGGATGCCCAAACGGCTGGCGGAGTACGAAAAGGCCGCGCTGAAGAACAGCATTCTGATCGGCCGCACCAAAGGCGTGGCCGCCTACAACACCAAGGAGGCCCTGGAATGGGGCACCACTGGTGCGGGGCTGCGCGCCACCGGCTGCGACTTCGACATCCGCAAGGCGCGCCCCTATTCCGGCTACCAGCACTTCGAGTTCGAGGTGCCGCTGGCGGTTAACGGCGATGCCTACGACCGCTGCCTGGTGAAGATGGGGGAGATGCGCGAAAGCCTGCGCATCATCGAGCAATGCCTGAAACACATGCCCGAAGGTCCGTACAAAGCCGATCACCCGCTGACTACGCCACCGCCGAAGGAACGCACGCTGCAGCACATCGAAACCATGATCACGCACTTCCTGCAGGTATCGTGGGGGCCAGTGATGCCGGCCAACGAGAGCTTCCAGATGATCGAGGCGACCAAGGGCATCAACAGCTACTACTTGACCAGCGACGGCAGCACCATGAGCTATCGCACGCGCATTCGCACGCCGAGCTTCCCGCACCTGCAGCAGATTCCGGCCGTGATCCGCGGCAGCATGGTCGCGGACCTCATCGCCTATCTGGGCAGTATCGATTTCGTCATGGCCGACGTGGACCGCTGATATGAGCACGCTTATCCAGACTGACCGTTTCGCCCTCAGCGCAGCCGAGCGCTCGGCCATCGAGCATGAGATGCACCACTACGAAGACCCGCGCGCGGCGTCCATCGAAGCCCTGAAGATCGTGCAGAAGGCCCGCGGCTGGGTGCCGGACGGGGCTGCCGATGCCATCGGCGAGTTGCTCGGCATTCCCGCCAGCGATGTCGAGGGCGTAGCCACCTTCTACAGCCAGATCTTTCGTCAGCCGGTGGGCCGCCACATCATCCGTGTCTGCGACAGCATGACCTGCTTCATCGGTGGCCACGAATCGATCCTCGAGGCACTGCAGCGTCAGCTAGGCATCGCACCGGGCCAGACCACCGCCGACGGCCGTTTTACCCTTATCCCGGTATGCTGCCTGGGCAATTGCGACAAGGCGCCGGCACTGATGATCGACGATGACACCTTCGGCGATGTGCGCAGCGAAGGCATCGCCGCCCTGCTGGAGGCCTATCCATGACGCGCAGCACGACGAAAACGCTCGCCTCCCTCGGCCCGGCCAACCGCGTGGCGCGCAACGAGGAAACCCACCCGCTGACCTGGCGCCTGCGCGACGACGGTCAGCCGGTCTGGCTCGACGAGTACCAGCAGAAGAACGGCTACGCTGCCGCGCGCAAGGCGCTGGCCGAAATGGCCCAGGCCGACATCGTGCAAACGGTGAAGGACTCCGGACTCAAGGGGCGCGGCGGCGCCGGCTTCCCAACCGGTGTCAAGTGGGGCCTGATGCCGGCAGACGAAGCGCAGAACATCCGCTACCTGCTGTGCAATGCCGACGAGATGGAACCCAACACCTGGAAGGACCGCCTGCTCATGGAGCAGCTGCCGCACCTTCTGGTCGAGGGCATGCTGATCAGTGCCCGGGCGCTCAAGGCCTACCGCGGCTACATCTTCCTGCGCGGCGAGTACGTCGATGCGGCGCACAACCTCAACCGCGCCATCGAGGAAGCCAAGGCCGCCGGCCTGCTCGGCAAGAACATTCTTGGTTCCGGCTTCGATTTCGAGCTGTTCGTACACACCGGTGCCGGACGCTACATCTGCGGTGAAGAAACCGCATTGATCAACTCCCTCGAAGGCCGCCGCGCCAACCCGCGCGCCAAACCGCCCTTCCCTGCCGCCGTCGGCGTCTGGGGCAAGCCGACCTGCGTGAACAACGTCGAAACGCTGTGCAACGTGCCGGCGATCATCGGCAACGGCGTGGACTGGTACAAAGGCCTGGCGCGGCCGGGCAGCGAAGACATGGGCAGCAAGCTCATGGGCTTCTCGGGCAAGGTCAAGCATCCCGGCATCTGGGAACTGCCCTTCGGCGTCAGCGCCCGCGAGTTGTTCGAGGACTACGCCGGCGGCATGCGCGACGGCTACCGTCTCAAGTGCTGGCAGCCCGGCGGCGCCGGCACCGGCTTCCTGCTGCCCGAGCATCTCGAGGCGCAGATGTATGCCGGCGGTATCGCCAAGGTCGGCACGCGGATGGGCACTGGCCTGGCGCTGGCGGTGGACGACACCGTCAACATGGTCTCGCTGCTGCGCAACATGGAAGAGTTCTTCGCCCGCGAATCCTGCGGCTGGTGCACGCCATGCCGCGACGGCCTGCCGTGGAGCGTGAAGATTCTGCGCGCGCTCGAGCGCGGCCAGGGGAGTCGCCAGGACATCGATACGCTGCTGCAACTGGTCGACTTCCTCGGCCCGGGCCGCACCTTCTGCGCCCACGCGCCAGGCGCGGTGGAGCCGTTGGGCAGCGCGGTGAAGTATTTCCGACATGAGTTCGAAGCAGGCGTCGCGCAAGAGGCGAAGGCGCCTACGCAGCCGGCATAGAGAATTGAACGACGCAGGGCGCGAAAGGCTCGACGCGAGGCGCATTCAGCCCGTCAGCCTCAGCGCTCCGCCTCAGAAGCAGATTTCCTATTAGCCTGACCCGCGCAAGCGGATGAGAAGACCTAGAAATGGCCACGATCCACGTAGACGGCAAAGCCTACGAGGTCGACGGTGCGGACAACCTGTTGCAGGCCTGTCTGTCCCTCGGACTCGACATCCCCTACTTCTGCTGGCACCCGGCGCTGGGCAGCGTCGGTGCTTGCCGCCAATGCGCGGTCAAGCAGTACAGCGACGAAAACGATACCCGCGGCCGCCTGGTCATGTCCTGCATGACCCCGGCCACCGACAAGACCTGGATCTCCATCGACGACGAGGAAGCCAAAGCTTTCCGTGCCAGCGTCGTGGAGTGGCTGATGATCAACCACCCGCACGACTGCCCGGTGTGCGAGGAAGGCGGTCACTGTCATCTGCAGGATATGACGGTGATGACCGGCCATAACAAGCGCCGCTACCGTTTCACAAAGCGTACACACCAGAATCAGGAACTCGGTCCGTTCATAGCTCACGAGATGAACCGTTGCATCGCCTGCTATCGCTGCGTGCGCTACTACAAGGACTATGCCGGCGGCGAAGACCTCGGCGTGTTCGGCGCGCATGACAACGTCTACTTCGGCCGCGTCGAGGACGGCGTGCTCGAGAGCGAGTTCTCCGGCAACCTCGTCGAGGTCTGTCCCACCGGCGTGTTCACCGACAAGACCCACTCCGAGCGCTACAACCGCAAGTGGGACATGCAGTTCGCACCAAGCATCTGCCAGCAGTGCTCGGCCGGTTGTAACGTCAGCCCCGGTGAGCGCTACGGCGAGATTCGCCGCATCGAAAACCGCTTCAACGGCGCGGTCAACCATTACTTCCTCTGCGATCGCGGCCGCTTCGGTTACGGCTACGTGAACCGCAAGGACCGTCCGCGCCAGCCGCTGTTGCGCGCCGGACAGGTCCAGCTGGGCGTGGACGCCGCACTGGACAAGGCCGCTGCGCTGCTTGCCGGTCGTCGGCTGATCGGCATCGGTTCGCCGCGCGCCAGCCTGGAAAGCAACCACGCGTTGCGCGAATTGGTCGGCGCGGACAACTTCTATTCCGGCATCGCCGCCCAGGAGCTGCACAACCTGCAGCTGATCCGGGAACTGCTGCAGAACGGCCCGCTGCCGACGCCGTCGATGCGCGAGATCGAAGAGCACGACGCCATCTTCGTCCTCGGCGAGGACCTGACCCAGACGGCTCCGCGTCTGGCGCTGTCACTGCGTCAGGCCGTCAAGGGCAAGGCCACCGAAATTGCCGCCGCGGCGAAGATTCCGGAGTGGCACCAGGCCGCCGTGCAGAATGTCGCCCAACGCGCGCTGAGCCCGCTGTTCATCGCCTGCGTCAGCGAGACTCGCCTGGACGACGTCGCCGCCGAAAGCGTGCAGGCTGCGCCCGACGACCTGGCCCGACTGGGCTTCGCCGTCGCACATGCCATTGACCCCAGCGCACCGGCGGTTGCCGGACTGGAAGCCGATGCCACACAACTGGCACAGCGCATCGCCGACGCCCTGCTCGCTGGCAAGCGCCCGCTGATCATCTCCGGCGCGTCGCTCGGCTCCGAAGCCGTGCTCAAGGCGGCCGCGAACATCGCCCAGGCGCTGAAGAACCGCGAGAAGAACGCCTCGATCAGCCTGGTGGCTGCCGAGGCCAACAGCCTGGGCATGGCGCTGCTGCTGGCCGACGAGCGCGCCGACAAGTCGGTGGACGCCGCGCTGCAGGCACTGCGCAGTGGCCAGGCCGATGCCGTACTGGTGCTGGAAAACGACCTGTACCGCCGCGCCGCACGCGCTGACGTGGACGCTGCGCTGGATGCCGCGCACGTGCTGATCGTCGCCGACCACCAGCACACCGAGACCGCCGCGCGCGCCGATCTGTTGTTACCGGTCGCCAGTTTCGCCGAGGGCGACGGCACCCTGGTCAGCCAGGAAGGCCGCGCCCAGCGCTTCTTCCAGGTCTTCGAGCCGAGCTACTACGACAGCAGCATCCTGATCCGCGAAGGCTGGCGCTGGCTGCATGCACTGCAGTCGACCCGCGAGCATCGCCCGGTGGACTGGACCCGCCTCGATCAGGCAACCGAAGCCTGTGCCTCCAGCCATCCGGTGCTGGCCGCGATTCGTGACGCGGCCCCGAAGGCCGAGTTCCGCATCAAAGGTCTGAAGATGGCCCGTGAGCCGCTGCGCTACAGCGGTCGCACGGCGATGCGCGCCGATATCAGCGTGCACGAGCCGCGCCAGCCGCAGGACGTCGACTCGCCTTTCGCCTTCTCCATGGAGGGCTATTCCGGTTCTGCCGAGGCACGTCAGCAGATTGCCTTCGCCTGGTCACCGGGCTGGAACTCGCCGCAGGCCTGGAACAAATTCCAGGACGAGGTCGGCGGCCATCTACGCGCCGGCGATCCGGGCGTACGTCTGCTCGAATCGCGCGGTACCACGCTGACCTGGTTCGCGCCGACCGCCGCCTTCGCCCCGCAACCGGGACATTGGCAGGCCGTGCCGCTGTATCACCTGTTCGGCAGCGACGAAACCTCGTCACTGGCCGCGCCGATCCAGACGCGTATTCCGCAACCGTATGTGGCGTTGAACGAAGCCGAAGCCGCACGTCTGGGCGTCAACGACGGTGTGCGCTTGGCCCTGCTGGTGAACGGACATGAGCTGCACCTGCCGCTGCGTATCGTTGAAGACCTGGCGGTCGGGCTGGTCGGGCTGCCGGTCGGCCTGCCCGGCGTGCCGGCAGCGTTCGCGGGCGCGATCGTCAGCAATCTGCAGGAGGCTGCGCAATGAGCTGGCTGACTCCCGAAATCATCGACGTGATCATCCAGGTGCTCAAGTCCCTCGTCATCATGCTGGTGGTGGTGGTGGCCGGTGCGCTGCTGAGCTTCGTTGAGCGCCGTCTGCTCGGTCTCTGGCAGGATCGCTACGGTCCGAACCGGGTCGGCCCCTACGGCCTGTTCCAGCTCGCCGCCGACATGCTGAAGATGTTCTTCAAGGAGGACTGGACACCGCCCTTCGTCGACAAGCCGATCTTCACCCTGGCGCCAGTGGTGGCGATGGGCTCGCTGCTGATCGCCTTCGCCATCGTGCCAGTGACACCAACCTGGGGTGTGGCCGACCTGAACATCGGCCTGCTGTTCTTCTTCGCGATGGCGGGCCTCACGGTCTATGCGGTGCTGTTCGCCGGCTGGGCCAGCAACAACAAGTTCGCCCTGCTCGGCGCCCTGCGCGCTTCGGCACAGACGGTGTCCTACGAAGTGTTCTTGGGCCTGTCGCTGATGGGCATCGTCGCCCAGGTCGGCTCGTTCAACATGCGCGACATCGTCGAGTACCAGCAGCAGAACCTCTGGTTCGTCATCCCGCAGATTCTCGGCTTCGCGACCTTCTTCATCGCCGGTGTCGCGGTCACCCACCGTCACCCGTTCGACCAGCCAGAAGCCGAGCAGGAATTGGCCGACGGCTATCACGTCGAATATGCCGGCATGAAATGGGGCATGTTCTTCGTCGGTGAGTACATCGGCATTGTGACCATCTCGGCGCTGCTGACCACGCTGTTCTTCGGCGGCTGGCACGGTCCGTTCCTCGATACCCTGCCGTGGCTGTCGTTCTTCTGGTTCGCGCTCAAGACCGGCTTCTTCATCATGCTCTTCATCCTGCTGCGAGCGTCCCTGCCCCGGCCACGCTACGACCAGGTAATGGCTTTCGGCTGGAAGTTTTGCCTGCCGCTGACGCTGCTCAACCTGCTGGTGACCGGCGCGCTCGTGCTGGCCGCGCAGTAAGGAGAAAATTCATGTTCAAGTACATTGGCGAGGTGCTCCACGGCACCTACACCCAGTTGCGCAGCCTGGTGATGGTGTTCAGCCATGCCTTCCGCAAGCGCGACACACTGCAATACCCCGAAGAGCCGGTCTACCTGCCACCGCGCTATCGCGGCCGCATCGTACTTACCCGCGACCCCGACGGCGAAGAGCGCTGCGTGGCCTGCAACCTCTGTGCGGTGGCCTGCCCGGTAGGCTGCATCTCGCTGCAGAAGGCCGAGACCGAAGATGGTCGCTGGTATCCGGAATTCTTCCGCATCAACTTCTCGCGCTGCATTTTCTGCGGCCTGTGCGAGGAGGCCTGCCCGACCACCGCAATCCAGCTCACTCCGGATTTCGAGATGGGCGAGTACAAGCGCCAGGACCTGGTCTACGAGAAGGAAGACCTGCTGATCTCCGGGCCCGGCAAGAACCCGGACTACAACTTCTACCGCGTTTCCGGCCTGGCCATCGCCGGCAAGCCGAAAGGCGCCGCGCAGTGCGAAGCCGAACCGATCAACGTCAAGGGGTTGCTGCCGTGACCGTATCGCCGCGCCCCCGCTCCTTCCGCCCGCTCGCCTCATGGGCGAGCGACGCCACAGTTTCGAGGACCTGACGTCATGGAATTCGCGTTCTACTTCTCCGCCGGTGTCGCGGTGGTGTCCACCCTGCGGGTGGTCACCGGCACGAATCCGGTTCACGCCCTGCTCTACCTGGTCGTCTCGCTGCTGGCGGTCGCCATGTGCTTCTTCAGTCTCGGCGCGCCGTTTGCCGGTGCGCTGGAAATCATCGTCTACGCCGGCGCGATCATGGTGCTGTTCGTCTTCGTGGTGATGATGCTCAACCTCGGCCCGGCCATTGCCCAGCAGGAGCGAGCCTGGCTGACACCACGGATCTGGATCGGCCCGTCGCTGCTGGCCGGTGTGCTGCTGCTGCAACTGCTTTGGGCGCTGTTCGCCGAACCGAGCAATGCACCGCTGGCGCTCACCAGCGTTGGTCCCAAGGAAGTAGGCGTATCGCTGTTCGGGCCCTACCTGCTGGCGGTCGAACTGGCCTCGCTGCTGCTGCTCGCGGCGCTGATCGCGGCCTACCACCTGGGCCGCCATGAGGCGAAGGAGTAATTCATGCAAAGCATTCCTCTCGAACACGGGCTGGCAGTCGCCGCGATCCTCTTCTGCCTCGGGCTGGTCGGTCTGATGGTTCGGCGCAACATCCTGTTCATGCTGATGAGCCTGGAAATCATGATGAACGCTGCAGGCCTGGCCTTCGTCGTCGCCGGTAGCCGCTGGGCACAGGCGGACGGGCAGATCATGTTCATCCTGGTGATCACCCTGGCGGCGGCTGAAGCCGCCATCGGCCTGGCGATCCTGCTGCAGCTATACCGCCGCTTCAATACCCTCGATGTCGATGCCGCAAGCGAGATGCACGGATGAATCTTCTATTCCTGACCTTCGTTTTTCCGCTGCTCGGCTACTTCCTGCTCGCTTTTTCCCGCGGACGGATTTCCGAGAACCTTGCTGCGACCATCGGCGTCGGCTCGGTGGGGCTCAGCGCGCTGACCAGCGCCTGGATCATCTGGCAGTTCAACACCACGCCGCCGGCCGAAGGGGTCTTCACCCTGCAGCTATGGCAGTGGCTGGACGTCGCCAACCTGCAGGCATCCTTCGGCCTGCATCTGGACGGCCTGTCGCTGACCATGCTCGGTGTGGTCACTGGCGTGGGCTTCCTGATCCACCTGTTCGCCAGCTGGTACATGCGGGGTGAAGAGGGCTACTCGCGCTTCTTCGCCTACACCAACCTGTTCATCTTCAGCATGCTGCTGCTGGTGTTGGGCGACAACCTGCTGCTGCTGTACTTCGGCTGGGAAGGCGTGGGGTTGTGCTCCTACCTGCTGATCGGCTTCTACTTCAAGGAGCGCAAGAACGGCAACGCGGCGCTCAAGGCCTTCATCGTCACCCGCGTGGGCGACGTGCTGATGGCCTTCGGCCTGTTCATCCTGTTCGTCCAGCTCGGCACGCTGAACATCCAGGATCTGCTGACGCTGGCGCCGCAGAAGTTCGCCGAGGGCGATCTGTGGATCACCCTGGCCACCCTGGCGCTGCTCGGCGGCGCAGTGGGCAAGTCGGCACAACTGCCGCTGCAGACTTGGCTGGCCGATGCGATGGCGGGCCCGACGCCGGTGTCCGCGCTGATCCACGCCGCCACCATGGTCACCGCCGGCGTCTACCTGATCGCCCGTACCCATGGTCTGTTCCTGCTGGCGCCTGACGTGCACGAGCTGGTCGGCATCGTCGGCGGCGTGACGCTGGTGCTGGCCGGCTTCGCCGCACTGGTGCAGACCGACATCAAGCGCATCCTGGCCTACTCGACCATGAGCCAGATCGGCTACATGTTCCTTGCCCTCGGCGTCGGTGCGTGGGACGCAGCGATCTTCCACCTGATGACGCACGCCTTCTTCAAGGCCCTGCTGTTCCTCGCGTCCGGCTCGGTTATCCACGCCTGCCACCACGAGCAGAACATCTTCCGCATGGGTGGCCTGTGGAAGAAGCTGCCGCTGGCCTACGCCAGTTTCATCGTCGGCGGCGCCGCGCTGGCCGCGCTGCCGCTGATCACCGCGGGCTTCTACTCCAAGGACGAAATCCTCTGGGAAGCCTTTGCCAGCGGGCACAACAGGCTGCTCTATGCCGGTCTGGCCGGCGCTTTCCTGACTTCGCTGTATACCTTCCGACTGATCTTCATTGCCTTCCACGGCAAGCCGCAGACCGAGGCGCATGCCGGAAGTGGCCTCGCCCACAACCTGCCGCTGGCGGTGCTGATCGTGCTTTCCACGGTGGTCGGTGCGCTGATCACCCCGCCGCTGGCCGGCGTGCTGCCTGAGAGCGTCGGGCATGCCGGTGGCGAAGCCAAACACAGCCTGGAGCTGGTGTCTGGCGCCATTGCAATCGCCGGCATCCTGCTCGCCGCAGTGCTGTTCCTCGGCAAGCGAGTGCTGGTCACGTCCATCGCCCAGAGCGCACCGGGGCGCCTGCTGAGCGCCTGGTGGTTTGCCGCGTGGGGCTTCGACTGGGTCTACGACAAGCTTTTCGTGCAGCCCTACCTGTGGCTGTGCCGCTTGCTCGCCCGTGACCCCATCGACGCCACCATCGGTCTGGTGCCGCACACCGCCCGTGGCAGCCACGCCGCCCTGAGCCGCAGCGAAACCGGCCAGTTGCGCTGGTATGCCCTGTCCATCGTCGGCGGAGCCGTGCTGCTGCTCGGCATCATCCTGCTCTGAATTGCCCAAGGACTCGAAATCGTGATTCTGCCCTGGCTAATCCTGATTCCCTTCATCGGCGGCTTGCTCTGCTGGCTGGTCGAACGCTTCGACCAAACCCTGCCACGCTGGATCGCCCTGTTCACCATGACGCTGCTGTTCGGCCTGGGCCTCTGGCTCTGGAGCAACGGCGATTACAGTCTGGCGCCGGCACCTGATGCCGGCTCGACCTGGGCGCTGGAGTTCAAGCACGTCTGGATCGAGCGCTTCGGCATCAACCTGCACTTGGCGCTCGATGGTCTGTCGTTGCTGATGGTGCTGCTCACCGGCCTGCTCGGTGTGCTGTCGGTGCTCTGCTCGTGGAAGGAGATCCAGCGCCACGTCGGCTTCTTCCACCTCAACCTGATGTGGATCCTCGGCGGCGTGGTCGGCGTGTTTCTCTCGCTGGACTTGTTCCTGTTCTTCTTCTTCTGGGAAATGATGCTGGTGCCGATGTACTTCCTCATCGCACTCTGGGGTCACAGCTCCGAAGGCAAGCGTTCGCGGATCAACGCGGCGACCAAGTTCTTCATCTATACCCAGGCCAGCGGCCTGATCATGCTGGTGGCGATCCTCGGGCTGGTGCTGGTGAATTACCACAACACCGGTGTACTGACCTTCGATTACGCCCTGCTGCTCAACGCCGAGCTCGATCCGAAGATCGAGTTCCTGTTGATGCTCGGTTTCTTCATCGCCTTCGCGGTGAAGTTCCCGATCGTGCCGCTGCACGCCTGGTTGCCGGCTGCCCATGCCCAGGCACCCACCGCAGGTTCCGTGGACCTGGCTGGCATCCTGCTGAAGACTGCCGCCTACGGCATGATCCGCTTCGCCCTGCCACTGTTCCCCGAGGCTTCGGCGGACTTCGCGCCGATCGCCATGACGCTCGGCCTGATTGGCATCTTCTACGGCGCTCTGCTGTCGTTCGGCCAGACCGACATCAAGCGTCTGGTTGCCTACTCCAGCATCTCGCACATGGGTTTCGTGCTTATCGGCATCTATTCGGGCAGCGAGCTGGCGCTGCAGGGCGCGGTGGTGTTGATGATCGCCCACGGCCTGTCGGCTGCTGCGCTGTTCATCCTCTGTGGTCAGCTCTATGAGCGCCTGCATACCCGTGACATGCGTGAGATGGGCGGTCTATGGTCGCGCCTGCCGTGGCTGCCGGCGCTGAGCCTGTTCTTCGCCGCCGCCTCGCTGGGCCTTCCCGGTACCGGCAACTTCGTCGGCGAGTTCGTGGTGCTGTTTGGCGCCTTCGGCCAGTGGCCGTGGATCGTGGTGATCGCCACCTTCGGTCTGGTGCTCTCCTCGGTGTATTCGCTGGCGATGATCCATCGCGCGCATTTCGGTCCGGTCAAGGCCGAGGGCAGCCTGCGCGGGCTGGACGCGCGCGAGGTCGGCATGATCCTGCTGCTGGCAGCGCTGCTGGTGCTGCTCGGGGTCTATCCGCAGCCGGTATTCGACACCTCGCTGGCCACAATGAGTGGCGTACAGCAGTGGTTCAGTACCGCTTTCTCCCAACTCGCTTCGGTCCGGTAGTCGCGCTATGGAATTCACTCAACAACACTTCATCGCCCTGCTGCCGTTGCTCATCGTCAGTGCCACCGCCGTGGTGGTGATGCTGGCGATTGCGTGGCGCCGCAACCATGGCCTGACCTACATGCTTACCGCAGCCGGGTTGGTTCTTGCGCTGCTGTCGATTGCGCCAGCGTTGCAGGTAGCGCCGCTGGAGGTTACCCAGCTGCTGCAGCTGGACCGCTTCGCCTACTTCCACATGGCGCTGCTGCTGCTGGCCACGCTGGCCTGCGTCACCCTGGCGCATGCCTATCTGGGCGAGAAGCCCGGCGGCCAGGGCTTCCCGGGCAATCGCGAGGAACTCTATCTGCTGATGGTGCTGTCGGCCCTCGGCGGTCAGGTGCTCGTGTCCAGCCAGCATCTGGCCGGCCTGTTCATCGGCCTGGAGCTGCTTTCGGTGCCGGTCTACGGGTTGGTCGCCTACGCCTTCTTCAACAAGCGTTCGCTGGAAGCCGGCATCAAGTACATGGTGCTGTCGGCCGCCGGCAGCGCGTTCCTGCTGTTCGGCATGGCGCTGCTGTACGCCGAGTCCGGTAGCCTGAGCTTCGCCGGCATCGGCGCCAGCCTGGCGGCGCAGCAGTCGAGCGTTCTGGTGCAGGCCGGCATTGGCATGATGCTGGTCGGGCTGGGCTTCAAGCTTTCGCTGGTGCCCTTCCATCTGTGGACGCCGGATGTCTACGAGGGCGCTCCGGCACCGGTTTCCGCATTCCTCGCCACTGCCAGCAAACTCGCCGTGTTCGCTGTGCTGCTGCGCCTCTACCAGCTGTCGCCAGCAACCAGTGGCGGCTGGCTGAACGATGGCCTGACGCTGATCGCCATCGCCTCGATCCTGATCGGCAACCTGCTGGCGCTGAATCAGAGCAACCTCAAGCGCCTGCTCGGTTACTCGTCCATCGCCCACTTCGGCTATCTGCTGGTGGCGCTGATCGCCAGCGACGGCCTTGCTGTCGAGGCAGTCGGCGTTTACCTGGCGACCTACATACTGACCAGTCTCGGCGCGTTCGGTGTGATCACGCTGATGTCCAGCCCGTTCCAGGGTCGCGATGCCGATGCTCTGTACGAGTACCGCGGCCTGTTCTGGCGCCGGCCGTACCTGACTGCGGTGCTGACCGTGATGATGCTGTCGCTGGCCGGCATTCCGATGACGGCGGGCTTCATCGGCAAGTTCTACGTGATCGCCGCTGGCGTGCAATCGCAGCAGTGGTGGTTGCTGGGCAGCTTGATCATCGGCAGCGCGATCGGCCTGTACTACTACCTGCGCGTGATGGTGACGCTGTATCTGGTCGAGCCCGGCATACGCCGTCACGACGCACCGCTCAACTGGGGTCAGCAAGCCGGTGGCATCATGCTGCTGGCCGTCGCCGCCCTCGCCTTCCTCCTCGGTGTCTACCCGCAGCCACTGCTGGAACTGGCTCAGCATGCGATCTTCGCTACGCTCTGAGCACAGCACCAGATAACGAAACGCCCCGATTACTCGGGGCGTTTCTGTTTTCGGACTCCAACATCATGCACTGCGCGAGGTGCGCATCGTCGCTCAGTCGTGCGGAGTAGCGTTCTCGGCCTTCTCGATATGCAGGGGTAGCGAAGAAAACCCGCTGGCGGGAAAGAACGCCTTCACCGGTTGCTGATCCGCCAGCAGCGCGATTCGGCGGGTGCGCCCCAGCAGCTCCTCCATCACGACGCGCAGCTCCAGCCTGGCAAGCGGGGCTCCGGGACAGACATGGATGCCGGCGCCATACAGCAGATTCAGCTGCGGCTCGCGGTCGAGACGAAACTCTTCAGGATCGCCGAACACCGCTTCGTCGCGATTGGCCGATGCCCAGATGAGCGCCAGACGCGTACCGGCCGCCAACGTGCGCTCACCCAGCGTGACCTCTCTGGTGGTGACCCGCCGGTTCATGACGAGCGGAGCGTGAATGCGCAGTATTTCGTCGATGGCGGCCGGCAGCAGCGGCGGCTGCTCGCGCAACTGCTGTTGCAACGCGGCATGGTCGGCGAGGTAATGCACAACGATCCCGATCGAGGCGGCAATGGTGCCCAGCTCGCCGACCGTCCAGTTACGCAGGATGCTGACGATTTCATCGTCGGTCAGCGGTCTGCCCAAAGCCTGGTCGCGTAGCAGACGGGTGGTCACGTCGTCTGGCGCCGCGCTACCGGCGTTGCGGCGCGCCGTGAGCAGATCCTTGATGTAGCCGTCGAATTCCAGGGCAACCGCGCTCATCGCCGCTTCGTCCCTGGCCAACGTGGCCGCCTGGTTCTTCAGCGTCCACAGGCGCAGCGGCTCGTGCAGCTCCACCGGCCAGCCCAGCCAGGCGCACTGGATCTGCAAGGCGAAAATCTGCGCAAAGTCCGCCATCAGCTCGACATCCGCCTGCTCCGGCAGGGCCTGCACCAGCCGCACCGCGACCTCCCGGCATACCGGCGCGAAGTCTTCCATCTGCTGCGACTCGAAGTAGGGCTCGATGAGCCGCCGGTACGCCGTATGCTCCGGCGGATCCATGCCGTTGGGCACGGAGGGGAAACGCGAGACGGCGTTGCTGTAGGTCTCGTGGTCCGTCAATACGTGCATGACATCCGCGTGTCGGAACAGCGAAGTGTAGCCGTAACGACTGGTTGCCACCGGGCAGCGACGGCGCATGTCGTCGTAGGTGGCCATCTGGTCCTTGAGCACCGCCTCGGACCTCGGATCCCAATCGACTGATTTATTCCCCATAGCAACTCCTCTTGCGGACCTCTCGATAATCGGGACCGCCTCGGTGGTGATGAATTATTCGGCCCTGTCCCAACCCGGCAGGCTGAACTCCGCGCGCAGCAGCTGAACCTCTTCCTGGTGCAGTTCGGCGATGCGCGCCAGCAGCTCCTCGCCGGCAGGCAACAGGTGAATCTCAACCTGACGCCTGTCTTCACGCCCGGCCTTTCGCTCGACCAAGCCCATGTTTTCGCAGCGGTCGATCAGTGCCACGACGCTGTGATGCTTCGATTGCAGCTGTTCGGCGAGCTCGCCAACCGTCGCCCAATCGCGCGCCGAAGCGCCTCGAATCTGGAGCAGCAGCTGATATTGCAGCGCCGTCGCACCGTTCTCCAGGCACAGCAACTCGCTGTTGCGCAGGAATCGGCGCAAGCGATGACGGAAATGCGCCAGCCGCTGGTAATCGGACTTTTCCAAGGGATGATTTCCTCGTTGACCTTCGCGCAGTATTGTGCACGATATATATCACGCCACGATATATATTTCAGCGGAACCGCCCCTGTCGATTCTGTCCAGCCCAGAAAGGAACGTCATGAATCTCCTTGTCCTCATGCGCATGCTGTTGTGCAGTGCACTCGCCCCTTCCGAGTGGACGAGTAATCAGCTGCCGCCCCGAATCCGGCTCTGGGCATTCATCGTGCCATTGTCGCTGTTGCCACCGACGATGATCGCCTTGGTGGACGCCCCCTTGAGCGCCTACCTGCCCGTGCTTCAGATCCAGCCGTCAACGGGAACGGCCAGCCTGTTTTTCGGTGGCGAAGTATTTTCAGTATTCGTGATGGGTTGGCTGATCAAACACGTCGCCGGCGCCGGCAGTCACGACGTGACTTATGCCGAAGCCTATCTGGTTGCCACTATCGCGTGCGTGCCGCTATGGCTGTCATCTCTCGGTCTGCTGGTGAACAACCCGTTTCTGAACACCGTGCTACCGCTCAGCGCGCTGGCCTCGTGCTGCGTCCTGCTCTACCAGGGCACCTGTTCGCTATGCCGCGTGGACGACCGCCTGGAGGCGGCTGCCATCACCCAGACGGCGTTCGGCGCGGCCGTTATCGTATGGATAATGGTGCTGCCACTCTTCTGGACGGCCGCCTGACCGCGGCGAGCTCGGAGCAGCGCAGTCGTCACGAGGTGCTGGTCGCATGGCATGGCTTGCGCCACGGCAGCATCAGGTGCCGATCACACCGCTATCGTCACGCGTGATCAGCACCGTCGAGGAGCACGGACCGGATTGGTCATCGCTGGCCGGGAAGCTCAGCCCGGGATGCTGCGCGTTGATCCACATGGCGCGGTAATCCGGGCTCCAAGTGTCACGAGGGATCGACGGCCATCGGCTGCTGCGCGGCACTGGACTGTTCTATGCCGATGTCGCCGAGGGCCGCGCCAAGCTCAGCCCGGAGCAGACCGTTACCTTGATCGAAAACGCCCAGCGCCGATCTGCCGGCGCAACGTGCGCAGTTCCGCTCGCCATGCTGTGGCGAAGTACCGGGCCCGCAGGAAGCAGTATCCTTCGGGTACAAAAAAGCCCCGATGACGGGGCTTTGAGGGCGTTTCGGAGATCGCTGAGAGTTCTCGAAACTATAATAAGTGGTGCGGACGGAGAGACTCGAACTCTCACACCTTGCGGCGCCAGAACCTAAATCTGGTGTGTCTACCAATTTCACCACGTCCGCCAAACGGGCTTTAAACAAAAACGCCAGGCAGTGCCTGGCGTTTTCTGGAATATGGGGTGGACGAAGGGGATCGAACCCTCGACACCAGGAGCCACAATCCTGTGCTCTACCAACTGAGCTACGCCCACCATATTGCATTTGCTTGTGCCAGAAGCCCGACATGGCGCACCCGGCAGGACTCGAACCTGCGACCATCCGCTTAGAAGGCGGATGCTCTATCCAGCTGAGCTACGGGCGCTTTTGTCTGCATTCTATTCGGAGCGCAGACTTGAAGCTCCGGCTGTAGAAGAAGTGGTTTCTTCGCAAGCCATCTTACCCAGCAGCAGGCTGTGCTCGACAAGCGGGGCGAATGTTATAGAGGCTCCCGATAGTCGTCAACAGCAAAGCTGAAAAAAATTTCAGCTAGATAAAGGGGTTACACGTGGCTGCAGACGCTCCGCCTTTGCCGCATCGTCTCGGCGTGAGAGAATGCGCGCCCTTTCCAAGTTCTTTCCGGTGGTTAACCAAGCGTCATGACCGCACAACTGATCGACGGTAAAACGATTGCAGCCAACATTCGCCAACAGATCTCCGGTCGTGTTGCCGAACGTCGTGCGCAGGGACTTCGCGCGCCAGGTCTGGCAGTGATTCTTGTGGGCAACGATCCCGCTTCCCAGGTGTATGTGGCGCACAAACGCAAGGATTGCGAGGAAGTGGGCTTCAACTCCATCGCCCATGACCTTCCGGCCGATACTCGCCAGGACGACCTGCTGGCGCTTATCGATCAGCTCAACGACGACGCGTCCATCGACGGCATACTCGTCCAGCTGCCGCTGCCCAAGCATCTGGATGCCTCGCAACTGCTCGAGCGGATCCGTCCGGACAAGGATGTGGATGGCTTCCATCCCTATAATGTCGGTCGTCTCGCGCAACGCATGCCGCTGCTTCGTCCGTGCACACCGAAAGGCATCATGACGCTGCTGGAAAGCACCGGCATCGACCTGCACGGCCTGGATGCCGTGGTCGTAGGCGCGTCAAACATCGTCGGCCGCCCGATGGCGCTGGAGTTGCTGCTAGCCGGCTGTACCACCACCGTGACCCACCGCTTCACCCACAACCTTGCCGAGCACGTCAGACGCGCGGATTTGGTGGTCGTCGCCACCGGCATTACCGGCCTGGTTAAGGGCGAATGGATCAAGCCAGGTGCGATCGTCATCGATGTCGGCATCAACCGCCAGGCTGATGGCCGCCTTCTCGGTGACGTGGAATTCGAGCCCGCCAGCGAACGTGCCGCCTGGATTACTCCGGTGCCGGGCGGAGTCGGCCCGATGACGCGCGCTTGCCTGCTGGAAAACACCCTGCACGCCGCCGAACATCTGCATCGCTAGGCCACAATCGACCAACAAAAACGGCGCCCTATGGCGCCGTTTTTTATGGCTTCGAAATTACTCGGCCAAACGCCAGGTCGTGCCGCCCTTCCCGTCCTCCAGCAGCACGCCCATGGCGGTGAGCTGATCGCGGATGCGGTCGGACTCGGCCCAGTTCTTCTCGGCACGCGCCTGCAGGCGGGCGGCGATCAGCGCCTCCACCTCAGAGGCATCGACCTTGCCCGCAGCACCGGCCTGCAGGAACGCATCCGGCTCGAGCTGCAGCACGCCAAGCACCCCGGCCAGCTCCTTGAGACGCGCGGCCAGCCCGGCAGCGGCGTTCAGATCGCTCTCGCGCAGGCGGTTGACCTCGCGGATCATCTCGAACAGCACCGCGCAGGCTTCCGGCGAGTTGAAGTCATCGTCCATCGCCGCGCCGAAGCGCGCGACGAACTCGTCGCCGCCGGCAGGCTGAGCGTCCGGCAGGCCCTTGAGGCCATTGTAGAAGCGCTCCAGGGCGCCCTTGGCCTCGCGCAGGCTGTCCTCGGAGTAGTTGATCGGGCTGCGGTAGTGGCTGGACACCAGCAGGTAGCGCACCACCTCGGGGTGGTACTTCTCCAGCACCTCGCGGATGGTGAAGAAGTTGCCGAGGCTCTTGGACATCTTCTCGCCGTCGACGCGCACCGCGCCGGCGTGCATCCAGGCGTTGGCGTACAGCTTGCCGGTGGCCGCCTCGCTCTGCGCGATCTCGTTCTCGTGGTGGGGGAACACCAGGTCCGGACCGCCGCCGTGGATGTCGAAGGTCTCGCCCAGGCAGCAGGTGGACATCACCGAGCACTCGATGTGCCAGCCCGGACGCCCGGCGCCCCACGGCGATTCCCAGCTCGGCTCGCCCGGCTTGGCGCCCTTCCACAGGACGAAGTCGAGCGGATCTTCCTTGGCCTCGTCGACCTCGATGCGCGCACCGATCTTCAGGTCCTCGATCTTGCGCCGCGACAGCTTGCCGTAGCCCTCGAACTTGCCGACCCGATAGTAGACGTCGCCGTTGCCCGGGGCGTAGGCGAAGCCCTTGTCGATCAGGGTCTGGATCATCGCGTGCATGCCGGCGATATGGTCGGTGGCACGCGGCTCGATATCCGGGCGCAGCACGTTGAGGCGCGCCTCGTCCTCGTGCATCGCGGCGATCATGCGGCCGACCAGATCCTGTAACGACTCGCCGTTCTCGTTGGCGCGCTTGATGATCTTGTCGTCGATGTCGGTGATGTTGCGCACGTAGGTCAGCTCATAGCCGCGATGGCGCAGCCAGCGGGCGACCACGTCGAACGCCACCATCACCCGCGCGTGGCCGATGTGGCAGAAGTCGTAGACGGTCATGCCGCACACGTACATGCGGACCTTGTTGCCTTCCAGCGGCTTGAACTCATCCTTGCTCTTGGACAGGGTGCTGTAGATGGAAAGCGTCATCACTGCCCCCAGGAGTCGCGCAGGGTCACGGTACGGTTGAACACCGGGGCGCCCGGCTTCGAATCCTTCAGGTCGGCGCAGAAGTAGCCCTCGCGTTCGAACTGGAAGCGTTCTTCCGGCGCGGCATTGGCCAGCGACGGCTCGGCGCGGCAGCCCTTGAGCACCACCAGAGAATCCGGGTTGATATTGTCGAGGAAGCTGCCGCCCTCCTCGTCGGTCTTCTCCGGGTTGGCGGCCTTGAACAGGCGGTCGTACAGGCGCACTTCGCACTCGACGCTCTCGGCGGCCGGCACCCAGTGGATCACGCCCTTGACCTTGCGGCCTTCCGGGTTCTTGCCCAGGGTGTTCTCGTCGTAGGAGCAGCGCAGCTCGACGATGTTGCCTTCGGCATCCTTGATCGCCTCGTCGGCGCGGATCACGTAGCTACCGCGCAGGCGCACTTCGCCGCCGGGGATCAGACGCTTGTAGCCGGCCGGCGGGACTTCCTCGAAGTCGCTGGCGTCGATGTAGATCTCGCGGGAGAACGGCAGCACGCGCACGCCCATGTCCTGCTTGGGATGGCGCGCCAGCTCAAGGTTCTCGACCTGGCCTTCCGGATAGTTGGTGATCACCACCTTGAGCGGCTTGAGCACGCACATGGCGCGCGCGGCGTTGGCGTCCAGGTCCTCGCGGATGGCGAACTCCAGCATGCCGATGTCGACCAGGCCGCCGGCGCGGTTGACGCCGATCATGTCGCAGAAGGCGCGGATCGACGCCGGGGTGTAGCCGCGGCGACGGTAGCCGGACAGGGTCGACATGCGCGGGTCGTCCCAGCCATTCACGTGGCCTTCATCGACCAGCTGCTTGAGCTTGCGCTTGCTGGTGATGGTGTAGTTCAGGTTGAGGCGGGCGAACTCGTACTGGCGCGGCTGGGCCGGCACCGGCAGGTTGGCGAGGAACCATTCGTAGAGCGGGCGGTGATCCTCGAATTCCAGAGTGCAGATCGAATGCGTGATGCCTTCGATGGCGTCCGACTGCCCGTGGGTGAAGTCGTAGCTCGGGTAAATGCACCACTTGTCGCCGGTCTGGTGATGATGGGCGTGACGGATGCGGTAGAGGATCGGGTCGCGCAGGTTGATGTTCGGCGACGCCATGTCGATCTTGGCGCGCAGCGAGCGGGCGCCGTCGGGGAACTCGCCGCCCCTCATGCGGGCGAACAGGTCGAGGTTCTCCTCGACGCTGCGCTCGCGGAACGGGCTGTTCTTGCCCGGTTCGGTCAGGCTGCCGCGGTAGGCGCGCATCTCCTCGGCATTGAGGTCGCAAACGAAGGCCTTGCCGGCCTGGATCAGATGAATCGCCCACTCGTACAACTGATCGAAATAGTCGGAGGCATAGTGCTCCTCACCGGCCCACTTGAAGCCCAGCCACTCGACGTCGGCCTTGATCGCATCGATGTACTCCTGGTCTTCCTTGGCCGGATTGGTGTCGTCAAAGCGCAGGTTGCACTCGCCGCCGAACTCCTCGGCCAGGCCGAAGTTCAGGCAGATCGACTTGGCGTGACCGATATGCAGGTAACCGTTGGGCTCCGGCGGGAAGCGCGTGATGATCTTGGCGTGCTTGCCGGCTTCCAGATCAGACTGAACGATCGGGCGCAGGAAATTGGCGGCTTTTTCGACGATTGGCTTGCTCATGGTGTCCTTAGCGATCAGCGATGCGGCTCAGGGTAGGCCGACCAAAACAAAGCGCTTATGATAGCGAACCCGTCAACCCCCTGACAGAGCAAAGCGCCTCGCGTACGTCTGCCATGCGGGGCGGCGAACCATCCTCGATGTGGCCCGCCGCATCCTCTTTGCCCGCCATCGAAACGGAACTCTGCACATGATCAAACTGCATACCAATTACGGCGTCATCACCGTCAAGCTGTTCGAAGATAAAGCGCCGGAAACCACGGCCAATTTCAAGGAATACGTGAAGAGCGGCCATTACGACGGCACCATCTTCCATCGCGTGATCGGCAATTTCATGATCCAGGGCGGCGGTTTCGAGCCGGGCATGAAGCAGAAAGCCACCCGTGCACCGATCAAGAACGAGGCCAACAACGGCCTGTCGAACAAGACCGGTACCCTGGCGATGGCCCGCACGATGGAGCCGCATTCGGCTTCCGCGCAGTTTTTCATCAACGTCAAGGACAACGATTTCCTCGATCACAGCGCACCGACCGTTCAGGGCTGGGGCTACGCCGTATTCGGCGAAGTGACCGACGGCATGGACGTGGTCGAGAAGATCAAGGGCGTGGCCACCACCATGAAGTCCGGCCATCAGGACGTCCCGGTGGATGACGTGGTGATCGAAAAGGCCGAGATCGTCGAGTAACGTCGAGTGATCCTGCTGATCTCCGATCTGCATCTCGAAGAGGAGCGCCCGGATATCACCCGGGCGTTTCTGCATTTTCTCCAGACGCGCGCGCCGCAGGCCGAAGCGCTGTACATCCTCGGCGATTTCTTCGAGGTGTGGATCGGCGACGATGCCATGACGCCGTTTCAGCAATCGATCACGCAGGCCTTGCGTTCGCTGAGCGAGCGCGGCACCCGCATCTATCTGATGCACGGCAATCGCGATTTCATGCTCGGCAAACATTTTTGCCGGGCGGCCGGCTGCGAACTGCTGGCAGACCCCACGGTGGTGAGCCTGCAAGGCGAGCGCACCCTGCTGATGCACGGCGACAGCCTGTGTACCCGAGATGAGGGTTATATGCGCTTGCGGCGCCTGCTGCGCAACCCACTCAGCCTGTTCATCCTGCGCAACCTGCCACTGGCCACGCGCCGGAAGCTGGCGCGCAAGCTACGCAACGAAAGCCGCACGCAAACCCGCATGAAGGCCAGCGACATCATCGACGTGACACCCGAGGAAGTCGTGCGAGCCATGCGTGAACACCGGGCGCGCCGCCTGATTCATGGCCATACACATCGCCCCGCCATCCACGCGCTGGAACTCGATGGCCAGCCAGCTCAACGCATCGTGCTGGGGGATTGGGATCAGCAAGGCTGGGCACTACAGATCGACGAGCAGGGCTTCAACCAAGCCCCATTCGCTCTGGACTGACGCCTCAGGCCGCGAGCGGCACTCCGCTGTGAAAGCGGAATTCGCTGTCCGGACTCTCGATCAATTCCCGCTCGACCAGGCGCACCCGCTCGATCGTGCGATCGACATCGGCGGCCTCCCCGTACTGGTAGGCGAAGCGCAGGTAGTTCTGGAAGTGCCGCGCCTCCGACTTCAGCAGGCCAAAATAGAAGCGACCCAGCTCCTCATCCAGGTGCGGCACCATCGCCTCGAAGCGCTCGCACGAACGCGCCTCGATAAAAGCCCCGACCACCAACGTATCCGTCAGCTTGTGCGGCTCGTGAGTACGCACGACTGCGCGAAGTCCGGACGCGTAGCGACTGGCCGAGACGGGACGCAGAGCGATCTTGCGACGCTTGAGAAGCCTCAGCACCTGCTCGTGATGCACCAGCTCTTCACGCGCCAGACGGGACATGTAGTTGATCAGATCCAGATGCTGGCCGTAACGAGCAATCAGGCTCAGCGCGGTGGAGGCGGCCTTGAATTCGCAGTTCTTGTGATCGAGCAGCATCACATCCTGCTGATCCAGGGCAGCAGCGACCCATGTGCCAGGAGTTCGACAGCCCAGGAATTCGTGTATTTCAGGCAGCACAGCCGCCCTCCTCGTCTGATGTCTGATGGTGTTTCGGTGTCATGACCAATTTCCGCCCGAAACCGGCAGTCGTATGCGCCCGAGCCGTTTGGCGGCGTGCATTATACGAATGCCCCGCGGCCCGGCCAGCTCCGCTTGATTTACATCAGCGCCAACGCCGCCGGCTTGTCTATAGTTGAGCAACCGCATCCAGGAAACGGAGCCGAACATGTTGGCCATTCGCTGCATTCTCGTGGTAATTGACCCCAACCAGCCAGATTCGCTGGCACTCAAGCGCGCCCACCTGATCTCCAGCGTCAGTCAGTCACGTCTGCATCTGCTGGTCTGCGACAACAAGCACGATCACGGCGCTTATCTCGAATCGGTGCGCGAGCGACTGACAAGCGAAGGCCATCAGGTCAGCGTCCAGCAGGCCTGGCACGAGAATCTTCACCAGACCATCATTACCGTGCAGCAAGCCGAAGGCTGCGGTCTGGTGATCAAGCAACACGTTCCGGACAGCCCGCTCAAACGCGCACTGCTTACCCCCGAAGACTGGAAGCTGCTGCGGTATTGCCCTTGCCCCGTGCTCATGGTGAAAACCGACACGCCCTGGAAGGGCCGCAACATCCTGGCCGCCGTCGACGTCGGCAATGCCGATCTCGAACATCGCACCCTGCATGCGACCATCGTCAGCCATGGTTACGAGATAGCCGGCCTCGCCGACGGACAACTGCACGTCATCAGTGCACACCCGTCAGCCATGCTGTCGGCCGCCGATCCGGCATTCCAATTGAAGGAGACCATCGAGGCGCGTTACCGCGAGGCCTGCAAGCGCTTCCAGACCGACTACGACATCCCCGACGCGCAACTGCACATTGAAGAAGGTCCTGCCGACGCGCTGATTCCGCGTATCTGTCATCAGTTGCAGGCCGCAGTGACCGTCATCGGCACCGTGGCGCGAACCGGCTTTTCCGGTGCACTTATGGGCAACACCGCCGAAGTGGTGCTCGACACGCTGGAAAGCGACGTCCTCGTGCTCAAGCCCGATGAAATCATTGATCATCTGGAAGAGCTGGTCCGCCATTGACCTTCGCGCCGGCCGCCGCCCGTAGCGGCCGGAGCTAGGCAAACCGATCGGTGACCGGGGCGAGAAAGCGCGGGGCCATGTAACGCTCGTAATGCGCCTCGGAAAGCAGGAAGAACTCACGGTCGATGGCATCGCGCAACTGCGGCAACGACCACTGACGAAACTCTGGCAACACCACCACGCCATAGGCCTCGAGCTGCTGAATGACACGCGAACCGCGCGCAATAAGCTGATACGCCCAACAGTAAGGAGATTGCTCGGCCACGAAACGAATCTGGCGGGACTCCAGTTGCCGGCGCAGCAGATCCGCATCGAACACATCCACCTTCGCCGCCATCACTTGTGCCAGCAGGGTTTCCAGTCTCCGCCAGACCGCCCATTTCTCTTCGTCCCGATAGGCATTCCAATTCACCACCTCTTGGTGAAAGCGTTTGCACCCACGACAAACGAGATCGCCATAAACCGTAGAGCAAAGGCCCACGCAAGGAGTCTGGATACGTTGATTGGACATGGCGCCACCCAGCGGCAGATCGGCCGCGCATCTTAGACTTTTGTCCAACCGTGGTCATCCAGGATGATCAACGTCAAGACTGCAAACCCACTCGCCAGCCCACGCGCCGCGCGCTCGGGAGCATCGCGGGCAGCATATGTCCGGACGCCGGAAGCCAAGCGGCGCGCGGCACTCGACTTAACTTTACAGGCCCGTTCCAGTAGAATCGGCCCGCCGTTTTCGGCGCCTACTCCACACGAAGCTGTTTTCAAAGCGTCACGAGCACAGTTGGTCCGGTCACACGCCGGGTGGGCAGACCCTCATTACTGCCGACCCGGCCACCTCAGCCGGCGTAAAACTTTGAAAACAGCTTCCGGACGCGCGTCCCGAAACTCCCAAGGGACCAATGATGAGGGTAAAACTGTGCTTGAAGCCTATCGCAAACACGTAGAAGAGCGTGCCGCCCAGGGCGTCGTGCCCCAGCCGCTGAACGCCGAACAGACCGCAGGCCTGATCGAGCTGCTGAAGAACCCGCCGGCTGGCGAAGAAGAATTCCTGCTTGACCTGATCACCAACCGCGTTCCTGCGGGCGTCGACGAAGCCGCCTACGTCAAGGCCGGCTTCCTGTCCGCCATCGCCAAGGGTGAAGCCACTTCCCCGCTGATCGGCAAGCAGCGCGCAGTCGAGCTGCTGGGCACCATGCAGGGCGGCTACAACATCGCCACCCTGGTCGAGCTGCTGGACAACCCCGAGCTGGCGAACGTCACCGCCGAACAGCTGAAGCACACCCTGCTGATGTTCGATGCCTTCCACGACGTCGCCGAGCGCGCCAAGAAGGGCAATGCCGCCGCTCAAGCCGTGCTGAAGTCCTGGGCCGAAGGCGAGTGGTTCCAGAACCGCCCGGCCCTGGCTGAAAAGATCACCCTGTCCGTGTTCAAGGTCACCGGCGAAACCAACACCGACGACCTGTCCCCGGCTCCGGATGCCTGGTCGCGCCCGGACATCCCGCTGCACGCCCTGGCCATGCTGAAGATGGCCCGCGACGGCATCAACCCGGACGTTCCTGGCTCGGTCGGCCCCATCAAGCAGATGGAAGCATTGAAGGCCAAGGGTTTCCCGGTTGCCTACGTCGGCGACGTGGTCGGCACCGGTTCGTCCCGCAAGTCCGCCACCAACTCCGTGCTGTGGTTCTTCGGTGACGACATCCCGAACGTGCCTAACAAGCGCGCCGGTGGTTTCTGCTTCGGCACCAAGATCGCCCCGATCTTCTACAACACCATGGAAGACGCCGGCGCCCTGCCGATCGAATTCGACTGCACCAACCTGGCCATGGGCGACGTCATCGACGTGTACCCGTACAAGGGTGAAGTGCGTCGTCACGACAGCAACGAGCTGGTCACCACCTTCCAGCTGAAGACCGACGTGCTGCTGGACGAAGTCCGCGCCGGCGGCCGTATCCCGCTGATCATTGGCCGCGGCCTGACCGAGAAGGCCCGCGCCGAGCTGGGTCTGGCTCCGTCCACCCTGTTCAAGAAGCCGGAAGCGCCGGCTGACAGCGGCAAGGGCTTCACCCTCGCCCAGAAGATGGTCGGCCGCGCCTGCGGTCTGCCGGAAGGCCAGGGCGTGCGCCCGGGCACCTACTGCGAACCGAAGATGACCACCGTTGGTTCCCAGGACACCACCGGCCCGATGACCCGCGACGAGCTGAAGGACCTGGCTTGCCTGGGCTTCTCCGCCGACCTGGTGATGCAGTCCTTCTGCCACACCGCCGCCTATCCGAAGCCCATCGACGTCAATACCCACCACACCCTGCCGGACTTCATCATGAACCGTGGCGGTGTGTCCCTGCGTCCGGGCGACGGCATCATCCACAGCTGGCTGAACCGCATGCTGCTGCCCGACACCGTCGGCACCGGTGGCGATTCTCACACCCGCTTCCCGATCGGCATCTCCTTCCCGGCCGGTTCCGGCCTGGTGGCCTTCGCCGCCGCCACCGGCGTCATGCCGCTGGACATGCCGGAATCCGTACTGGTGCGCTTCAAGGGCAAGATGCAGCCCGGTATCACCCTGCGTGACCTGGTGCATGCCATCCCCTACTACGCCATTCAGCAGGGCCTGCTGACTGTCGAGAAGAAGGGCAAGAAGAACATCTTCTCCGGCCGCATTCTGGAAATCGAAGGTCTGACCGGTCTGACCGTCGAACAAGCCTTCGAACTGTCCGACGCCTCCGCCGAACGTTCGGCTGCCGGTTGCACCATCAAGCTGCCGGAAGACTCGATCGCCGAGTACCTGAAGTCCAACATCACCCTGCTGCGCTGGATGATCGGCGAAGGCTACGGCGATGCCCGCACCCTGGAGCGTCGCGCCCAGGCGATGGAAGCCTGGCTGGCCAAGCCGCAACTGCTGGAAGCCGACAAGGACGCCGAGTACGCCGCCGTGATCGAGATCGATCTGGCCGAGATCAAGGAGCCGGTCCTGTGTGCCCCGAACGACCCGGACGACGCACGCCTGCTGTCCACCGTTCAAGGCCGCAAGATTGATGAAGTGTTCATCGGTTCCTGCATGACCAACATCGGTCACTTCCGCGCCGCCGGCAAGCTGCTGGACAAGGTCAAGGGTGGCATTCCGACCCGTCTGTGGCTGGCTCCGCCGACCAAGATGGACGCCCACCAGCTCACCGAAGAAGGCTACTACGGCATCTACGGCAAGGCTGGTGCGCGCATGGAAATGCCGGGCTGCTCGCTGTGCATGGGTAACCAGGCCCGCGTGCAGACCGGTTCGACCGTGGTTTCCACCTCGACCCGTAACTTCCCGAACCGTCTGGGCGATGCCACCGACGTATTCCTGGCTTCCGCCGAACTGGCAGCGGTCGCTTCGATTCTCGGCAAGCTGCCGACCGTCGAGGAATACATGGCCTATGCGAAGGACATCGACAGCATGGCTGCCGACGTCTACCGTTACCTGAGCTTCGACCAGATCGCCGAGTTCCGTGAGGCTGCGGAAAAAGCGAAGATCCAAGTCGTCGAAGTCTGATACCGTGAAATAGAAAAACCCCGCTTCGGCGGGGTTTTTTTTGCTCAGCGAAACTCCCGTTGCGGACGAAAAACTTGGCACCAATCGCCAGGAAGGCCCACCGAGCCTGCCGCTATAGGATCAAGCACAAAAAAACCGATGCCAGAAGTCCGGCATCGGTTTTTTTTTGGAGCTAAAGCCGACAAAGAGAGGGACTACCCCAGAGCCGGCTTTGCCAGGAAACTCAGCTTACTTAACCTGAGCTTCCACTTCGGCTTCAACACGACGGTTGATCTGACGGCCCGCATCGGTGGCGTTGTCTGCAACCGGACGAGACTCACCATAACCCACCGAATTCACACGACCGCCTTCAACGCCGTACTGGTTGACCAGAACGTCACGAACCGCTTCAGCGCGACGCTCGGAGAGGCGCTGGTTGTACTGGTCGGTACCTACGGAGTCGGTGTGCCCCTCAACAGTGGTGCTGGTCTGCGGGTACTGTTGCATGAAGTCAGCCAGGTTCTTGATATCGCCATAGCTTTCTTCACGGACGCGCGACTTATCGAAGTCGAACTTCACATCCAGTTCGACACGCACCACTTCCGGGGCCGGTTCCGGCTCGGCGTCGACGATCGGAGCCGGTGCCGGTTCCGGGGTCGGCTCGACAGCCGCAACCTGACGTGCACCACCGCCGAAGTTCAGACCAACACCCACGCCAGCCATCCACTCGGAGTCGCCGCGATCGATGTTGTGCATGCCGTCCACGCTCGCCTTGGCGAACAGGTTTTCGGTGAAGTAGTACTTCAGGCCAGCACCGATGTTGGCGTAGGTGCTGTGATCACGACCGCTGCGAGCGGCCTGGCCGATGCTCTGGTGAGCCACACCAGCGGATACGTACGGGCGTAGACCAACACCCGGCGCGCCGAAGTGGTACGCCGCATCCAGG
Source organism: Pseudomonas sp. FIP_A4 (assembly GCF_036701605.1). Taxonomy (NCBI): domain Bacteria; kingdom Pseudomonadati; phylum Pseudomonadota; class Gammaproteobacteria; order Pseudomonadales; family Pseudomonadaceae; genus Pseudomonas; species Pseudomonas sp. FIP_A4. The sequence goes on along the minus strand of NZ_JAYDXP010000121.1, from coordinate 317,675 downwards.
GAGGTCAGGCTACCCTTGATGTTTTTGTGACCGTCAGCATTGACCGGATTGTCGGAGGTTACGTCGTGGTATTCGCCATAGGACAGGCCCAGCGAGACGTCATCGGTCAGGAAATAGCTGGCGCCCGCGCCGTACAGTTCGCCCTCGTCTTCGAAGCCGCGCGAGCTATCGGAGAAATAGTGCTTACCGAATGCTTCGACCTCGACAGCCCCCTGGCCCTGGGCCAACGCGCCGAACGAAGTAGCGGCTACCATCGAGCCAATGACAACGCCCAAGGTATTCTTAAGTTTCATCCGTAAATCCCCATCTGGTGGTTAGAGTCAGAACAATCTAAGGAGACCGGCTGTCTTGTGCCCAAGCTGTTCGCTACGCATGAGACAACCATTTCCCGTTAAGTTTCGATTGGTTCGGAAAAATTTTCTCTAAGTTTATCCAATGCACGCTTGTAGCGCATCTTCGTTGCACTTAATCCCATGTGCATTATGTCGGCGATTTCCTGAAATTCCAGTTCTGCGACAAATCGCAGCACCAGTATTTCCCGATCGATAGGATTGACATGTACTAGCCAACGATCAAGACCGCCCTTCTCCTCGACGCGAGGAGCTTTCTCTTCGGAGGCTTCTTCGAGCGGGTCGAGGCTAAGCGCATCGAGCAGGCGACGCTTGCGACGCTCTTTGCGATATTGGGTAATGCACTCATTATAGGTAATGCTATATAGCCAGGTCTTGAACTTCGATTTTCCTTCAAAGTTCTTCAAGCCATACAAAACCTTGAGCATGACCTCCTGACAAACATCGTCGGCATCCCGATCATTGCCTAAGTAACGAGCACAGACATTGAACAGGGTGCGCTGATAACGACGCATCAACTCCTCATATGCCCGAGTTATATGAAACAACTCGACACGGGCATACTGCACCAACTCTTCGTCGCTGAGTTGGCGAGGATCGTAGCGCGGGATGGTCGATTGGGTTTTAGTCAAGACGCTTCGAGCCAGCAATCAGGTCGCGGCCGCCTGTCAGGGAAACCAAAAAAAGGCGCCGCATTCTACCAGAAAAGCGCCGTCAGCGGCTGCCTACCCGCCGCTCCAGCAAAACCCGGTTGGCTACGGAAACGAGCTCGCCATCGCTGCACAACAGTAGCGTTTTGACGGTGCCAATCTCCTCGATCTGTCCTTCGACATCCTCAAGGGAGACATGCTGTCCGACCTCGTAAAGCTCGCGCACGTAGATCCCGGCAAGGATCTGGCTGACGAGCTCACGACTACCGAGCCCGAACGCCAAGGCCACTGCCAGCCCTACCGAGATCAGCACGATGGCGATGACGTAGTTCAACAGTTCCGTTTTGATTTCCAGCTGCCCGATCGACACGGAAATAGCGATGATGATGACCAGTCCCTGCGCAATGCGAGCCAGCCCGTTGGCGTAATCGATACCAACGCTCTCTGCCGCACCTCGGACCACGCCGCTGAATAGCTGAGCCAAAAGCACACCGGCGATGAGTATCAGGGCCGCACCAAAGACCTTGGGAACATAGAGCGCCAAGACGTCCAGCGTGGCTGACACCCGCTCCAGCCCAAGGGACTCGGCTGCCGAGACGAGGAAAATCAGCAGGACGAACCAATAGACCACCTTGCCGATCAGCACCGAGACTGGAACCCGAATTCCGGCACGCCCCAGCAACTTCGTCAGACCGGTGCCGGCCATCAGCCGATCCAGCCCCAGCTTCGCGAGCACCTTCGACAACAAGGTATCCAGCAGCTTGGCCACCACGAAGCCGAGCAGTACGACTACGAGCGCGCCAAACAGGCGCGGAATGAATGCCGCTACGGAAGCCCAGAGCGAGCTCATCGCGGACAGCAAACTCTGAGTCCAGGGATCGAATTCCATGATCAGTCGGCCTTATCGAACGAACGGTTGGATGAATGACGACGGGAAACAGGTGCAACGTGGCCCGCTCCGCTGTTGACCGCTATCAGCAAGCCCTGCAGCCAATGCCCCATGAGACCGAAGAGGTCCCCAACGCCAACTTGGCGGTTCGCGGTCTTGAGCACTCGGTCAAGGCGCTCAGCCTCATCTGGTGCCGATGGCTTGTTGAGCAGATCACGCAATGATTCTTCAAAGGGATCGCGCATGTGTACCTCGCTGAACATGTCCGCTAGACGGCCTGTGGCTGACTTCGAGTCACATTCAGATCCAGCGCAAGCGGCGAAAGATCCACCACTGAAACAATGCGATGAGGCCGATCAGCAGACAGGCAATAGCGAAACCATACGGGCTTTGTGCCCCCGGAATCCCGCCCACGTTGACGCCCAAAAGACCAGTCAGAAACGTCATCGGCAGGAAAAAGCCGGTGATGATACCGAAAATGTACATGGTCCGGTTCATTCGCTCGCTGAGCCGGCGCCGCTCGGACTCAAGCACCATATCGATTCGCTCACGCACCAGGTCCAGCTCTTCGAGGTAGCGGATCAGTCGGTTGCTCAATTCGTTCCAGTAGTCAGCGTCGTCCTCTACGAACCAGCTCAGGCGATTGCGAGTGAGCTGGGCATATATCTCGCGCTGGGGCAGCAGGAATCGTCTCAGACCTGCCGCCCGGCGGCGCAATGAAAGCATGCTGTCGTGCTCCGGACCATAGTGCTCGTCGAGCTCCAGACGCTCCTCTTCCTGATCGACGCACTCGGTCAACTGCACTACGAGATCATCCACCCGATCGGTCATCGAATCCGCCAGATACACCAGTATCTCGGACGCCGTCTTCGGCCCTTTGCCCTCCATGAGCAGACGAATGACTGCCTCGGTCGAACGCAAGGGTCGCAAGCGCAGCGAGATGACACGTCGCGCATCGGCAAACACGCGCAGCGAAATCATGTCTTCCGGGGCAGAGTCGGGATTGAGGTTCACGCCTCGTAGGAAAAGCAGAAGCTCCTCGTTCGGCAACGACAGCACCCGTGGCCGGGTATTTTCTTCCAGCAGCACATCGCACGCGAAGTCGTTGAGACCGCTCTGACCGCGTAACCAGGCCTGGGCGGCGGGATGGCTGCGATCCCAATGCAGCCAGAGGCTTTGCACGTCGCTCAGCTGCAGATCGCGCAGATCCGCGTAGGCGATGGCGCGCGCGCCACCATGCCCATCCAGCACGAAAGCATGAACCAGCCCCCACTGCTGCGTGTCGCTCAACTGCATCAACGCCCCCTCATATATGAAAAGCCCGGCATCGCCGGGCTTGGTATCACGGTGCTTCAGTGCGAGTGCGATGGATCACTCCGGCATTTTCAGCGCCTCAGGCGAGACGATGATGCCGTTATTGTCCGCATAGACATACTCGCCAGGGCGGAACGTGACGCCGCAAAAGGTCACCGGCACGTTGAGATCGCCTATGCCGCGCTTGTCTGTTTTCATCGGATGACTGGCCAGCGCCTGAACGCCGAGATCGGTCTGAGCGATCACATCAACATCGCGCACGCAACCATAGACAACGATCCCTTCCCAGCCATTGCGCGACGCTTTCTCAGCCAGCATGTCACCGAGCAGCGCGCGGCGCAGCGAGCCGCCTCCATCGACAACCAGCACCTTGCCATGGCCATCCGTATCGACCTGATCCTTGACCAGAGAGTTGTCCTCAAAGCATTTGACGGTGACGATCTGACCACCGAACGAATCGCGGCCGCCAAAATTGCTGAAAATCGGCTCGACCACCTGTACCAGCTCCGGGTACGCGTCGCACAGATCGGGAGTGACGTATTGCATGGAAAGCTCCTTTGCTTGGAAATTCGTGGGCATCGCCTAGCCGTTTCACCCACTCCGCCAATCGGCTGGTATCGATGCGCGCCGCGACATGTTAGCCGCAGGGCGCGATCAACGAAATGCCGAGCCGAAGCCACGGAAGCCAAATACGCGACAGGGCGGAAATTCCGCCCTGTCGTCATGCTTCAAACCGCAATTCAGGCCTGCGCGTCAGCCAGGAAGAACCAGGTGTCGAGTACCGAATCCGGGTTCAGCGATACGCTCTCGATGCCCTGTTCCATCAGCCAGCGCGCCAGGTCCGGATGATCCGAAGGCCCCTGACCACAAATGCCGATGTACTTGCCAGCCTTGTTGCACGCCTGGATGGCATTGGCCAGCAGCTTCTTGACCGCCGGATTACGCTCGTCGAACAGGTGCGCGATGATGCCCGAATCACGGTCCAGGCCGAGCGTCAGCTGGGTCATATCGTTGGAACCAATCGAGAAGCCATCGAAGTACTCGAGGAACTCGTCGGCCAGCAGCGCGTTGGACGGCAGCTCACACATCATGATCACACGCAGACCATTTTCGCCACGCTTGAGGCCGTACTGGGCCAGCAGATCGATCACCTGCGAGGCCTCGCCAAGCGTACGCACGAAGGGCACCATCAGCTCGACGTTGGTCAGCCCCATAACGTCGCGAACCTTGCGCATGGCGCGGCACTCCAGCTCGAAGCAGTCGCGGAACGAATCGCTGATGTAGCGCGACGCGCCGCGGAAGCCGAGCATCGGGTTCTCTTCTTCCGGCTCGTAGAGCTTGCCGCCGATCAGGTTGGCGTACTCGTTGGACTTAAAGTCCGACAGACGCACGATGACCTTTTTCGGCCAGAACGCTGCGGCCAGCGTGCTGACGCCTTCGACGAGCTTCTCGACGTAGAAGTTGACCGGATCGTCGTAGCCGGCGATGCGCTTCTCGACGCTGCTCTTTACGTCAGCCGGCAGCCCGTCGAAATTCAGCAGTGCCTTGGGATGCACGCCGATCATCCGGTTGATAATGAATTCGAGGCGCGCCAAGCCGACGCCCTCGTTGGGCAGGTGGGCGAAATCGAAGGCGCGGTCCGGGTTGCCGACGTTCATCATGATCTTGAACGGCAGTTCCGGCATCGCATCAATGGAGTTCTGGCGGATATCGAAGCCCAGCTCGCCATCGAAGATCAGGCCGGTGTCACCTTCGGCGCAGGACACGGTCACGCGCTGGCCGTCCTGCAACAGCTCGGTGGCGTTGCCGCAGCCGACAACCGCCGGGATGCCCAGTTCGCGGGCAATGATCGCCGCATGGCAGGTACGCCCACCACGGTTGGTGACGATGGCGCTGGCGCGCTTCATCACCGGCTCCCAATCGGGGTCGGTCATGTCGGAAACCAGCACGTCGCCCGGCTGGACCTTGTCCATCTCGCTGACGTCGTGGATGACCTTGACCGGGCCGGCGCCGATGCGCTGGCCGATGGCGCGGCCTTCGACCAGCACGGTGCCCTTTTCCTTCAGCAGGTAACGTTCCATGACGTTGGCGCTGCTGCGGCTCTTCACGGTTTCCGGACGGGCCTGGACGATGTACAGCTTGCCGTCGTCACCGTCCTTGGCCCACTCGATGTCCATCGGGCGACCATAGTGCTTTTCGATGATCAGAGCCTGCTTGGCGAGGTTGGTCACCTCTTCGTCGGTCAGACAGAAGCGCGCGCGATCAGCAGCGTCGACTTCGACGGTCTTGACCGACTTGCCGGCCCTGGCTTCGTCGCCGTAGACCATCTTGATCGCCTTGCTGCCCAGATTGCGACGCAGGATCGCCGGGCGCCCGGCCTCTAGCGTCTGCTTGTGCACATAGAACTCGTCAGGGTTGACCGCGCCCTGCACGACAGTCTCGCCCAGACCATAGGCGCCGGTGATGAACACCACGTCGCGAAAGCCCGATTCGGTATCGAGGGTGAACATGACGCCGGCGGTGCCAGTTTCCGAGCGAACCATGCGCTGTACGCCGGCAGACAGGGCAACCAGCTTGTGGTCAAAGCCCTGGTGCACGCGGTAGGCAATGGCGCGGTCATTGAACAACGAAGCGAAGACTTCCTTGGCCGCGCGGATCACGTTGTCCACACCGCGAATGTTCAGGAAGGTTTCCTGCTGGCCTGCAAAGGATGCATCCGGCAGGTCTTCGGCCGTCGCCGATGAACGCACGGCGACGGCCATGTTGTCGTTACCGCCGGACATCTCGGCGAATGCCCTGCGAATGTCCGCATCCAGCTGCGCTGGGAACTCGGCGTCCATCACCCACTGGCGAATCTGTGCGCCGGCCTTGGCCAGCGCATTGACATCGTCGACATCGAGTGCATCGAGCAGCGCATGGATCTGATCGTTCAGACCGCTCAGCTCGAGAAAATCGCGATAGGCCTGAGCCGTGGTGGCGAAACCGCCCGGTACGGAAACACCGGCGCCGGCGAGGTTGCTGATCATCTCGCCCAGGGAGGCGTTCTTGCCCCCTACACGCTCAACATCGTGGTTGCCGAGCTTATCGAGGGAAACTACGTACTCTACCAAGGTGAACTCTCCGTTAGGTGTTGGAACTCAACCGGAGCCCTGCCGCATGGCTGTGGCCTGACCCTGCAAAATAAGTAACAATGCCCGCCAACCGGGCTCGGCGAAGGGCCCACTATAGCTGGGAACCGTTCTCGACTTAAGGCCGAAGGTACATGAAACGAACCGCTTTCTTCATTTCCGATGGCACCGGGATCACGGCGGAAACCCTGGGCCAAAGCCTCCTGGCGCAATTCGAGAACATCTCTTTCACCAAGCTCACCCGCCCGTACATCGACAGCGCGGAAAAAGCCCGGGCAATGGTACAGCAAATCAACAATGCCGCGGACAGGGACGGCGCCCGCCCGATCATCTTCGACACACTGGTCAACCAGGAAATCCGCGACATCCTCGCCGAATCCAACGGTTTCATGATCGACATCTTTTCCTCGTTCCTGGCTCCACTGGAACACGAACTCATGTCACGCTCCTCCTACTCCGTCGGCAAATCCCATTCCATCAGCCACAACACCAACTACATGGAGCGGATCGACGCGGTCAACTTTGCACTCGACAACGATGATGGCGCACGCACTCGTCATTACGACAAGGCCGACCTGATTCTCGTCGGCGTTTCACGCTGTGGCAAAACGCCAACCTGTCTGTACATGGCCATGCAGTATGGCATCCGCGCCGCCAACTACCCGCTGACCGAGGACGACATGGAGCGACTGCAACTGCCCTCCTCGCTCAAGCCGTACAAGGACAAGCTGTTCGGCCTGACCATCGACCCCGACCGCCTGGCCGCCATCCGTAACGAACGCAAGCCCAACAGCCGTTATGCCAGCTTCGCTCAGTGCGAATTTGAAGTCCGCGAGGTAGAAAACCTGTTCCGCCGCGAGAACATCAACTACATCAACTCGACGCATTTCTCCGTCGAGGAGATCTCCGCCAAGATCCTCGTGGAAAAAGGCGTGGAGCGTCGGCTCAAATAAGTGCCGCTTCGCTAGACAACAAAAAGTCCGCTTGGTGCGGACTTTTTGCATTTACCGTGCAGAAAACCTCTGCGCACCCGCGACTCAGAACGCGTCGCCCGGTACGCGGACCCAGCCTTCCATCAAGATGCGCGCGCTGCGACTCATGATGGCTTTGGTCACTGTCCACTGACCGTCGACCTGCTTGGCTTCAGCGCCGACTCGTAACGTGCCGGACGGATGGCCGAAGCGTACTGCCTGGCGTTCACCGCCACCGGCGGCGAGGTTCACCAGCGTGCCTGGCACGGCCGCGGCAGTGCCGATGGCGACCGCGCAGGTGCCCATCATGGCGTGGTGCAGCTTACCCATCGACAGCGCCCGCACCAGCAAGTCGACCTCACCCGCGTCGATGGTCTTGCCGCTGGACGCCTTGTAGCCCTTGGGTTTGCTCACGAAGGCGATTTTCGGGGTGTGCTGACGGGTCAACGCTTCTTCCGCCGTCTTGATCAACCCCATGCGCAGCGCGCCAGCGACACGAATGGCCTCGAACCGCGCCAGCGCTTCGGCGTCGCCATTGATGTCCTCCCTCAGCTCGGTGCCCTGGTAGCCGATGTCCTCGGCATTGACGAACACGGTGGGGATGCCGGCGCTGATCATGGTGGCCTTCAGCGTGCCGATGCCGGGGACTTGCAAGTCGTCGATCAGGTTGCCGGTGGGAAACATCGAGCCGCCCTCCTCGCCGTCGTCGGACGGGTCGAGAAACTCCAGCACGATCTCCGCTGCCGGGAACGTCACGCCGTCCAGCTCGAAGTCACCGGTTTCCTGCACCTGCCCGTTGCTGATCGGTACATGGGCGATGATGGTTTTCTGAATATTGGCCTGCCAGATGCGCACTACGCAGGTGCCGTCTTGCGGAATACGTGCCGGATCGACCAGCCCGGCATGGATCGCGAAAGCGCCCGCGCCGGTAGAGAGGTTGCCGCAGTTGCCGCTCCAGTCGAGGAACGGCTTGTCGATGGAAACCTGGCCATAGAGGTAATCGACGTCGTGATCGGGCTGGCTGCTCTTCGAGAGAATCACGCACTTGCTGGTGCTGGAAGTCGCTCCGCCCATGCCATCGATATGCGCGGCATAGGGGTCGGGACTGCCGATCACCCGCATGAACAGCCTGTCGCGGGCCTCGCCAGGCACCTGACAGCGCTCGGGCAGGTCCTGCAGGCGAAAGAACACACCCTTGCTGGTGCCGCCACGCATGTAGGTAGCGGGAATCTTGATCTGAGGTTGATGAGCCATGAGAGCATCCTGGCTGGAGAGTGAATGGATCGTAGGGTGGATCGCGCCTCGCCGAACCATCGAGGGACCGGAACGGTGGATGGGGAAACGCCATCCACCCTACGAAATCAGGCGGCCGAGCCTTTCAGGAAATCCTGGGCGAAGCGCTGCAGCACGCCGCCGGCCTGGTACACGCTGACTTCGGCGGCGGTGTCGAGGCGGCAGGTCACCGGCACCTTGGTCACTTCGCCGCTCTTGCGACGGATGACCAGCGTCAGGTCGCAGCGCGGCGACAGTTCGCCCTCGATGTCGTAGGTCTCGGTACCGTCCAGGCCCAGGGTCAGACGGGTGGTACCCGGCTTGAACTCGACCGGAAGCACGCCCATGCCGACCAGGTTGGTACGGTGGATGCGTTCGAAGCCTTCGGCCACGATCACTTCCACGCCGGCCAGGCGCACGCCCTTGGCCGCCCAGTCGCGCGAAGAGCCCTGGCCGTAGTCGGCGCCGGCGACGATGATCAGGTTCTGCTTGCGGTTCATGTAGGTTTCGATGGCTTCCCACATGCGCATGACTTGGCCTTCCGGCTCGACGCGCGCCAGCGACCCCTTCTGCACCTCGCCGTCGACCACGCACATCTCGTTCACCAGCTGCGGGTTGGCGAAGGTGGCGCGCTGGGCGGTCAGGTGATCGCCACGGTGGGTGGCGTAGGAGTTGAAGTCCTCCTCCGGCAGGCCCATCTTGGCCAGGTACTCGCCGGCCGCAGAGCTGGCCAGAATGGCGTTGGAAGGCGACAGGTGGTCGGTGGTGATGTTGTCCGGCAGGATCGCCAGCGGACGCATGCCCTTCAGCGTGCGCTCGCCGGCCAGCGCGCCTTCCCAGTATGGCGGCCGGCGGATGTAGGTGGACATCGGACGCCAGTCATACAGCGGACTCTTCGCCTCCTCGATGCTGCCCAGGTCGAACATCGGGATGTACACCTGCTTGAACTGCTCCGGCTTCACCGAGGCGGCGACGATGGCGTCGATTTCCTCGTCGGACGGCCACAGGTCCTTCAGGGTGATCGGGTTGCCGTTCTTGTCGGTGCCCAGCGCGTCCTGCTCGATGTCGAAGCGCACGGTACCGGCGAGGGCGTAGGCGACCACCAGCGGCGGCGAGGCCAGGAAGGCCTGCTTGGCGTACGGATGGATACGGCCGTCGAAGTTGCGGTTGCCGCTCAATACGGCAGTGGCGTACAGGTCGCGGTCGATGATTTCCTGCTGGATCTTCGGATCCAGCGCGCCGGACATGCCGTTGCAGGTGGTGCAGGCGTAGCCGACGATGCCGAAGCCGAGCTTCTCCAGCTCCGGCAGCAGGCCGGCGTCTTCCAGATACAGCTTGGCGACCTTGGAGCCCGGGGCGAAGGAGGTCTTGACCCACGGCTTGCGGACCAGCCCCAACGCGTTGGCCTTCTTCGCCAGCAGACCGGCGGCGACCACGTTGCGCGGGTTGGAGGTGTTGGTGCAGCTGGTAATGGCGGCGATGATTACCGCGCCGTCCGGCAGCAGGCCTTCGGCTTCCTCGGCGCGGGCGGCGGCCAGCTTGGCCTCGTCGGCGATGCCGCGCTCGTGTAGAGCGGACGTCGGCAGACGGCGGTGCGGGTTGCTCGGGCCCGCCATGTTGCGCACCACGCCGGACAGGTCGAACTCAAGTACGCGCTCGTATTCGGCGCCGGTCAGCGCGGAGGCCCACAGGCCGGTTTCCTTGGCGTACTGCTCGACCAGCGCGACCTGCTCCGGCTCGCGGCCGGTCAGCTTGAGGTAATCGAGGGTCTGACCGTCGATGTAGAACATCGCCGCGGTGGCGCCGTATTCCGGGCACATGTTGGAGATGGTCGCACGGTCGCCGATCGACAGGCTGTCGGCGCCCTCGCCGAAAAACTCGACGTAGGCACCCACCACGCGCTCCTTGCGCAGGAACTCGGTCAGCGCCAGGACGATGTCGGTGGCGGTGATGCCGGGCTGACGCTTGCCGGTCAGCTTGACGCCGACGATGTCGGGCAGGCGCATCATCGACGGATGGCCGAGCATTACGGTCTCGGCTTCCAGGCCACCGACGCCGATGGCGATCACGCCGAGGGCGTCGACGTGCGGGGTGTGCGAGTCGGTACCGACGCAGGTATCCGGGAAGGCCACGCCGTCGCGCGCCTGAATGACCGGTGACATCTTCTCCAGGTTGATCTGGTGCATGATGCCGTTGCCGGCCGGGATCACGTCGACGTTCTTGAATGCGGTCTTGGTCCACTCGATGAAGTGGAAACGGTCTTCGTTGCGGCGATCCTCGATGGCGCGGTTCTTGTCGAACGCATCGGGATCGAACCCAGGTGCCTCGACTGCCAGCGAGTGGTCGACGATCAGCTGGGTCGGCACCACCGGGTTGACCTTGGCCGGATCGCCACCCTGCTCGGCGATCGCATCGCGCAGACCGGCCAGATCGACCAGTGCGGTCTGGCCGAGGATGTCATGGCAGACCACGCGGGCCGGGTACCAGGGGAAGTCCAGGTCACGCTTACGCTCGATGATCTGCTTGAGCGAGTCGGTCAGCATGGCCGGATCGCAGCGACGCACCAGCTGTTCGGCCAGTACGCGCGAGGTGTAGGGCAGCGTGTCGTAGGCGCCCGGCTTGATGTCTTCGATCGCCGCGCGGACGTCGAAGTAATCCAGCTGGGTGCCTGGCAGGTGTTTGCGATAGTCGGTGTTCATGCCGTAGGGACTCGATCGGTAAGTTCGGAAACAACTAATAAAGGAGGGACGCCGACAAGGCGCCCCTCCGCGCTCTCAACGCTGAGCGAGCGGCACCACCTTGCGCTGCTCGACGCCGACGTATTCGGCGCTCGGGCGGATGATGCGGTTGTTGGCGCGCTGCTCGAACACATGGGCCGTCCAGCCGGTCACTCGCGAACAGACAAAGATCGGGGTGAACAGCTTGGTCGGGATGCCCATGAAGTGGTACGCCGACGCGTGATAGAAGTCGGCGTTGGGGAACAGCTTCTTCTGCTCCCACATGGTTTCGTCGACGGCGACGGAAACCGGGTACAGCACGGTGTCGCCCACTTCCTCGGCGAGCTGCTTGGCCCAGACCTTGATGACTTCGTTGCGCGGATCGGAAACGCTGTAGATCGCGTGGCCGAAGCCCATGATCTTGTCCTTGCGCTCCAGCATGCCGAGGATGCCGGCACGAGCTTCTTCCGGCGACTTCCAGCGCTCGATCATGTCCATCGCCGCCTCGTTGGCACCGCCATGCAGCGGACCACGCAGCGAACCGATGGCGCCGGTGACGCACGAGAAGATGTCGGACAACGTGGATGCGCACACCCGAGCAGTGAAGGTCGAGGCGTTGAACTCGTGCTCGGCGTAGAGGATCAGCGAGACGTTCATCACCTTCACGTGCAGCTCGCTCGGCTTCTTGCCGTGCAGCAGCGCGAGGAAATGACCGCCCAGGGTGTCCTCGTCGGTGGTGCAATCGATGCGTACGCCCTCATGACTGAAGCGGTACCAATAGACCATGATCGCCGGGAATGCCGCGAGCAGGCGGTCAGCCTTGTCGCGCTGCTGCTCGAAACTCTCCTCCGGCTCCAGGTTGCCGAGCATGGAGCAGCCAGTGCGCATCACGTCCATCGGGTGCGCATTGGCCGGAATACGCTCGAGCACTTCCTTGAGCGCCTGCGGCAGGTCGCGCTGGCCCTTGAGCTTGGTCACATAAGCCTGCAGCTGCGCCTTGTTCGGCAGCTCGCCGTACAGAAGCAGGTAAGCCACTTCCTCGAATTGCACCTGGTCGGCCAGATCGCGGACATCGTAGCCGCGATAGGTCAGACCGGCGCCTTCCTTGCCGACGGTGGACAGGGATGTCTGGCCGGCGATCTGACCGCGCAACCCTGCTCCACTCAGTACTTTTGCTTCAGCCATTGCTATCTCCTTCTTGGATTTGTTCTGGATACCGCTAAATCACGTCAGTGGAAGGCTCCGTCGAAGCAGGCGGAGCCGCGGACTCAACTCTTTTTCTGGGCGAACAGCGCGTCGAGGTGCTGCTCGAACGCGTGGTAGTTGATGCGATCGTAAAGCTCCATGCGGGTCTGCATGGTGTCGATCACGTTCTTCTGCGTGCCGTCGCGACGCAGCGCGGTATAGACGTTCTCCGCCGCCTTGTTCATCGCGCGGAACGCCGACAGCGGGTACAGCACCAGCGACACGTCGACGCTGGCCAGCTCTTCGGTGGTGTACAGCGGGGTGGCACCGAATTCGGTGATGTTGGCCAGGATCGGCGCCTTCACGCGGTCGGCGAAGGTCTTGTACATGGCCAGTTCGGTGATGGCTTCCGGGAATATCATGTCGGCACCGGCCTCGATGCAGGCGGCGGCACGGTCCAGCGCGGCGTTCAGGCCTTCGACGGCCAGCGCGTCGGTGCGCGCCATGATCACGAAGCTGTCGTCGGTGCGCGCGTCCACGGCCGCCTTGATGCGATCGACCATTTCCTGCTGGGTGACGATTTCCTTGTTCGGACGGTGACCGCAGCGCTTGGCGCCGACCTGGTCCTCGATGTGAATCGCTGCCGCGCCGAACTTGATCATCGACTTGACGGTACGCGCCACGTTGAACGCCGAGCTGCCGAAGCCGGTGTCCACGTCCACCAGCAGCGGCAGATCGCAGACATCGGTGATGCGGCGCACGTCGGTGAGCACATCGTCCAGACCGGTGATGCCGAGGTCCGGCAGCCCCAGCGAGCCGGCCGCGACACCACCGCCGGACAGATAGATGGCCTTGAAGCCGGCGCGCTTGGCCAGTAGCGCATGGTTGGCGTTGATAGCACCGACGACCTGCAGCGGATGTTCACTGGCCACGGCGTCACGGAAACGCTGACCGGCAGTAGTAAGAGTCATGCATTGCCCCTTTTGTGTGGTGTTTGTTCAAGAGCACCCTTGAAATGGCGCTCGACATTGCGCTTGGAAGCGGCGATATGGCGGCGCATCAGCAGCTCCGCCAGTTCGCCATCGCGGTCGGCGATGGCATCGAGGATACGGTGATGTTCAGCGAACGCCTGATGCGGTCGGTTCGGCGTAGTGGAGAACTGGATGCGGTACATGCGCACCAGCTGATAAAGCTCGTCGCACAGCAGCTTGGCCAGGGTGCGATTGCCACTGCCCTGGATGATCCGGTAGTGGAAATCGAAATCGCCTTCCTGCTGGTAGTAGCCGACACCGGCCTGGAACGCCTCGTCGCGCTCATGCGTGCCCAGCACCCGGCGCAGCTCGTCGATCTCGGCCTCGCTCATGCGTTCGGCGGCCAGGCGGCAGGCCATGCCTTCGAGCGATTCGCGGATCTCGTAGAGTTCGATCAGCTCGGCATGGCTGAGCGAAACCACCCGGGCGCCCACATGCGGCACGCGAACCAGCAGCTTCTGCCCTTCCAGCCGATGCATCGCTTCACGCAGCGGGCCACGGCTGATGCCATAGGTACGCGCCAGCTCCGGCTCGGAGATCTTGCTGCCCGGTGCGATCTCCCCTTTCACGATTGCCGCCTGGATATGACGGAAAACATGCTCGGAGAGCGTTCCACTATCGACCTGAGCACCGGCGGGTGCATCTAACGAATCCAGCATATTGTCGACACTTGAAGTTAAGGCTCAGGGAAAATTACGCCAGCAACACGCAGCGGTCAATCCTCGCACCCACGGATTGTCAACAATCGAACTAAAGTCGAATGCCGCCCCGCTCTTGCGAACACGCGTGGCTGACAGGTTATGACCACTTGTCGCGACCCCCAAATCGCCATGCTAGAATGCGAGCCCTTCGCGGCGCGCCGCGGCACCTCGCCTCGCTGCGAGGCGCTGCGCTCAGCCAGTCCTCGTCCTCCCTGTCCTCCTTTTAAACGTACTCGGGATATATGAGAGTCAACGCCTACGCCCTATCACTCTGCCTGCTGCTCGTTCCCGGTATTGGCCACGGCGCCGAGAAAACCATCTATGGTCTGAACGAGCACATCGCGATCCCGGAGTTCAACCTCGAGTTGTCGGCCAAACTGGATACCGGTGCGCAGACCGCCTCGCTGAGTGCGCGCGACATTTCCCGTTTCAAGCGCAACGGCGAAACCTGGGTGCGCTTCTATCTGGCCGTCGACAGCGCACATGCGCACCCGATCGAGCGACCGCTGGCACGCATCAGTAAGATCAAGCGCCGCGCCGGCGATTTCGATCCACAGGAAGACAAGACTTACACGGCCCGCCCGGTCATCGAACTCGATCTGTGCATGGGCAAGACCAAACGCAGCATAGAAGTGAACCTGACCGACCGCAGCGCTTTCCAATACCCGCTTTTGATTGGCTCCGACGCGCTTACCCGCTTCGGTGCCCTGGTCGACCCAAGCCGTACCTACGTCGCCGGCAAGCCCGGCTGCACCAACAAAACCGACGCTGACGAGTAATACCCATGCGCGCACTGACCCTGCATCTGAAAGTCCTGATCTTTGTGCTCGTCGCCCTGGGCATATCCATTACGGCGTACCAGATCTTCGTTCTCGGCATCCCGGTGACCGAGGATGAAACCGACGACCTGTGGAATATCGACGCCAAGGTCGAATTCCTTGCCAGCCCACGCGAGCCGGTGAAACTCCAGATGTTCGTGCCGCCGCTGAACCAGGAGTTCGTCAGCCTTAACGAGAGCTTCATCTCCAACAACTACGGCGTCAGCATCAACCGCGCCGACGGCAACCGCCGTGTCACCTGGTCGGCACGCCGCGCCAGCGGCAAGCAGACGCTCTATTACCGACTGGTTCTGACCAAGCGCTATAGCGGCGAGCAGCCGAAGGTCACCGGACCGATCTTCCGTGACAGCATTCCGGTCGAAGGCGCCGAGAAGATCGCCGCCGAAGCGTTGCTGTCGCCCATCCGCCAGCACTCGGCCGACGTCGAGACGTTCATCAGCGAAGCGATCAAGCGCGCCAACAACGTCGAGGACGACAACGTCAAACTGCTGCTCGGCGGCGACGCCTCGCCTGCCAACAAGGCGCACGTGATCGAACTGCTACTGTCCATCGCGCACGTACCGATGGAGCGCGTCCACACCGTGCGCCTGCTGGCCGAACAGCAGCAGACGCCGGAACTCTGGCTGCGCAGCTTCAACGGTGACAAATGGCTGTACTTCAACCCGGAAACCGGCGAACAGGGTCTGCCGAAAGACCGCCTGGTCTGGTGGACCGGCGATCAGCCGCTGATCAACCTCGAAGGCGGACGCAACCCGCAGGTCTCGTTCACGCTGAACAACAGCGAGATGAACGCGATTCGCCTGGCCAAGCTGACCGACGAGAACACCGACGCCGACTTCCTCGAATACTCGCTCTACGGCCTGCCGCTGCAGACCCAGCAGACCTATCAGATCATGATCATGATTCCGATCGGAGTGCTGGTGATCCTGATCCTGCGCAACCTCGGTGGTCTGCAGACACTCGGCACCTTCACGCCAGTGCTTATCGCCCTGGCCTTCCGCGAGACGCAGTTGGGCTTCGGCATTGCGCTGTTCACCGTAATCACCGCACTCGGGCTGTCGCTGCGCTCCTATCTGGAACACCTCAAGTTGCAGATGCTGCCGCGCCTGTCGGTGGTGCTGACCTTTGTCGTGGTGCTGATCGCGGTCATCAGCCTGTTCAGCCACAAGCTCGGTCTGGAGCGCGGGCTGTCGGTGGCGCTGTTCCCGATGGTGATTCTGACCATGACCATCGAACGCCTGTCGATCACCTGGGAAGAACGCGGCGGTACCCACGCCTTCAAGGTCGCCATCGGCACCCTGGTGGCCGCGACCCTGGCGCACCTGCTCATGAGCATTCCGCAGCTGACCTACTTCATCTTCACCTTCCCGGCGGTGCTGCTGATCATGGTGGGCTTCATGCTGGCGATGGGGCGCTACCGCGGCTACCGCCTGACCGAACTGTTCCGTTTCAAAGCCTTCCTCAAGGACTAAGACCATGTTCGGCCTGATCAAGACGTGGAAGGCCCTTGAAGCCAAAGGCATCATGGGCATCAACCGGCGCAATGCGGACTACGTGCTCAAGTACAACAAGCGGCACCTGTACCCGATCGTCGACGACAAGATCATCACCAAGCAGCGCGCCATCGAGGCGGGCATCCACGTGCCGGAAATGTACGGGGTGATCGAGACCGAGAAGGACATCGAGAAGCTCAAGGACATCGTCCGCGACCACCACGATTTCGTCGTCAAGCCCGCGCAAGGTGCCGGCGGTGACGGCATCCTGGTGATCGCCGACCGTTTCGAGGGTCGCTACAAAACCGTGTCGGGGAAGATGCTTAGCCACGACGAGATCGAGCATCAGATTTCCAACATCCTCACCGGCCTTTACTCCCTCGGCGGCCACCGCGACCGCGCACTGATCGAGTACCGGGTCACACCCGACCCGATCTTCAAGAGCATCAGCTACGAAGGGGTGCCGGACATACGCATCATCGTGCTGATGGGTTATCCGATCATGGCCATGCTGCGCCTGCCGACTCGCCAGTCCGGCGGCAAGGCGAACCTGCACCAGGGCGCTATCGGTGTAGGGGTCGACCTGGCAACCGGCATCACGCTGCGTGGCACCTGGCTGAACAACAAGATCACCAAGCACCCGGACACCGGCAATGCTGTGGACGGCGTGCAGCTGCCCAACTGGGACGGTTTCATGAAGCTGGCCGCCGGCTGTTACGAGCTGTGCGGGCTGGGCTATATCGGCGTCGACATGGTGCTGGATGTCGACAAGGGCCCGTTGATTCTGGAACTCAACGCACGTCCCGGCCTGAACATCCAGATCGCCAATGACTGCGGCCTGACCCACCGGGCGCACGCCGTGGAAACCCGACTGGCCGAACTCAAGGAGAAGGGCATTCAGGAAACCCCGGAAGAGCGCGTCAAATTCTCCCAGGAGCTGTTCGGCCACGTTCCGGCCCACAGCTGACGCCGCACATCGAGTCGCCCGGCCTTCGTGGCCGGGCCCGACTCGCCAAGACGACCGCCATGCCCATCTGCACGCTCCACCCGCTGCCCTATCACGCCGATCCCGGTCACTGGTTTGAACGCATTCACGATGCCCCCGGCGCGGTACTGCTGGATTCCGGCCGGCCACAGGCGTCGCGTGGCCGCTACGACATCATCAGCGCCTGGCCGGAGCAGATTCTCACCCCGGCGGCCGATGAATGCGGTGTGGCGTTCTTCCAGCGCCTGCGTCTGGCGC
This sequence comes from Pseudomonas sp. FIP_A4, assembly GCF_036701605.1. Classification (NCBI taxonomy): domain Bacteria; kingdom Pseudomonadati; phylum Pseudomonadota; class Gammaproteobacteria; order Pseudomonadales; family Pseudomonadaceae; genus Pseudomonas; species Pseudomonas sp. FIP_A4. Next base: position 299,892 of record NZ_JAYDXP010000121.1, on the reverse strand, counting down.
TGGCCAGCCTCGGCCCGGCGGACGCTCCCGACGCTTACGAGCTGCCGTTCCTTGGCGGCCTGATCGGCCTGCTTGCTTACGACTTCGGTACCCGCCTGGAAGAACTGCCGCAAACGGCGGTGGACGATCTCGCTCTGCCGGTCGCGCGCTTCGGGCTCTATGCCTGGGCCTTGATCAATGACCACCAGCGGCGCACGGCGCACCTGCTGTTCCACCCCGCCCTCGCGCAGGCTGAGCACGCGCGCTTGCTGAGCCTGTTCCAGCAGCCTGCCGCTGCACCGAGTGCCCAGCCATTCAGCCTGCGGTCGCGATTTGGTGGCGATCTCGACAGAGACCGCTATCGCTGTGCCTTCGAGCGCATCCAGAACTACATCCGCGCCGGCGACTGTTATCAGGTGAACTTCACGCAACGCTTTCGCGCCGCCTACCAGGGCGACCCCTGGCTTGCCTATCGCGCATTGCGCGCGGCCTGCCCCACCCCGTTCGCCGGGTTTGTCGCACTGGAAGATGGCGCCATCGCCAGCCTGTCCCCGGAGCGGTTTCTGCAGCTCAGCGACGGCACGGTGGAAACCCGTCCGATCAAGGGCACACGTCGCCGTCAGGCGGATCCGGCCGCGGACCTGGCGCTGGCCGAGGAGCTGCTCGCCAGCGAAAAGGACCGTGCCGAGAACCTGATGATCGTCGACCTGCTGCGCAACGACCTGGGTCGCAGCTGCGAGATCGGCAGCGTGCATGTGCCCGAACTGTTCGCGCTGGAAAGCTACCCCAACGTGCATCATTTGGTCAGCGCCGTGCGCGGCACGCTGGCCGCCGGCAAGGATGCCTTCGACCTGTTGGCCGGCAGCTTTCCGGGTGGCTCGATCACCGGCGCCCCGAAGATCCGCGCGATGCAAATCATCGACGAGCTGGAGCCAACCCGCCGCTCGATCTACTGCGGCTCGCTGCTGTATGTGGATGTACGCGGAAGGATGGACAGCTCGATCACCATCCGCACCCTGTCGCTGCGCAACGGCCAGGCATGCTGCTGGGGTGGCGGCGGCATCGTCGCCGATTCGCAATGGGAGGCGGAATATCAGGAGTCGATTGACAAGGTGAAGGTGCTGCTGGAAACCCTGGAGGGGCTGTAGCACTAGGCTGGAAGCGACCGGCCGGAGCCGGTCGCCGAGTCGGAACGGCTGTCAGAGCGCCAGTTTGCGATTCGAAGCCTTGAGGAACTCTTGTTTCAGATCGGCGTAGCTATGTACCGCCGGGAATTGCGGGAACTCGGCGATCACGTTGTCCGGCGCGTGGAACAGGATGCCCGCATGCGCTTCGCTGAGCATGGTGGTGTCGTTGTAGGAATCGCCGGCTGCGATCACCCGGTAATACAGGCTCTTCAGCGCGATGACCGACTGACGCTTGGGGTCCTTCTGGCGCAGCTGATAATCCACCACGCGGTCGGTGTCATCGGTGATCAGGCGGTGGCACAGCAGCGTCGGGAAGCCCAGTTGACGCATCAGCGGCTGCGAGAACTCGTAGAAGGTGTCCGACAGGATCACCACCTGGAAACGCTCGCGCAGCCAGTCGACGAACTCCACTGCACCTTCGAGCGGCTTGAGTGTGGCGATTACCTGCTGAATGTCCGAGAGCTTGAGGCCGTGCTCGTCGAGAATGCGCAGACGCTGCTTCATCAGCACGTCATAGTCGGGAATGTCCCGCGTGGTCGCCCGCAGCGACTCGATTCCGGTGGCCTCGGCAAAGGCAATCCAGATCTCCGGAACCAGTACGCCCTCCAGGTCGAGACAGGCTATTTCCACGGGCCACTCCTCATTCATGTAGAAAAGAAAGGCGGCACTCTATCGGCAACGCAGAGGCGGCGCAACGCGGCGCTTATAGCCGAAACGCACTATATATGCGAACAAAGGTTATTTAGTGACATAACTGCTCTTTGCTACCATCCGCCGCCACAGAGCGCCCAGCGCCGATCAAAGGAAAGCCGCCCGATGAGCCCATCTATCGACGTCGCCGAACTGGCCGCCGCCTATGCCACCAAATCGCCCCAGGACATTCTCAAGCTCGCCTTCGACTTGTTCGGCGACGAGCTGTGGATTTCCTTCAGCGGCGCCGAGGACGTGGTGCTGGTTGACATGGCTTGGAAACTCAACAAGAACGTCAAAGTATTCAGTCTGGATACCGGGCGCCTGCATAGCGAAACCTATCGCTTCATCGAGCAGGTCCGCGATCACTACGGGATCGCCATCGAGATCATGACACCGGACCCAGCACTGCTCGAGCCGCTGGTGAAAGAAAAGGGACTGTTCAGCTTCTATCGTGACGGTCACAGCGAGTGCTGTGGCATCCGCAAGATCGAGCCGCTGCGGCGCAAGCTCGTCGGAGTGCGAGCCTGGGCGACCGGCCAGCGGCGCGACCAGAGCCCCGGCACACGCAGCCAGGTCGCCGTGCTGGAAATCGACAGCGCCTTCTCGACCACGGAGCGCACGCTGTACAAGTTCAACCCGTTGGCGCAGATGACCAGTGAGGAAGTCTGGGGCTATATCCGCATGCTGGAAATCCCCTATAACAGCCTGCATGAGCGCGGATTCATCAGCATCGGCTGCGAGCCGTGCACTCGGCCGGTGCTGCCGAATCAGCACGAACGGGAAGGCCGCTGGTGGTGGGAAGAAGCCACCCACAAGGAATGCGGGCTGCACGCCGGCAATCTCATCGCCAAGCAATAACGCGGCAAGGCGGCGCGTGTGCCGCCTGCCTCAGCGCACTCTTACCAACTAGTAGACGGGCAGTTCCACGCCCTCGAACAGCTCATCCAGCTCGACCTTGTTGCGGCACTGAATGGCCTTGTCGAGCATCGTCCGATCGAGATGCGGGGCGAACTGCTCGATGAAGTCGCACATGAATCCACGCAGGAACGTGCCGCGGCGAAAGCCGATCTTGGTCACGCTGGATTCGAACAGCTCGCTGGCGTCGAGCACCACCAGGTCGGCGTCGAGCCTGGCATCGACCGCCATCCGCGCGACGATCCCTACCCCCAGCCCCAGTCGGACGTAGGTCTTGATCACGTCGGCGTCCGCCGCGGTGAACACCACCTTGGGCGACAGGCCATGATGGCTGAAGGCCTCGTCGAGCTTGGAGCGGCCGGTGAAGCCGAATACGTAGGTGACGATCGGGTGCTCGGCCAGCGCTTCGAGGGTGAGTTTCTCCATTTTGGCCAGGGGATGCCCCTGAGGAACGATCACGCAGCGATTCCAGCGGTAGCACGGCATCATGATCAGGTCGCCGAACAGCTCCAGACCTTCGGTCGCGATGGCGAAATCGACGGTCCCGTCCGCCGCCATCTCGGCGATTTGCGTGGGCGATCCCTGATGCATGTGCAGCGACACATCCGGGTACTGCTTGATGAACGTGCTGATGACCCGCGGCAGGGCATAGCGCGCCTGGGTGTGCGTGGTGGCGATGCTCAGCGTGCCCCGCTTTTCATTGGAGAACTCCTGCGCGATCTGCTTGATGCTTTCGCATTTGCGCAGAATCTCGCCAGCCGTGGTGATGATGCGCTCGCCAGCGGGCGTGACACGGGTCAGATGCTTGCCGCTGCGGGCGAAAACCTCGACGCCCAACTCGTCTTCGAGCAGGCGAATCTGTTTGCTGATACCAGGTTGTGAAGTGAACAGGCTTTGTGCAGTCGCCGAAACATTGAGGTCATGGTGCGCCACTTCCCAGATGTAACGCAGTTGCTGGAGCTTCATAGATAACCCTCAAAGACAAAGACGCCACGCTGGATGCTGATCCGCCATTCTTATAACCGAATTAGCATTTTTTATTGGATGATATATCTATCCGCGACTTTCTACTGCGCGACCTTCGTCGCGCAAGCCCTTACAGAAAACACGGCTTCACGTTGAGCTTAGCAGCCCGAAGGCGCCGCGGAGCCGCGTCAGCCGGGGGCCAGCGCCTGCCCCTGAATGTTTTTGCACGCGAAGCCTGCGCGGCGGAAGGCCGTCAGCGACGATCCGTCGCATAGCGCGCAAGGAACGACAATGCCCGGTACAGCGCCTGCGTGCGCGGCATGGCACAACCGGCCAGCTCGGCTGCGGCCAACGGCGCAGCGTAGAGCGCCGTCAGTTCCAACGGTCTCCGATGCGCATGATCGTGATACATGCTCGGTAGGTAGTCCGGCAGCTGCGTGGTGCCTTCGATCAACTTGTCCGCCAGGCCGGACGGCAGGGTGAAGCCACTGGCCGCCGCCGCAGCTACCACCTCATCCATGATCGAGCGGATCAGCGCACGGCTGTCGGCATCCGCTAGCAGTGCCGCCGTGCCGGCATTGAGCAGCACCGAGAGACCATTAAACGGTACGTTCCAGACCAGCTTGATCCAGCGCGCCTGCTCCAAGCTGGACATGGCGACCGAACCCACACCGGCCGCCTTGAGCATCGCCACACCGACGGCGACCACAGCCTGGCGGGCCTCGTCGCTTTCAGCCGGCCCTGAGTGATAAGCGAGGTTGATGTTACCCAGCGCCTGATGCTCGACCACACCGGGCGCACTGCGATGGGCATAGATGGCGCACAGCCCGCCGAGCAGATGCACCCCGGCCGGCAGCAGCGGCCGGATCTCGTCCTCAACCGCCAGACCGTTCTGCAATAGCACGACCTTCGCCCCGGGCGCCGCGATCTGCGTGATGGCGGGCAGCAGAGCCGCCGTGCCGGTGCTCTTGGTCGCGACGAACAGCCAGTCGCAAGCGGGCATCTGATCGGCGCTGCGATAAGCCTGCACATTGGTGAGATGCTGGCTGCCGAGCACCGCGCTGTTGATCCGCAAGCCGTGCTCACGCACCGCCTCGTACTCGCTGCGCAGCAGAAAATGCACATCGTGCCCGGCCAGCGCCAGCTGCATGCCGTAATAGCCACCGATAGCGCCGGTACCAATGATCGCAATGCGTAGGCGAGATTCAGACATCCAGGAACTCCGATATAAAGAAGGCGATGCGGCACGATAACAGCCGGCGACGGAGCGGCACAGCGCCGCCCTGCTGCCGCCAGCGGCGCCAACCGGCCAACTCCTGGCGCATCGGCGGCGGCACTGAATGTCGTTGTCGAGCCTGCATGTTTAGCGCTAAGGTTCCGTCTCCCCCGCTGCGCCCCATGCCTGCTCCGCCGCACCGGGATGGCTGGCGGACGGCACCCGAGACCTGACGAGTAACACATGGCCGATTTACCCATCAACGACCTTAACGTCGCCTCTAACGTCACCCTGATCACCCCGGAACAGCTCAAGCAGGAACTTCCCCTGACCGACTCCGCCTTGCGCACCGTCGCCCATGGGCGCCAGGTCGTGCGGGATATCCTCGACGGCAAGGACCATCGCCTGTTTCTCGTGGTCGGCCCCTGCTCGATTCATGACCTGAAGGCCGCGCACGAATACGCCGAACGTCTCAAGGTGCTTGCCGAGAAGGTGTCCGACAGCCTGTTCCTGATCATGCGGGTGTATTTCGAGAAGCCGCGCACCACGGTGGGCTGGAAAGGTCTGATCAACGATCCTTACATGGATGACTCGTTCAAGATCCAGGATGGCTTGCATATCGGCCGCAAGCTGCTGCTCGATCTCGCGGAAATGGGCCTGCCGACGGCCACCGAGGCGCTGGACCCCATCTCTCCGCAGTACCTGCAGGACCTGATCAGCTGGTCGGCCATCGGCGCACGCACCACCGAGTCGCAGACCCACCGTGAAATGGCGTCCGGCCTGTCATCGGCGGTCGGTTTCAAGAACGGCACCGACGGCAGCCTGACCGTCGCGATCAACGCCCTGCAGTCGGTTTCCAGCCCGCATCGTTTCCTCGGCATCAACCAGGCCGGTGGCGTATCCATCGTTACCACCAAGGGCAACAACTACGGGCACGTCGTGCTACGTGGCGGCAACGGCAAGCCCAACTACGATTCGGTCAGCGTGACGGTTTGCGAGCAGGAGCTGACCAAAGCCGGCATCCGCCCGAACATCATGATCGACTGCAGCCATGCCAACTCCAACAAGGATCCGGCGCTGCAGCCGCTGGTGATGGACAACGTCGCCAACCAGATTCTGGAAGGCAACGCTTCGATCGTCGGTCTGATGGTGGAAAGCCACCTGGGATGGGGTAATCAGCCGATCCCCAAGGATCTGTCGGAACTGGCCTACGGCGTCTCGGTCACCGATGCCTGCATCGACTGGGATACCACCGAGAAGGCCATACTCGGCATGCATGCCAAGCTGCGCGACATCCTGCCCAGCCGCCGACGCGGCTGACAGGGTTCAACAGAGCGCCGGCCCTTGCCGGCGTTTTTCATTCCTGCTCGTCTTGCTGTCCGCCTGGCGCGTTCTGGCGCTCGATGTAACGCTCCACATAGGAGCAGGATGGAATGACGCTGTAACCCTCCTGCTCGGCGAACTCCAGCGCATGCTGTGCCAGCACCGCCGCGATACCGCGACCACGCAGCGCATCCGGAACGAAGGTTCGATAGATGTCCAGCGTCTGTTTGCCAAGGTCCATGTAAGCCAGATAAGCGCAATGGCCCTCGACGCTAACCTCGAATCGGTGTCCGCTCCGATCATGGTGCACGGTAAGTGTGTCGCTCATTTCGACTCCTCAGCAGGATCAGCCAATCTTGTTATTGTTCGCCCGGTTGCATGCATGGGCACTCGGGCTGCCTGAGAACCAGCGTTCTTTTCTACCCGCTTCTGTCGATTTCGACCAGTGCTGGCGTCAATTCCGGCCGCAAGAGAAAGCGCACGACATTTGCCAAGATTCAGCACAAGCCGATGGCGTTCACTACACTGCCTCAAGTAAACAGACCTGATACTGGATGTTTTTTATCCAACTTGCAGTCGAGGGGCCGAGGGGCTGCCGGAGTTTTCCGAAAAAAAACGCTCGTGCAGCTCGTCGACTCGGTTTACTTAAACGAAGTTACAGGTAGTATGTGCGCGCAAACTTTCCATAACGGAAGTTGCTTATGGATTTCCACCTTAAGGGGAACACGATGAACAACGTTCTGAAATTCTCTGCTCTGGCTCTGGCCGCAGTTCTGGCTACCGGTTGCAGCAACAGCATGACCAAAGAAAGCGAAGCCCGTCTGACTGCTACCGAAGACGCCGCTGCCCGCGCTCAGGCTCGCGCCGACGAAGCCTACAGCAAGGCTGACGAAGCCCTGGCTGCTGCTCAGAAGGCTCAGCAGACCGCTGACGAAGCGAACGAGCGCGCTCTGCGTATGCTGGATCGCGCCAGCCGCAAGTAAGCTTCAAGGCAACAAAAAAAGCCGACCTACAAGGTCGGCTTTTTTATTTGTCGCAATACGCCCCGCGGACAACGCCACGGGGCTTAATGCTCAAAAAACTTGCTCTTCATGACTGGCTATGGATACCGATTGCTGATCGGCAATCTCGATCGGCAAACCGTCTTCGCCAGCAACGATATCCCGGATCATCTCCCAATCAAGATGCAGAGTGCGCATCTGCTCGTCGCGCTTGAGCAGTGTATTGACGACTACGGCGTGCTTGTCCATCAGCGTCAGTTTCTTCTCTTCGTCTTCCAGCGGCGCATGGGCCTCCAGGTAGACCTTACCGTCGCTCACGCCGAACTTGTACGGCTCGTCGATAATGCGCACCGGCGTTCCCACCTTGACCATGCGCGACAGCTCGAGAACGTTGTTGTTCAGCATGCGGAAACAGCCGTGGCTGACGCGCATGCCGATGCCGAACTTCTTATTCGAGCCATGAATCAGGTAGCCCGGGATGGCCAGACTCATCTTGTACGGGCCCAGCGGGTTATCCGGTCCCGGCGGCACCACCGTGGGCAACGGATCGCCATCCGCAGCGTGCTCTTCGCGAATGGACTTGGGCGGATACCATGCCGGGTTGGCGGTCATGGCGGAAATACGCGTACTGCCTACAGGCGAACCCCAGCCTTCGCGCCCGATGCCCAGCGGATAGGTGTGGACGACGCTGCCGCCGGCCGGGTAGTAGTACATGCGGTACTCGGCGATGTTGATCACGATACCCTCGCGCGGCCCTGGCGGCAGGATGAAGCGCGTCGGCAGGATGATGTCGGTCCCCTCGCCCGGCAGCCACGGATCCACGCCTGGATTGGCGGCCACCAGTTCGGAATAGCCCAGATCGTTGGTTTCGGCGATCGCGGCGAAGGTGTCTTCGTATTTCGCCTTGATCACGCGGATCTGGCCGACTACATCTTCGCCCTCAGGCGGCAAAGGCAGCTCCAGCGCGACGCTCTGGCCAGCCGCCAGCAAAGCCGCAAGAGACAAACAGGAGGCGACAGCAGACGCACGCGAAAGCATTACGGAAACCCTTGGCTGATTGATCGAATTGACGGCGATTGTACTCGAAGCCGACGTCGCCGGCGCCTACCAGGCACTTACCGCGGACAGAAGGCCCCTGCTGCGCGCATCCAGCAACTGCAGGCAGGCCGGACACAGACGCCGGTCCTTCAGCGTCTCGCGCTGCAGGTCCTGCCAGCGCGGCTGCGCTGGCAGCAGGCCCCCGCACAGTGTGCGATCCGCATTACCGCTCAGCTCCAGCTGGCGCAGCGCCAGATGCAGACGATTCTCGCGGCAGGCGAACAGATCGAACTGCTCGTCCGGCACGATGAGTCGATAGGCATACAGGGTCTTGGCTGAGCGCGGCATCGAGTGCTCCCGTTCGAGGGGCGCGACAGTAGCTGCGCGCTCGCGCCAGCGCAAGAGGCTCGCAGGGCCTCAGGCAGACGGCGTTCAGCGCTGCGGGGCGAGCAATGGCGCAAGCGCCGGCCAGACGTTCTCGAGAAGTTGCGCTTGCGCCGACGCGGTCGGGTGCACGCCGTCGCCCTGCATCATGCCGGGCTCTCCGGCGACCCCTTCGAGCACGAACGGAACCAGCGCCACATCGCGCTCATCCGCCAGCTCGTGGTACACCCGAGCGAAGGCTTCGGTGTAGCGACGCCCGTAATTCGGCGGCAGACGCATGCCCAACAGCAGCACCTTGGCGTCGGTCTGCTGCGACTGCTCAATCATCGCCGCAAGATTCTGTTTCAATTGCGCCGGCGACTGGCCGCGCAAGCCATCGTTGCCGCCCAGCTCGAGAATCACCACCTCCGGCCGATGCTCCGCGAGCAGCGTTGGCAGCCTGGCGAGCCCACCAGCACTGGTGTCGCCGCTGATCGAGGCGTTCACCACGGAGCGCGGTCGAGCCTGCTCGGCGAGGCGCTGCTGCAGCAGATGCACCCAGCCCTGGCTGGTTTCCAGGCCGAAAGCGGCGCTGATACTATCGCCGACCACCAAGACGGTTCCCGCCAGCGCGCCCTGCCCCCACATCACCAGCAGCAGGACCCCGCCTTTCAGCCAACTTCGCATCGGATTCTCCATGAGCGTCAGCATTCTCATCGCCCGGCACCTTAACAAAGTGGTTCCCAGCGCGGAAGGCGAGCTGCATATCCTCAGCGACCTCTCCCTGGAGCTGGCGAAGGGCGACAGCCTGGCCATCGTCGGTACTTCCGGCTCGGGCAAATCCACCCTGCTCGGCCTGCTCGCCGGGCTCGACCTGCCCAGTGCTGGCGAAGTACAGCTGGCCGGCCACTCGCTCGGCACGCTGGACGAGGATCAGCGCGCACGGGTTCGGGCCGAGCATGTCGGTTTCGTCTTTCAGTCCTTCCAGCTGCTCGACAGCCTCGACGCGCTGGAGAACGTCATGCTGCCGCTGGAACTCGAAGGTCGCCGCGACGCCGCCCAGCGCGCCCGGCAGTTGCTGGAGCGTGTCGGCCTCGGTACGCGTCTGCATCACTATCCACGCCAGCTGTCCGGTGGCGAGCAGCAGCGCGTGGCGCTGGCGCGCGCCTTCGCCGCGGAGCCGGACGTGCTGTTCGCCGACGAGCCGACCGGCAACCTCGACAGCCATACCGGCGCGCACATCAGCGACCTGCTGTTCGAGCTCAATCGCGAGCGCGGCACCACCCTGGTATTGGTTACGCACGACGAACGCCTGGCCCGCCGCTGTCGCCATCTGCTGCGTCTAGAAGGCGGGCGTCGGGTCGACAACGGGTCCGCCGCATGAGCCATGTGCCGACTCGCCGCCTCGCGGCGCTGGCGTTCCGTCAGCTGCTGCGCGATGCCCGCGCCGGCGAGCTGCGCGTGCTGTTCTTCGCCCTGCTAATCGCCGTCGCGGCGAGCACCGCAATCGGCTATTTCGGTGCTCGCCTGAACGACGCCATGCAACTGCGTGCCAGCGAATTTCTCGGCGCAGACCTGGTGCTGCAAGGCAGCGCCGAAGCCCAGCCTCACCAGATTGCAGCCGGCCGACAATTGGGGCTGACGCATGCGCGGGTGGTCGAGTTCTCCAGCGTGATCGCCACCGACGACAAACTGCAGCTCACCAGCGTCAAGGCTGCCGACAGCGCCTATCCGCTGCGCGGTGAGCTGCGCAGCGCCGCCGCACCCTACGAACAGGAACAACCGGGACCAGGACCGCGACCGGGCGAAGCCTGGGCCGAGGCCCGCCTGCTCACAGCCCTGGAGCTAGAGATCGGTGATCCGATCGAGGTCGGCGACAAGTCGCTGCGCTTGACCCGCGTGCTGACCTACGAGCCGGATCGCGTCGGCGACTTCTACAGCCTGACCCCGCGCGTGCTGATGCACATGGATGACCTGGCCGCCACCGGCGTGGTGCAGCCGGGCAGCCGGGTGCGTTACCGCGAGCTGTGGCGTGGGCCGGCCGAAACGCTCGCCACCTACCGGCAACAGCTCGAACCGGGACTGCTGGCCCATCAGCGCATCGAGACGGCTGGCGACAGCAACCGGCAGATCGGTGGCGCGCTCGGGCGCGCCGAGCGCTATCTGAATCTGGCGAGCCTTGCCGCGATCCTGCTGGCCGGCGTTGCCGTGGCGCTGTCGGCCGCGCGCTTCGCCGCGCGCCGCTTCGATGCCAGCGCACTCTTGCGTTGCCTGGGGCTTTCACGACGGGAAACGCTGCTGCTGTACACCCTGCAACTCGGGCTGCTCGGCGCGCTCGCCAGCATCGTTGGCGCCCTGCTCGGCTGGGGGGCGCAATACGGGCTGTTCTATCTGCTGCGCGATGTACTGGCGCAGGAAATTCCGGACGCCACACTGTGGCCGGCGCTGGCCGGCATCGCCACCGGCCTGGTCGCCCTCGCCGGCTTCGCCCTGCCGCCGCTGGCGGCGCTCGGCCGCGTCCCGCCGCTACGGGTACTGCGGCGCGACATGCTGCCGGTGCCACCGAGCAGCTGGCTGGTGTACGGCACGGCGATTCTCGCGCTCGGCCTGATCATGTGGCGACTGAGCCTGGACCTGAAGATCACCCTCGCCCTGCTTGGCGGCGGGCTGCTGGCCACGCTGCTGCTGGGCGGCCTGCTGCTGCTCGGCCTGCGCGGCTTGCGCCGGTTGCTGGCAGGCGCGGCGCTTTCCTGGCGGCTGGGCCTGGGCCAGTTGTTGCGACACCCGTTGGCGGCGGCCGGGCAGTCTCTGGCATTCGGCCTGATCCTGCTGGCGATGGCGCTGATCGCCCTGTTGCGCGGTGAGCTGCTCGACACCTGGCAGGACCAGCTACCGCAGGACGCTCCCAATCATTTCGCACTCAACGTGCTGCCCGCGGAGAAGGATGTCTTCGCCGCACGCATCGCCAGCCTGTCGACCGTGGCGGCGCCGCTGTATCCGGTCGTTCCCGGGCGGCTGGTGGCGATCAACGACGCACCGGTGCGCCAGCTGGTGAGCAAGGATTCGCAGGGCGACCGCGCCGTGCGCCGTGACCTGAGCCTGACCTGGGCGGCCGAACTGCCGGCCGACAACCGCCTGACCGCCGGAAGCTGGTGGGGGCCACCGGCCGCGCCGCAACTCCCTGGCGTTTCGGTCGAAGCCGAACTGGCCGAGAGCCTCGGCGTGCAACTGGGTGATCGCCTGACCTTCAGCGTCGGCGGTCTCAGCCGCGATGCCCGGGTAACCAGCCTGCGCGAGGTCAACTGGGACAGCTTCCAGCCCAACTTCTACATGATCTTCGAGCCCGGCACCCTGCAGGACATGCCCGTCACCTACATGACCAGCTTCTATCTGCCACCCGGCAAGGAGCGCGAGCTGGTCGAGCTGGCGCGGACCTTCCCCGCCACCACGCTACTGCAGGTCGAAGCGCTGCTCGCGCAGTTGCGCAGCATTCTCACCCAGGTGTCGCTCGCGGTGGAGTACGTTCTGTTGTTCGTCCTCGCCGCCGGGCTCGCCGTGCTGTTTGCCGGCCTGCAGGCCACACTGGACGAGCGCATCCGCCAGGGCGCACTGCTGCGCGCGCTGGGTGCCGAGCGCAGCCTGCTGCTTAGAGTGCGTCGGGCAGAATTTGGCATGCTCGGCGCGGCCAGCGGCGTGCTTGCCGCGCTGGGTTGCGAGCTGGTCAGCGCACTGCTCTATCGCTTCGCCTTCGAGCTGCCCTGGCAGCCGCATCCCTGGCTTGTGCTGCTACCGCTTCTTGGCGCGCTGCTGGTCGGTGGCGCCGGGGTTCTCGGCACCCGCCGCGCGCTCGACGCCAGCCCGCTCGGCGTGCTGCGCGAGGGCTGACGACTCGCCCTCGCCGCCCGGTTCGGCCTACACTTTGCGGCCCTTTCGCCACACGGATCGACCATGAGCCGCTATCGCCCGCCGCGCCCCGCCGGAACCCCGCTGATCACCCCGGAAGGCGAAGCGCGCCTGCGCGCCGAGCTGCACGAACTGTGGCATGTCAAACGCCCGCAGGTGACGCAATCGGTGAGCGAGGCGGCCGCCCAGGGCGATCGCTCCGAGAACGCCGAGTACACCTACGGCAAGAAGATGCTGCGCGAGATCGACAGCCGGGTGCGTTTCCTCACCAAGCGCCTGGAAAAACTCAAGGTCGTCAGCGAGCGGCCGAGCGATCCGGACAAGGTGTATTTCGGTGCCTGGGTGACGCTGGAGGATGAGGACGGCAACGAAGCCCGCTACCGCATCGTCGGCCCTGACGAACTGGACCTCAAGCAAGGCCTGATCAGCATCGACTCGCCACTGGCCCGCGCATTGGTCGGCAAGGCGCTGGATGCCGAAGTACAGGTGCAAACGCCGACAGGACCCAAATTATGGTACGTGGTGGCAATCGAGTATCCGTGACCGACCGGTTTAGCATCGACCAAACAGTCGCAAATTGCCGCGATCACGCAACCAAGTTCTTCTATCCTGCCGAGTAACAACCCACAGCGGAAACAGCCGTTCCTCCCGGTAACAGCGCGCACCTCTCGACTGCAGCGGCCTTTGGCCAGCACTGCTGGGCCGCAGCCGCTCTAGGCTGTACTTTCATGACAATTAACTGGCGCCTGGCACGATTGCTGCCATCGAAACGGCGCAGTACGCGCCCGGCGCGGTGAACGGCAATGGATTGCCCGCTTGCCCACCCCTTTTTCGAGAGTGCGTCATGAACAACAACAAGACACTGCTTGCCCTCTGTATCAGCGCACTGGCCTTGGCGAGCCAGGCCCATGCCTCCACCGGCTATACCCAGACCCGCTACCCCATCGTGCTCGGTCACGGCATGCTCGGTTTCGACAGCCTGCTGGGGGTCGACTACTGGTACGGCATTCCCGCAGCGCTGCGCCGCGACGGCGCGCAGGTGTACGTCACCGAAGTGAGCCAGCTCAACACCTCCGAGCTGCGCGGCGAGGAATTGCTGGCGCAGGTCGAGGAGATCGTCGCGCTCAGTGGCAAACCCAAGGTCAATCTGATCGGCCATAGCCACGGCGGGCCGACCGTGCGCTACGTGGCCGCCGTGCGACCGGATCTGGTGGCCTCGGTCACCAGCGTCGGTGCGCCGCACAAGGGCTCGGACGTGGCCGATCTGATCCGCAACATTCCCGAAGGCTCCGCCGGCGAGGCCATCGTCGCCGGGCTGGTGAACGCGATGGGCGCGCTGATCAACTTCCTCTCCGGTAGCAGCAGCTCTGCGCCGCAGAACTCGCTCGGCTCGCTCGAATCGCTCAACAGCGAGGGCGCGGCGCGCTTCAATGCCAAGTTCCCCCAGGGCATCCCGACCACCGCCTGCGGCGAGGGCGCCTACGTGGTCAACGGCGTGCGCTACTACTCGTGGAGTGGCACCAGCCCGCTGACCAATCCGCTGGATATCAGCGACGCGATGATGGGTGCCGGCGCCCTTGCGTTCGATGAGCCGAACGACGGACTGGTGGGACGCTGCAGCTCGCATCTGGGCATGGTCATCCGCGACGACTACCGGATGAACCACCTTGACGAGGTGAACCAGGTCCTCGGCCTCACCAGCCTGTTCGAGACCGATCCGGTCACCGTGTATCGCCAGCACGCCAACCGGCTGAAGAACGCCGGCCTCTGAGCCAGCGGCGGGACGGCCGCGTCCCGCCGCCTCTTGCAAGGCAGAACCATGAAGACACTTCTCGGCCTTTTCCTCGCCTCGCTGTTATTCAGCCTGGTCGTGCTGCTGGCGCCGCCGGCGAACGAACCACCGCCCCCCTCCAGCCCCGCAACGGCACCGGCGCATGCGGCCCGACCACCGGCGACCGCGCCGATCACCGTCGTCAGCGACTCGGCTGCGCCAAAGCCGATGAGGCTCAGCGAGCTGCCGCGTTCGTTCAACGGCACGCGGATCGACGGCCGCCTCCAGCAGGACGCCGCCGGCAATCTGATCGTCGACGGCGACGTCCGTCGGCTGTTCGACTACTTCCTCAGCGCCGTCGGCGCCGAGCCGCTGACCCACAGCGTGCAGCGCCTGCGCCAGCACATCGACGCGCAGCTGCCAGAACCGGCGCAGGCCCAGGCGCAGAATCTCCTGAACCAGTACCTGGACTACAAGCGCGAGCTGCTGGGGCTGGATTCGGCGGCCCGCCCGCAAAATCTGCCAGCGCTGCGCCAGCGTCTTGCCGCGGTACAGGCGTTGCGCGCGCGCATCTTCAGCCAGACGGCGCACCAGGCGTTCTTCGCCAGTGAAGAGGCCTATGACCGTTTCACGCTCGAACGCCTGACCATCCAGCTGGAGCCGGGGCTCGACGCGAATGCCAAGGGTGCCGCGCTCGACCGCTTGCACGCGGCGCTGCCAGCCGAACTGCAGGACGCCCTGGTGCCGCAAATGCAGACCCAGCTGCGCCAGCAGACAGCCGCGCTGCAGGCGCGTGGCGGCGATGCCGTGCAGCTGCGCCAATTGCGCCAGCAGCTGGTCGGCAATGCGGCGACCGAGCGCCTGGAAGCGCTGGACCGTCAGCGACAGGTCTGGCAGCAACGGCTAGCCGACTTCGAACAGGAAAAGAGTCGCATCGAGCATAGCCAGGGCCTCGGTGAGGCCGACAAGCAGGCCGCTATCGAGCGGCTCGCCGAGCAGCGCTTCGACAGCAGCGAACGCCTGCGCCTGCTGGCCCGTCAAGAAAGCTAGCAGGCCGTTGAAAACGTAGGCGAGGCAGCCAGGGCAAGGCGAAAACAGGCGAAAAAAGCGCAGTTTACGCGCTGTGAATGAGCATTTTGGAGCCTGTTCTTAACGCCGCCCTGGCTAGCGCGAGGCGCTACGACGTGCGGGTTCGGCTTCCAGCAGATAACGCTCGCGATGGAAGGCGAGATAGTACTTGTTGACGCTGTTGACGTAGCCCACCACGCCCATGCCCACGGTTTCCAGGGCGATACGCTCGACCTGGAAGAACCACTGGTCCGGATTCAGCCCGCGCCGGCGCGCTTCGGCGCGCATGCTCTGCACCCGCTGCGGCCCCAGGTTATAGGCCGCCAGCACGAAGGCCATGCGCTCGCGCTCGTTGAGCCGTGGGCTGGCGAAGAACTTGCGACGGATGCTGGCCAGGTACTTGGCACTGGCCTGCACGTTGTTGTCCAGCTGCTGGATATTGCCCACGCCCACGCTGCGCGCGGTCGCCGGCGTCACCTGCATCAGCCCGGTGGCGCCGCCGGCACCGCGCGCCGCCGGGTTGAGGGTGGATTCCTTGAAAGCCAGCGCGGCGAGGTTGAGCCAATCCAGATCGATCTGCTCGGCGTAGCGCTGCAGCACGGGGCGCACCTTCTCCAGGCGCTGCCGGCCGGTACGATCGAGCGGGTAATGCACCTTGTACAGGCGCCGGTAGACCCGCTCGAAGGCCGCGTCCTGGTTCTGCGGCGCGCGGTAGTCCTTGAGAAAACCGTCGGCACTGGCGCGCAGCATGCTGGCCTCCTTGCGGACGAACCAGTGCATGTCGGCCTCGTCGGCCAGCGCCACCTGGCGCTCGATGCGCAGCTTGGGCATCACCCGCGCCCAGCGTTCGGCAATGGTCTGCTCGACCGCCGTGACCGGATAGATGCCGGCCTGCACCATTTCCAGCACGTCCTCGACCGCCAGCGTCGGATCGACCCACTCGACCACCACCGGTGCACGCTTGCGCTTCATCAGCTGTTCGTTGAGCCGGGCGACAGCGGCACCGGCGGCGCTGCCCGCCGGCAGCGCCAGGCTGCGCCCAGACAGTCGTTCCAGGCTGGCGTAGCGCGGCCCACCCTGGCGGCCGACCAGCACCAGCGCAACATCGCTGACCACCGGCCGGGTGCGGCTCACGCCGCGCATGCCCTTCAGATCGAGCAACTCACCGGGCGCCACCAGATCGCCCTCGCCGCGCTGCAGTGCAGCCAGCAGCTGATCCTTGGCCTTGGGGATGATCTTCAGGCGGATGGCGCGCTCGGACTTTCGGTTCAGGTAACGCTCGAAAGCGCGCAGCCGTGCATACTCCACACCGATGGCTTCGCCCTTCACCTCGCCGGAGCTGTTGCGGCTCTGGTTGACCAGCACCCGCAGCACGCCGCTGCGGCGTATTTCCGCCAGATCGCGCACCGTCGCCGGCGCCTTCCACGCCTCCGGCCCCATCACCCGCGCAGCCGCCGGCCAGGGCGCGAGCGCCAGCAGACAGAGGATCAGCAGCAGGCGAAACATGACTCGTACATACCAGGCTCGAACCGGGCGACGGCGGCGAAAAAAGTAGCGAAGCCTCTCACAGCCGGGCCCGATCTGCCAATTCAGGCATGATCAACGGTTTGCTATTCACGCATATTGTGTTGATTTTCAAGTGATTAACCTTAGTAGGAGTCTCGATGGAGCTCGTCGATATCGGCGTCAACCTGACCCATCCCAGCCTGGCCAGGCAGGCCAGTGAAGTGCTCGAGCGCGCCCACGCAGCCGGCGTCGCGCAATGCGTGCTGACCGGCACCAGCCTCGCCGAAAGCGAAGCCGCGCTGGGCCTGTGCCGCACGCTCGACGACGGTCGCCAGCGGCTGTTCTGCACTGCCGGCGTTCACCCGCACGACGCCAGCCAGTGGAGCGCCGACAGCGCGGCGCAGCTGCGCGATCTGCTGCGCGAGCCGCAGGTGCGCGCGGTGGGCGAATGCGGGCTGGACTTCAACCGGGACTTCTCGCCGCGCCCACAGCAGGAACGCGTGCTGGAAGAACAGCTGGAGCTGGCGGTGGCGCTGCAATTGCCGGTGTTTCTCCACGAGCGCGACGCTGACCAGCGCCTGGTCGAAATCCTGCGGCCGCTGCGCGACCGCCTCGGCGCCGCGGTGGTGCATTGCTTCACTGGCGAGAAGCGCGCGCTGTACGCTTATCTCGACCTCGATCTGCACATCGGCATCACCGGCTGGATCTGCGACGAGCGCCGCGGCACCCATCTGCATCCGCTGGTGCGCGAAATACCGCGCGGCCGGCTGATGCTGGAAAGCGACGCGCCCTACCTGCTACCGCGCACGCTGCGACCCAAGCCGAAATCCGGCCACAACGAACCGGCCTATCTGCTTGAGGTGCTGCGCGAGGTGGCGCGCCATCGCGGTGAAAGCGAAGCCGAACTGGCTGCCCACACCACGCTCTGCGCCCGGCGTTTCTTCGACCTGCCGCTGCCGGACGCAACGCCGTGAAAATGTGCTCAAGCTCACGCCGTAACGGCCGTTAAGCCGACAACAAAACGGAAGAGAGCCGTCATGTTCGTCTGGGTCCGCGATCTGTCACTGAAATACAAGTTCTGGGCGCTCAACATGGTCGCCTTCGTCATCAGCCTGTTGCTGGTGCTCTACGCCGTGCATGTGGAACAGCAGTCGCGCAGCGCCGATGCCCGGCGTAACGCGCAGACCACCGCCGAACTGCTGACCGCCTGGCCCGCCACCGCCGAGCTGCCCGCCAGACCGGAGGTGGTCCGCTTCGTCGCCGGCGAGCGCATGCAGATCCAGGGTCAGACGCTTGCGCAAAACGCTGGCTGGACGGCGCTGGCGCATGATCGCCTGTTCGCCCGCGACCCGCTGATCGGCGCGCAGAGCGTCATCCGCGCCGACGGCCAGACGCTCGCCGTGCTGGCGCGAACCCCCAGTGTGTTCCAGGTTCTGGGTGAGCACTTCTTCAGCTATGCCGGTGCCGTGGCGGTACTCATGCTCGGTCTGCTCGGCGCCTCGCAGCTGCTTATCAGCTTTCTGCTCAGCCACCTCAACACGCTCAAGGACGTCATGCTGCACGTCGAGCGCTCCGGCGATCTCAGCGCGCGCGTGCCGCTCGAAAGCGGTGACGAGGTCGGCCAGATGGCCAGCGCCTTGAATGCGATGCAGAGCGGCTACCAGCGCATCGTCAGTACCGTCGCGCAGGCGGCCGCGCGCCTGGATGACGGCGCCGGGCGCCTCGCTGCCAGCATGAGCGATGTGCGCCAGGGCATGCTCGGCCAGCAGAGCGAGACTGACCAGGCCGCCACCGCGATCAACGAAATGAGTGCCACGGTGTTCCATATCGCCGAGCACGCCAGCGACACCCGCGACCGCTCGCAGCACGCCGACCAGCTGGCCAGCGACGGCCAGCGCGTGGTCGCGCGGGTGGAACAGTCGATCGCCAACCTGTCGGTCGGCGTGCAGCAGACCGCCGAAACCATCGGTCAGCTGGCCGCCGACAGCCAGAAGATCAACGGCGTGGTCAGCGTCATCCACAGCATCGCCGAGCAGACCAACCTGCTCGCGCTCAACGCCGCCATCGAGGCCGCGCGCGCCGGCGAGGCGGGCCGTGGCTTCGCGGTGGTCGCCGATGAGGTGCGCAACCTCGCCAGGCGCGTGCAGGACTCCACCGACGAGATCACCGGCATGATCGGCAATCTGCAGGCCATGACGCGCGATGCAGTCGAGTTCATGCAGGAAAGCTCGTTCAAGGCCGATGATTGCGTGCGCGAAGCGCGCGAGGCGGCGCAGGCGCTGGAGTCGATCACCGCCGCAGTGGCGCAGATGCGCGACAGCAACACGCAGATCGCCGTCGCCGCCGCGCAGCAGAGCGAGGTAGCCGAGGAGCTCAACCGTTCGGTGACCGGCATCCGCGACGTCACCGAGCAGACCGTGCAGCAGACGGTCGACTCCGCCAGCACCAGCTCGCAACTGGCCGCGCTGTCGGGCGAGCTGAGCCGGGCCATCGGCCAGCTCAAGCTCTGACGGCCTGCCGGGAAAACGCGGGGCGGCGCCCCGCCCCGGTTAGCCGAACACCGTCACCGTCTGCCGGCTCAGCGCCACCAGCTCACCCGTCGGCGACCACAGCGCCGCCGCGCAATGCCCGTAGCCGTCGCGCGCATGCTCGATCACCGCGCGGTACTGGCACCAGTCATGCGTATCCAGTGCGGGCAACGGCTGTACGAACTCGACAGTCCAGGTCAGCGAACTGCCCGGCGCGAAGCCCTTGAGGTGCGAGAGCACCGCCGGCGGCCACGCGTCGATCAGCGCCAGCAGGTGCGCTTCGTTCATCGGCTCGCGCGCGACCTCGCCGCGTTGGCGCACCCAGCCACCCATTTCGCGGGACGTGTTGCCGGAAAACGGCAGCCCACCGATGCCCCAACGCATCTCCAGATAGCGGGTGAATTCCGGCGTGACACCCGGCACGAAGGGCAGCGTCTGGCAGGCTTCGACCGGCGGCATGGCCGGCGCCGCCTCGGCAGCGACCGCCACCGCGGACTCGCGCGCGGCGCCGAAGCTGCCCTGGACAATGGTCACCACCTGGCCGTCCTGTACCGCCCGCCCCAGCATCTGGCTCACCGCCTTGCCCTCGCGCAGCACCTCCGCCTCGAAGCTGGCCGGCTGGTCCAGCGCCAGCGGCGCGACGAAGGTGATCGCCAGCGAACGCAGCGCGCGCTCCGGCGGCACCTTGGCGCGCATCGCCTCGTACACCAGCGCCGCCACCAGTCCGCCGAAACCGGCCCGGCCCTGCCCCCAGGTGGCGGGGATGGTCAGCTGCTGCGGATGCTCGCGCACGCCGCGCAACAGTTCGGAAAGGGTCATGTGCACCTCTTTTCATTGTTTTGTGGAGGCCGATGGTAAGGCCGGTGCTTGCCGGCGCGCGAGGACGCAAGCGCCGTAGACGCCCCTGGAAATGCCACGCCATCGCAGTCGGCAATCATCAACGGTCGGCTCAGTGCCGGGCACGCCGCCAGGGCAACTGGCGGCGCAGCGCGCGCAGCGCCTGGCGCAGCTCGGTGGGCGCGGCATCTGCGGCGGCGTAGCGCTGCTGCTCATAGGAGCGCAGGAAGGCATGAATCGCCTCGGCCTGGAGCGGCAACTGGCGCGCCGCGCGCACGGCGAAGGTCCGCGCACCCTCACCCGGCTCGCGCCGCAGGCCGTGGCGCGCCAGCGTCCGCTCGAAGGCGAGGAACAGCCGCTGCTGCACATCTCGCTCGTGCCGCCAAGGCTTGAACAGCCACAGCGCGAGCAGGCCGAGCACCGCGGCGAGCGCCGTCACCAGGCCGATGCCGAGCGCCGTGGCGTCGACCTTGCCGAACCAGCGCTGCAACAGTTGTAGCTGGCGCTCGCTCTGGTAATCGAGCACCCAGCGCTGCCAACCGTAGTTGAGTTCGTCCCAGCGCAGGCGCAGCTGGTTCAGCCAGCCGATATCGCGGTAACGCAGCAGCGACATCGGCGAATCCTCGAGAAAGCCTTCCTGGCCGGCCAGCGCCTGCTCCAGCCCCTGCTCGACCCGCTCCGGCGCCACCTGGAAGGTCGGATCGACGCTGACCCAGCCGCGTTCGGCAGTCCAGTATTCCACCCAGGCGTGCGCATCCAGCTGACGCACCGAGAGGTAGTTGCCGGCCGGATTGACCTCGCCGCCCTGGTAGCCGGCCACCACCCGCGCGGGGATGCCGGCGGCGCGCAGCACGAAGGTCATCGCCCCCGCGTAGTGCGCGCAGAAGCCGCTGCGGGTGCTGAAAAGGAAATCGTCGACGATGTCCGGGCCGACTTCCGGCGGCTTCAGCGTGTAGTGGTAGGGCTCGCGGTTGAAGTGGCGCAGCAGCGCCTGCACCACCGCCTCGGGCTCCTGCAGCGTGCGACGCAGTTCGCCGGCCCAGGCGTGGCTGCGCGGATTGCCCTGCGCCGGCAGCTGCAGCGCGCGGCCGAGGCTCGACGGCGCACGCTCGGCCTCACGCCGTGCGTCGGGCCAGGAGGTCACGTGATAAAGCAGCGGCTGGTTCACCGGCTGGCGGCGCTGCAGGTGGAAGTCGGCCATCAGCCGTGTATCGTCGGCCGCCACGCGCGGCACGTCGAGGGCGAACAGCCAGGGCTGGCCGCTGGGCTGCATGACGACGCTGTAGCGCAGCGGCTCGCCGGTCGGCTGCCAGTGTGGCTCCTGCGGCACCTGCGCGGCGAAGGACTGCGACCAGCGCCGTCCATCGAACAGCTCGAAGGTCACGGCGCGCCAGTACAATTGGTCGCGCGGCGGTATCTCGCCCTCGAAGCTGACGCGAAACGCCAGCGCCGCGGACTGACCGAGCCGGGCAATGTCGCCCGGCGCCATGTGGTCCGCCAGCCCGGTGAGGCTACGCGGCCCCGGCTGTGGCAGCGTCCACAGCGGCGCCAGCCGCGGGAAGAACAGGAACAGCAGGATCATCAGCGGTACCGCCTGCAGCAGCAGGCTGCCGGCCAGCCGCAGCGTCGGCCACGGCTGCGTCATCCGCGTGCCCTGCTGCAGACCGATCAGCGCCGCCAGCAGGGCAGTCACTGGCAACAGGCTGTACAGCCCGGCCAGTAACCCATCCTCGAACAGGTAGCTGGTCACCACCGCGAAGAAGCCAAGGAAGATCAGCACCAGTGCATCGCGCGCGGTGCGCATCTCCACCAGCTTGAGGATGAACGCCGCGATCAGCAGCACCACGCCGGCCTCCAGCCCGACCAGACTGCCGCGCGAGAAGTACACGCCGAAGCCGGCGCCGATCATCAGCGCCGCCTTGGCCCAGCTGTTGGGATAACGCAGGCGCATGCGGAAGATCTGAATTCGCCACACGGCGCAGCCCAGCCAGAGGCCGGTGATCCACAGCGGCAGGTGCGTCAGATGCGGCAGGATCACCAGCACCTGAGCCACCAGCAGCCAGATCAGCGCATTGCGCGGGATACCGGGTTTCGTGCTCATGCACCCTGCTCCGCACCGGTACCGTGCAGCGCCAGCGCACGCAGGCAGGCGTCACGGTGGGCCTGACCGCTATCCGGGCCGAGTGTCACGGCCGGCAGGCGCAAGGCGAACGGCTGGTGCGCGGCGCTCAGTTCCACGACCCAGTGACACAGCCGCGACAGGCGCTCCTCGCTGTCGCCCGTCAGCGCAGCGAAGTCCAGCAGCGGTTCGTTGCCGAGCAGGCTGGCGAACTCCTTCACCAGCAGGCCCTGGCCGCGCGAATAGGCTTTCCAGTGCAGGCGACGGCGCGAATCACCGGGCTGCCATGCCTTCAGCCCCTGATAATCGTCGACGCCTGCCCCTTGCGTCCGCGCGCCGCCCTCCTCGTCCTGCGCCGCCTCGCCCTGCTGCGCCAACTCGCCTGCCAGCGGCTGCGGGTAGATCAATGCCGCCAACTCCAGATCGATCCAGCTCCAGGCCACCAGCAGGCCCAGCGGAAAGCGGCTCTCCACCCGCACCCGGCCGGGGCGCAGCCAGCCACGGCGCTCAGCCGGCAGGTTCAGCTCGACCTCCACCACTCCGCCGGCCGGCACATCCACCCGCTGCAGACCGCTGGCCGGCCAGCCGACGGTCACGGCCTGGTAGGCGCGCCCCTGGCTTTCCAGGCGCACACGCAACCGCGCTTGCTCGCCGACGAAAGCGGCAGTGGCGCCGCCGCTGTGCAGCACCAGCCCAGCGAGATTGCGCCAGGTGTGCAGGATGGTCACCAGATACAACGCGCCGAGCAGGAAGGTCAGACCGTAGGCGAGGCTGTTCTGGTAGTTGATCGCAGTCAGCAGCATCAGTCCCAGCGCCGCGAGGAAAGCCAGCCCGACGCGAGTAGGCATGATGAAGATGCGTCGCTGATCGAGCCGCATGCTCGGCGCCGGCGGAATCCGCCGCAGCAGCCAGCGCTCGCGCAGACGTGGCAGCAGCCTCACGCGGCGCGCCCGTCCGGCCGTAGTGTCATCGTCAGCGCCATCAGAGCGCCGGCACTTCGCGCAGCAGCCACTGCACCAGCGCGCCGCCGCCGTGGCCGGAAGCATCAGCACGTTCGCGCAGGCGATGGCCGACCACCGTCGGCAGCACCGCCTGCACATCCTCGGGAATCGCGTAATCGCGGCCGTCGAGAAACGCCCAAGCGCGCGCCGCCGCCAGCAGCGCCAGGCTGCCGCGCGGCGACAGGCCCCAGGCGAACTGCGGCTGGGTACGGGTGGCTTCCACCAGACGCAGCACGTAGTCGACCAGCGCATCGCTGACGCGCACGCCGGCCACGGCATCCTGCAGCGCCAACAGCTCGGTGCGTTCGAGCACCGGCGCTAACCGGGCCAGCAGGTCGCGGCGCGACTCGCCCAGCAGCAGCGCCTTCTCCGCGGCGCGGGCCGGATATCCCAGCGAGACGCGCATGAGGAAACGATCGAGCTGGGATTCCGGCAGCGCGAAGGTGCCGCCGGAACTCACCGGGTTCTGCGTGGCGATGACGAAGAACGGTTCCGGCAGCGCACGGGTGGCCCCCTCGATGGTGACCTGGCCCTCTTCCATGGCTTCGAGCAGGGCACTCTGGCTCTTGGGCGTGGCGCGGTTGATCTCGTCGGCGAGGATCAGCTCGGCGAAGATCGGCCCGGGATGAAAGACGAACTGGCTGCTGTCCTTGTCGAACACCGACGTGCCGAGGATGTCGCCCGGCAGCAGATCGGAGGTGAACTGGATGCGCTGGAACTCCAGGCCGAGCACCTTGGCCAGCGCATGGCTGAGCGTGGTCTTGCCCATGCCCGGCATGTCCTCGACCAGCAAGTGACCCCGTGCCAGCAGGCAGGCCAGCGCCAGTCGCACCTGAGCTTCCTTGCCGAGCAGTACTTCATTGACCGCGCGCAGACAGGCGTCCAATCGGGTGCGCATGCGACTCTCCTCTGTAGGTCCGGCCGATGCTACTGATCGACAACGGTCAGGCAAAGCGTTGGACATGCCGGGTAACGAGTTTGTGATCCGACGCTTGATCCAGAACCATGCAGCGGTTCGCCGCCCCGCCTAGGCTTGACCTCTCCCTCGTCGATAGGAGGCTTCGATGGCCGAACCCGACAGCTGGCACGCGCAACCCGCCGAGCAGATTCTGCAGCGACTGGACAGCACCCACAGCGGCCTGAGCGCCGAACAGGCGCAGCAGCGCCTGCAGCAGTTCGGGCCCAACCGGTTGCCGCAGCGCCGCGGCAACGGTGCGTTCAAGCGCCTGTTGCTGCAGTTCCACAATCTGCTGATCTACGTGCTGCTGCTCTCGGCGCTGGTCACCCTGGCGCTCGGCGAATGGCTCGACAGCGTGGTGATCGTCGCCGTGGTGGTGATCAACGCGCTGGTCGGCTTCGTTCAGGAAGGCAAAGCGGAACAGGCGATGCGCGCCATCCAGAAGCTGCTGACGCTCGACAGCCGCGTGCGCCGCGCCGGACGCACCCTCAGCGTACCGGCCGAAGAGCTGGTACCGGGCGACCTCGTACTGCTGGAACCCGGCGATCGGGTCCCGGCCGACCTGCGCCTGCTCGAATGTCGCGACCTGCGCATCGAAGAAGCCGCCCTGACCGGCGAATCGCTACCCAGCAGCAAGCAGGTGGCGCCCGTCAGTCATGACGCCAGCCTCAGCGATCGCAGCAGCATGGCCTACTCCGGCACGCTGGTCAGCGCCGGCAACGGCTACGGCGTGGTGGTGGCAACCGCCGGGCAGACCGAGCTGGGCCGGATCAGCCACATGCTCGGCGAAGTGGTCAGCCTGCAGACGCCGCTGCTGGGCGACATCGCGCGCTTCGCCAAGGTCCTCACCGTGATCATCCTGGCGCTGGCGCTCGGCACCTACGTGTTTGGCGTCACGCTGCACGATTACTCCTCCAGCGAGATGCTGCTGGCGGCAGTTGGTCTGGCGGTCGCGGCGATCCCCGAGGGCCTGCCCGCCGTGCTGACCATCGCCCTGGCGCTGGGCGTGCAGCGCATGGCGCGGCGGCGGGCGATCATCCGCCGGCTGCCGGCGGTCGAGAGCCTCGGCGCGGTGACGGTGATCTGCTCGGACAAGACCGGCACCCTGACGCGCAATGAAATGACCGTGCAGCAGGTCTTCACCGCCGAACACAATTATTTCATCCAGGGCGTCGGCTACACGCCGGCGGGCGCGGTCTGCACCGGCGACGGCCAGCCCTGCGAGCCGGAACAGGCCAGCGACCTGCTGGAGCTGGCCCGCGCCGGGCTGCTGTGCAACAGCGCCAGCCTGCTGCGCGAAGGCGACGGCTGGTGCATCACCGGGGACCCGACCGAGGCGGCACTGCTCACCCTGGCCGGCAAGCTCGGCTTGCAGACCACTCACGAGCACACGCATATGCCGCGGGTCGACGGAATTCCGTTCAGCTCGGAGCGCCGCTGCATGGCCAGCCTGCATCACGACCATGCCGGCCACGGACTGATCTATCTGGTCGGCGCGCCGGAGCGCCTGCTCGAAGTGTGCAACCGCCAGTTCGCCGCCGGCAGCACCGAGCCGCTGGACCCGGCCCACTGGCACGCCGTACTCGACGATGGCGCCCGTCAGGGCCTGCGCATGCTCGGCCTGGCGATGCGCGCGCTGGGCGCGCCGCAGCACGAGCTGGCCTACGAGGATCTCGAAGGCGACTTCGTGTTGCTCGGGCTGGTCGGCATGCTCGATCCGCCGCGCGAGGAGGCCATCGCTGCCATCGCCGAATGCCAGCGCGCCGGTATCGCCGTGAAGATGATCACCGGCGACCATGCCGCGACCGCCGCCGCCATCGCCCAGCGTCTCGGGCTCGGCGAGCAACCGCCGCTCACCGGCGCGGAGCTGGATCGGCTCAGCGACGCGGAGCTGGACGCGTGCCTGGCGCAGACCGCGGTATTCGCCCGCACCAGCCCGGCGCACAAGCTGCGCCTGGTGCAGCGCCTGCAGGCCGGCGGCGCACGGGTGGCGATGACCGGCGACGGCGTCAACGACGCGCCCGCGCTCAAGCGCGCCGATATCGGCGTGGCGATGGGCATCAAGGGCACCGAGGCGGCCAAGGAGGCGGCACAGATGGTGCTGGCCGACGACAACTTCGCCACCATCGCCCATGCGGTGGAGGAAGGCCGCACGGTCTACGACAACCTGAAGAAATCCATCCTGTTCATCCTGCCCACCAACGTCGGCGAGGCGCTGGTACTGCTGGTCGCCATCGCGCTGGGGCTGACGCTACCGATCACGCCGCTGCAGATTCTCTGGCTGAACATGATCACCGCGGTGACGCTGGCGCTGGCGCTCGCCTTCGAGCCCGGCGAGGCCGATCTGATGCGCCGCCCGCCGCGCGATCCGAGCGCGCCGCTGCTGGGCGCGCAGCTGCTCTGGCGCGTGGTGCTGGTCTCGCTGCTGATGACGGCGGCCTGCATCGCGGTGTTCCTCTTTGCCCAGCGGCAGGGCTGGAGCCTGGAGGTCAGTCGCACGCTGGGGGTCAACACGCTGGTGTTCTGTGAGATCGCCTACCTGTTCGCCAGCCGCCAGATCAATGCACCGGCGCACTTCGGCCTGCGCGGCAATCCGATGGTCTGGAACATGGTCGCGCTGCTATTGGTGTTGCAGGTGGCGTTCACCCATTGGCCGCCGCTGCAGCGGTTGTTCCAGACCGCCGCGCTCAGCCCCCAGGCGTGGGCCATCTGCGCACTGGCCGGCGGCACGCTGCTGGCGGTGGTGGAGCTGGACAAGTGGTTGCGCCGGCGCCTTGGCAGGCGCCTGTGAGCGGCCCCGGCGCCGGGTTCGCGGCGTTCAGTGTGGGCGTCGGCTTTGCCTGCGACAGCCCGGCCCCGTCCTGCGTAGGGACGCTGTGCCGGCTGCCGTTCAGCGCCCGGCGCGCGATTCTCTCAGGTAGAAGCGCGCCTTCTGCGCCTTTTCCACGCAGCCATGAAAGGCCTCGAACTGCTGCTGGGTCTTAGCGCCAGTAAGCAGGGCCATGGCTTTGGAATAGCTCACGGTGCCGGCGAACCCTTCGGCTTCTGCCAAGCTCTGCTCCTTCCACGCGGCGTCCAGCTCGGCGGCGCAGCTGTCACGGTAGGCGGTCTTGCCGGCGCAGCCGACCAGCAGCAGCGCTAGCAGGGGTACGGATAGCCAGACTTTCATCGTTCATCCCTCCGTTGCTTTCGAATCAATGCGACACAGCCGTGCGGGCGCGTTGCTGCAGGTATTCGACAACCGCCTGCTGCTCGCCGGCGAACTCGATACGCTCGGCCTTGCTCTCGCGCTGGTAGGCATACATCGGATCGTAGTACTCGCCAAGCAATCCTTCGATCCAGCCACGGTGCAGATCCACCGCGCCACTACGCGCCTGCTCGGCCAGCGCCTGGTCCATCAGCAACGCCAGACGCTGATAGCGCTCGCCGCCCAGGCGCTTCTGGATATTGACCAGGCTTTGCTGCAAACGCTCGGCGAACGCGGCGAAACCGGAGGCGCCCTGCTCGGCGATGAACTCGGCGCAGAGGTCGATCACGTAGTCCTTGAGAATCCGTTCGATACGGCCCTCGAGGCTGTCTTCCAGCCACACCAGCGGAAACTGCTGCATGCCTTGAAACAGCGGCAGCGGAATCGAGCAGCGCCCCACCAGCCGCGCCTCGTCTTCCAGCGCGAAACGTTCAACGCCCGCCGCGCGCAGCTTCAGCAGGCGGATCGCCAGCATGTTTTCGAAATCGATCTGCCCGGGCTGCGGCGTCGCACGCTTGCCGAAGCTGGAGCCGCGATGATTGGCCAGCGCCTCCAGGTCCAGGCTGTTGTCCAGCCGCGCCAGCACTTCGGTCTTGCCAGTGCCGGTCATGCCGCCGACCAGCACGAAGTCGCACTGCTGGATCGCTTGCTCAAGGGTTTCGAGCAGGAAATGGCGCATCGCCTTGTAGCCACCGACCACCCGCGGATAGTCGATGCCCGCCTCGTCGCGCAGCCACTGCTGGACGATCTGCGAGCGCAGCCCGCCGCGGAAGCAGTACAGGTAGCCATCGGGGTGCGCGCGGGCGAAATCGGCCCAAGCCTGCATCCGCTCGGCCTTGACCTTGCCCGAGACGAGCTGGTGGCCCAGATCGAGCGCGGCCTTCTGCCCATGCTGCTTGTAGCAGGTGCCGACCTTCTGCCGCTCGCTGTCGTTCATCAGCGGCAGATTGACCACGCCGGGAAACGCGCCTTTGGAAAATTCCACCGGCGCGCGGGCATCCATCATCGGAACGTCGTTAAGAAACAGCGCCCGGTAGTCAGCGGTATCGCCACGCATCAGCGCACCTCGACTGCATGGCGGCGCGCGTCGACCAGCCGGCCGATCGGCTCCAGCGCCAGGCCCAGCTCGCCGGCAACCGCCAGGAACTCTGCCTCGCCTTCCGGCGCCACGGCCACCAGCAGCCCGCCGCTGGTCTGCGGATCGCACAGCAGCTGCTTGTGCACCTCATCGAGCGCGGCGATGCGCTCACCGTAACTGTCGAAATTGCGCTGGGTGCCACCGGGCACGCAGCCCTGTTCGAGGTAGTACTCCACGCCCGGCAGACGCGGCACGCGCGCGTACTCGATCTGGGCCGTCACGCCGCTGCCGTCGGCCATTTCCACCAAGTGGCCGAGCAGGCCGAAGCCGGTGACATCGGTCATCGCCTGCACGCCTTCGAGCTTGCCGAAGCGGCTGCCGGCGGTGTTGAGCGTGCACATCCAGTCGCGCGCCAGGCCCACGTCTTCGGCACGCAGCTTGGCCTTCTTCTCGGCGGTAGTGAGGATGCCGATGCCCAGCGGCTTGGTCAGGTAGAGCTTGCAGCCGGCAGTGGCCGTGTCGTTGCGCTTCATGTGGCGCTTACTGACCAGGCCGGTGACGGCCAGACCGAAGATCGGCTCGGGCGCATCGATCGAATGTCCACCGGCCAGCGGAATGCCGGCAGCGTCGCACACCGCACGGCCGCCAGCGATGACCTCGCGCGCCACTTCCGGCGGCAGCACATTGACCGGCCAGCCGAGGATGGCGATGGCCATCAGCGGGTCGCCGCCCATCGCGTAGATGTCGCTGATCGCGTTGGTCGCGGCGATACGACCGAAATCGAAGGGGTCGTCGACGATCGGCATGAAGAAGTCGGTGGTCGATACGACGCCACGCTCTTCGTCGATGCCGTAGACCGCCGCATCGTCGCGCGAGGCATTGCCGACCCACAGCCGCGGATCGAGGTTCTGCGCGCCGCTGCCGGCAAGAATCACGTCCAGCACCCTGGGCGAGATCTTGCAGCCGCAACCGGCGCCATGGCTGTACTGGGTGAGGCGGATCGGTTCGCTCATCGGACTCTCTCGTGCTGCATGCAAAACGGGCCGCGATTGTAGCAAAGCCTTCGACGAGCAGCGGCAAACGGGGCGGCGGACGACCTGCTTTGGTATAGCGCCCCTTGCGGCGTACCCGTGCGCGGCGAGAAGCTAACGACACAGAATGGGGGGAAGCCGCATGAGCAAGAAAGTAGCGCTGGTATTAGGCTCGGGAGGCGCGCGTGGGTATGCGCACATCGGCGTCATCGATGAGATCCTGGCACGTGGCTACACCATCGGCTGCATCGCCGGCTGCTCGATGGGCGCCGTGGTCGGTGGCATCTATGCTGCCGGCAAGCTCCGCGAGTACCGCGCCTGGATCGAGGGGCTGGATTATCTCGACCTGCTGCGCCTGGTCGATCCGAGCTTCAGCCTGGGTGCGATTCGCGGCGAGAAGGTCTTCGGCCGGGTACGCGAAATGCTCGGCGAGGTGAACATCGAGGATCTGCCGATCCCCTTCACGGCGGTGGCCACCGATCTCACCAACCAGCAGGAGATCTGGTTCCAGGAAGGCAGTCTGGAGCTGGCGATGCGCGCGTCCGCGGCGATTCCCAGCCTGTTCACGCCGGTGGTGCAGGACAACCGCGTGCTGGTCGACGGCGGCCTGCTCAACCCGCTGCCGATCGTGCCGGTGGTGTCGAGCCACTGCGATCTGATCGTCGCGGTCAACCTCAACGCCAACAACCA
Source organism: Pseudomonas sp. FIP_A4 (assembly GCF_036701605.1). Taxonomy (NCBI): domain Bacteria; kingdom Pseudomonadati; phylum Pseudomonadota; class Gammaproteobacteria; order Pseudomonadales; family Pseudomonadaceae; genus Pseudomonas; species Pseudomonas sp. FIP_A4. The sequence goes on along the minus strand of NZ_JAYDXP010000121.1, from coordinate 269,474 downwards.
CAAGCAATATTCGCTGCCGGAAATCGAACGCCCGGGGCGCTTCGATTCGATGCTGACTTCGATCAGCTCGCACATCCCGTTCTGGCGCAAGGACGGTGGCGGTCTTTCGCCGCAACACATCGCCGATATCCGCGCCAGCGAGCTGCTGCGCGGCGACCAGCCGCCGGCGGCGCCGTCCAGCGAGACGGCACCGAAGTCGGCCGCAGGCTCGACCGTCGTGGATGTCGGCGGCCCCGCTTCGTTGCTGGAACTGATCAACCAGAGCTTCGACGTCATGCAGTCGTCCCTGGCGCAGTACAAGATCGCCGGCTATCCGCCGAACGTGCTGGTGAACATTCCCAAGCGCGCCTGTCGTTTTTACGAGTTTGACAAGGCGCCGGAGCTGATCGAGCTGGGGCGCATCGTGGCCCATGACGCCTTGGCGCGCTACGAGCTGGAGCTGTAGCGCCGCCCGCCGGCCGCTAGCACTGCGGCTTGTCGATCGGCTCGCCGGTGCTGTCCTTCTCGGCGGTGTGCGGGACTTCCTTGATCAGCCAGTCGCCCAGCAGGCTGAAGGCCACGGCCAGCAGTGTCGGCCCGAGGAACAGCCCCATGAAACCGAACGCCAGTACCCCGCCGAACACGCCGAGCAGCACCACCACCAGCGGCAGGTTGCCGCCGCGGCTGATCAGATAGGGTTTGAGGATGTTGTCCACCCCGCTGATGATGAACATGCCCCAGACACCGAGAAACACTGCCATGCCGTAGTCGCCCTGCCATACCAGCCAGGCGACCGCCGGCCCCCAGACCAGTGGCGGCACCATCACGAAACTGAACGCGAAGGTGAGCAGGCCGAGCACCAGCGCAGCCGGCACCCCGGCGATGCTGAAGCCCACGTAGGCCAGCACCGCCTGCGCCGCTGCGGTACCGATGACACCGTTGACCACGCGCTGCACCGTGCCGGCCACCAGTTCCAGATAGTGGTCGGCACGCTCGCCACCGATCAGGCGGTCCAGCAGGCTGTGGACGAATGCCGCCAGGCGCGGCCCGTCGCGATAGAAGAAGAACACCAGCACCAGGCTCAGCGCCAGCTCGAGCATACCGCCACCGATGCGCGCGCTGCGCACCAGCAGCCAGTTGCCGACCTGGCCGATGTACGGGCGAGCGCTGGCCAGCAGCGCCGTGCCCTGTTCATGGACGGTGCTCCACAGCGTGACCAGGCTGTCGCCGATCAGTGGCAGTTCGCCGAGCCATGTCGGCGGCGCTGGCAGACCGTCGACCTGCAAGTCGTGCAGCAGGGCGTTGGCTTCGCGAATCTGGTCGGCGATGTTGAAGCCGAGCCAGACCAGCGGCACGGCCACCAGCACCATCCAGCAAAAGGTCAGCAACCCCGCCGCCAGGCTTGCGTTGCCGTTCAGCTGACGGGTCAGCAGGCGCATCAGCGGCCAGCTGGCAAACGCCAACACGGCGGCCCAGAACAGCGCCGAAGCGAACGGCGCCAGCACCCAGAGGCAGGCACCGAGCAGGACCAGAAGCAGGATCTGCACCAGCAGGCGGTCGTTGTTGGGCATGCGCGGTTACTCTCTGGAAAGGACGGCTATTGCAGCCCGACGAAGCGTCTCAGCGCAATAGCCTGATGAACAGCCCGGCTTCGGCCGAGTCGTCGAGCTCGAGCCGTCGGGCGCCGATCCGCTCGGCGATCAGGGCTTCGCGCCAGGCGGCGCCGGTACGCCCGGCCAAGCTGATGCGAAGGGTACTATCCAGCCGCATGAGGTCGGCAAGCAGCGCGCTCCACTCGGTCGACGGTTCATCCGGCAGGCGCGGCAGGCGCAGCTCGCCACTGTCGCGCAGCTGGCGCAGCAGGGTTGCCGCATTCGGCAACAGCTCCCCGAGCGGCGCGCTCGGCTCCAGCTGCTCGACATGAAGATAGGAGCGGCCGTTGCCGCGTGTGACGCCATAGAGCGCGAGCAGGCTGTCACCGGCCTGCGGCAGGCGCGCCAGCAGGTAGGCCTGCTGACCTTCCGGCCCGTAGAGCCTGGCCTTGCCGAACACCGCATTGGCCCACAGGCTGCTCGAACCGCATTCACGGCCCTCGCACCAGAACAACAGCTCTGCGCCGCCATCGAGCACGGCGTGCCGGGACTGGGTGAAGGCTTCGATGCCACTGTGGGTATCGGGAAGCTGATAGGTAACGACGGTCAACTGGCCGGCTGCGCTGACCTGGCTGGCCATGCGCAACTTGCCGCTGATACGGCGGAGCGAGTCCTGCGGATAGATCCGCTCGCTTACCGACGCCTGCCGGTAATCGACGATCTCTGCCTGCGGATAGCGCGCCAGAACCGCGAGATCGGCGCTACCGGCGACGTCCGCCGCCAGCAACGGCGCGCCCGTCAGCAACAATCCCAGCAGGCCTGTCCATCGCATCGCTCTTTTCAACGCATCACCCTTGCTTGCACGAGTTTCATCCGGCATCTGGCCGCCGCCGATGGAGGCGGCCAGATGCCGACTGGCGGTCAGCCTCGCCAGTTGCCAAAAGCAAGTCAAGCAGGCGATTGCCACAGCATCTTGCGTGACGGCGCGCTAGCGAAAGAAGGGTTCGAAGCACGCGGCGACCGCAGCGGCGCCGGCCTCGTCGTCCAGATGCAGGTGATGGCCGCCGGACAGGTAATGCTTGTCGAACGGCAGTTGCGCGGTCAGTTCACGCAGTTTCGGTTCGGTCATCAGCCCCTGCTCGGCCAGCACAAGGGTGGTTGGGCAGGTGACCTGCGAGACAAATGCCAGCGCGTGCGCGCGCGTCAGCCGCAACGGCGACGGCAGCATCAGCCGTGCATCGGTACGCCAGGTGTAGCCGCCCGGCACGGGCATCAGGCCGCGCTCGGCCAGACGCTCGGCGGCTTCGCGACTGACCGCACCGACACCTTTCATGCGCGCCGCGACGGCCCGCTCGAAGGTCGCATAGACCGGCTTGCGCCTGTCGTCGACCACCAGCAGTGCATCGAGCGCGGCACCCAGCCGCTGCGGTGCCTCGTCCGCCTCACCGGTGTAGGGAATCACCCCGTCGATCAGCGCCAGCCGCTCGACCCGCTGCGGCAGCGCACCGGCCAGCAGCACCGCGACGATCGCGCCCATTGAGTGACCCAGCAGGGAAAAACGCTGCCAGCCGAACTGTTCGGCCACCTGCAACACATCGAGCGCGTAGTCCCAGATGTTGTAGCCCGCGCCCAGCGGACGATGCGCCGAATGGCCATGCCCCGGTAGATCCAGCGCGACGATGCGCAGACCCGGCAAGCGCGGCGCCAGCCGGCTGAAACTCGCCGCGTTGTCCAGCCAGCCATGCAGCGCGATCACCGGGCGGCCGTCCTGCGGCCCGTACAGGTGCGCAGCCACTTCGATATGCGGCAAGCTCAGCCGGACCTCCTCGAATGCCACACTCATGCGGCACCCCGGTTCGCGACAGCCGGTTTCCAGCGAGCCAGCAGACGACGCAGCAGATCGGCGGTTTCCGTCGGACGCTCCAGTGGGAACATATGTCCGCCGGGCAGGCGATGCGCCTCGCCGCGCGCCATTAGGCGCAGCAGATAGGCGTGATGTGGCAGCACCACGCGGCTGTCGCGGCCGCGCACCATCGCCAGCGGAATCTTCAATGCCGGCGGCCAGCCAGGCGTCACATGCGGCACGCTGCGGTAGATGTCGATCTCTGTCCGCGGATCGAAACGCAGGCGCATCCCCTGCCCCGCCGGCTCGAGGCCATGCTCGATATAGGCAGCCAGGCAGTCGGGATCGAAGCTGCGAAACAGCGTCTTGCCGGCGAAATAGGCATGTGCTTCCTCGGCGCTGTCGAACTGCTCGCGCCGGCCCAGGGTGCGCCCGGCCGGCGTCAGCCGATCGATGAAACCGAGCCGCTTGGCGGCCCAGATCAGCGTCTGGTCGAACCACGTCGGCAGCGGCGAATCGAGCATCACCACTCCGTGATACAGCTCGGGGCGCAGCAGCGCCGCACGGTAATGCAGCATGCCACCGAAAGAATGGCCAACGCCCCAGACCGGCTCGCCCAGCCGCTCCAGCTGCTCGAACAGCTCCTGCAGCAGGTTGTGCCAGTTGTCGTCCACCGGAAAGCGCGGATCGTGGCCATGCCGGTCCATGTGCTCCACACGGTATTCAGGCGCCAGCGCGGCGAACAACTTGCGGTAGGTCGCCGACGGGAAGCCGTTGGCATGGGCGAAGAAGATGCGTTGCGACATGGACACGGCCGGCGAGAAAGGTCAGGCCATTGTAGGCGGCCACCCCTGCCGGACAATCGCCCCGACGCGCCAGCGTGAGCGGCATTCATGCCAAACAACGGACCGTGGCGGGTCGCCGGTGTTATTCGGACAGCGGCACTATCGCCACCGTCAGCCGCGAGATGCAGCTGGGCTTGCCATCTTCGCCATGCAGACGAATGTCCCAGACATGCGTCGAGCGCCCCAGATGCACCGGGCGGCACACTCCGGTCACGCGCCCGCTGCGCAGCGCGCGCAGGTGGTTGGCGTTGACTTCGAGCCCGACGCAGTAGAAACGGCTGGTGTCGATGCAGTGATAGCTGGCCATCGACCCGAGGGTCTCGGCCAACACCACCGACGCCCCGCCGTGCAGCAGGCCGTACGGCTGATGGGTACGCGCATCGACCGGCATGCTCGCGGTGATGGACTGGTCGTCGAAGGACTCGAAGCGAATATCCAGCAGTTCGCTGATGGTGTTCTTGCGGTTGCTGTGCAGGCTGTCCAGATCGGGCTGACGTTTCCAGATACTCAAAGTCACGCACTCCATTTCCATATTGTTGTTATCGAACGGCACGTTTGCCGGCAGCGGGCCGACTTTGGCTGGCGCTCAGCGAGCGTGGCGCAGCGAGACCAGGCGCATCAGCCCGGCAGCCAGCGCTTCGCCTTCCAGTTCGGCGAGGCTGGAGGTCGCCATCGGCAACGACTCGTCGCGCTGGCCATGCACCAGCCAGCCACCGAGCGTACCGACGAATGGCTGGTGCGTCACCAGCAGCAAATGCTGTTCAGGGCGCCGGTCCAGATACAGCATGGCTTCGCGCAGATCGGAATCGGGCGTCGCCCAGGGCACGGTCTCGAACGAACCGCTGAAGCCCAGCTCCTGACGAACGATCTCCGCCGTCTGCTGGGCGCGCTGATAAGGGCTTACCAGAATCGTCTGCAGCGGCCGGTTGCGCAGATGCGCGGCAATCGCACGCACGTCGAGCCGCCCCTGTTCGGTCAGATTGCGTTCGGCGTCCGTGCGCGCCCGCGGCTCGGCCTCGCCGTGACGTAATAGCCAGAGTTTCATGGCGTTGGCTCTTGTGGCGAGGAGGGGGTCGGCGGTGCCGTCGGCGCACTCGGCAAGTCGGCGGCACGCGGTGCCGGCCAGTCCGATAGCGGCCAGGGCTTGTGTTCGGTGTTGAAGGTGCCGAAACGGCCGATCTGCGCGATGTACTGGCTCAGGCTGTCGCCAAATCCCTGCAGGCTCGGGTCCGGCTGGCCTTTGAGTACACGCAGGAACAGCTGCAGCAACACGACAACCAGCAGCACCAGCTCGGCCAGCTGCCAGACCAGAAAGAACAGCAGCATCCAGACGATCCGCAGAATCAGCGACTCACGCTCGGCGCCGTGATTGGATTGGTTCATGGTTTTCTCTTGTCCTGTTCAGAAGCCGTCGGTGGAAATGAAGTCGATATCGGTCTTCGGCTCGCCACGCATCAGCGCGCCGATCACCTGATCGAGCGTACGCCCCTCGAAAAGCACCGCATGCAGCCCCGCGACCAGCGGCATGTAGACCTGCATCTCCTCGGCCTTGGTCTTGAGCACCTTGATGGTGTTAACGCCCTCGGCGACTTCGCCCAGGCGCGACACCGCTTCCTCGAGACTCAGACCTTCTCCCAGCGCATGGCCGACCTGGAAGTTGCGGCTCTTGGGCGAGGTACAGGTCACGATCAGGTCGCCGACCCCGGCCAGGCCGAGGAAAGTCATCGGATTAGCCCCGAGCTTGACCGCGAAGCGCGTCATCTCGGCGAGAGCGCGGGTGATCAGCATGCTGCGGGTGTTCTCGCCCATGCCCAGCGCCGCCGCCATGCCCGCCATGATCGCGTAGACATTCTTCAGCGCACCACCCAGCTCGACGCCGAAGCGGTCGGCGCTGGCATAGACGCGAAAGGTCCGGCCATGCAGGACTGCCTGCACGTTGCGACATAGTGCCTCATCGTCGCTGGCCACCACGGTGGCGGTGAGCGCATGTTCGGCGACCTCGCGCGCGAGATTCGGCCCGGACAGCACCCCGATGCGTGCCTGGGGTGCGATTTCTTCGAGGATCTGACTCATCAGCTTGAAGCCGTGCGCCTCGATACCTTTGGTGGTGCTGACCAGCTGTTTTCCCGCCAGCTGCGCGGAAAACGGCTGCAGCGCCTGGCGCAACGCGCTGGACGGCAGCGCGACGAAGATCAATTCGCACGCATCCAGGGTCTGCGCCAGATCGGTGGTCGGCTGCACCTGCGGCAGGATGGTCACGCCCTTGAGATAGCGCGGGTTCTGGCGCTGACTGCGAATGCTTTCAGCCTGCTCGGCGTCACGCATCCAGAGTCGGACGTCGTGCCCGTTCTCCGCCAGCAGATTGGCGATCGCCGTACCGAAACTGCCGCCGCCGAGCACGGCGATGGGTTGCTTAGCTGTCATGTGGTTACCGTAATGAGCCATTCGCGATGGCAATAGCTGGACATTATACGTTGCACATCGCACGCAGCCACCGCCCAACCGGGCCAAGCAGCGCACTTCGCGGCGCGTTGGCGAAGCCACGGCATTCCTGCGTTGAACATTGGTCTATGACACGGAGCCGCTGCAAAATCTTCGTGATGCGGCAAGGAGTGTTAAAGTAGCCCGCCATCTCCGTCCTCACTTTGCTGCAGCGGCGGGCTGGAGAAGCGATGACCGACTGTCCACGCTGTGACTTTAGCCACAACGCGACAGTCTATGACTAGTCTTTATAGCCAGGCCCCGTGCGCACGGAGCCGGTCGGTAAGCAGCACAAAGCCCTGCATAGAAGGGACCATTGAGGAATACGCATGACCAAACAACACGCCTTTACTCGGGAAGACCTGCTTCGTTGCAGCCGCGGCGAGCTCTTCGGTCCCGGTAATGCGCAACTGCCCGCACCGAACATGCTGATGGTCGACCGTATCGTTCACATCAGCGAAGTCGGCGGCAAGTATGGCAAGGGCGAGCTGGTCGCCGAACTGGATATCAACCCTGATCTCTGGTTCTTTGCCTGCCATTTCGAAGGTGATCCGGTCATGCCCGGTTGCCTGGGCCTGGATGCCATGTGGCAGCTGGTTGGCTTCTACCTCGGCTGGCAGGGCAACCCCGGCCGCGGCCGCGCCCTCGGCTCGGGCGAAGTGAAATTCTTCGGCCAGGTCCTGCCGACCGCCAAGAAGGTCACCTATAACATCCATATCAAGCGCACCATCAACCGCTCGCTGATCCTCGGCATCGCCGACGGCACTGTCAGCGTCGATGGCCGCGAGATCTACAGTGCCGAAGGTTTGCGCGTCGGCCTGTTCACTTCTACAGACAGCTTCTGAAGGACATCCGCATGCGTCGCGTCGTGATCACTGGCCTGGGTATCGTTTCCTGCCTGGGCAATGACAAAGAGACCGTCTCCGGCAACCTGCGCGCCGGTCGCCCCGGCATCCGCTTCAATCAGTCCTATGCAGATATGGGGCTGCGCAGCCAAGTTTCCGGCTCCGTCAATCTGAACCTCGAAGAGCTGATCGACCGCAAGGTCCTGCGCTTCATGGGCGACGCTGCCGCCTATGCCTACCTGGCCATGGAGCAGGCGGTGAAGGACGCCGGCTTCAGCCTCGATGACATTTCCAACCCGCGCATCGGCTTGGTCGCCGGTTCGGGTGGTGCTTCGACCATCAACCAGATGGAAGCCATCGATATCCTGCGCGACAAGGGTGTGAAGCGCATCGGCCCATACCGCGTGCCGCGCACGATGAGCAGCACCGTGTCGGCCTGCCTGGCCACGCCGTTCCGCATCAAGGGCATCAACTACTCCATCGCTTCGGCCTGCGCCACCAGCGCGCACTGCATCGGCCACGCGATGGAGCAGATCCAGATGGGCAAGCAGGATGTGGTTTTCGCCGGCGGCGGTGAAGAAGAGCATTGGAGTCAGAGCTGCCTGTTCGACGCCATGGGTGCGCTGTCCAGCCAGTACAACGAGACCCCGGAAAAGGCTTCCCGCGCCTACGACGCCAAGCGTGACGGCTTCGTTATCGCCGGCGGCGGCGGCATGGTGGTGGTCGAGGAGCTGGAGCACGCGCTCAAGCGCGGCGCGCGCATCTATGCCGAGATCGTCGGCTACGGCGCGACCTCCGACGGTTACGACATGGTGGCTCCGAGCGGCGAAGGCGCCCTGCGCTGCATGCAGCAGGCGATGTCCACCGTCGACGGCCCGATCGACTATCTCAACACCCACGGCACCTCCACCCCGGTGGGCGATGTGGCCGAGATCCGCGCCGTACGCAACATGTTCGGTGACAAGGTCCCCGTCATCAGCTCGACCAAGAGCCTGTCCGGCCACTCGCTGGGCGCCGCCGGCGTTCACGAAGCGATCTACTCGATGCTGATGATGGAAGGCAACTTCATCGCCGGCTCGGCCAACATCGACGAGCTGGACCCGGAAGTCGCCGACATGCCGATCCTGCGTGAAACGCGCGAGAACGCACAGATCGACACCGTGATGAGCAACAGCTTCGGCTTCGGCGGTACCAACGCCACGCTGGTGCTCAAGCGCTGGAAAGGCTGATTCGACCAACGTCTGCAACACATGAAAACGCCCCGATCTTCGGGGCGTTTTCGTTTGCACGGCTATACGCCTTGCGTCGACGGAACGCTCCACCGACGCCGCGCCGGCCGATCAGCTCAGCGGCTGCTCATCCACTTCGATGCTGTCGCCATGGGCGATGCAGGAGGCCGCGGTGAACAGCACATCGGTTGAGGAATTCAACGCGGTCTCGGCGGAATCCTGCACCACGCCGATGATGAATCCGACTGCAACTACCTGCATCGCCAGGTCGTTGGAAATGCCGAACAGACCGCACGCCAGCGGAATCAGCAGCAGCGACCCTCCTGCCACACCCGACGCACCGCAGGCACAGACCGCGGCTAGCAGACTCAGCAGCACCGCCGTTGGCAGGTCGACCGGGATACCTAGCGTATGCACCGCAGCCAGTGTCAGCACGCTGATGGTGATCGCCGCGCCGCCCATGTTGATCGTCGCGCCCAGCGGAATCGAAACCGAGTAGGTGTCCTTGTGCAGGCCAAGGCGCTGGCAGAGCTGCAGGTTCACCGGGATGTTCGCCGCCGAGCTGCGCGTGAAGAAGGCCGTGATACCACTCTCGCGCAGGCAGGTGAGCACCAGCGGATACGGGTTGCGGCGAATCTGCCAGAACACGATCAGCGGATTGACCACCAGCGCGGTGAACAGCATGCCACCAACCAACACCAGCAACAGCTGCATATAACTCAGCAGCGTCTCGAAACCGGAAGCAGCCAGCGTGTTGGCAACCAACCCGAACACCCCCAGCGGAGCCGTCCGGATCACCACCTTGACGATCAGCGAGACCGCACTCGACAGATCGTTGACCAGTTGGCGGGTACTCTCACCCGCATGGCGAAAGGCGAAGCCAAGACCGATAGCCCAAGCCAGGATGCCGATGTAGTTGCCTTCGATCAGCGCATTCACCGGATTGTCCACGACATTGAACAGCAGCGTGCGCAGCACGGCGCTCACTCCGGCTGGCGGCACCACGTCGGCGGCCTGGCGCACCAGCACCAGCTCGGTGGGAAACAGGAAGCTCGCGGTCACTCCGACCAAGGCCGCCGCCAGCGTACCGATCGCGTAGAGCATGATGATCGGACGAATATGCGTCGGCTGGCCATGCTGGTGACTCGCAAGCGACGCGGTGACCAGGACAAACACCAGCACCGGCGCGACCGCCTTCAGCGCGGCCACGAACAGGTCGCCCAGCAGCCCCACCGACTGCGCCGCCGATGGCCACAATACGGCCAGCAGGCAGCCCAGCACGAGACCGACGACGATCTGAGCGACCAGACTGGTACGGTTGATGAATCGGAAGAAACGGGTTGGCAGGTCAGACATGATACTGCTCTCGAAATTGACGGGGCCGGACAGCCTGCACCGGCCCACCCCGCTCGCTGCGACTTGCGGGCCGAGAGCCGTTTGCCGCCCGGAAAGCGCCGGATACTACGCCGCTCGCGCGTGCAAGCCCAGCCTTGCCCTCGCGTACCGACCCGGTGAAGCGTAGCAGTCTCCGGCCGGGTGTTCGTGGGAACACCCGGCCGGCACGGCACGAACGCCGCTCACAACACGGTATCTTCAGACACGGAAGCGCGTCACCAGCCCATTCAGATCGACCGCCAGGCGTGCCAGTTCCTGACTGGCGGCACTGGTCTGATTGGCGCCCGCGGACGTCTGCAGGGACAGGTCTCGAATATTGACCAGATTGCGATCCACCTCGCGTGCCACCTGCGCCTGCTCTTCCGAGGCGCTGGCGATCACCAGGTTGCGCTCGCTGATCTGACCGATCGCCTGGGCGATGGCGTCCAGCGCGGCGCCGGCGGCCTGTGCCACTTCCAGCGTAGTGCGGGCGCGCTGATTGCTCGCCTGCATCGCCTGTACGGCCTGGTCTGTACCCTGGGAAACATCGCCGATCATCTGCTCGATTTCCTGGGTCGACTGCTGCGTGCGATGCGCTAGCGCGCGCACCTCGTCGGCAACCACGGCGAATCCGCGTCCTGCATCACCTGCCCGCGCCGCCTCGATGGCGGCGTTGAGCGCCAGCAGATTGGTCTGCTCGGCAATCGCACGGATCACATCCAATACCTTGCTGATCTCGCGCACACGCCCGGCCAGTTGCTCGACCACCGTGGCGGTATGGGTGACGTCGTTCGCCAGCAGGCCGATGGAGTCGACGGTTCGGATTACCTGCTGGCGCCCCTGCTGCGCCGTCTCGTCGGATTCGCGCGAGGCTTCGGACGTAGCCACGGCATTGCGCGCCACCTCGTCGACCGCGGTGGTCATCTCGTTGACAGCGGTGGCAGCCTGCTCGATCTCGGTGTTCTGCTGGTGCAGGCCACGAGTGGAGTCCTCGGTCACCACATTCAGCTCCTCAGCCGCCGAGGCAAGCTGATTGGACGAATCGGAAATCCGCTGGATCGTCTCGCGCAGGCTGCCCTGCATCGCCTTCAGCGATATCAGCAGCCGCGCCGGCTCGTCGCTGCCGGCGATCTCGATTGGCTGGGACAGATCGCCACCGGCAACGACTTCCGCAACCTTCACCGCCTCCCCGAGCGGTTGCACGATGCTGCGGGTGAAGAGCCAGGCCAGCAACCAGGTCAGCAGCCCCGCAACCACCAGCATCGCGACCATCCAGGCACGCGCCTGGGTGAAATAGTCTTGCGCACTTCTGGCGGAAAGCTGGGCCTGGGTGTCATTGAACCTCACCAACTCGCGCACCGCCTCACTCATCGCCGAAGCCGTCTCGTTGAGCCGGGAGCCGACCACCTCTACCGCAGCATCCAGCTGCCCGCTGCTCTCCAGCCGCTGCACCTCATCGAGTACGCCATCGAAACGCTGGCGCGCTTTCACGTAGCCGTCGAAGAGCGTCTTTTCCTCAGACATGAAAATGGTTTTCGCATAGGCATCTTCCAGCGACTGCAGCTCGCTGCGGAATTTGCTGACGACCGCCCGGTTCGCCTCGAGGCGCGAGCGGTCGATCAACAGACGCAGCGTGTGGATGCGGAGGCGCAGCGTATGCTGATTGAGCTCACCCAGTGCGGTGATGCTCGGCAGCCACTGATTGCTGACCTTCGCCGCCTCATCGCGAATCATGGTCATCTGCCGCAGGGCGAAGACGCCCAGCAGCAGCACGATAAGCCCGATCAGGCCGAACCCCAGGGCCGAGCGCCTGGAGATATTCATATTGCGGATAAACATGGGACGTCCTCGCTCCATGACGAATGTTTCTGGCAGGCAGACTGCCAACTCGGTCACATTATCGGAGCGACTGTTACGAACCTTGAATAATTGACGTCAAGAAACCAACATTTTGCGACCAAAGGTCGAGTGGTCAACGCACGTCGAAACGCTGCTCCACGAGCTTGCGATCACCCTGGAACACCATGAAATGCCATTCGCCGCGCACCAGCTCGTGGTGTTCGGTGAATTCGAACGCCATCACGTCATCTGCCGCCCCCGGAACCAGCGCCTGCACCACTTCCAGCTTGTCGTGGCGTTCGCCGTCCGGGGTAACCAGGCCCGGCGTGAAATAGAGCAGCGTCAGCGGCGTATCGCCTTCGCGTTTGCCGGCCAGGCTGTAGCGCAAGCCGAACTTGGTGCCCAGCTTTGCCGGCACAACGGTGGTGCGCTCGATCGGCTGCTTGCCGGTGCGCAGGATGCGCTGCCCTGCCTCCAGTTCGCTCTGCGGGCTTTCGAACACACCGTATTCGACATCGCCGTTCAGGCGCACCTCAGCTATGGCACTACCGCCAAACAGCAAAGCGGCACTCAGGCAGATCACAGATTTCAGTCGCATAGCCAGCCTCTGATTCGTATGGAGAGGCTGGAGAATATGACGCGATCATTTCAGCGACGTGACACGCCCTCGTCGCCCGCGCCGGTGGGGGGCAGCAGCGCGAGGAAATTGTCCCGCGCCACCCGGCGCGCGGTCTTCTCCTTCAACGCATCGAGAAACGGCGCGAACGCCGCCATCCCCGTACCCAGGTTGTCGAAGTGTCCGACCACATCCGAGCCCAGTACGAAGCGCGTCGGATGCCGTTCGACCAGCGCCACCCATTCTGCGTCAGGCTTGCCGTCGCCATCGAGCAGATAGGGTTCGAGCATCGTCCAGGACAGATCGATGTAGAGATTGGGGTAGTCGTCGAGCAGCCGCTTCACCGTCGGCAAGAGGAACTCCAGTTTCTCCTGATGCCGATGCAGCTCCATGCTGGTACCGGCATGTGCCCAGATGAAGCGCGTATGCGGATGGTTGCGCAGCGGCTCTTCCAGCTCCTGCAAATAGAGCGGATTGCGCTCGCGCTTGGAGGTGATGTTGGAATGCAGCAGCACCGGCAGATCGAACTCGGCGGCCAGGTGATAGACCCGCGCGAGCGCCTCGTTGTTGGCGCGCGGCGTGTCGCCCTCGGTCAGCGCGGTGACGTCATCGTGACGGGTGAATATTTCGCCGATGCCCTGCCAGACCCCCGGATGCAGCTCGAGCATGCGGCGGATATGCGCATCGGCATTCTTGTCGTTGGGGTTGAACCCCGAGAGGAATGGATGAAAACGCTTGCGCTGCTCGGCGTCCAGCTCCTCCAGCGCCGCAGCGACCAGCACGTCGGTCGCGCTGTACCAGTACACCGGCGCGTCGTCACCGGCGTAATAGCGCGGACGCTTCGGTTCGTTCTCGTGCCACTTCTTCGCCACTGGAATGCCGCTGATCATCACGTGATCGATGCCTCCCGCGTCCATCGCCGCGAGCAGCTTGGGCATGCCATCGCTCTCCTGGAAAAAGTCGACGTAGTGCAAGTGGGCATCGCTGTAGCGATAGTCACGCGCCTGGGCGGTACAGGCCAGGCCGAACAGGCAGCAGGTGATGAAGCAGAAACGTACGATCGACAACTCAGGTCCTCCAGGCAACCAGCAGCCTGGTAGACCATGACGCCTGCCGACCGTTCGGCTTGGCGCATGGTTCGCACGGCACCATGAAGGCGATCGTGTGCAAGATTGCAGCTTGGCCAGATACCCCCATGGGTATTTGATCAGCATCAAACGAACCCCCGTTGACGCCCGCTAGGATCAGCGAATCGCTGCGCGGCAATGGCGCCGTCAGCATTCGCAACCTCGCTCCAAAGGAATCCAAGCATGGCCATGAAAACCATCAGTGCACGCGGACAGATGCAGGCTGGCATGAGCATCGAAGTGGAATGCGGACATCATCGTCTGGTGATGGACCAACCCAAGCATGCCGCCGGACAAGACCTCGGGCCGACGCCGTTGGAAGCCATCCTCGCTGCCGTTGCCGGTTGCTTCGGCACCATCGGCCGCTTCGTCGCCCATCAGCAGAAGATCGACCTGCGCGGCATGCGTTTCGAACTCGAGGCCGATTACGATCCGGCCGGGCTGCTCGGCCGTGACCCCGATGTGCGCCCAGGCTTCCAGGAGCTACGCGTGAAGGTCGACATCGACGCCGACCTGAGTCGTGCAGAAAAGCAGGCGCTGCTCGAGCTGATCGAACGACGCTGCCCAGTGGCCGACAACCTGGCGCACGGTACCCGACTGGTCAGCCAGTTGCTCTAGGCGAACATCATTTGTGAGTCCGTCGGTCCAGTGCCGCGAACGGAGTGCATCGGTACGAGTCAGTCATTGGGAACGTCTTCGGAGCTTCTCACCATGAACTCAACCTCCTCGAACCGATCCAGCCACAACGTGCATGGCTGGGAGCGCGCCGCCTCACTCGCCGGCGGCCTTTACCTAGTCGGCAAGGGCCTGCGCCGCGGCGGGCTGGGTGGCCTGTTGCAGCTGGCCATGGGCGGCATGGCGCTGACACGCGGCATAACGGGGCACTGCGAAGCCAAGCGCATCTTCAACGAGATCGATGAACAGGCCGGTATGGCCGAAGGAACATCCCGCCACCTGCCGCTGGAGCCGAGCGAATCCGATCGCCAGCGCCTGCGCAGCAATGCCCGAGCGGCGACTGCGACCGCGACGGTAACTGGCAATACGGGACTGGAAACGCCGGCAGGCGGTTCGACGGGCCTCGGCTAGACAGCAGGACGACGCACGCGCACCGCCCGGCGCTGTCGACGCACCGGGTGTGCTGCCGCGTCAGCTACTTCCTCGCGAGGCGGCTGTTCTTGCGCGGCGCACGCAGGCATGCAGCTCAGTGATTGCAGTCGGGACCGTGGACGTGGCCTTCGTCACCCTCCTCGATCGGCTCCATCTCCAGCTCCAGACTGACCAGATTGGTCGCTAGCGGACGCAGCAGCAGGTTGGCGTACTCGGTATCGCCCTCCTCCACGTCCACCCCGATCATCAGCTGGTTGTTGCCGACCTGTTGAATCCACACCTCACGGCCTTGCCAGATCACCGCAAAGCGGGTGCAGGATGTTTCCAGCTGGGTTCCGTCGACATCTTCCAGAACCAGTCGCAGGCTATCGCTCATTTGCAAATACTCTCGTTCGTTAAAAAAATCGCCGGCATCGCTGCCGGCGTTCAGCTGATGACGGCAGGCCCCGATCCAGCGGACCGGCCATGAAAAGCGCCAGTCCCTTTCACTCTGCCTGCATCCAGAAATCGTTCAGGCCTGGACCAGCGCGGCGATCGCCCGCTCGAACCGCTCCAGCCCTTCGTCGATGTCGGCATCCTCGATCACCAGGCTAGGCGCCAGGCGCACCACGTCCGGGCCGGCCTGCAGCACCATCAGGGCCTGCTTTTCCGCCGCCGCACAGAAGGCTCCCGCCTTGCCCTTCCACGCCTCGCTCAATACGCAGCCGATCAGCAGACCGCGGCCGCGCACCTGGCTGAACACACCGTAGCGCTCGCCGAGCTGCAGCAGCCGGGCCTTGAAGCGCTCGTGCCGCGCCTTGACCCCGTCGAGCACTTCCGGCGTGTTGACGATGTCCACCACCGTCTCCGCCACCGCGCAGGCCAGCGGATTGCCGCCGTAGGTGGTGCCGTGGGTGCCGACGCTCAAGTGCGCCGCCGCCTCGTTGGTGGTCAGCATGACGCCGATCGGGAAGCCGCCGCCCAGGCTCTTGGCATTGGTCAGCACGTCCGGCGTGACGCCGTAGTGCATGTAGTCGAACAGTTTGCCGGTGCGGCCCATGCCGGTCTGCACTTCGTCGAAGATCAGCAGCGCGTTGTGCTGGTCGCACAGCTGGCGCGCACCCTCCAGATAGGCCTGCTCGGCCGGCAGAATGCCGCTCTCGCCCTGAATCGGCTCCAGCACCACGGCGCAGGTCTTGTCGGAAATCGCTGCCTTCAGCGCGGCGAGATCGTTGTAGGGCACGTGGGTGATGCCCTCGATCTTCGGTCCGAAGCCATCGGAGTATTTCGCCTGGCCGCCCACGGTGACGGTGAACAGCGTACGCCCGTGGAAACTGTTGACTGCCGAGATGATCTCGAACTTCTGCGGACCGTAAACATCATGAGCGTAGCGGCGTGCCAGCTTGAACGCGGCCTCGTTGGCCTCGGCGCCGGAATTGCAGAAAAACGCGCGGTCGGCGAAGGTCGCGGCAACCAGCTTCTTCGCCAGGCGCAGCGCCGGTTCGTTGGTATAGATGTTAGAGACATGCCAGAGCTTGCCGGCTTGCTCGGTCAGCGCCGCCACCAGGGCCGGATGCGCATGGCCCAGCGCGTTGACCGCGATGCCGCCGGCGAAGTCCACCAGTTCTCGACCGTTCTGATCCCACACTCGCGAACCCAGACCGCGGACCGGCACGAAGGCCGCGGGGGCGAAGGTGGGAACAATGACCTGGTCGAAATCGGCGCGTTCTACCGGGGTATGCGGGGCGGACATCGGGGCTCTCCTGCGAGGCGACACGGATAGGAAATGAAAACGCCCCGCCAGCGGCGGGGCGTTACAGGCGCAGTGTAAACGCAGGATCACCGTGATTGCGCGGTCGCGAGAAAATTTCTCGCGCCGCAACGCAGTCGCTTACAAGGCGAAATGCTGCTGATCCAACTCGATTGCCTGATCGAGCGTTTCGAGCAGTGCCTTGCGGACCTTCAGCTTGGTATTGCGGTGCGCAACCATGTTGATCTTCTTCAGTTGCAACGCTGCCGCCTTGGCCACCGCCATGACTTCGCCCACCGGCACCACACGGTCGAGGAAGCCGGCCTGCAAGGCGCCCAGCGGGTCGAACAGCTCACCGTTGATCACCGAGCGCTGGAATGCCGCCTTGTCCAGCCGGTCGCGCGCCAGTTCGATACCGGCATGGTGCATCGTCATACCGATCTGCACTTCGTTGAGCCCGATATTGAAGGCCCCCTCGGCGCCGATACGGTAATCGGCCGCCAGCAGCAGAAACGCCCCTTTGGCGATGGCGTGCCCCGGACAGGCAACGATGATCGGGAACGGGTGAGCCAACATCCGGCGGGTGAAGCGCGATCCGGTCGCGACCAGGGCCATCGCGTTCTGCGGCCCGGAAGTCATCACCTTGAGGTCGTAGCCGCCGGACAGGATGCCCGGCTGCCCGGTCAGAATCACCACGGCGCGATCCTGCTCGGCGCGGTCCAGTGCAGCATTCAGCTCATCGAACATGGCGGGCGACAGCGCGTTGACCTTGCCGTTAGCGAGGGTCAGCGTCGCGATGCCGTCTTCGATCTGGTACGAAATCAGCTCACTCATGGCGAATTCCTTGTTCTTGAAGTGCGCAGACGTTACCCACCGCCACCGCCCCGGTAAAGCGCCAAGGCTGACCGAACGGTCACCGACGTGCCGCTATCCGAGCTCGAGTTCAGCCAGCGATTCGGGATGCAGGATGGCCTGTACCTGCGCATCGGCGATGAACACGCCGTACGCGCCGTCAGCCAGGCCATTGCCGATCCGGTAAGGCGTACCCTCGGCATCCACGGTGATACGCGCCAGGTCCAGGTAGCGGGGCGCGCAGGGATTCTTCTGCGCATCACGCAGCACCACGACCTTCGGCCGCAGCTGCAGTTGCAGATGCCGCTCCAGCACCAGCGCGACCTCGCCGGTGTGCAGCTCCACCAGCGAACCGACGGGAAAAACACCCAGCCAGCGAATGAATTCATCCACCAGACGGTCATCGAAATGTCGGTCGCTGCCGCCGCGCAGGACATCGTAGGCAGCCTGGATCGGCCGGGCGTGATCATAGACCCGGTGGCTGGTAATCGCATCGAAGGTGTCGACGATGGTCACCACGCGCGTGATGAAAGGGATCTGATTGCGATCGAGCCCCTGCGGGTAGCCACCGCCATCCAGCCGCTCGTGGTGACCGTAGGCCGCCTGCAACGCCGCCCCCGGAATGTCCGATTGCACGCACAGAGCCTGATAGCCGAACGACGGGTGCTGCTTGATGTGCTCGAACTCCTCGGCGGTGAGCTTTCCCGGCTTGTTCAGCACCTGCGGATCGATCTTCATCTTGCCGACATCGTGTAGCAGCCCGGCCATGCCGAGCAGCTCGATCCTGGCATCCGGCAGCCCGAGGTGCTTGCCGAATCCCATTGCCAGGATCGAGACCGACAGGCAATGCAGGCTGGTGTACAAATCCTGCGTCTTCAAGCGGGTCAGCCAGAGCATCGCACTCTCGTTGCGCAGCATGCTTTCCAGGTTGCGCCGGACCACCACATGGCACGCCTTGGTGTCGATCGGTCGCCCCAGCTGCACGCTGGCCAGTACCTGATCGATCAGTTGCGCACCCGCATGGAAGGCCTCGTGAGCGCGCTCGACCTCCTGCGAAAGCGGCGTGCTCGCTGCGCTGCGCTGCACTCGGCCGGGCGCAGCGGATAGCCCGCCTGGACCACTGTCATCCAGCGGCACGTAGCGGGTATCGTCGACATAGACATGCTCGCAGCGCTCACGCAACAGGCGAAGCTGTTCAGCCTCACGCAGGGCAAAGCCTTGGAACAGGAAATCCGTCTCGCGCCACGGGCGGTCAAGTTCGCAGACATACATGCCCAACTCCAGCTGGCCGACCGGAAGCCGCCGCCGGGTGGGCACATGGACGAAATCGCGATGCCTGCGCTTGTTCTCGAAAAACTTCACCTGACCGCTCCTGGCTCCCCTGCATCCCACCCCTGACATAGCTGAAACGCAGCGAGGGCGACAGTAAACCAGACGGCCGGTACCGCTCCATCGCAACTTTCCCGACACCGAAGCTGCTGCTTAAACGCATGAAAAAACTGAAAAAAGTTTTTGCCATCTGAATACTGTTCGGCTAAATTAGCGCGCCTCGACGGACAGCATGCCGTCGAGATCCGGTGAGGTGTCCGAGCGGTTGAAGGAGCACGCCTGGAAAGTGTGTATACGAGAAATCGTATCGAGGGTTCGAATCCCTCCCTCACCGCCAGACCATAAAGCTAAAGCCCTGAAAAATAAGTTTTTCGGGGCTTTTTGCTTTTTATCCTCCGCTGTAGGCGCTAAACCGCGCCATTTCCCAACTGCCTGACCAGCGCCGCGACCAGAATGCCAACGGCGATCGCCGGCAGCGGTTTTTTCACCATCAGCATGACCGCGGCGGTCGCCAGCAAGGCCAGCCGTGCGCCGAGATCCCCTTCCAGCGCCAGCGGCGCCAGCAGCGCCACCAGTACCGAGCCGGACATGGCACTGATGAAGCGCCGAACCCGCGCACCCAGCGGCACGAACGACATCACGTACACGCCGCCCCAGCGGGTCGCCAGGGTTACGCCGGCCATGACCAGCACCAGAATCAGCGCGCCAAGGCCGGTGGTTTCAACGCTCATTGGTTTTCTCCGCCCAGAACAGCCCGGCACCGCCACCCGCCAGCGCGCCCACGACGACGTGCGTGTTCTCCGGCAGGTACCGATAGGCCAGCAACGATGCGCAAGCGGCGACGCTCCAGATCGCCAGCGTGCGCAGATTCTTCTCGCCACCCACCACCATCGCCAGCAGGAAGCAGCCCATCACCATGTCCAGCCCCAGCTGTCTGGGCTCCTGGATGGCGCCACCGAACTGCACGCCCAACCAGGTACCCACGACCCAGAATGACCACAGCGCGATGCCGCCGCCCAGCAGCAAGCCGATACCGGGCTTGCCCCGGTTGAATGCCTGCAGCGACATCGCCCAGTTGGCATCGGACGCCACCAGCATCACCGCGTAGCGCTTGCCCGGTGGCAGCTGGCGCAGCCACGGATAAAGCGTCGCGCCCATCAGCAGATGGCGAGCATTGATCGCGAACACCGTGATCACCAGCGTGAACAGCGGCACCTGCGGGCCCCACAGTTCCAGCGTGGCGAACTGCGAAGCGCCGGCGAACACCAGCGTGCTCATGGCGATGATGGTCGAATCCTTCAGCCCCGCCTGTACCGCAGCGAGTCCGAAGGCAGCCCCGAACAAGGTGACGAAAAACGCCAGCGGCACGAGCTGGCGGAAACCGGTCCAGACCATTCGCCGGTCGAACTCATGCAGATTGGTATCGGCTTCGAACATCACGCAATCTCCGGTTGCTCTGCGCTGGCGCTCAGAGGTGCCGATCACTATGCATTCGGAGATTTGGCAAGAGAACCGCATACTTCAGCTACAAGCCATTCTCTTTTCAAATAGATAGGCGTACCGATGAATCATCAGGACCTGCAGATCGACTGGCTGAAATGCTTCGTGGCCGTGGTGGATGCCGGCTCGCTATCGGCCGCCGCGCCGCAGGTGCACCGTTCCCAGTCGGCAATCAGCATGCAGCTCAAGAAACTGGAAGCAGCCCTGGGCTGCCAACTGCTGCTGCGCGGGCCGCGCCAGCACCAGCTCACGCCGCAGGGGCAACTGCTGCTGGGCTACGCGCGCCGCATGCTCGACGTGCATGGCCAGGCGCAGGCGGCCTTTCATGGTGAGGAGCTGACCGGGCGCATCCGCCTCGGCGTGCCGGATGACTATGCCGCGCGCTACCTGACGCCCGTGCTCAGGCGTTTTGCGCCGCATCACGGCGCGGTGGAAATCGAGCTGATCTGCGAGCAGTCGACCGCACTGATTCCGCGCGTCGAGCGCGGCGACCTCGATCTGGCGCTGGTTTCGCGGGATCACCCGCGGCACGGCACGCTGCTGTTTCATGAACCGATGGTGTGGGTCGGCGCCGACTCGTTCCAGCTCTGGCGACGCGATCCGCTGCCCATCGCCGTCTACGAAGACGCCAGCCTGGCCAGGCGCAGCGCCATCCACTCCCTGGCGTTGCAGGGCCGCCGCTACAAGGTCGTGTACAACAGCTCCAGCCTGGCCGGGCAGATCGCCGCCGTCGAGAGCGGACTGGCCGTCGCGGTACTGACCCAGTGCAGCGCGCCGGCACACCTGCGGATACTTGGCCGCGACGAGGGTCTGGGGCCGCTGGAGCCGATGGAAGTCGCGGTTTACCGCAGCCGGGCCTCGCACGGCGCCAAGGCCGTGGACAGCCTGCATGATCTGCTGATCAAGACGCTGCGGCTCTCACCGGTCTGAGCGCCTCGCCCGCCACCTACGAAACCATCGCCGCCGCGCCAGCGGCCCGCACGGCCTGCGGGGTAAGGCGATGCAGGCTATAGCCGGCCTGCTTCTTCGCCGCGCGCTTGGCGTCCGAGGCAAGCGCGGCAAGACTGCCGGCGTCCAGCCCGTGCGGTTGCTCACCGTCCAGCAGCACCACGCCGATCGAGAGCGACAGCAGCGGGTAGCGCTCCGGTTGACCGGCCCGATCCTCCGCGACGAAGCAGCCTTCGGCCAGGTGATCGGCACGGTAGAACTGGCGTACCCGCTGCTCGAAATGAGCGAACAGGCGTTCAAGCCGCGCATGCCAGTCGTCGCAGCGCAGCACCAGCATGAAATCGTCACCGCCGATATGCCCGATGAACTCGCTGGCCGGGTCGATCGCATCGTTGAGGCACTGCGCCAGGCACAACAGCACCTCGTCGCCCTTGGCATACCCGTAGAGGTCGTTGAAGGGCTTGAAGTTGTCGACATCCACGTAGCAGATCGCTGCCTCGCAGTGCTGCTGCAACAGCCGCGACAGGCTCTGCTGGATCGGCACGTTGCCCGGCAGCAGCGTCAGTGGGTTGGCATGCCGCGCCTGCTGGATCTTCATTTCGGTGATCAGCTTGAGCAGGTCCATCACGCGCCCGAGCCCCTGGTAGCGGCCGTCGAGGGTAATGATGAAATCCTCGTCGACGCGCTGGCGAGCGCGGCTGGTCAACAGGCGGCTGACCTGCTGCAGCGACTGGCTGATTTCCACCGACAGGTAATCGGTGCTCATCAGGCGGCTGACCGGCTTGCGCGCCAGCAGCTCGGTGGCGAACGGCTTGAGCAGCGCATCGGAAATCAGATGCCGATGCACGATGCCGACCGGGCGCTGTGCATCGTCCAGCACGGCGAGAGAGCCGAGGCTCGGCTGCAGGCGGAAGATCTCCAGCAGCTCGGCGATCTGCCGTTCGGCGCCGATCGCCTGCTGCTCGATCAACAGCGGTGCCAGCGGCGAAGCGTTCTCCTGCGACTCGGCGGCCGCGGCAATCGCCGAGGGCAACACCTCCTCGGCATCGAGCAACGGCCGCTCCTGCGGACGTCCCAGCAGATAGCCCTGCACCAGATCGACGCCCATCTCCGTCAGCACGGCGAGTTCTTCGGGCAGCTCGATGCCTTCGGCGATCACCTCCGCCTTCGAAGCACGCGCGATGCGCAGGATCGACTCGACGAACTCGCGCTTGAGCCGGTCCTGATGGATGCCATCGATGAAGTAACGATCGATCTTCACGTAGTCGGGGCGCAGCTCAGACCACAAACGCAGGCTCGAATAACCCGCGCCGAGATCGTCCAGCGCGATCAGAAAGCCCATCGCCCGATAGTGGTGCAGGGCGGCATGCAGGACGTCGAAATCCTCGGTGGGCGTCTGCTCGGTGAGCTCGATCACCACCTGGCTGGCGGGAATTCCGTAGGTCTGCAGCAGTGCCAGCGTGCGTCCGGCACGATGCTCATCGTCGAGCAGCGAATCCGGGGAGGCATTGAGGAACAACTTGCCCGGCAGCGCGCCCTCACGGAAACGCCGGCAGGCGCTCTGCCGAAAACTCACCTCCAGCGCATCCAGACGCCCGGCGTGACGGGCCGCCGCCAGCAGGTTGATCGGCGAGTGCAGGGCACTGTTGGACGGCCCGCGGCTCAGCGCCTCGTAGCCCAGCACGCGGCGTTCGGACAGCGACACGATGGGCTGAAACAGCGTGGTGATGTCGCCGTGGGCAAGAATGCGGTCGAGTGTGCCCAACTGCTCGGTGACGGTCATGGAGGTTCTCGATGGCTTGGAAGACGCCGCGCATGACGGCGCAGCGTATTCCAAGCCCTCGACGTTGCAATCTGATGACAAGCTGGCAAATTGCAATCACAGAGTTCACGCCAGCCAGCCATGGCAGGTTACGGTCGCGCCGCACCACCGCCGGTCGGCCCGCCTTGGGTCGCGCCGTTACCGCCACCTGTTCCCATTCCACCCGTGGCACCGTTGGAGGGCGGAATCGGGGTCGGCGTGGTGGCGGGCCGGTCTGGCGCGAGCGGCCGTTCGTCGCGTGGATCGCCGCTGGCCGGGTCGTCGAGTCGCGGTACGCGCGGCGCGCGGCGCACATCGCTGGCGGGACGATCCGGCGCGGTGGCATCGCCGGCCGGCGCGCCGGAGGAGTCGATGTCCTGGTCGAGCTGCTGGCGCTGGCGCTGCATCTCCACCCCACTGCGCTGGCGCTCTTCGCGCATTTCCATGCCGCTGCGCTGACGTTGTTCCTCAAGGGGCGGGGCGTTTTGTGCCTGCGCCGGCGGTATTGCCACGACGCTCAGCAGGAACAGCGAAAGCGGATGAATCTTCATGGTGATGCCTCCACGGGTGGCTGTGCTGTTGCCGTTGGACAACAGGCAAACGGCGCGCGCTGCACCGTTCGCCAGCTGCACGCGGTACGGAACTTGCTGCGAACCCGCCAACCGGAGTCGATGTTGCGAACCGTGACGTTCGCACCATGCTGAGCGCGCATCGCATAGAGAAAATGACGCCACGATGATTGCCGCTAAAGACCTGCCAGCCACCTGCGCTTCGCGCCGGCTGGCGCATGTCGAGCGCGACGCGGCGCATTCAGAACAAGAAGAAGGCCACACGATGTTCAAGCAGAAAAAGTTCCGGCAGGCCACACTGATCCTCGTCGCCACTGCGGTGATATTGATCCTGCCCAACCTCACCCGGCTGTTCGGCTGAGGTACGCGGCGGGAAGTCAGCACGAGGACTCCGCCATGCGCCTGTTATCCCTCCTTCTCACCCTTTCGCTGAGCCTTCCGGCCGTGGCCGGCGAAATCGACCGCCCGGCCGCAGTCCAGGCGCTGCAGATGCCGGACACGCTGTTGATCGACGTGCGCAGCAGCGAAGAATTCGCCGAAGGCTCGATTCCGGGCGCCATCAACATCGAAGAATCCGCGCTGGCCGGCAGCATCGCCGAGGTCGCGCCCGACAAGGACGCCACCGTGGTGCTCTACTGCCGCACCGGGCGGCGCTCGTCGGTAGCGCAGGACGAGCTGCAGGCGCTGGGCTATCGCAACGTCATCAATGGCGGCGGCTACGAAGATTTGCTGCCGCTGCTGCCGCTCGACTGATTCGCCACGCAGCGCCCGTCCGCCGCACCCGCCTCCCACGCCTAGGGGAACTTCTCGGCGACAGGGGCTACTGAAAACCGTAGCCCTTTGCCCGCGCGCCACCCGGCGCGCGCCGTCGCCGTGGAGGATTCGAATCAATGAAGTGGGACGTTCTGCTGGACGAAACCCTGTGGGTCAACATCGCCATCGTCGCTGCCATCACCGTGGTCAGCTACGTACTGCTGCGCGCCATCCTGAAACTGGTCACCAACCGCCTGAAGCGCATGCTCAACGGTTCGCGCAGCGGCTTTGCCGGGATCGCCGCGCAGATGCTGGAGAACACCAGCAGTCTGCTGATTCTCGCCTTCTCGCTGCTGATCGGCCTGAAGGTGGTGGAGCTGCCCGAGCGTTGGGAATCGGCGATGTCCCACGGCTGGTTCGTCGCCCTGGCGTTCCAGATCGCCCTGTGGCTGGACACCGCGGTGCGCCTGTGGATGGAGAGCCTGACCCGTGACGGCAAGGCGCGCAATCCGGTGACCACCACCATCATCGGCATCATGCTGCGCCTGGTGGTGTGGACCATGATGCTGCTGTCGATCCTCGCCAACCTGGGCGTGAACATCACGGCGATGGTCGCCAGCCTCGGCGTCGGCGGCATCGCCATCGCGCTGGCCGTACAAACGCTGCTCAGCGACATCTTCGCCTCGCTGTCGATCGGCATCGACAAGCCGTTCGAGATCGGCGACTTCGTGGTGTTCGGCGAGGTGGCCGGCACCATCGAGCACATCGGCCTGAAGACCACGCGCATCCGCAGCCTGAGCGGCGAGCAGGTGGTGTGCGCCAATGCCGACCTGCTCAAGCAGATCCTGCACAACTACAAGCGCATGAACACCCGCCGCATCGTCTTCAAGTTCGGCATCTCCTACAGGACACCGTCGGCCAAGGTTCGCGAGGTGAGCGCGCTGGTGCGGCGCATCATCGAGGGGCTGGAGAACGTCAAGTTCGACCGCGCGCACTTCCTCTCCTTCGACGAAAGCCAGCTGACGTTCGAGGTCGTCTACATCATGCAGACGTCCGACTACAACAAGTACATGGACGTGCAGCAGGAGATCAATCTCGCGCTCCTCGACGGTCTGAAGGAGCTGGAAGTGGACTTCGCCCACCCGACCCGCCGGATCGAATTCATCGGCGGCAGCTTCCCGGAACTGAGCGTTGCCGGGCTCTCAGCCGGGCACGCGGACGCAAGCCCGACGCGCGAGCAGGCCGGGCCGCGGCTGGCGCCCGGCCGCTGAGGCGGGCGGCTCAGCCGCGGTGCATCGCCCGGTTCGCATCCACCAGCTGCTGCACCACTGCCGGATCGGCCAGCGTCGAGGTATCGCCCAGGCTGTCGTAGTCCTGCGTGGCGATCTTGCGCAGCAGGCGGCGCATGATCTTGCCCGAGCGCGTCTTCGGCAACCCGGGCGCCCACTGGATCGTGTCCGGCACCGCAATCGGGCCGATCTGCCGGCGCACCCACTGCTGCAGCTCCTGACGCAACCGGTCGCTCGGCTCGACGCCTGCCACCAAGGTCACAAAGACGTAGATGCCCTGCCCCTTGAGCGCATGCGGCACCCCCACCACCGCTGCCTCGGCGACGTTCGGGTGAGCGACCAGGGCGCTCTCGATCTCCGCCGTACCCATGCGATGGCCGGAGACGTTGAGCACGTCATCCACCCGCCCGGTGATCCAGTAGTAGCCATCCTCGTCGCGCCGCGCCCCGTCGCCGGTGAAGTACATGCCGCGGAAGGTCTTGAAGTAGGTGTCGACGAAACGGTCGTGATCCTTGTAGATGGTGCGCATCTGGCCCGGCCAGGAATCGAGGATCACCAGATTGCCCTCCGCCGGCCCCTCCAGCAGGTTGCCGAGATTGTCCACCAGCCCCGCCACCACGCCGAAGAACGGCCGCGTCGCCGAGCCGGGTTTGAGCGCGGTGGCGCCCGGCAACGGGCTGATGAGGATGCCGCCGGTCTCGGTCTGCCACCAGGTATCGACAATCGGGCAGCGCGACTGGCCGACCGTCTCGTAGTACCAGTGCCAGGCCTCGGGGTTGATCGGCTCACCGACGCTGCCGAGCAGGCGCAGGCTGGAACCGTCGGCGCCCCGCACCGCCGCGTCGCCCTCGGCCATCATCGCGCGGATCGCCGTTGGCGCCGTGTAGAGGATGTTGACCTTGTGTTTGTCGATGATCTGCGCGATGCGGGTGACGTCCGGGTGATTCGGCACGCCCTCATACATCAGCGTGGTCGCGCCGTTGGCCAGCGGGCCGTAGATCAGGTAGCTGTGCCCGGTGATCCAGCCGATATCGGCGGTGCACCAGTAGATTTCGCCGGGCCGATAGTCGAACACCCGCTCGTGAGTCAGCGCGGCGTACAGCAGGTAGCCGCCGCAGGTGTGCAGCACGCCCTTGGGTTTGCCGGTGGAACCGGAGGTGTAGAGGATGAACAGCGGCTCCTCGGCGCCCATCTCCTTCGGCGCGCAGACTTCGCCGGCCACCCGCATGAGGTCGTCGTAGCTGATGTCGCGATGCTTGTGCCAGCGGATATCGGCGCCGGTCCGGCGTACCACGATGATCTTCTGCACGCAGCCGGTCTGCGGGTTGGTCAGCGCCTCGTCGACGTTCTCCTTCAGCGGCACGGCCTTGCCGCCGCGCAAACCTTCGTCGGCGGTGATCACCACTTTCGACTGGCCGTCGATGATGCGCCCCGCCAGCGCCTCCGGCGAAAAGCCACCGAACACCACCGAGTGGATCGCGCCGATGCGCGCGCAGGCCAGCATCGCCACGGCCGCCTCGGGAATCATCGGCATGTAGAGGGTCACCACGTCGCCCCGATGCACATCCTGGCCACGCAGGGCGTTGGCGAACTTGCTGACTTCGCGGTGCAGCTCACGGTAGGTGATCTCGCGGTGTTCGGAAGGGTCATCGCCCTCCCAGATGATCGCCACCTGATCGCCGCGCTCGTCCAGATGGCGATCCAGGCAGTTGGCCGCGACGTTGAGCGTGCCGTCGGCGAACCATTTGATATCAACATGGTGATCGTCGAAGGAGGTGCGTTTGACCTCGGTGAACGGCTTGATCCAGTCCAGCCGCGCGGCCTGCTCGCGCCAGAAGCCGTCGGGATTGATGACCGATTGCTGGTACAGCGCCTTGTAGGTGGCTTCGTCGGTCAGCGTGTGGGCGGCCGCCTCGGGCCGTACGGGATAGAGTGACGCAGCATTCATGGGGAATTACCTCATGTCGGTCCGGTAACGCTTCATCAAGTTGTGCAAACCCTGTCCTACAGGCGAACCCTACGAACCCGAGTGACTGGCGGGACTGCGCGTACGCAATCCTGGCAAGCCGACAACCAAACGCCTGACGACATGTTCGCCGCACACCGACCGCTCACGGTGGCGGATGACTAGAGGATAGACAGTGGATCGGCCGCGCATTTCCCTGCGCTCGACGGGAGAACGCCGCCGACAGGCGCAATCACCCCACCGTACGCGGCGGCGTGGCGTGCGCGGGCGGTCGCGGCGTCTGTCGGAACTGCCGGCGACGAGACGACTTTTGCGAGGCAAAAAAAAAGGGCGACCCCATTCAGGACCGCCCGTCCAACCAGTTAACCGGTTAGCACACACTTAATATCGGATCACGCAGATTCGATGCCGGCCATTGTGCGGCGCCGCTGGAGCGACGGACACTGCACGTTGGTCTAACAGACCATCGTCACCCTCTGCCTCAGCTCTCGCGGTTCGCCGCGCGAGCCGCTTCGATCAGATCCTTGCCGATCTCGTCCTCATACTTCTTCCAGGCCGGCTGCACCGCCTCGCGCCAGCGGGCACGCTGCTCGTCGGTCAGCACCAGGATCTCGCTCTTGCCCGAGTCGATGACGCCCTGCTTGGCCTTCTCGTTCAGCGCCTCGGCCTGGCGGTTCACCTCCACGGTGACCTCGTCGATGATCGCTTCCAGCTCGCCGCGCACCTCTGCCGGCAGGCCGTTCCAGAACTGGGTGTTGGTGATCAGCAGGTAGTTGCCGATGCCGTGGCCGGACTCGGTGATGTACTTCTGCACCTCGTGGTACTTCTGGCTGTAGATGTTCGACCAGGGATTGTCCTGGGCATTGACCACGCCGGTCTGCAGGCCTTGGTAGATCTCAGCGAAGGCCATCTTGCGCGGCACCGCCCGCAGGGCGGTGTACTGGGCGGCCTGCAGATCCGAAGGCTGTACGCGGAATTTCAGCCCGCGGGCGTCGGCCGGCTCGCGCAGCGGCTTGTTGGCGGTGAAGTGGCGCATGCCGTTGAGCCAGTAGGCCAGGCCGGTGATGCCCTTGTCCTCCATGGATTTGAGCATGGCGCGCCCCTTGTCCGACTGCTGGAAGCGCTGCGCCGCGGCCATGTCGTCGAACAGGAACATCAGGTCGAACAGCTGCAGCTGCTTGGTGTACTGCTCGAGCTTCGACGGGGCCGGCGCCAGCAGCTGCACCTCGTTCATCAGCAGTGCTTCCATCTCCTTGCCGTCGCCGTACAGCGAGGAGTTGGCGAATACCTGCACTTCCACCTGGCCGGGCAGGCGCTCTTCCACGAGCTTCTTGAACATCAGCGCGCCCTGACCCTTCGGCGTGCTGTCGGCGGTGATATGGGAGAACTTGATCAGGATCGGATCGGCCTGGGCGCCGAGGACGGTGAACAGTGCCGAAGCGGCGAGCAGACGGGTGATGCCACGGGTGAGTCGTGCCATGGGGAGCTCCGTTTTGTAGTTGTGTGAGCCATATCGCTGGCCCGACTCTACCCCGCTGCCCCCTCGGGCTGAATTGCTAATTGGCCAAGCGCGACTTCGCGTTTGGCGAAGGCCGTGACGCGATCGCGCCGCCGAACGGCTTCGTTCAGGCCTGGCCTTCGCGAAGCGTGAGGTGCTCGAGCATCTGCCGGGCAGTCACCGACAGGCTTTCCAGGTTGCGCACGCCGAGCTTCAGTTCACGCCGCGCCCAGACATCGGTCAGCGGCACCATCGCCACGTCCAGCGCCGGCAGGTAGTTGCGCACCACCTGCTCGGGCAGCACGCCGATGCCCATGCCGGTGTGGATCATCCGGCAGATCGCCTCGAAGCTGCGCACCTGGATGCGCAGGCGCAGCGGCATGCCCATCTGCTGTGCCGACTGCTGCAGCAGGGCATGCAGTGAGGCGTCCTGCTGCAGGCCAATGAAGTCGAAGCCTGCCGCCTCGCGCAGTGCAATGCATTCGCGGCCGGCCAGCGGATGCTCGCGTGGCGTGACCAGCACCAGCCGATCCTCGCGGTAGGGAAACACCTGCAGGTCCTCGGCCGGCATGTGCCCGGCGAAGATGCCGATATCGGTCAGCCCCTCGCGCAGGGCGCGCAGGGTGTCACTGCTGACGCGCTCCTCCAGGTCGATCTTCACTTCCGGGTGCTGGCGAGCGAAGGCGCTCAGGTCTTCGGGCAGAAACTCGATCACTGCCGAGGTGTTGGCGTGGATGCGCACATGGCCCTTCACGCCCTGGCTGAACTCGCTGAGGTCAGCGTCCAGCTGCTGCAGGTTGTCCAGCAGGTTGCGCGCGTGGTGCAGCAGCGCGTGGCCGGCCGGCGTCAGCTCGACGCCCTTGGGCTGGCGATAGAGCAGGCTGACGCCGAGCTGCCCTTCCAGATCGCTGACGCGCTTGCTCACCGCTGCCAGCGCCAGATGCTCGCGCTCGGCGGCGCGGGTCAGGCTACGGGTCTCGGCGATGGCGACGAACAGCCGAAGGGTGACGAAATCGATGCGGCGCATGGGCAAGCTTCCGTATTCGCGGGTGACGAAGCATGCACCTATTCCCGCCGCTATTCCACGGCCCAACGTCTCCCGGCTTCGTGTAGCGCGAAGCCATGCTTGGCCAACGACCAATTGTCCACTGCCGATGTGTCGGTCATGCTCGGCACCATCAATCAACCGGCACAGGTGTCGTGATGAGCGAACAGACAGACAAGAACCTGCCGCTGCAGGGCCTCAAGGTGATCGAGATGGGCCAACTGATCGCCGGCCCTTTCGCCAGCAAGCTGCTCGGCGAATTCGGCGCCGATGTGATCAAGATCGAGCCGCCCAGGGTCGGCGACCCGTTGCGCAAGTGGCGCAAGCTCAAGGACGGCACCTCGCTCTGGTGGCATGTGCAGTCGCGCAACAAGCGCTCGGTGACGCTGGATCTCAAGGCCGCGGAAGGCCAGGAAATCGTCCGCCAGCTGGTGGCCGAAGCCGACATTCTGGTGGAGAACTTCCGCCCCGGCACGCTGGAAGAATGGGGCCTGGGCTGGGATGAGCTGTCGAAGCTGAACCCGCGGCTGATCATGCTGCGCATCTCCGGATACGGCCAGACCGGCCCCTATCGCGACCTGCCTGGCTTCGGTGTGATCGGCGAAGCCATGGGCGGTCTGCGCCACCTGTCCGGCTATCCCGGCCAGCCCCCGGTGCGGGTCGGCGTCAGCATCGGCGATTCGCTGTCGTCGCTGTATGGCGTGATCGGTGTATTGCTCGCCCTGCAGGAGCGCAACCGAAGCGGCCAGGGCCAGGAGATCGACGTGGCGCTGTACGAGTCGGTGTTCGCCATGATGGAAAGCCTCGTGCCCGAATACGACGCCTTCGGCTATGTACGCGAGCCGGCTGGCAGTGCCCTGCCCGGCATCACGCCGTCCAATTCCTATTTGTGCAACGACGGCGCCTACGTGCTGATCGCCGGCAATGGCGACAGCATCTACAAGCGCCTGATGACCCTGATGGGCCGCCAGGACCTTGCCGATGATCCGCGCTTCGCCCACAACGACGGCCGCGCCCAGCACGCCGAGCTGATCGATGCCGCCATTGGCGAATGGACCATCCAGCACAGCCGCGACGAGGTGATCGAAGCACTCAAGGGCGCCCGCGTGCCGGCCGGCTATCCCTACACCGCCGCCGATATCGTCAAGGACCCGCACTACCTGGCGCGGCAGATGATCGAGCAGGTGCAGACCTTCGCCGGCCCGCTCAAGGTACCGGGCGTGCTGCCCAAGCTGTCGCGCACGCCAGGGCGCATCGGCGAAGGCGGCCCGCAACTGGGCGAGCACACCGACGATGTGCTGGCCGGCCTCGGCCTCTCCGATGAACAACGCCAGGGCCTGCGCGAACGCGGGATCATCTGAAAGAAGCAGCGCCAAGCTGCAAGCCACAAGCTTCAAGCCAACAGCGTAGGGTGGATGACGCTTTTTTCATCCACCATGCCCCCCAAACGGTGGATGGGTGGAGCGTCATCCACCCTACGACCGGGCATAACCGACAGGACTCATCCATGAGCAAACGCCTGTATATCCAGGAAGTCGCTACCCGCGACGGCTTCCAGATCGAAGCGGACTTCGTGCCGACCGAAGCCAAGATCGCCCTGATCGACCGCCTCTCGCAAACCGGGCTGGCGAAGATCGAGGTCACCTCCTTCACCTCGCCCAAGGCCATCCCCAACCTACGCGACGCCGAGGACGTGATGCGCGGCATCCGCCGTGCTGAAGGCGTCGAGTACACCGTGCTGGTGCCCAACGTGAAGGGCTGCGAGCGCGCGCTGGCCTGCGAGGTGGACGAGATCAACCTGGTGATGTCGGCCAGCGACACCCACGGCCTGGCCAACCTGCGCATGACGCCTGAGCAGTCGCTGGTGCAGTTCCGCGAAATCATCGAAGTCACTCGCGGCAGTGGCGTGTTCATCAACGCCTCGCTATCGACCACCTTCGGCTGCCCCTTCGAGGGGGACGTGCCCGAGCGGCGCGTCTACGAGCTGGTGCAACGCCTGCTGGAGATCGGCGTGCAGGGCATCACCCTCTGCGACACCACCGGCATGGCCGACCCGGCGCAGGTCGAGCGCATCTGCCGTGAAGCGCTGCACAGCTGGCCGGAAGCCGTATTCACCGCGCATTTCCACAACACCCGCGGCATGGGCCTGGCCAACGCGCTGGCAGCGCTGAACGCCGGCATCGACCGCTTCGATGCCTCGCTCGGCGGACTCGGCGGCTGCCCTTACGCGCCCGGCGCCAGCGGCAATATCTGCACCGAAGATCTCGTGCATATGTTTCAGCGCATGGGCCTAGACACCGGCGTCGATCTCGACCGCCTGCTGCAATGCGCCGCCGACCTTCCGCAACTGGTCGGCCACGACGTGCCGGGCGCCGTGCTCAAGGCCGGCAAGGCCGATCGTCGTTACCCGAAACCGAAGTGGATGCAGGAAGCCGGCGTTTGACCGCGTGCGGAGCTCTACGGGATGGTGGCGCCGTGAGCGGCGGTTCAGCGGCGACAGGGACAACGCAAAGCCCACCTTACGGCGGGGTAAATAATGAGGTGAGTTCTAATGGTTGTGGTGAGAAGCGAGACTGTCGGAACAGGCGAGTCCTGCAGCGGAACAAAGCTGATAACAATCATGATCTTCGCGATCGCTTGAACGCTTGGCCCCCGCTGCGCGAACTACAGAATGGCCAAGGCGATGCCAGAAGAGGCCGGTTATACAAATGCAACGGCGCTGACGACAGGTTCGAAAATGCAACTCCTCAGTGCTTGTGGGGAGAGTCCATACTCGTTGTTAGCCATGGCTGCAAGTAGTCAAAGGACTAGGTTTCCCCAGTGTTTATGCACAATTTCTGTGGCAGATGTCCTAGATGTTAGGCATTCCCTTACCATGGCCTCAAGAACGTAGGTATTAAATTCTTTAAGATGACCCTCGATTGATTCCTTTGTAAACCCAAAGGCGTAATCGTAGTTATCAATCTTAATTTTTTCATTTTTAAACTGTTCAAAAACAAATATTATTATTCTTTGCGCGTAGCGCTGACCCAGATCTTGTTCTAAGGGTTTTCCTTGCGATTCTTGCTGACACTCAATAATTATTCGGACAAGCGCTAGGATCGAGTCCAGCTTCAGCTGGATTTCAGGAACTTCATTATTTAAGAACGCCTTTATAAAAACAGCTGTGCTTTGACTTTTGTGGACTTCTAAAGCCAGCTGCTCGTGATTATGCTCAATTAGCCATTCAATGAAAACTTGAAAGTCTTTAGTTTCTTGGCCATTCCGACTCGCTGAGAATGCAGATAACAACCCCACGATGGACGCGTATCCGGATGCTAACCCATCAAGCATAAAAAATACCTTTATGACTGAACCTGAATTAACCCGAGCCACGAAGCGGAATCGGATTAAATGTTTTCTATACCCTCACTCCATCTGCGAGAACCACGGTGGCTCCTTTAGGAAAAAAGAAGCGTCCGCGATCTGAAGCTTCTGTGTTAAGCCCGAGGTGTAAATAACGCAAAGTCTTAGCGCCAACGAATAGAAGACATAAAGCTTGTTTGGCGGAACTGCCGCCTCTTGCAGGTACCGGTGCTGAATCACTTTTTTCTCGTTTGGCAAGTGGCGAATGATCCGATGCGCCTTCTTTCGCACGTCCAGATCCGGCACTAGGTCGTTCAATTTCGCCAAGTCATGTGTTTTGGGAAATTGAACATTACGCTGCGCGAGTAGCGACTTTATGGACTTCTCGCACGCTAAGTGCAGATCCCACAGAGCAAGTGAGTTGCTCTCCTTGTAGTGCGAGCTAGCTGCCTCCGCAGCTTTGCTCAGGTGCGCGACGATAGACGTTGCCATGAGAGGAACCCCGGTGTTCTTTCCACCAGCGGTACCAGTGTTAAGGCCAATTTGGCGCAGACCATTGCAGGTGCATGCAATTCGATTACGCAACTTTCCGGCCAAAGGTCCGATCGATCTTTTTGATATCTTCGGTCTAACCCATTTCATCGGATCCTCTGTGGGATACAGCTTAGAGGGAAAAGTCAGCTTCACCAGTCCGCTTTCCTGAAGCGCCGAAATGGTCTTTGGGACATCAATCGTGTGGGGAACCCCCCTGTGCACAACAAGTCCAGTCGCGTTATCACGCTGGACTTTCATCAAAGAACCGTACCTGGCCACGTACCACTTATGGATCTCCGCGTAAATTGCGGCGAACCAAGGCTTTTCTATGAAATTGTCCTTATCGGCATCACCCTCGACCTTAACGATAGAGTGGCGGACGATCAGGTCAGCCGCTTCAAATGGTCGTAGATGTAACGACGTGCCTTTCTCTGCTTGGATGGCGTCAATCGACTCAAGCATCGGAGCAATCGACTTTCTTAGCTTCAAATTGCGAGATGCCATGTGTAAAGCCTAACTATAACTAGACACCGAGTGGTTTATAAGACGCCGAACGGGCTTTGGTGTAACATTCCGTTCGCCCGTCTTTCCGATTCTCAGTTCAAGCCTCTTAAGATGCAAGAGTGTTTATACACCAGCGTCCGTAAGTATGAAATCGGCGACACCAACCATTGTCCCGCCTGCCCCCCCGCACACGCTCTAACATCGCCACATCGATGGTTTCAAAATCACCGGCCGTCCAGAGCGGAACAAGCTGGCAAGTACTAGCGGGCAGGTCTAGCAGAGCCGAATAAAAACCGCTGCATGCCAGAATAAAGTACGAGTATTCCCAGCCGAACCACATGAAACAGACTCAATGGCTCTGACAGAACTGCAGAATCGCCTCGGCCACCGCCTGCGGCGCCTCGCGCTGGGGGAAGTGGCCAACGCTTGGCAACAGCTGACGGTGGTAACGGCCGCTGAACATGGCCTCGCGCCCGGCCGAAGTTTCCGGTGCATTGCAGGTATCGGCCTCGCCGTGCAGCACCAGCGTCGGCACCGCGAGCACCGGGGCTGGCTGCAGCAGCGCCTCGTCCGACGCATAGGCAGGATCGCCGTCGACGAAGCCCCAGCGGTGGCGGTAGGAATGCAGTACCACGGCGGCCCAGTCCGGGTTGTCGAAAGCCTGCAGCGCCTGGATGAAATCCGCCTCGGCGTACCAGCCGGCCGGTGACCAGGTATCCCACAGCAGACGGGTGAAGGCCGCGCGATCCTCGACTACCGTCTGCTCGCCGCGCGGGGTGGCCATGTACCAGTGGTACCAGTAGTTGCGCGCCTGGCTGAGCGAGATGTGCTGGTTCGGGTCATTGGTGCCGTAGCCCACCGCGAGCATTACCAGCCGTGCGGCGGCGTGATGGCGCAGCCCGCAGGCATTGGCCACGGCACGCGCGCCCCAGTCGTGGCCGACCAGCACCGGCTGGTCGAGGCGCAATGCGTCGATGAAATCCAGCAGATCGCGGCCCAGTGCCGCCAGCTGACCGCTGCGTGGGGTCAGCGGATCGATGAAACGTGTCTGGCCGAAGCCGCGCAGCGTCGGGCAGAGCACCCGGTAGCCCGCTGCGGCCAGGCGCTCGGCCACGGGCTCCCAGCCTTCGGGGCAATCCGGCCAGCCGTGCACGAGCACGGCCACCTGCTGGCCGCGGGGGTTCCATTCGAGATAAGCGATATCCAGCACGGGTGTGCTGACCGTGGCGTAACGACTCATGCCGGCGTCTCCTTGCGCGCTTTGGTCGGTCAGCATAAGCCTGGTTTCAGGCATAAAAAAACGGGCCGGTCACATCGGACAGACCCGTTCGTTCTCCGCCGCTTGGTGCCTTTGGAGGCTCAGGAGCGGTTGGCCGCCTGCGCCGCTTCGATCAGCTCGGCACCGATATCACCCTCGAATTTCTTCCACA
The DNA here is from genome assembly GCF_036701605.1 of Pseudomonas sp. FIP_A4. Taxonomy (NCBI): domain Bacteria; kingdom Pseudomonadati; phylum Pseudomonadota; class Gammaproteobacteria; order Pseudomonadales; family Pseudomonadaceae; genus Pseudomonas; species Pseudomonas sp. FIP_A4. The sequence goes on along the minus strand of NZ_JAYDXP010000121.1, from coordinate 233,505 downwards.
CCGGCTGCATCGCCTCGCGCCATTTGGCGCGCTGCTCGGGGGTCAGCTCGATGATCTCGGTCTTGCCGGAGGCGGCGATGGCCTGGCGCGCCTGCTGGTTGAGGTCGTCGGCCTGACGGTTCACCTCAGCGGTGACCTCTTCCATGATCGTTTCCAGCTCGCCGCGCACGTCTTCCGGCAGGCCGTTCCAGAACTTGGTGTTGGTGATCACCATGTAGTCGATCAGGCCGTGGTCGGAGGCGGTCATGTAAGGCTGGACCTCGTGCACCTTCTGGCTTTCGTAGTTCGACCAGGTGTTCTCGGTGCCGTTGACCACGCCGGTCTGCAAGCCCTGGTAGACCTCGGCGAAACTCATCTTGCGGGGGTTTGCGCGCACCGCCTTGAACTGCTCGTCGAGCACTGCCGAGGCCTGTACGCGGAACTTCAGCCCGCGGGCATCCTTCGGCTCGCGCAGCGGCTTGTTCGCCGAAAGCTGCTTCATGCCGTTGTGCCAGTAGGCCAGGCCGGTGATGTTCTTGTCCTCCATCGCGCGCAGCAGTGCCTTGCCCTGCGGGCCGCTCTGGAAACGATCGGCTGACGCCAGGTCGTCGAACAGGAACGGCAGGTCATAGATCTGGATGGCCTTGGCGTAATGCTCGAACTTGGCCAGCGACGGCGCCAGCATGTGCACGTCGCCGAGCAGCAGGGCCTCCATTTCCTTGCCGTCGCCGAACAGCGAGGAGTTCGGGTAGACCTCGACCTTCACCTTGCCCGGCAGGCGTTCCTCGGCGAGTTTCTTGAACAGCAGGGCGCCCTGCCCCTTCGGTGTGTTGTCCGCCACCACATGGGCGAATTTGATGGTGATGGGAGCGGACGCGGTCTCGGCAGCCTGCACGAGGCCGGCAGCGCTCAGGGACAAAGCGCACGCAAGCGCCTTGAGTGTGGTTTTCAGCATGGTGGTACCTCTTTTGTTTTTGTCGGTTGGTACGTTTGCCTTGATGGGCGCGGTCAGGGAACCGCTTGCCCGGCACGTTGCAGCAGGCGACGGGCGCGGCCGATGACGGGGGCATCGACCATCTGTCCGTCTACTACGAAGACCCCGTCGCCACTGGCGCCGGCGGCGAGGATGCGGTGTGCCCAGTCGAGTTCGGCGGCGCTGGGCATCAGCGTTTCATGCACCACGGCGATTTGGCCGGGATGGATGCACAGCAGCCCGCCGAAGCCCATGTCGCGGGCATCGGCTACTGCCTGGGCGAGGCCGTGCAGGTTCTTGATGTCGGGGAAGACACTGTCCAGCGGTGCGGCCAGCCCGGCCAGACGCGACTGCAGCAGCAGCGCGTAACGTGCCTGATCGAGAATCCGCTCGGCCGCTGCGCTGCCGCTGGCCAGGCCGAGGTCCAGCCCCAGGTCCAGTGAGCCGAACGACAGCCGCTCGACGCCGTGGGCGTGGGCGATTTCCGCCAGATGCGCCAGCCCGCGCGCGCTCTCGATGATCGGCCACACCGGCTTGCCGCAGCCGGTCGCCAACGCCACCTGCACCGCGCTTTCCACTTTCGGCAGCAGCACGCCAGCGACGCCGGGATAGTGTGCGCAGAGCGCCAGGTCGGCGGCCTGCTCGGGATGCGTCGGCGCATTGATGCGCACCAGCACGCGTGCGTCCGGAGTGGCGGCGAGAAAGGCTTCGAGGTTGCCACGTGCCTCGGCCTTGAGGCTTTCCGCCACGGCGTCTTCAAGGTCAACGATGACCGCGTCGGCGCCGCTCGCCAGCGCCTTGGAAATGCGCTCCGGGCGGGTCGCCGGGACGAACAGCGCGCTACGGATGATCGATGAGTTCATGGGCTGGCTCCTGGGCACGCTCATACCGCGCCCTGCTCGTGCAGGCGCTGGATATCGCCCGGCGCGTAGCCGAGTTCGCTCAGCAGCGCGTCGGTGTGCTGGCCCAGTGCGGGGATGGGGTCCATGCGCGGGGCGAAGGCACTGTTGCGTCCCGGCGGCAGCAGCGCAGGCAGGCGACCGGCCGGGCTGTCCACCTCGCTCCAGCGCTCACGCGCCTTGAGCTGCGGATGCGCCCAGACGCCGGCCATGTCGTTGACGTGCGCGTTGGCGATGGGCGCGGCATCCAGCCGGGCGATCACCTCTTCGGCGCTCAGGTGGCTGAACGCCTCGACGATAAGTGCACGCAATTCGGTGCGATTCTCCGAACGCCGAGCGTTGCTGGAGAAGCGCTCGTCCTGCGCCAGCTCCGGCTGCAGCAGGACCTTGTGGCAGAACGCCAGCCACTCGCGCTCGTTCTGCAGGCCGAGCATCACCGTGCCGCCGTCGCCGGTGGGGAACGGGCCGTAGGGGTAGATGGTGGCGTGGGCGGCGCCGGCACGCGGCGGCGGCGTCGCGCCCTTGTAGGCGTAATACAACGGGTAGCCCATCCACTCCACCAGGCTTTCGAGCATGGAAACGTCGACGCGGCTGCCCTCGCCCGTCTTGTCGCGCAGCATCAGCGCCGAAAGCACGCCGGTGTAGGCGTACATGCCGGCGGCGATATCGGCGATGGAGCAACCGGCCTTGGCCATCTCGGTCTCACCTGGCCCACCGGTGACGGAGAGGAAGCCGCCCTCGCTCTGGATCAGCAGGTCATAGGCTTTCTTCTGCTCGTACGGGCCGCCCTCGCCGTAGCCGGAGATGTCGCAGACGATCAGCCGCGGGAAGCGTTCGTGCAGTGCCTCGAACGACAGGCCCATGCGCGCCGCGGCACCGGGCGCGAGGTTCTGCACCAGCACGTCGGCCTTGGCCAGGAGCTGGTCGAGCACCTGCGTAGCGGCGTCCTGTTTCACGTCGAGGGTCAGGCTTTCCTTGGAGCGGTTGGTCCAGACGAAATGCGAAGCCAGGCCGTCGACGCGCTCGTCATAGCCGCGGGCGAAATCGCCGGCACCGGGTCGCTCGACCTTGATTACCCGCGCACCGAGGTCCGCCAGCTGGCGCGTGCAGAACGGCGCGGCGATGGCGTGCTCGAGACTGACCACGGTGATGCCATCGAGTGGGCGGGGTTTGGCAGTGGTGTCGTTCATGTTCGGTTCCTGCAAGTTCGGCGTAGGGCGGAAATCGGCGCAGCCATTTCCACGCGTTTGTTCAAGTCCTTGCGGCATCTGTGCCGGGCAGCGTGCCCACCGGTGGAAAAGACCTGCGGTCGTTTCCACCCTACGTTCAGGCCAGCGCGTCCAGCCGCTGCAGCTCGCGCAGCCCCCAGACCGTGTCGATCAGCACGCCCGCCTCGTCATCGCTGCGTGCGCCGGAGAACTGCAGCAGGCGGCGGAACTTGTCCTCCAGCTCGGCGCGGCTCAGCGTGTTGCCCGGGTCGCCCTTCGGCTCGTCGATGGCGCCGTGCAGCGTGCGGCCATCGGCGGTGGTCACTTCGACGCGACCGAGCCAGCGTGCCGGGTAGGCGCCGTCCACCTCGGGATCGAGCGTCATCGAGACCTTCTCGCGGAACTCGCCGACGCGCGGGTCGCTGAGCGCATGGCTGTGGAATTCGGTCAGGCCGGCCTTGCCGTACAGGGCGATCAGCCCCAGCACGGTGCCCATGGAGAATTTGGCCTGATGCACCGTCTGCGGCACCGTCACGCGGCCGAGCACGTCGATCGCGCCCTGGTGCACGCGGGTGGTGACCGAGGCGATGTCATCGGCCCCGAGCCCCTCGCGCTGCATCAGCGCCAGCAGCGCATCGGCCGCCGGGTGGGTATGCCGGCAGGAGGCGTGGAACTTGAACGAGGTTTCCGCCAGCGCCCAGCGCGTGCCGAGCCGGTCGGACAGCTTGCTCGGCTCGGCATCGCGGGACATGCCCGCCGCCATGCCCTGCTCGCCTTCGAGAATGTTCTGCGCGCCGGTCAGGCCATCGGCGGTCAGGTAGGCGGCGAGCAGGCCATCAGCCGCCGCTTTGGCGGTGTGCAGCTGCTTGGAGTCCGCCGCGTCACGGAGAAACTCCCACAGCCCCGCCGCTTGCGTACCGGCGCTGCCGAGCAGATGGGTAAACTGCTCCTGGTCGAAATCCATCAACTTGCCAACGGCCACCGCCGCGGCCAGGGTGCCGACCGTCGCGGTGGTGTGGAAGATGCGGTAATGCGAGCGGCCGAGGAATTCGCCGATACGGATGCCCGCCTCGTAGCCGGCCACCGAGGCCACCAGCAACTCACGGCCGGACTTGCCCAAATCCTGCGCCGCCGCCAGCGCGGCCGGGAAGACCACCGTGGCCGGGTGCAGCACGGAGCTGTTGTGCAGGTCGTCCTGCTCCACCAGGTGCGAGCTGGCGGCATTCACCAGCGCGGCGAAATAGGCCGAGCTGCTCTGGCCGTTGACCAGAATGCGCGCCGGTCCTTCGGCCGGACCCATCTTCTGCGCGTAACGCTCGAACAGCGGAATCGGATGCGAGCCGGCGCTGGCCAGGGCCGAGCCGAGCCAATCGAGAAAGAGGTCTTCGGTGCGGGCGAGCACCGGTTCGGGGATCTGCTCGTAGGCGAGCCCGGCGAGGAATTCGGTCAGGGCACGGGTGTGCTGGCTCATGCGTTGGGCTCCAGCGGATTCTCTAACGGATTGGACAGTTCGATGAGGTTCTGGTCGGGGTCGCGCAGGTACACCGAGCGGATCGGTCCGGTCGCGCCGGTGCGTTGCACCGGACCTTCGACGATGGCGACCTGCTGCGCCTGAAGGTGTGCGATCACCTCGGCCAGCGGTGTGGCAACGATGAAGCAGAGGTCCGCCGAACCCGGCGTCGGCCGCTCGGCCTTGGGCTCGAATTCGCGCCCGGCCTGGTGCAGGTTGATCTTCTGGTTGCCGAAGGCCAGCGCCTTGCGCCCTTCGCCGAAGGTCACCGCCTGCATGCCGAGCACGCGGGTGTAGAAGTCCACCGAAGTCTCGATATCGGCAACGGTCAGCACCAAGTGGTCGAGATGGCTGATATTCATGACGCACGTCCCTCTTTCGTAGGGTGGAAATCGCGAAGCATTTCCACCTGTGTCGCCTGTTTGGTACGCGTGGAAAAGGCTTCGCCGTTTTCCACCCTACGTTCGGCTCCGTTAGAACGAGCGCGGCAGCTCGAGCAGGTGCTCGGCCACGTACGACAGGATCAGGTTGGTGGAGATCGGCGCCACCTGGTACAGCCGCGTCTCGCGGAATTTGCGCTCGACGTCGTATTCGTTGGCGAAGCCGAAGCCGCCGTGGGTCTGCAGGCAGGCGTTGGCGGCCTCCCAGCTGGCCTTGGCCGCCAGGTACTTGGCCATGTTGGCCGCCGCCCCGGCATTGCGACCGGCGTCGTATTCCTCGCAGGCGCGCCAGCGCATCAGGTCGGCGGCCTCGATCTCGATATGCGCTTCGGCGATGGGAAACTGCACGCCCTGGTTCTGCCCGATGGGCCGGCCGAATACCACACGGTCGCGGGCGTACTGCGCGGACTTCTCGACGAACCAGCGACCATCGCCGATGCACTCGGCGGCGATCAGCGTGCGCTCGGCATTCAGACCGTCGAGGATGTAGCGAAAGCCCTTGCCCTCCTCGCCGATCAGGCTGCTGGCGGGGATTTCCAGGTTGTCGAAGAACAGCTCGTTGGTCTCGTGGTTGACCATGTTGGCGATCGGCTGCACGGTCAGGCCGTTGCCGATGGCCTCGCGCAGGTCGACGAGGAAGATCGACATGCCCTCGGACTTGCGCTGCACCTCGGCCAGCGGCGTGGTGCGTGCCAGCAGGATCATCAGGTCGGAATGCTGGATGCGCGAGATCCATACCTTCTGCCCGTTGATGACGTACTTGTCGCCCTTCTTCACCGCCGTGGTCTTGATCTTGGTGGTGTCGGTGCCGGTGGTCGGCTCGGTGACGCCCATGGACTGCAGGCGCAGCTCGCCGCTGGCCAGCTTCGGCAGGTAGTAGCGTTTCTGCTCCTCGCTGCCGTTTCTGAGCAGGGTGAACATGTTGTACATCTGCCCGTGGATGGTCCCGGAGTTGCCGCCGCAACGGTTGACCTCCTCGAGGATCACCGAGGCCTCGGCCAGACCCAGGCCGGAGCCGCCGTATTCTTCCGGGATCATCGCCGACAGCCAGCCCGCCTCGGTCATGGCGGTGACGAAGGCTTCCGGGAAGCCCTTTTCCTCATCGATCTTGCGCCAGTATTCGGCGGGAAATTCGGTGCAGAGGGCGCGCACGCCTTCGCGGATGAAATTCAGTTCTTCGGTCTTGTTCGGGGTCATCTCGGTTTCTCGCTTGTGCGGCACGCGGCCTCAACGGTGGATAAGGCTGCGCCGTTATCCACCCTACGATTCAGTCGAATTCCACTTCGGCCTTCTGCGCCAGGCCGTTGTGGTCGCTGGCCCAGAGTTCGGCCTGGCCCGGCGCGACGATGCGCCCGCCCACCTCGAACGGCTGCGGCGCGATCAGCGGCCGCACACCGCGGTAGGCAAAGCGGCGCAGGCGGGCCTCGGGATTGGCGCGGCAGAACGCGCGCAGATTGAGGGTGGCGATCAGCGGGCCGTGCACCACCAGCCCCGCATAGCCTTCGGTCTCGGTGACGTAGGGCCAGTCGTAGTGGATGCGGTGGCCGTTGAAGGTGACCGCCGAATAGCGGAACAGCAGAGTCGGGGTCGGTGTGACCGCCTCGCGCCAGCCACCGGCGACCATGGGTTCGCCACTGCTGGTCTTCGGCGGGCTCGGCTCGCGGTAGACGATGTCCTGCTCCTCGCGGATGGCCAGGCGGCCGTCCTGCAGGTAGTCGTGCTGCACGGTGACGAACAGCAACGCGCCGGTGCGGCCGTGCTTCTCCTCGATGTGCTTGATGGTGGAAACCCGCCTTGCCTCGCCGCCGGCCTCCAGCGGACGGAGGAACTCGACCCGGCCGCCGGCCCACATGCGGTTGCGGTCGGCGGCCGGTGGCAGGAAGCCGCCGCGCGCCGGATGGCCGTCTTCGCCGAGGCCGTTCTCGAACACCGGCTCCTGGAAGAAGCACCACTGCCACAGCGGCGGCAGAGCCTCGCCGTGCGCCGGCGTCTTCTCGCCGAGCGTGGCGGCGATGCGCATCAGCAGGTTGCGGCTGAGCTGGTCGTGGACTTCTTCGGTGCGGCCTATCCAGGCGGAAATATCGGTCATTGCGCTGTCCGGTTGTTGTCTTGTTTTGCCGGAGGATGCTCCGCTGGCCGCGTTCCGGGAATTTGTATTTTTCGACACCCGCGTTCGGCTAAGCTGAACGCCAATCACCGTACGAGGCTCGTCCATGCATTTCGATCTGGCCGATCTGCGCCTGTTCATCCATATCGCCGAATCGCCCAGCCTCACTCAAGGCGCCCGCCGCGCGCACCTCTCACCGGCGGCGGCCAGCGCGCGGATCAAGGCGCTGGAAAGCCAGCTCGACAGTCGCCTGCTGTATCGCGACAGTCGCGGGGTGGAGCTGACGCCGGCCGGGCAGAAGCTGCTGCAGCACGCGCGGCTGATCATGCGTCAGGTGGACTATCTGAAAAGCGAGTTCACCGAATACGGCACCGATTCGGCCGGCCACATCCGCATCTTCGCCAACACCACGGCGGTGACCGAATTCCTGCCGGAAGTGCTGGCCGGTTTTCTTGCCGAGCGCCCCGGCGTCACGGTGGACCTGCAGGAACGGCTGAGCCGCGACATCGTCCGTGGTGTGCTCGACGGCAGCACCGACATGGGCATCATCGCCGGCCCGGTGCGCGCCGAAGGTTTGCAGGTGCTGCACTTCAGCACCGACCGCCTGCTGCTGGCGGTGCCGGTCGGCCATCCGCTGGCCGGCGAATCGAACCTGACCCTGCGCCAGACCCTGGCCTACCAGCACATCGGCCTGCACGAAGGCAGCACGCTGCTGACCTTCCTGCGCGATCAGGTGGAAAAACTCGGCGGTCAGCTGTCGTTGCGCATCCAGGTGTCGAGCTTCGAGGCGGTGTGCCGGATGATCGAGGCCGGTGTCGGCATCGGCATCATTCCCGAATCCGCCGCGCGCCGGCACAGCCGCACCATGCAGCTGGCGCTGGTGCAGCTCGACGAGCCTTGGGCGGTGCGCGAACGCAGCATCCTGGTGCGCGAGCTGGACGCCCTGCCCGGTTCGGTGCGGGCCCTGATCGCTACCCTGGCGCCCAATGTAGCCGCCGAAACGAACGTTGCCCGGCCTTTGCTGCCGAACGGCGGTTAGGCTCGCATCGCCGAACCTCTGCAGGGAGCTGACATGTCCGCACTGACCAACAGGCTGTTTCGCCTGTATCACCGAGTCATCGGCAGCATCGCCTTCTACCCGACGCTTATCGCCCTGGGCCTGGCCTGCCTGTGCCTGATCACCATCGTGCTGGAGCTGACCTGGCTGCAGCCCTACAAGGAACAGCTCGAACTTGGCGTGGTGAAGAACGCCGAGAACGCCCGGCTGATACTCGGCACCCTGGTCGGCGGAATCATCTCGCTGATGGTGTTCAGCTTCTCGATGGTCATGGTGGTGCTCAACTCGGCCGCCTCCTCACTGTCGCCGCGGGTCATTCCCGGGCTGATCAGCAGCCGCAGTCATCAGCTGGTGCTCGGCGTCTATCTCGGCACGATCATCGGTTCGCTGATGCTCATTTCCACCATTCAGGAAGGCGACGACATCAATGTGCCGAGTCTGGGCGTCTTCCTGGCGCTCTTTCTGGGCGTGATCTGCCTGTGCCTGTTCATCTACTTCATCCGCTCGATTTCGCTGTCGATCCAGGTCGACTACATCCTCAACCGGGTCTACAAGCAGACCCTCGGCCAGCTCCACGCCAGACGCCGCCAGCTTGACGACCGCGACGTGATTCCCTGGCCCGACGACAGCCGCTGGACGACGATCCGCGCGCGACGTTCGGGCTACTTCAAGGCGCTGAACGTCTCTGCGGCGCAGGCGCTGCTGGAAGAGCAGAACGCGCACATGACGATCCAGGTGCATTACGGCTTTTTCGTCATGCCGGGCCACCCGCTGATCCGCCTGGACCGCGAGCTGGACGAAGACTGCGTGAGCCGGCTGCTGGACTGCTTCGACTTCTATGTCGAAGAGTACGCCCACCGACACTTCTTCTTCGGCTTCAAGCAGATCGTCGAGATCGCCATCCGCGCCTTGAGCCCGGGCATCAACGACCCGGGCACGGCGATCAAGGCGATCGACATGCTTGGCGTGCTCTTGGCCGAGCGCATGCCCCTGCCCAACCACGAAGTCGCCCCGATCGAGGGCCAGCCGCGCCTGTTCATCCGCGAGCTGGAGCTGGACGCCATGCTGCAGCTGGCGTTCGGCCCCCTGCGCCGCTACGGCAGCAACGACCTGCAGGTACTGATGACGCTGCTGCAGGCCTGCAAGAATCTACTGTACGCCGCCGGCAACAGCGCCACCGAGCGTGTCCTGCTGCGCCACGCCGAAGCGGTTGTCGAACAGGCATCGATCACCCTGTCCGGCGCGCTGGATCGCCAGGCGATGGCCGAGGCGGTGCAGTCACTGAACCAGGCGGTACGTCATGCCGAGCCGCTGTCGCGCGCGCTGCTGCGGGAATCCTGAGCGTTTGCTGCTGCCCAACAGCAACACAGGGAGCGGTGTGTTGCGATGAGCCACCCCACCCAATCGATTTTCTACTTTCCAATCAGCAGGTTACGAGGTTTCGCAGGCCCAGGGCCGGCGTACCGAAACTTGCCTTAGCCGATTTCGTTGCCTAGGGTGTCGCCCATGAAGTCCTTGATCGCTCCCATCAGTTCGCTGCTCGGCGGCGTGGCCTTGCTGCTGCTCGGGCACGGTCTGCTCAACACCCTGCTGACGCTACGCGGCATCGCCGAGGGCTATTCGACCGGCATGGTCGGCCTGCTGATGTCCGGCTATTTCGGCGGCTTCCTGATCGGCACCTGGCTCGCGCCCTCGCTGATCCGGCGTATCGGCCACATCCGCACGTTTTCCTTCTACGCCGCGCTGGCGGCGACCGCCGTGCTGCTGCACGTGCTGATCGTCAATCCCTGGGTGTGGCTGGTGCTGCGGGTGATGTACGGGGTCGCGCTGGTGACGCTGTACATGGTCATCGAGAGCTGGCTGAACGCGCAGGTCAGCGGCGAGAAGCGCGGCCAGGTGTTCGCGGTGTACATGGCGGTCAACCTCGGTTCGCTGGCGGCGGCGCAGCAGTTGCTGGGGCTCGACAGCCCGATGGAATTCACCCTGTTCGCCGTGGCGACCATCCTCATCGGCGCGGCGATGATGCCGATCACCCTCACCCGCCAACCGCAACCGGCACTGCCGGACGTGCCGCCGACCGACCTGCTGCAACTGGCGCGCATCGCCCCGCTGCCGTTGATGGCGGCCGGCATCTCGGGCTTCTGTCTGGGCGGGTTCTGGGGGCTGGCTCCGGTCTATGCGGGGCAGGTCGGCTTCGATGACGCCGGCATCGGCCTGATGATGAGCGTGACCATTCTCGGCGGCGCGCTGCTGCAATGGCCGATCGGACTGCTGTCCGACCGCTTCGAGCGGCGCAGCGTGCTGCTCTGGGTAGTCACGCTGGCCGCAGCGTTGCCGCTCGGCCTGGCGCTGCTCGACGCCGGCCCGGTGTTGCTGGGAGTAATGTTCGTCTGGGGCGGGCTGGCGTTTTCGATCTATTCCATCGCCGTCGCGCAGATGGTCGACCACCTCAACCCGGACGAGATTCTCTCCGGCTCCAGCGGCCTGCTGCTGGTCAACGGCTTCGGCGCGGCGCTCGGCCCAGTGATCGCCGGCGGCCTGATGCACCTGGCCGGCCCGGTGGCGCTGCCGCTGTTCTACACGGTGTCGCTCGGCGTTCTGGCGTTCTACGCCTTCTATCGTCCGCGCAAGGTCATCGATCTGGTCACCGAACCGCACGGCCACTTCACGCCGATGCTGCGCACCAGCCCCACGGTGATGGAGCTGATGCCCGATGCGCCGGAAAGCGTGCCTGCCGAACCGCTCAGCGAGGAGCCTCTGGACGATCTGCCACCCGAAGAGCCGCCGGCGGAGCAACGCACCGGCACCTGATGGCGCTTCAGTAATCCACCTTGCCGCGCCCGGCCTTGATCGCACCGCGTTTGCTCTTGCCCTCCAGCCGGCGCGTCTTCGAGCCCAGCGTGGGCCGCGTCGGGCGGCGCGCCTTCTCGACCTTGGCGACGCTGCGAATCAGCTCGGCGAGCCGTTCGAGCGCATCGGCACGGTTCAGCTCCTGCGTGCGATAGCGCTGGGCCTTGATGACGATCACGCCATCGGCGGTGATGCGGCTGTCGCGCAGCGCCAGCAGGCGTTCCTGGTAGAACGCCGGCAGCGACGAAGCCTTGATGTCGAAACGCAGGTGCAGCGCACTGGATACCTTGTTGACGTTCTGCCCACCGGCGCCCTGGGCGCGAATTGCGGTGAACTCGATCTCGGCATCCGGCAGCTGCACGGCGTTGGAGATTTCCAGCATGGGACCTTCGCGCAATCGGGAGTCGCGGCGATTGTCCTACGCGCGCGCCGTCACGGACAGGTTTGAACACAATTGGCCGGCAAAGCGCGCCGGGGTTTCGGCTAAGGTAATCCACCTCGCGTACGGAATTATTTGATGGACTCGATCACCCAGGCGGTACTCGGCGCCAGCGTGCAGGCGGCCCTGCTCGGCCGCTGGCAGGGCCGCAAGGCGCTGCTGTATGGCGCCGCGCTCGGCACCCTGCCGGATCTCGACGTAGTCATCGACTACGGCGATGCGGTGGCCAACATGACCTATCACCGCGGTTTCAGCCATTCGCTGTTCGTGGTCAGCGCCGTCGCCCTGCTGCTGACGGCATTGATACGCCGCTGGCGCCCGGACGCCGGCTATTCCGGCACGCGCCTGCTACTCACGCTGTGGCTGGTACTGCTCACCCATGTGCTGCTCGATGCGTTCACCAGCTACGGCACGCAATTGCTGTGGCCGTTGCCGACACCGCCGATCGCCTGGTCGAGCGTGTTCATCATCGATCCGCTGTACAGCGTTCCGCTGCTGCTGGCGGTGCTGGTCGGCGGTCTGTTCGGCCTGCGCGGGCGTGCCGCGCGCTGGCCGGCGGCGGCGCTGCTGTTGTCTTCGCTGTATCTGGGCTTCACCGTCGCCGGCAAGCAGATAGCCGAGCAACGGGTCGAGAGGGCGATGGCCAGCGCGGGTATCCAGGCCGAACGGCTGTTCAGCACGCCCACGCCGTTCAACAGCCTGCTCTGGCGGGTGATCCTGATTGACGGTGCGCAGTACCACGAGGCACTGGTCGGCTGGTTCGATGACGCGCCGCCGCAGTTCGTGAGCCTGCCGCGCGGCGAGCCCCTGGCGCAGGTGCTGGCCGATTCGCCACAGCACGCGCGCCTGCAATGGTTCAGCGGCGGTTTTCTACGCTACGACGAGGAGGACGGACGCTTGCTGGTCACCGACTTGCGCCTGGGCATGACCGGCTATCACCCCTTCCGCTTCCCCCTGGCCGAACGCAACGGCAGCGGCTGGACGCTGCTGCATGAGGCCGAGCGGCTCCCCGCCGAGCGTGGCGACCTGGCGCGGCTGGAAGTGCTCTGGCGACGTATCTGGCAGCAGCATCCCGAAGTACCGCTACAGGCCTGGGCGGCCGACCTCGGCCAGCGCTGAGCATCCGCCACGAACAAAAACCCCGGCGCGCGGCCGGGGTCGGTTTGGCTGAGCGGCCAGGTGTCAGATACGGAACTGCCGGACCAGCGCCTGCAACTCGCCCCCCAGACGCGCCAGTTCGGCGCTGGCGGCGGCGGTCTGTTCGCTGGCGCTGGCGCTCTGCTCGCCGATGTCGCGCACACGGGTGACACTCTCGGAAATGTTCTCCGCGACCGCACTTTGCTCCTCGGCGGCGGCGGCGATCTGCTGATTCATCTGCTCGATGGTCGACACCGACTCGGTAATCCGGCCCAGCGCCGCGCCCGCTTCGTTGGCCAGCTCGACGGTGCTCTGGGTCAGGCCACGGCTGGTTTCCATCTGCTCGACAGCCTGGCGCGCGACGCGCTGCAGATTGCCGATCAGCCCCTCGATCTCCTCGGTGGAGTCATGCGTGCGTCGCGCCAGCGCGCGCACCTCGTCGGCGACCACGGCAAAGCCGCGCCCCTGCTCGCCGGCACGCGCGGCCTCAATGGCGGCGTTGAGCGCCAGCAGGTTGGTTTGCTCGGCTACCGCGCGGATCACCTCGAGCACGCTGCCGATGCGCCCGCTCTCACTGTTCAACTCCTCGATGGCACGCGCCGACTGCTCGACCTCCGTAGACAGGTTGCCGATGCCGTCGATGGCGCTGCGCACCACCTGGTCGCCCTGGCGTGACTGCTGGTCGGCCTGCCGCGCGGCGAACGAGGCCTGCTCGGCGTTCTGCGCCACTTCCTGCACGGTGGCGGCCATTTCGTTCATGGCGGTGGCGACCTGATCGGTTTCCTCGCGCTGGCGCTCCACACCGGCGCTGGTCTGCGCGGTGACGGCCGACAGCTGTTCGGCCGCTGCGGCGATCTGGCTGACGCCGCCGCCGATGCGGCCGATCAGCGTGCGCAGGCTGTCGGTCATGTCGTGCATGGCGTTCTGCAGCTGGCCCAGCTCGTCGCCGCGTTGGCTGGCCTGCGACTGGGTGAGATCGCCAGAAGCCACCCGCTGCGCCTGCTGCACGGTGTGGCGCAGCGGCACGACGATCATCCGCGAGATGCCCGCCGCGGCGAGCAGGCCGATGAGAATCGCCAGTGCACCGATCACCGCCAACAGCAGGTAGGTGCTCGCGCGCTGCGCGTGCATCTGCTCGGTGGCGGCCGCCAGCGTCTGCTCGGCGGCCGCGATCACCACGCGCGACTGCTCAGCCATCTGCTGCTCCACGTCGAGGCGCTTGCCGCGGTTCGCACGGAACTCGTCGAACGCTTGGCGATAGGCCTCCAGCTCGGCGAGCGCGGTATCCATCGAGGTTTTCTGCTCGTCGTTCAGCCAGATCTTCAGGTTGCTGCCGATGGTGACGACATCGGTGTGCAGCGATTGCCAGTTGCGGGCGTTCTCCTCGGCGCTGGTGGCGACGTAGGCGTTCTCCTGGGTACGCAGGTCGAGGATGTTCTTGGTCAGCCCCGAGGTGGCCTCGGCGACAGTCAGCGGATCGCTGCCTTTCAGACGATCCCCCTCCAGACGCAGCGCCCGCACGGCGTCGTACATGTCCAGCTCGATGAACTCGAACTCTTCGCGGCTGGTCTGCGCCGCCGTGCCCATACGCACGCGCAGCTCGGCGCCACGGATAATCAGCTGGCGATACTGGTCGAACAGCCGGCCGTATTCCTGCGCGGCCTGGCGAATCTGCTGCAGGTTGGCCTGCTCGGCCGTGCCGGCGTGCGCCGCCAGGGCATCCAGCTCGCGATTCAGTTTTCCCAGCACCTCGCCAAGCGCGGTGGCTGACTGCTCCTGGCGGGTCAGCGCGTAATCGCGCTCCAGCCCACGGGCGTCGAGGATATCGGCGTTGATCTGCGCCACCTGGCTGATCTGCTGCGAACGCGCCACGGTGGCGTCTACCGCAACAAAGCCGGTGGCCGCCACGGCGAGGGTCAGCAGCAGCACCATGCCGAAACCGAGAGCCAGCTTCTTACCGACGGACAGATGAGTGAAGAGTTGGGTAAGCGATCGCATCAGAGAACTTCCGTTTGGTCAGGCACGGAGTGCAAGTCGGCCGAGCTTACTAATAGTTGAGTAAATAATTAGATTTTTTTGGCGCCAGGCGACTGGCGGCCAGACAGCCGGACTGCGGGCGTCCCGTCAATGCTGCAGATCGCCGTAGAGCCTGGCGTAGAGCCCGCCCTCGGCGATCAGCTGGCGATGCTCGCCCTGCTCGGCGATGCGCCCGCCATCGAACACCAGCACGCGGTCGGCCTGCTTAACCGCCGACAGGCGGTGGGCGATGATCAGCGTGGTGCGGCCCTCGAGGAAACGTGCCAGCTGCTGATGCAGCGCATATTCGGTGGCCGCATCCAGCGCCGAGGTGGCTTCGTCGAGGATCACCACCTTGGGCTCGGCCAGCACCATCCGCGCCACCGCCAGGCGCTGGCGCTGCCCACCGGACAGGCGCACGCCGGAGCGGCCGACGATGCTGTCCAGCCCCTGCGGCAGCTGGCGCACGGTCTCGGCCAGCTGGGCGATCTCCAGCGCGCGCCAGCAACTGGCGTCGTCGCGTTCGCGGCCCATGCAGAGGTTGGCACGCACCGTGTCGTTGAACAGCGCCGGATGCTGCAGCACCACCGAGACGTTGTCGCGCACGGTGTTCAGGCCGATGTCCGGCAGCGGCACGCCACCGAAGCGGATTTCCCCCGCCTGCGGCTGATACAGCCCCAGCAACAACTGCACCAGCGTGCTCTTGCCGCCGCCGCTGGCGCCGACGATGGCCACCTTCTCGCCGGCGGCGATGGTCAGGTCCAAGCCCTCCAGTACCGGCTCGTCCTGATAGGAAAACTGCAGCCCGCGCACCTCGATGGCCACGGTGTCGTGCCCGGCGAACGGGTCCTGGCTGCCGGCGTACTGCGGTTCGTCGGCGCGTGCCAGCAGCTGGTTGATGCGCGTCAGCGCTCCTCCGGCGGCGTAGTAGGCGTACTGCAGGCTGAGCAGCTGCTCCACCGGGCCGATCATGAACCACAGGTAGCTGAACACCGCGAGCATCTGGCCGATGGACAGGTCGGAGAACAGCACGGTGAGCATCGCCGCGGCGCGAAACACGTCGATGCCGAATTGGAACAGCAGGCCGCTGGCGCGGTTGGAGGCATCGGTCTTCCATTGCGAGGCTACGGCGTAATCGCGCACCTCGCGCGCCTTCAGCCCCAGCCGGCCGAGGAAGAAGCCCTGGCGATTACCGGCGCGCACCTCCTGGATCGCGTCGAGGGTTTCGGTCAGCGCCTGGGTGAAGCCGGCGGTGCTGTCGTTTTCCAGCTTCTTCAGGTGTTTGACACGCTTGCCCAGCTGCACCGTGGCGTAGATCACCAGCGGGTTGAACAGCAGGATCAGCAGCGCCAGCTGCCAGTGCATCCACACCAGGATCGCCGCGGTGCCGACGATCGACAGCAGCGCCACCAGCAGGCGACTGAGGGTCTCGCCGATGAATTTGTCGATGGTTTCCAGATCAGTGACCAGGTGCGCCGCCACCGTGCCGCCGCCAAGACTTTCGTACTCGGCCAGGGCGATGCGCTTGAGCCGTTCGATCAGTCGCACGCGGATGCGGTAGACGATGTCCTTGGACAGCCGCGCGAACAGCCGGGCCTGCAGGACGTTGAACACCAACGCCGAGGCGCGCAGCAGCAGCGTCACGGCGAGCATCAGGCCGATGTAGCCAGCAGCCGTCTGCCAGCCCGCCGGCAGCAGCCGGTCCATGACCCGCAGCGCGCTATCGCCCTGTCCCAGCAGCACTTCGTCGACCAGCAGCGGCAGCAGTAACGGAATCGGCACACTGCACAGCGTCGCCAGCACGGCGACCAGGTTGGCGAGGATCAGCGCCTTGCGATGATGCAGGGCGAGGCGGCGAATCTCCGCCCAGCTGAGCCGGTCAGGCATGGGCGTTGCGCTCCAGCCAGCGCGCCAGCAGCGGCGCGAGCTGCTCCAGCGGTTGATAGCCGTTGGTCAGCAACGCCAGCTGGCCGTGACGCTCGGCGAGCAGGGTCGGAAAGCCGGCGATGCCGAGGTTCTGTGCCCAGGTGAAGTCGCCTTCGGTTACGGCACGGCTGTCCGCCGAGTCGAAGCGCTCGGCGAATTCGATACGCGGGATACCGGCGGCCTCGGCCAGCTCGACCAGCTGCGCCGGCAGGGTCACATCGCGCCCCTCGGCATAGAACGCCTGCTGGATCAGTTGCGCCAGCGGCCAGACGCGCTCCGGCGCCAGGCTGCGCGCCGCCACCAGCGCGCGGCAGGCCGGCTCGGTGTCGTAGACCAGTCCTTCGGGCAGGCCGGCGTCGAAGTTGAACGGCTGACCGGTGGCATCGTGGACCGCCTGCCAGTACGACAAGGTGCGTGTCCGCCCGGTCTGATCCATCGCCGCGCGCTCGCGACGCAGGCCGCCGACCACCAGCGTCAGCGGCACATCGCACGCCTGCGCCTGCTCGGCCAGCGCCTGCAGCACCGGCGCGAAGCCCCAGCACCAGGAACACATCGGGTCCATCACGTAGATCAGTCGAGCGCTCATGGTTTCTCCGGGACGGTGGTCAATGTCGGTGGGCCGGTCGGATCTCGGCGCGGCGCGCAGACTAGGCCGCCAGCGCCTCGGTGTTCATGCGTCCGGTTGCCGCGGATCGCGGCCGATGGGCGACGGCTGGTTGCGCTGGCGCGCCAGTTCGATCTGTTTCTGCCGTTCGCGAGCGCTGGCACGGGTCTTCTCGCTGAGGCTGTCCCAGCAGTGCGGGCAGCTGATACCGGCAGCGTAGTGCGGGGACTGCCGGTCTTCCACGGAGATCGGCTGACGGCAGGCATGGCAGAGGTCGAAATCGCCGGCCGACAGGTCGTGCCGCACGGTCACGCGGTTGTCGAACACGAAGCAGTCGCCACGCCAGCGGCTCTCGGCCTCCGGCACCTCTTCCAGGTATTTGAGGATGCCGCCCTTGAGGTGATAGACCTCCTCGAAGCCCTCGCCGAGCATGTAGCTCGACGCCTTCTCGCAGCGGATGCCGCCGGTGCAGAACATCGCCACCTTCTTGTGCCGGCCCGGGTCGTAATGCGCCTTGATGTACTCGGGAAACTCGCGGAAGGAGGCGGTCTTGGGATCGACCGCGCCCTCGAAGGTGCCGATGGCGACCTCGTAGTCGTTGCGGGTGTCGATCAGCAGCACTTCGGGATCATCGACCAGCGCGTTCCAGTCTTTCGGTTCGACGTAGGTGCCGACACGCTGGTTGGGATCGACCCCGGGCACGCCGAGGGTGACGATTTCCTTCTTCAGCTTGACCTTGGTGCGGTAGAACGGCTGCTCGTCGCAGTACGACTCCTTGTGGTCGATATCGGCCAGCCGTGGGTCGCGGGCGAACCAGGCGAGCAGCGCATCGATCGCCGCGCGACTGCCGGATACCGTGCCGTTGATGCCCTCCTCGGCCAGCAGCAGCGTACCGCGAATGCCGTGGGCGGTGAGCGTGTCGAGCAGCGGCTGGCGCAGCGCGACGTAGTCCGGCAGAGCGACGAACTTGTACAGCGCCGCGACGACGATCTTCGCAGTCATGCCGATTTTCCTCCGGTGGTCGCCCTCGCAAAGGGCGGACGGGACAGCAAAACAAAAGCGCCGGCGTGAGCCGGCGCGGGGTGCGGATTCTAGCAAACAAGTCGCTGCTGGCGCGCTCGCCGGCGCCGAACGACCTCGGCGAGGTTACTTGTGCCCGCCGGCGCACACCGGCGAGGCCGGCACGGCGCTCTGCTGCGCCCACTCTTCGGGGGTGTAGGTGTGCAGCGCCAGCGCGTGCACCTGCGGCATCAGTTCGCCCATTGCGGCGTAGGCCTTCTGATGACGCTTGACCGAGTTCAGCCCGGCGAACTGCTGGCTGACGATCACCGCCTTGTAGTGCGTTTCGCGACCGCGGCTGTGCATGTGGCTCTCATCGAACACCTCGAGGTGCTGCGGTTCGAGCGCCTGCAGGGCGTTCTGAATCAGTTCGAGCTTGGACATTCTGGCTCCATCAGGGCTTCTGGGTATCGAGTTCGGCCGTCATCTCGGCCAACAGCTTGTTCACTTCCGGCACGGCGGCTTCGAGCTTCTTCTGCGTCAGCTGGGCCGAACGCGCGTTGAGTTCCGGCAGCTTGTCGAGCATCTTCTTGCCCAGCGGCGATTCGTAGAACTCGATCAGCTCGGCCAGCTCCCGCTCGGTGAACTGCGAGGTGTATATGCTGACCAGCTCGGGCTCGAGCTTCTTCCAGCCGATGGCTTGATCCAGCGCCGTATTGGCCTTGGCCTGATAGCGCTCGAGCAGCGCCTTCTTGTTCTCCGGCGCCTGGGTTTCGGCGAAACGCTGGGCGAACATCTGCTGCACCTGGGCATACACCGGCACGGCGAGCCGGTCGGCGTTGGCCAGCTGCAGGAAGCGCTCGGCATTGCGCGCATGGCTGGCCTGGTCGGCATTAGCCGCGACGCTGGCAAGGGAGAGAATGAGGGCGGTGCAGACACTGAAAACACGCAACATGGACATTGGATTTTTCCTGAATGGGCGATAGGTAGCCCTCAATGGACACATTCTGCGCCCGGAGTTCCAATGCCTCAAGAACCGGTCCCGCCGCACGGAACCCGTAGTGCCGCCCGGCAGCCTAACCTTCGATCACTCATCAGGAGCACGGCATGACACGCACTGAAACCGACAGTCTGGGCCCGATCGAGGTACCCGAGCAGGCCTACTGGGGGGCGCAGACGCAGCGCTCGCTGGTCAATTTCGCCATTGGCGACCAGCGCATGCCGCTGGCCGTGCTGCACGCGCTGACGCTGATCAAGAAGGCCGCGGCGCGGGTCAACGACCGCATCGGCGACCTGCCACCCGACGTGGCCCGGCTGATCGAACAGGCCGCCGACGAGGTGCTGCACGGCCAGCATGACGACCAGTTTCCGCTGGTGGTCTGGCAAACCGGCAGCGGCACGCAGAGCAACATGAACGTCAACGAGGTGATCGCCGGGCGCGCCAACGAGCTGGCCGGCGGCACTCGCGGCGGCAAGAGCCCGGTGCACCCCAACGATCACGTCAACCGCGCGCAGAGTTCCAACGACTGCTTCCCCACGGCGATGCACATCGCCACCGCGAAGGCGATCCATGACCAGTTGCTGCCCGCCATCGCCGAGCTGTCCGGCGGCCTCGCCGAGCAGGCGGCACGCTATGGCAAGCTGGTCAAGACCGGGCGCACGCACATGATGGATGCCACGCCGATCACCTTCGGCCAGGAACTGTCGGCCTTCGTCGCCCAGCTGGATATCGCCGAACAAGCGATTCGCCATGCCCTGCCAGCGGTCTACGAGCTGGCCCAGGGCGGCACGGCGGTGGGCACCGGGCTGAACGCGCCGCACGGCTTCGCCGAGGCCATTGCGGCGGAACTGGCGGCGCTGTCGGGATTGCCCTTCGTCTCGGCGCCGAACAAGTTCGCCGCGCTGTCGGGCCACGAACCGCTGGTGGCGCTGTCCGGCGCGCTGAAGACGCTCGCCGTGGCACTGATAAAGATCGCCAACGACCTGCGCCTGCTCGGCTCCGGTCCGCGCGGCGGCTTCGCCGAAGTGCGGCTGCCGGCCAACGAGCCCGGCAGTTCGATCATGCCCGGCAAGGTCAATCCGACCCAGTGCGAGGCGCTGTCGATGCTCGCCTGCCAGGTGATGGGCAACGACGTGACCATCGGTTTCGCTGCCAGCCAGGGTCACCTGCAGCTCAACGTGTTCAAACCGGTGATCATCCACAACCTGCTGCAATCGATCCGCCTGCTGGCCGATGGCTGCCGCAATTTCAACACGCACTGCGTGGTGGGGTTGGAGCCGGACCCGACGCGCATGGCCGAGCACCTGGAGCGAGGGCTGATGCTGGTCACCGCCTTGAACCCGCACATCGGCTACGACAAAGCAGCGGAGATCGCCAAGAAGGCCTACGCCGAGAACAAGACGCTGCGCGAGGCGGCGCTGGAGCTGCGCTACTTGACCGATGAGGAGTTCGACCAGTGGGTGCGCCCGGAAAGCATGCTCGAATCCGGCAAGCAGGGTTGAGCAGGCTCGCCTGATGCGGCGGGCGACTCCGCCGGTGGATAACGCTGCGCGGTTATCCACCCTACGGAATCCGGTCGGAGCGTAGGGTGGATGGCCGCAGCCATCCACCGGTTTGCCAGAACGCCTCGCCCTCGCCCTCAGCGCACCGCTTCGAACAGCCCCGAAGCGCCCATGCCGCCACCGACGCACATGGTCACCACGCCGTAGCGCAGGTTACGCCGCTGCAGCTCGCGGATCAGGTGGCCGGCGGTGCGCGAGCCGGTCATGCCGAACGGGTGGCCGATGGAAATCGAACCGCCGTTGACGTTGAACTTCTCGTTGTCGATTTCCAGCTTGTCCCGGCAGTACAGGCACTGCGAGGCGAAGGCTTCGTTGAGCTCCCAGAGGTCGATGTCGTCGATCTTCAGCCCCTTGGCCTTGAGCAGGCGCGGCACCGAATACACCGGACCGATGCCCATCTCCTCCGGCTCGCACCCGGCGACGGTGAAGCCACGGAAGAACGCGCGCGGCTTCAGGCCCAGTTCGATGGCCTTCTGCAGGCTCATCACCAGGGTCATCGAAGCCCCATCGGAGAGCTGCGAGGCGTTGCCGGCGGTCACCGAGCCGTCCTCGGCGAATGCCGGCTTGAGCCCGGCCAGGCTTTCGTAGCTGGTATCCGGGCGGTTGCAGTCATCGCGATCGACCACGCCGTCGTGCTCGGTCCGCTCGCCGGTGGCCTTGTCCTCGGTGAAATAGCGCACCTGCATCGGCACGATCTCGTCGACGAACAGACCCTCGGCCTGCGCCCGCGCGGTGCGCTGCTGGCTCTGCAGCGCGTAGCGGTCCTGCTGCTCGCGGGTGACGTTGTAGCGGCGGGCGACCAGCTCGGCGGTCTGGCCCATGCTGTGGTAAATGCCGGGCACCCGCTCCTGGATGATCGGATTGTAGAGGTGGTCGGTGTTGCGGCTCTTGGCCGTGAGGGTGATCGATTCCACCCCGCCGGCGACGATCACGTCGCTGCAGCCGGAGGCGATCTGGTTGGCGGCGATGGCGATGGCCTGCAGGCCCGACGAGCAATAACGGTTGAGCGTCATGCCCGGGCAGTCGATGCCCAGCCCCGACAGCACCGCGACGTTGCGCCCGATGTTGTAGCCCTGCGCGCCCTCGTTGGAACCGGCGCCGACGATGCAGTCCTCGACCACCCGCGGATCGAGGCCGTTGCGCGTCAGCAGCGCATCGACGCAATGCGCCGCCATGTCGTCGGGACGGGTCATGTTGAACTTGCCGCGAAAAGACTTGGCCAGGCCGGTCCGCACGCTGTCGACGATTACCACTTCACGCATGGCTCACCTCGGTGATCTTGTTGTTGGCGTTGCGCCGAGCATAGAGGTGCCCGCGCGGCGCTGACGATGACCATTCAGCCCGCCTATGCATGACCATCGTGCGCTGCCGTTACCGGGCGATGGCCGCCTCCAGCGCCTCGTTGAGCGTGCGCAGCACCTTGACCCGGGCGAAGCGCTTGTCGTTGGCCTCGACCAGCGTCCAGGGGGCAATCTCGGTACTGGTACGGTCGACCATGTCGGCCACGGCACCGGCATAGGCGTCCCACTTCTCGCGGTTGCGCCAGTCCTCCTCGGTGATCTTGAAGCGCTTGAAGGGCGTCTCCTCGCGCTCCTTGAAACGCTGGAGCTGGGTGTCCTGATCGATCGACAGCCAGAACTTCACCAGCACCACGCCGGCGTCCACCAGCTGCTCCTCGAAGTCGTTGATCTCGCTGTAGGCACGCAACCACTCGTCCGGCGTGCAGAAGCCCTCGACGCGTTCGACCAGCACGCGGCCGTACCAGGAGCGGTCGAAGATAGTGAACTTGCCGCGCTCCGGCACGTTGCGCCAGAAGCGCCACAGCCAGGGCTGGGCGCGTTCGTCCTCGCTCGGTGCGGCGATCTGCACGGTGCGGTACAGACGCGGATCGAGCGCCCCGGTGACCCGGCGGATGGCGCTTCCCTTGCCGGCCGCATCGTGCCCCTCGAACAACGCCAGCACGCCACGCTTGCGGATGCGCCGATCACGCAACAGCCGCGACAGGCGCGCCTGCTCCTCGGCGAGCTGCAGCTGATAGCTGTCCTTGTCGAGCTTCTGGCTGAGGTCGAGGCTGCCGAGCAGCGTCAGGCGGTCGAGGTCCAGCGCGAGCGGCGCCGAATGTGGATGCGAAATTCCATTCACCGGTTGTTCCGCCGCTGCCAGCGCGGCCTGCAGTCCCTCGAGCAGCAGCCGGCCGACCGCCAGGCTGCGGTAACGCTCGTCGACGCCCTCGATCACGTACCAAGGCGCGAAGTCGCGGCTGCTGCGGCGCAACACCTGCTCGCCATAGCGCACGAACTTGTCGTAGGTCTTCGATTGCTGCCAGTCCAGCGGGCTGATGCGCCAGCTATGCAGCGGGTCGTCCTTGAGCGAATCCAGGCGCGCCTTCATCTGCGCCTTGGACAGGTGGAACCAGAACTTGAAGATCAGCGTGCCCTCGTCGCAGAGCATGCGCTCCAGCCGCTGCGCGCGGGCGATGGCCAGCTCCAGTTCGGCCTTGTCGATGCGCCCGTGCACGCGGTCCTCGAGCATTTTGCTGTACCAGTCGCCGAAGAAGATGCCGGTATGCCCCTTGGGCGGCATACGCCGCCAGTAACGCCAGGCTGGCGGACGCGACAGCTCCTCGTCGCTCGGCACCTCGAAGCTCTCGACGGTGATCAGCCGCGGGTCCATCCATTCATTGAGGAGCTTGACCGTCTCGCCCTTGCCGGCGCCTTCGATGCCGTTGATCAGGATCAGCATCGGAAAGCGCGCCTGTTCGCGCAGTCGGTACTGCGCCTGCAGCAGCGCTTCGCGCAGCACCGGCACTTCGGCGTCGTAGGTGGCCTTGTCGACCGCGTGGCCAATCTCGGCGGATTCAAACATCGCTTTCTCCCTGTCTGGCAATGCCGTTCACCCTAGCAGGCCGGTGGCGGCGCGCGCGAGCGGCGTGCTTGAGGCACAATGCGCGGCATGAACGCGCACCCACCCCTGCCCCGCTGCTGCACCGCCCTGGATGACCGCTGGCCGCTGCCGCGCGCGTTGGCCGGCGTGCATCTGCTGAGCACGCGCTTCGATCCGGCGTTGCTCGATCCGGAAGATTTTCCGCGTTGGGGCATCCCGACACCGCGAGGCGTGAGCAAGCGCCAGGCGGAATTCCTCGCCGGCCGGCTGTGCGCCCGTCAGGCACTGCTGCGGTTGACCGGCGCGCCAGCGGTGCCGACGGTTGCGGCCGATCGCTCGCCATGCTGGCCCGCCGGTGTGGTCGGCTCGATCACCCACGGTGCCGGCTGGGCCGGCGTGGTGGTCGCGCACCAGCAGGCCTGGCGCGGCCTGGGGCTGGATATCGAGCAGCAACTGGAGCCCGAGCGGGCCGACCGGCTGGCGAGCGAGATCCTCACCGCAGACGAGTTGCAAGGCTACGCCGCGCTGCCCGCCGTGCAGCGCGCGCAGCGGGTGACGCTGACGTTCTCGCTCAAGGAAAGCCTGTTCAAGGCGCTCTATCCGCTAGTCAAGCGGCGCTTCTATTTCCAAGACGCCGAACTGGTGGCCTGCGACGCCAGCGGCTTCGTGCGCCTGCGCCTGCTCACCGAACTGTCGACGCAATGGCGCCGCGGCACGGAGCTGGAAGGCCAGTTCAATGCGTTCGACGACTATCTGCTGACGCTGGTGAGCATTCCCGCGTGACCGACGCGCTCAGGCCTTGCCGGCCCGCGGCGTGTGGCGACTGGGCCAGCGCAGGCTGAAGCAGGCGCCACCCAGTTCGCTGCGACCGATCAGCGCGCGACCGCCGTGCCAGTAGATGATCCGCCGCACGATGGAAAGCCCCAGTCCATGCCCGCCGGAAGCCCGCGTACGGCTGTCGTCCAGGCGCAGGAAGGGAGTGAACACGCGCTCCCAGTCCGCCTCCGGCACGCCGGGGCCGTCGTCCTCGACGCGCAGCCAGACCTGCCCGGCATCGAAGGCGTAGCTCACCCGCACCTGCGTTTCGGCATGGCGGGCCGCGTTGCTGATCAGGTTGCTCAGCGCACGGCGCAGGTATTGCAGCTCGGCGTCAGCGCGGCTGCTGCCGTCCGCCGCCGGCACGCAGTGACCGCGCTCGATACGGATCGCCGGACGCAGCGGCGCCAGCTCGCCGATGACCTGATCGACCAGCGCCTCCAGGTCCACCGGCGCGAACTTCAGCGTCGGCAGTCCCTGTTCCAGGCGGGTGTACACCAGCATCTCGTCCACCAGCCGGTCGAGATCGTCGATATCGGCATCCATACCCGCCAGATGCTTGCGCCGCGCCTCGTCGCTCTGCGCGTCGGCGCTCATCTCCAGGCCGAAGCGCAGGCGCGCCACCGGCGTGCGCAGTTCATGCGCCACCGCGCTGACCATCTCGCGCTGCACCGCCAGCAGGCGCTGCAGCTGCTTGGCCATGAGGTTGAACGCTGCCGCCAGACGCCCCACCGAATCGCTGCCGGCATCGGGCACATGCGCGCTCAGGTTGCCGCTGGCGATACGCGTGGCCGCCGCCTCCAGCACGCTGAGGCGCTGCTCGAGCTGGCGTACCAGCAGGTAGACGGTCAGCCCGATCAGCGACAGACCGAGCAGGCCGATCAGCAGCAGCAGATGCGGCGGATAGGCATCCAGCGGATACAGCGGGCCGAGCTGCATGATCCACGAGGTACCGGCGACGGCGGCGAACACGCGGATGGCGCCGCCGCCCTGGTCCAGCGCCATCACCGTGTCGCCCTCGTCGAGGCGCCGACGCTGGTCGTCGTCGAGGTTGGCGCTGTCGCGTGTCAGCAGCTGCAGCGGATAGCCGAAACCGCGCGCTTCCTTGAGTTCGGCCAGATGCCGCGGCTGCTCGTTCTCGGGATAGCGGATCAGCTCGTCGATCAGCAGGTAGATGGTCGCCCGCGCCAGCTGCTCGCTGACCTGCTCGACCTCGCCGGTGAGCACCAGCCCGTCGCGGGCGCTGACCAGGCTGAACACCGTGGTGCTGCGCGGGCGCAGCTGTTCGACCAGCACCTGACCGCGCAGCAGACGCGTCTCCAGACGGTCATCGAGATCGACGTCGTCCAGCGTGCGCACCCGCAGCGGAATGCCGAGCAGGCGCCCCCAGAGGTTGGCCGCCTGGCGCCGCTCCACCGGGGTCATGCTGCTCATGTTGTGCGCCATCAGACGAAAAGTGCCGCCGGCCAGACGCTCGCGGTGCGCATCGGCACGCACCTCGTTGAGCAGCTGCAGGCCGCCGGCACCCAGCAGCGCCACCAGCACCAGCACCGCCAGCACGCCGCCATAGATGCGCAGGAAGATCGAATTCATTCAGACAGCGCTCTGCGGGCGCGGCACGTCAGGCCAGCGCCTCGGCGGCTTCGGAGACGAACAGGTAGCCCTTGCCGCGCACGGTCTTGATCAGGCGCGGATGCTCCGGGTCGTCGCCGATCTTCGGCCGGATGCGCGAGATGCGCACGTCGATGGAGCGATCCTGGCCGTCGTATTCGATGCCGCGCAACTGGGCGAAGATCTCCTCGCGCGAGAGGATGCGGCCGGCGTTGGAGGTCAGCAGCCAGAGCAGGTCGAACTCGGCCCCGGTCAGCTCGATCTGCTTTTCACGCAGCCAGGCCTCGCGCAACGCGCTGTCGACCACCAGCGGGCCGAACTGCAGGCGCTTGGCGCTGCCCGCTGCTTCCGGCGTGTCGCGCCGCCGCAGCAACGCACGGATGCGCGCCAGCAAGAGGCGCGGGCGCACCGGCTTGCACACATAGTCGTCGGCGCCGGTTTCCAGGCCCAGCACCTGATCCAGGTCATCGGCACGCGCGGTGAGCATCAGGATCGGCCCGTCATACTGTTCACGCGCGCGCCGGCAGATGGACATGCCATCCTCGCCGGGCAGCATCAGGTCGAGCACCACCAGATCGGGACGCTCGCTGACGATGCGCTCGACCGCGCGCGCGCCGTCGGCCTCGATGGACACCTCGAATGCGCCATCGCCCTGCAGGTATTCCTGAGTCAACTCCGCCAGCCGCCGATCATCCTCGACGATGAGGATTCGCCACGTTTCCTGCTCCATTGATGCCTCCGCCGACACTGCCAGACCGATCCGAACGCCGGCGCATTGTACCCAACCGCGCCCGGGAAGGAGCCTGCAGAACCTGCCTGTCACAAACACAACATATAGTGATGGCCGCTTTTCGCGTCGACGCGACGAGTGGCGCGGACAGTCCTCTTTTTTCCGGCCTTGGGGCTGGCTCCGATGGTGCGCGGGTTTGCCTGACGCAGCACTTTTTAACCCACAAAGCACCCACATCTTATCCACAGCTTGTTCAGCGAACGCCGGTTGCAAAGGCACGCCAGCGGCATTAAGGTGTCGCCCCCTCGCAGCCTGAACCCCATATATTGGGGTTTAGCTCAACCAGAGACACAAATGGCTTGGCGATGCCACTTGTCACCTTCCGTCGGCCTGCAACTCGCCAACAGCCGCGCGAGCAGAGCCGCATGCGACGCTCAAATGCCGGGTCCTGCGCGACAGCCTGCCAACCCCAACCGCTCGCACCGATAGTACGGACCGAATCCACAGGCACTAGATATTGTGTTGACAGTGTTTTTCACGAAGCTATTCTTCCCGACATTCTTGCGCCCTTGACCGACGTCATTGGCGCTAACCGAACAGCAACGCTCGACCTGAACCAACCTTGCGGGCACAAGCCCATCCAGAACCATTACCGCGACCAAGAGAGAATCCGGAGCCCCCATGCAGAACCCATCCACTCGCGAGAACCCGCTGTCAGCCGATGCACCGGATCTGGCGGCTACCGCCCCGGGCCAGCTGCGCGTGATCAAGCGCAACGGTACTGTCGTCCCCTACACCGACGACAAAATCACCGTCGCCATCACCAAGGCCTTTCTCGCAGTGGAAGGCGGTAACGCTGCCGCTTCCTCGCGCATCCACGACACCGTCGCGCGTCTGACCGAGCAGGTCACCGCCACCTTCCGCCGTCGCATGCCTTCGGGCGGCACCATCCACATCGAGGAAATCCAGGACCAGGTCGAACTGGCCCTGATGCGTGCCGGCGAGCAGAAGGTCGCCCGTGACTACGTGATCTACCGCGAAGCCCAGGCCGTCAAGCGCAAGAGCGCCAGCGGCAGCAGCGACATCGCCCAGCCGCACCCGAGCATTCGCGTCACCCGCGCCGATGGCAGCCAGCAGCCGCTGGACATGGGCCGCCTGCAGACCATCATCTCCGAGGCCTGCGAAGGCCTGGCCGAAGTCGATGGCGCGCTGATCGAGCGCGAGACCCTGAAGAACCTCTACGACGGCGTGGCCGAGAAGGACGTCAACACCGCGCTGGTGATGACCGCCCGCACCCTGGTCGAGCGTGAGCCGAACTACAGCCAGGTCACTGCGCGCCTGCTGATGGACACCCTGCGTGCCGAAGCCCTGGGCTTCCTCGGCGTAGCCGAGTCCGCCACTCACCACGAGATGGCCGATCTTTACGCCAAAGCCCTGCCGGCCTACATCGAGAAAGGCGTCGAGTTCGAGCTGCTCGATTCCAAGCTGAAGAGCTACGACCTGGCCAAGCTGGGCGCGGCACTGAACCACGAGCGTGACCAGCAGTTCACCTACCTCGGCCTGCAGACCCTGTACGACCGCTACTTCATCCACAAGGACAACGTCCGCTTCGAACTGCCGCAGATCTTCTTCATGCGCGTCGCCATGGGCCTGGCCATCGAGGAAGAGCAGAAAGAAGCGCGCGCCATCGAGTTCTACAACCTGTTGTCATCCTTCGACTACATGGCCTCGACGCCGACCCTGTTCAACGCCGGCACCCTGCGTCCGCAGCTGTCCTCGTGCTACCTCACCACCGTGCCGGACGACCTAGGCGGCATCTACGATGCCATCCGCGATAACGCCCTGCTGTCCAAATTCGCCGGCGGCCTGGGCAACGACTGGACCCCGGTGCGCGCACTGGGTGCCTACATCAAGGGTACCAACGGCAAGAGCCAGGGCGTCGTGCCGTTCCTGAAAGTGGTCAACGACACCGCCGTGGCGGTCAACCAGGGCGGCAAGCGCAAGGGCGCGGTCTGCGCCTACCTGGAAACCTGGCACCTGGACATCGAGGAATTCCTCGAGCTGCGCAAGAACACCGGTGACGACCGTCGCCGTACCCACGACATGAACACCGCGAACTGGATTCCGGACCTGTTCATGAAGCGCGTGTTCGATGACGGCCCCTGGACGCTGTTCTCCCCGTCCGACGTACCCGACCTGCACGACCTCACCGGCCGCGCCTTCGAGGAGCGTTACGAGTACTACGAGGAGCTGACCAAGTACGGCAAGATCAAGCTGTTCAAGACCCTGCCGGCCAAGGACCTGTGGCGCAAGATGCTCTCGATGCTGTTCGAGACCGGCCACCCGTGGCTGACCTTCAAGGACCCGTGCAACCTGCGCAGCCCGCAGCAGCACGTCGGCGTGGTGCACAGCTCCAACCTGTGCACCGAGATCACCCTGAACACCAACAAGGACGAGATCGCCGTCTGCAACCTGGGCTCGATCAACCTGGTCAACCACATCGTCGACGGCAAGCTGGACGCGGCCAAGCTGGAGCGCACCGTGCGCACCGCCGTGCGCATGCTCGATAACGTCATCGACATCAACTACTACAGCGTGCCGCAGGCGCAGAACGCCAACTTCAAGCACCGTCCGGTGGGCCTGGGCATCATGGGCTTCCAGGACGCGCTGTACCTGCAGCACATCGCCTACGGTTCCGATGCCGCCATCGACTTCGCCGACAAGTCCATGGAAGCCATCAGCTACTACGCCATCCAGGCCTCCTGTGACCTAGCCGACGAGCGTGGCGCCTACTCCAGCTTCGAAGGCTCGCTGTGGTCCAAGGGCATCCTGCCGCTGGATTCCCAGCAGATCCTCATCGAGGCCCGTGGCCAGAAGTACATCGACGTCGACCTCTCCGAATCGCTGGACTGGGCGCCGGTGCGCGAGCGCGTGAAGAAAGGCATCCGCAACTCCAACATCATGGCCATCGCGCCGACCGCGACCATCTCCAACATCGTTGGCGTGTCGCAGTCCATCGAGCCGACGTACCAGAACCTGTACGTCAAATCGAACCTGTCCGGCGAGTTCACGGTGATCAACCCGTACCTGGTCCACGACCTCAAGGCCCGCGGCCTGTGGGACCCGGTCATGGTCAACGACCTCAAGTACTACGACGGCTCGGTGCAGCAGATCGAACGCATCCCACAGGACCTGAAGGACCTGTACGCCACCGCCTTCGAAGTGGAAACCAAGTGGATCGTCGAGGCGGCCAGCCGCCGCCAGAAGTGGATCGACCAGGCCCAGTCGCTGAACCTCTACATCGCCGGCGCCAGCGGCAAGAAGCTCGACGTGACCTACCGCATGGCCTGGTACCGTGGCCTGAAGACCACTTACTACCTCCGTGCCCTGGCCGCAACCAGCACCGAGAAGTCCACCATCAACACCGGCAAGCTGAATGCCGTGAGTTCGGTGATCGACGAAAGCCTGAGTGCCGAGCCGAAGCCGGCGCCGGTGCCGCAGGCGTGTTCCATCGATAATCCCGACTGCGAAGCCTGCCAGTAACAAAGGGAGGCGGACGCATCTGGACGGCGATCGCCGCGTTGCCTGCCGAGCCGGACCCCATCACGTACAGCTGTACGCTCAGGGGTTCCGACTCGACAGGCGCCTTGCGCTCACTCGCCCAGCTCCGCCCTCGCACCGAGTGGAAGTTGTGGGCTGATTCGTAGGGTGGATGTCGCTTTCCACATCCACCGTTGTCCCACTCGATGGCCCGCAACACCAAACCAGATTCCGCGCTTTTGCGTGCAAACCAAAAGCCACCCCATACATCCGACCGGCCAAGCCCCGGTCCCCAATCAGGAGCAACCGCACATGCTGAGCTGGGACGAATTCGACGAAGAAGAAACCACCACCGCCGCGCCGGCCACTGCTGCCGCGCAGCCTGCGAGCCAGACCGCCGCCAAGCTGGACAACGAAGCCGCCGGCTCCGTGGAAGAAGCCCGCGCCGTTGCCGCTGACGACTCCGACGCCATCGCCCGCGCCAAGCGCGCGCTGGACGAGCTGGACATCCGCGAAGGCCTCAACGAACTGGAAGGTGAAGCCGCCCGCGTGCGCGTCGACGAGAAGCGCATGATCAACGCCCGTGCCGACCTCAACCAGCTCGTCCCTTTCAAGTACGACTGGGCCTGGCAGAAGTATCTGGATGGTTGCGCCAACCACTGGATGCCGCAGGAAGTGAACATGAACGCCGACATTGCCCTGTGGAAGAGCAAGGACGGCCTCAGCGAAGACGAGCGCCGCATCGTCAAGCGCAACCTCGGCTTCTTCTCCACCGCCGACAGCCTGGTCGCCAACAACCTCGTGCTGGCCACCTACCGCCTGATCACCAACCCCGAGTGCCGCCAGTACATCCTGCGCCAGGCCTTCGAAGAGGCGATCCACACCCACGCCTACCAGTACTGCATCGAATCGCTGGGCATGGATGAAGGCGAGATCTTCAACATGTACCACGAGATCCCGAGCGTCGCGAAAAAGGCCAGCTGGGGCCTCAAGTACACCCGCTCCATCTCCGACCCGACCTTCCAGACCGGCACCCCGGAGACCGACAAGCAGTTCCTGAAGAACCTCATCGCCTACTACTGCGTACTGGAAGGCATCTTCTTCTACTGCGGCTTCACCCAGATCCTCTCCATGGGCCGCCGCAACAAGATGACCGGCACCGCCGAGCAGTTCCAGTACATCCTGCGCGACGAGTCCATGCACCTGAACTTCGGCATCGACATGATCAACCAGATCAAGATCGAGAACCCGCACCTGTGGGACGCCGAAATGAAGGACGAAGCGACCCAGATGATCCTCCAGGGCACCCAACTGGAAATCGAATACGCCCGCGACACCATGCCCCGTGGCGTACTCGGCATGAACGCCGCGATGATGGAGGACTACCTCAAGTTCATCGCCAACCGTCGTCTGACGCAGATTGGTCTGAAGGAAGAGTATCCGGGCACCACCAACCCGTTCCCATGGATGAGCGAGATCATGGATCTGAAGAAGGAGAAGAACTTCTTTGAGACGCGGGTGATTGAGTATCAGACGGGTGGGGCGTTGAGCTGGGATTGATGGCCAGATGATATTGCGATACGGTTCGACCTACGCCCGCCATGGATGTAGGGGAAGAGCTGAATTAAGAAGCCCCGCCTAGTGCGGGGCTTTTTTATTAGGTAACCATGAAACAAATATTCCTCTGCCTATCGACCACCGGCTCTTCACCTACAGAAGGCCATCGCATAATAGAAATTGGCGGAGTCTTAGTAGAAAACCGAAAAATGACCGGGAAACACTTTCACGTCTACATTAATCCGAACAGGGAAATAGAAGAAAGCTTCATCGCCGAGCACGGAATCACAGATGAATTTCTGAAAGACAAGCCCGAATTCATATCAATATCCGAAGATCTAGAAAAGTTCCTAGGCAACTCAGAAATCATCCTAAACAAAGAGCACGACTCTAAATTTTTAGAAAATGAATTCTCATTAATACGAAGAAAACCACAAAATAGTCAAATAATAGAAACAAAGCCAAGCACAATACAATCCCTACTAAGTCAAACAGCATATAGCACGTTTAAAAAGGCAGAAGAAATTTACCGCAGCGAAGTAAAGAATCTCTATGGCGCCTTACTAGATGCGGAAATTCTTGCTGATGCATACCTATCAGCCACAAAGAACGAAATAATAATCACAGATATAAACGATTTCTTAGAGCAAGTCAGCAACACCGATCCGAACGATCTTTTCCGCGGCGTATCAAATAGAAACTTTAGACTTCTCCCATCTTTATTCAGACACCACTCAAACGAACATCTGATTAGAGAAGATAAAATGATGTGGGTTTTCAAAGCGCACTCTCGCCCGCATCTAGAGAAGCAGCCAGAAAATGAAATTCAATGGCTCACTCTCGCGCAACATCACGGCCTCCCCACTCGCCTATTAGATTGGAGCTTTAGCCCTTTAGTGGCCTGCTTCTTTGCCGTAAAAGAAAACCCAGAGAAAGACGGGGCTGTTTACCTTTACGAAGCCAGAGAGTACAAGCGCGAAGAAAAAATCAACATCGCAAAACTCGATAAAACGGTAGTCTTTCTCCCATCACATGGCTCAAAACGAATAACAGCACAATCTGGAGCTTTTACACTCCACCCGAACTCTCACCCAGAGATCGACGAACCCGCCATAACAAAATTCATCATCCCCAGCAAATTAAAGCCGACCTTTATAAAATGCCTATCAAAATACGGCATCAATAACTCAACCATATTTCCAGACTTGGATGGCCTTTGCGCACACATAAAACAGCAGCAAGGCTACTAAGCGAAGAAACGCAGCGAGTAGCCTGGAAGTGACGCGTGGAAAATGCTTCGCAGTTTTCCACCCTACCTCCGGCAACATCGATGCGTCGGCGGTGTGGGCGGTTGAGATGTCGTAGGGTGGATAACGCTTTGCTTATCCACCGATACAGACCTCCCGCCAACACAACGCTCAAGGATGAGCCGCCATGTCCCGCTACCGCCGCGCCCAAGTGCCGGGCGCCACGTATTTCTTCACGGTCAATCTGCTCAACCGTCGCAGCGACCTGCTGGTCCGCCATGTTGACCTGCTCCGCGAGACGGTGCGTGCCACCCGCTCAAGGCATCCTTTTCATATCGATGCCTGGGTCGTTCTGCCCGACCACATGCATTGCGTCTGGACGCTACCGGATGGCGACGCTGATTTCACCCTGCGCTGGAAGGTCATCAAATTTGCGTTTGCCCGGCGTCTGCCAAAGACCGAGGTGCTGACGGCAACTCAGCGCTCCCGCGGCGAACGTGGGATCTGGCAACGGCGCTATTGGGAACACCTAGTCCAGGATGAACGGGATTACCGGCATCACGTCGACTATGTGCACCGAAATCCGTTAAAGCACGGCTTGGTGGAGCGCGTCGCCGACTGGCCCTATTCGAGTTTTCATCGAGCCGTTGGAGCTGGGGTCTACCCAGTTGATTGGTGCGGTGATGAGGCAGAGAGATTCGGGGGTGATGCGGACTGACGCGTGGAAAAGGCTTCGCCGTTTTCCACCCTACGGCTGCAAGCACGCCGGAAATGTCCCATCATTCATACAACCTGTCCGGCACAGCCATCGCAAAAAAATGTCAATACCCAAGAATCCAAGCGAAGGACAACTCATGCTTAAAGACTGCGCATACGCCAACTCTCTATATAAGCAGATTAGAAAAGACGTTCGGAAGAGGCTATTTAGCCGCTCGTCTTATCCTGCGACTCGACCGATGATTATCATGGCATTTTTTACATTGTCGCTTATGGCAATGAGCGCCTACTCGGCATTTAATCCCCTACCCTGGTCTGCCATAACCTATATGCTTTTAATCCCTTGGGGAATTGGCCTTTACTGGAGCCGCCAATACGCCATCCGTCACTTATTCCGCCCTGTTTATCGATCAGAAAAAATCAACAAACAGCCGAGATTCAAAAGGGACGAATTATTTCAGTACGTTCTATTTCGCGACAAGTTGAATGAAGCCGGCTGGACTGCCCAGAGAGCCGCAAAAATAGCAGAATACTATTCATTAATGGAATCCGCCCCCAAACCATACAGCCTTTCGCAGAACTTCTTCTTCATCTTTCTAGTCGGGCTTATGGTTGCCTTGACCACCGAGGCCATTAAGATCAGCACATGGTTTTCAACCGGTTACGCAGGAGTTTCGCTCATCCTTTGCGTAGGCGCCCTTTATATAGCCTGGGTCTTCCTCGACGGGATACATGTTCCAGCGCAGCATCGAGCATATGTCAGGCGCGATCTCCAGCGGGCGGCAATGGAGCTACGCAGCGAGTAGGTGGGCATTGCCGCTATTGCTCCGCCAACTCACACAACCCACCCGGCACCTTCATCACCCACTCCCTCACCGCGCGAACCGTCGGATCATCCCGACGGCTCTCCGGATATACGAGATGAAACGGCTTGCCCTCCATCTCCGGCCCGAACGGTTGCACCAGCCGCCCTTCCCTCAGTTCATCTTCGATCAGCTGCCGACTCATTAGCGCCACACCCTGCGCGCCGAGGGCGGCGGAGATGGCGTGGGTCTCGTCGGAGAAGACCAGCCCGGCGCTGACGTCCAGCCCCGGTACATTGGCGAGCTTCTGCCACGACGCCCAATGAATCGGCGCGGACAAGGCGGCTTGCGCACGGAAGTGGATCAACGGGTGTTTGGGCAGCTCGGCAATATCCCGCAAGCCGAGGTGCGGACTGCAGACCGGGACGAAGGTGTTGTCGAACAGCTTCTCCGCCACCAGCCCGGGCCAGCGGCCATCGCCGTAGCGGATGGCGATATCCGCCGTGACGCCATCCAGCGCCACCGGTTCATGGGAGGTATGGAAGCGCAGGTCGATATCTGGATGCGAATCGCGTAGCAGGCAGACCCAGGGCACCAGCCAGCGCACCGCGATGGCCGGTGTGGTGCTGAGGGTGATCGCCTGGCGGCAGGGCTTCGCGCTGAGGCGTTCGACCGTGGCGCTGATGCTGTCGAACGCAGCTTCCAGCGTCTGTTGCAGCTCCCGTCCCGGCTCGGTCAGCTCCAGCTTTCGCGGTTTGCGCAGGAACAGCGCCACGCCGAGGGATTCCTCCAGCGAACGAATCTGGTGGCTGATCGCCGTGGCCGTGACGGACAGCTCCTCGGCGGCCTGCTTGGCGCTTTCGTGGCGGGCGGCCGCTTCGAAGGCACGCAAGGCGGAAAGCGAGGGCAACCAACGGTGCGCCATGGCTGAGTTTTCCTCATCTGTATCCGAAAGAAATCGTCGTTTGTCGCCTGTAGAGCCTAGCCCTAGGCTGACTCTGCCGCGAATGACAGATGAATTCTTTCACAGAGGAGATTCGCCATGACGCACCTTCTGCACCTCGACGCCAGCGCCCGCCCCGGCCTCGCCGGCAAGGACGAGCACGGCTCCCACAGCCGCAACCTCAGCCAGCGCTTCGTCAGTCAATGGCTGGCCCGTCGCCCGCAGGATGACGTGACCTACCGGAACATCGGCCAGAACCCGCCCTCTTTCGTCAGCCATGACTGGATCGCCTCGGCCTTCACGCCGGAGGAGCGCCGGGAGCCGTGGATGAACGACGCGCTGGCCGAAAGCGACAGGCTGGTGGACGAACTGCTGGCCGCCGATGTGCTGGTCATCGGCACGCCGCTCTACAACTTCGGCATGCCGGCGGCGCTCAAGGCCTGGATCGATCAGGTGGTGCGCCTGAACCGCACGGTCGGCATGGACGAGAGCAACCCGCTCGATCCCTACGTGCCCATGCTGGCGGATCGGGAGCGGCACGCGGTCATCCTTACCGCCCGTGGCGGCATCGGTTTCAACCCGGGCGAGGCGATGGCGCACATGAACCATCTGGAGCCGAACCTGGCGACGGCGCTCGGTTTCATTGGGATCACCCGCCTCCATCAGATCGCCATCGAAGGCCAGGAAATCGGTGGCGAGCTGCTGGCCAATTCGGTGGCCGAAGCGCTGCGTCAGGTGGATGCGCTGGTGGCGCGGCTGCAGGCGACTGTGGCGGCACCCGCTCCCCACACGCAGCAGAGGCAGGCCGAACCCGATCCGGTGTGATGCAAGCCGGGCGTGGAAAACGCTGGTTTTTCCACGCTACCTTCCATCAACCTGATACCGGGCGAGGCAGCGGAGCGCGCATGGCGACCGATAGAGATTTCATGCTGTACGTGGCCGAACAGATCGATTTGGGAAGCAGGCTGACGTACCGGAAGATGTTCGGCGAGTACGCGCTTTACCTGGATGAAAAGGTCGTCGCCTTCGTCTGCGACAACAGCCTGTTCATCAAGCCTTCGCCGGCGGCTGCAACGCTCGCCCCGGACCTGCCGCAAGCCCCGCCCTATCCTGGCGCCAAGGACTATCCGGCGGCCGACGAACTGCTGGACGATGCCGACGAGCTGCGCCGTCTCGTGATTGAAACGGCGCGGCTCATGCCGGTGCCAGCGCCACGCAAACCGAGGAAGAAGAAGCCAGACGCAGCGACATGAGCTTTCAACCGGGTTGGCTCTTCATCTCCCGGTCCTCGCCCGCAGCCCCCGCCCGGTACAATGCCGCACTTTCTGCGTCGCCCGGAGCCCCGCCATGTTCACCCTCACCCACCTCGACACCCCGCCGCCGGAAGCGCTGAAAAGCCAGGTGCTGCAGATGGTGGTGGACTACCTCGGCGACATCAGCCCCGTCTCGCTCACGCCGAGCAACCCGCTGTATCAGCTGTACCAGTACGTGGTGGGTTTCGAGGTGCATCGTTATCTCGACAGCATGGACGGCGCCCAGGCGGGCAAGCCCGAGCTGATTATGGCGCTGGATGCCGACGACCCGGCAATCCTGCTCGGTTTCGCGCTGTACCTGCCGTACGTGGACGACCCCGAGGCGTGTGCGCTGGCCTATCTGGCGGTTGATGCCGGCCATCGTCGTCAGGGCATCGGCCGGGCCATGGTCGCGGCGATGGTGGCGCGCTATCCGCACGCCGAAGTAGCGTGCGTGGCGGGCAAGGTGCCGTACTTCGAGGCGCTGGGCTTCATGCCTTTGGCGGCGCGTGGCCCGCAGGTGGTGCTGAACACCCGCAGCCAGGCATCCCCCGGCGTGGTGGCCGTGCAGGATCTGGCACCGATCTTCCAGTCGAAGGAGGTACGGCAGATTCACAGCTACCTGATGAAACAGCACGGCGAGAAAGCCATGAGCAACGCGGAGAAGCAGCGGGATCGGCTGCTGGATCAGCTGACCGAGCAGGCCGACCACCTGATCGAAACGTTCACCGCAGCCCGGCGTCTGCACTGATCGTCATCGCGGCTTCCGCAACAGCGCATGGACGGCGGCGCACGCTGGGTTCAGATCTTCACGCAGGCAAAAATCGCGTTGCCTGACGCCTCGTTCCAGGGCAAGAGCTTCTCGTAGTCATGCTCGAGCACATGCACCTCGAAATACGGCTGCAGCAGTTCGATCAGCTCGGCGAAGCTCAGCGCCACCATCGCGTGCTCGTCATGCCAGACCTGACTTTTTCCTTCGACGGTTCTCTCGATGCGCAGCTTCAACGCCTGCCGCTCGCCGTCGCCCGGGTAATGCCAGCCAGAGCTGAAGCTGAACAGGCCTTCCGCATGGCGCGTGCTGTGGGAGACGAACGAAGCGTTGTCGATCTGACGCTTGTCCACGGCGTTGAAGCAGAACAATCCACCGACCGCGAGGGCGTCATGCACGCTGGCAATACAGCGCTTGAGCCGTTCGAGCGTGCCACTGTAATGGATGGAATAGAGGAAGCAGGTGATCAGGTCGGTTGGCTGGTCCAACGAAAAGCCACACATGTCCTGCAACGAGAAGCGGGCTTCGGGACAACGAATGGCCGCCCGGTCCAGCATCGGCTGGTTGATGTCCAGACCGCTGCTCTGGTAGCCGGCATCGATGAAATAGCGCACGTGTGGCCCGGTTCCGCAAGCGAGATCCAGATGCCTGTTGCCGGCATTGCCGAACAGCTGCTGCAGACGCTGAACACAGTGGCTTTGCGCGCCGTAGTCGATATCGGCGCACATGAGATCGTAGTAACCCGACAAGTCGGTATAGAGGGCATCGCCGGGCATGGTGACCTGTTAGCGGGAGCGTAGGGGGCGCGCATCATATCCCGCGGCCGGCGAAACCGCCCGGCGATCTGCGGCGACCTCAGCGGCAGTTTCCCGCGCAGCCACCGCGTGCGCAGGCCGGTGCTTCGGGGTTCTTCAACACCCGGCTATTCACCACCCCGGCGGCACTCATCAGCTTGGTCACCGGCGCATCGTCCGGAATCGACGCATCTTCGGCCAGCGCACAGGCCTCTCGCAATTCACCCCAGGTCTTGGGGCGCAGCGCCATCGCATGGCGAACCTCGTAAACCTGGCCATTGGCTTCGCAGCGATAGTCATAAGTCGGCATGGTTATTCCTCCCTGGGTTGAGCTAGGCCGGGGCCGCCAACCGTCCGCCTGTTGAACGTACAGCCAAAGGACGACGCAGAATCGCTGGCTACGCGCGATCAAGCCTGCTTG
Organism: Pseudomonas sp. FIP_A4; assembly: GCF_036701605.1. Taxonomy (NCBI): domain Bacteria; kingdom Pseudomonadati; phylum Pseudomonadota; class Gammaproteobacteria; order Pseudomonadales; family Pseudomonadaceae; genus Pseudomonas; species Pseudomonas sp. FIP_A4. Next base: position 194,676 of record NZ_JAYDXP010000121.1, on the reverse strand, counting down.
ATCGCTACCAGCACGAAGCCCACCACGATGCCGGCCAGGGCGATCAGCCAGCCAATCCGGTGTGCACGGTTCTTTTCGGCTTGCCGCACGGGGTCCACGGGTTTTTTCTTTCTCACGGTTCACCTGACTCTGAATAAAGACGGCTGACGCCAAACGCCGCCGCGCGCCCTTTTAAGCCGCTCGGGGCGAATTGTCCAGTGAGCGGCGCGAGGGTTGTACCAGCGCCATTCCGCCGAGGCTTTTCCGGCACCGCCAGAGTTCCGAGCGCGCGCCACACCCGTGCTGGATTACGCGCCGCTTACGGCGCGCCGAACAGCGCCGTCCAGTAGATCGCCGCGTCGCTCTGCGGATCGACCGCATAGGCCGCGCCGAATTCGCTGTACTGCGGGTTCATCAGATTCGCGCAGTGGCCCGGACTGGCCAGCCAGCCGTCGAGCACTCGGCGCGGAGTCGGCAGCGCGGCGGCGATGTTTTCGCCCACTACGCCACCGGTATAACCGGCCAGGTCGGCGCGGTCGCCGGGCGTGCGACCGTCCTCGCTCAGATGACTGAAGAAATTACGGTTGGCCATCGCTCGACTGTGGGCTTCGGCCGTGCCGCCGAGCGTCGCGTTCCAGCCAAGTGGGGCCGCCGCGGCAAAGGATTGCGAGCCGCACTGACGCGGCTGCGCACGCGCGGTATTGATCAGCTCCAGCAGTTTCTGGCCTTCGTTCTGCCAGTCGCCCAGACGCCCGTCGAGCAGCGGCCGCGCCAGCACGATGCGCCAGTCGCGGCCCTCGCGGCTGACGCCGATATCGACGAACTGCGGATCGAGCAGCACCTGGCAAAAGCTCTCGTGCAGCGCCTGCATCGCCGCCGGCGCATCTCGCGGCCCGGACAGGCTGATGGCTTGCACCGTCATCATCGGATAGGCCGCACGCGCCAGTTCCTGCTGCAGATCGCCCGCACCGATGGCCGGCAGATTCAGGCGTGTGTCAGCCGTGAGTGGCGGCAGTTCCTCGCTGGCCTTGCTGCCGCAGCGCTGCACCTCGCTGCGATAGGCATTGATCGCCTCGACCAGCTGCGCTTCTTCGGCAGCCGCCCAGCCGGTGAACAGCAGCGTGGCGAACAGCAGGACGGATGAAAGAACACGCATGGCAGCTCTCCGGCAAAACACTGACGAAACGGTACGCCCACGGCGCAAGCGAACGTCATGGTGCGCGACGTCGCCGCGCTTGTCATCCCGCAGTGCGCCGGCTGTGCGGGTTACGCCGGCTTGGCTATGATCGAAAGCCATGAACAGCCCGCCGCCACTCCGCCAGCCCTGCCCGCCCGGCACTTGTACCTGCCAGCGCGACGCGTTGCTGCAAACACCGGGCGCCGATACGCGCATTCTGCGGTTGACCCTGCATGAGGAGCGTCGCCTGCTCGAACGTCTGGAGAAGGTGCAGAGCCTGGACGACCTTGAGCATCTGCAGCAACGCATGTTCGAGCAGCTGGGTATCCGCATGGATATCGCCCCCGGGCACAACGAGGTGCGCAGCATGCGCGGCATCGCCATCGACTTCGCCGACCAACCCGGCCTGTGCCGCAAGACCCGCCCCGCCATCGCCGCCGCGATTCGCCGCGCCCTTCAGCAGCGACCGGAGATCGCCTGGCGCCTGCTCGATGCCCATGACCTACTGGGTGGCGCATAGCCATCACCGTGCTAGCATCCGGCCTCTTTAAACAGACGGAAGGATTCCAATGTTCAAACGATCGCTGTGCCTGCTTGCCATGACTGCCGCGCTGCACGGCTGCGGCATGACCATGCCGCGCTACGAGCCAAGCTTCGCCAACGTCAGTCTGCTCAAGACGCAGGCACCCATGACCGGAATTACCCGCCCGAGCGTTACGGCCGATCCTGGAGCGGATTCGATCATGGTGCGGCTCAACCCGATTCGCAGCCCGGAGGGATCGCTCAGCCAGCATGTGCAGAAGGCGTTGGAAGCAGAGCTGCGCCTGGCTGGTCTGCTGGAACCGGAGGCCCATCGCCGGCTCGATGTGCGGTTGCGCAACAATGAAATGTCCTCGCCGGCTGGCACCGGCTTCGGCAGCATCACCGCAGATTTCGAACTGCGCGCAAACGGGCGACCCCTGTACAGCGCCAGCAAGACAGTGACTGACAGCTGGGACAGCAGCTTCATCGGAGCCATCGCGATTCCGTCGGCCGCCAACGCCTACAACCCGCTGGTGCGCAAGCTGCTTGCGGAGCTTTATCAGGATCCGGCGTTCATCAGCGCGATGAAACAGCCCTAAACCAAGCGTGTGGCCGGGCCGATGCCCGGCCACCTTGCCACTCAGCCGCGCAGCAGCAACTGGCCTTGCGCGTATTTCAGCGCATCGCGCTCCACCATCTGCTTGAGCAGTGCATTGAGTTGCCGGCGGAAGCTGTCGCTTACTGCGTCGACCGGCGTGTAGGCCATCATCGGAATGAACACCAGACCCATCCAGGTTCGGATCGAATCGTGATTCTGGGCCATGGATACCGGCTTGTCGTCGCTATCGAGCACCTGCAACGTCATGCTGTATTCATCCTTGGCAGTCGCAGGAATGATCATCAGCGTCAGGCCCGAGATCATCCCACTGACCATCGCCGCCCCCTCCGAGCCACCGTTGTATACGGCGAGCTTGAGCGTGTAGTCACCCGGCTGTTTCTGAAACGGGTCCAGCGTGTAGCGGCTGAACAGGCCCGAATCGCGCAGCACCGATTCCAGTTGCGGCTTCAACATATCGCGAGCCTGAGGCATTTCCACCGCTTGCCCATCGCCAGCATCGCCGCGATAGAAGTTGAAATCGACATACACACTGGGGCGCTGCTCATAACGAGCCATAGATGGAATCGAGGTTTCGGCAACCTCGTTACCGGGAAAGCTGGCGCATCCCGTCAGCGCCAGCATCAGTACGCAACCCATGAGTTTCAGTTTCATTGTGGTCATCCTTGTATTGGCAGGTTTTCGCACACGGCGGCGCGAGCGGCGAACTCTAGCCAGAGCAATCCGGCATGCCAATTAGCCATTACGCATTTTTGCGAAGCCATGAGGGCTGGCAACGCCCGAGATGCCTCGGATTTGCCTATTCCGCAGGTCGCAATAGCACCCCAAGGGGCTGCCCGAGCGGCTAGAATGGCCGGCCGTTCCCGATTGATTGCCTGCGTCCATGTCATTGCCCAAACACCACCTCGAACTGCTCGCCCCCGCGCGCGACGTCACCATCGCCCGCGAGGCCATCCTGCATGGCGCCGATGCCGTCTATATCGGCGGCCCGAGCTTCGGTGCGCGGCATAACGCCGAGAACAGCGTGGCGGACATTGCCGAACTGGTGAAATTCGCCCATCTGTTTCATGCGCGGGTGTTCGTCACGCTGAACACCATCCTGCACGACGACGAGCTGGAAGCCGCGCGCGCGCTGATCCAGCAGCTGTACGAGATCGGCGTCGACGCGCTGATCGTGCAGGACATGGGCATCATGGAGCTGGATATCCCGCCCATCGAGATCCATGCCAGCACCCAGACCGATATTCGCACCCTGGAACGGGCCAAGTTCCTCGACAAGGCTGGCTTCTCGCAGCTGGTTCTCGCCCGTGAGCTGAACCTGCAGGAAATCCGCGCGATCTACGACGAAGTGGATTCGACCCTGGAGTTCTTCATCCACGGCGCGCTGTGCGTGGCGTTTTCCGGGCAGTGCAACATCAGCCACGCGCAGACCGGGCGCAGCGCCAACCGCGGCGACTGCTCGCAGGCCTGCCGCCTGCCCTACACGCTGAAGGACGATCAGGGCCGCGTGGTGGCCTTCGAGAAGCACCTGCTGTCGATGAAGGACAACAACCAGAGCGCCAACCTGAGCGCGCTGGTGGATGCCGGCGTGCGTTCGTTCAAGATCGAGGGGCGCTACAAGGATGTGAGCTACGTGAAGAACATCACCGCTTACTACCGCCAGCGCCTGGACGGCATTCTTGCCGAGCGCCCTGACCTTGCCCGCGCCTCCAGCGGCCGCACCGATCACTTTTTCGTACCGGACCCGGACAAGACCTTCCACCGCGGCAGCACCGACTACTTCGTCACCGACCGCAAGATCGACATCGGTGCCTTCGACTCGCCGACCTTCACCGGCCTCGCCGTGGGTGAAGTGCTCAAGGTCGGCAAGCATGACCTGACCGTGCAGACCCGCGAGCCGCTCTCAAACGGCGACGGCCTTAACGTTCTGATCAAGCGCGAGGTGGTGGGTTTCCGTGCCAGCGTGGTCGAGCCGCTGAAGCAGTTCGAGGAGGACGGTCAGCCGCGTTACGAGTACCGCGTCGAACCCAACGAAATGCCTGCCGCGCTGCGCCAGGTGCGCCCGAACCATCCGCTCAACCGCAACCTGGACCACAACTGGCAGAACGCGCTGCTGAAAACCTCCGCCGAGCGCCGCATCGGTGTGCGCTGGCTGGCAAAATTGCGCGCCGATGCGCTGGAGCTGCATGTCACCAGCGAGGAAGGCGCCTATGCCACGGCCACCCTGCCCGGCCCCTTCGGCGAAGCGAAGAAGCCCGAGCAGGTGCCCGGCCAGATCGCCGATCTGCTGAGCCAGCTGGGCACCACCATCTACCACGCCGAAGAGGTCGAGGTGGATGCGCCGCAGGCGTTCTTCATCCCCAACTCGCAACTCAAGGCGCTGCGCCGCGAAGCCATCGAGGCACTGACCGCAGCGCGCGAAACCATCCGCCCGCGCGGCGGGCGCAAGCCGGTCAGCGTGCCGCCGCCGGTCTATCCCGAGTCGCACCTATCGTTTCTCTACAACGTCTACAACGAGAAGGCCCGCGCCTTCTATCACCGCTACGGCGTGCAGCTGATCGACGCGGCCTACGAGGCCCACGAGGAGACCGGCGAGGTGCCGGTGATGATCACCAAGCACTGCCTGCGCTTCTCCTTCAACCTTTGCCCGAAGCAGGCCAAGGGCGTCACCGGGGTGCGCACCAAGGTCGCGCCGATGCAACTGGTGCACGGCGACGAGGTGCTGACGCTGAAGTTCGACTGCAAGCCCTGCGAAATGCACGTGATCGGCAAGATGAAGGGCCACATCCTCGACCTGCCGTTGCCGGGCAGCGCGGCGAGCATCGTCGGGCAGATCAGCGCCGAAGACCTGCTCAAGACCATCAAGGCCAAGCCGCAGGCCTGACGCGCGACGTCAAGCCGTCAGCGCCTCGGCCAGCGCCCGACCGATCGCCGCCAGCGCGGCGTTGCGCTCCTCGGCGCTGGCCTGCGTCTGCGTGAGGTAGACGCAGGCAATCACCGGTTTGCGCTGCGGCGGCCAGATCACTGCAACCTCGTTGGTGGTGCCGCGCTCGCCCGAACCCGTCTTGTCGCCGATGCGCCAGCCTTGCGGCAGGCCGGCGCGCAGCTTGGCCGCACCGGTCTGGCTGGCGAGCATCCAGGCGATGAGCTGATCACGCGAGGGCGCCGACAGGCTGTCCCCCAGCACCAGACGCTGCAGATTCGCCGCCATCGCCGCCGGCGTGGTGGTGTCGCGCGGATCGCCAGGGCGTGCCTCGTTCAGCTCGGTTTCCCAACGATCCAGACGGGTGAAGCGGTCGCCGAGCGTACGAGCGAAATCGCCGATCGCGCCCGGCCCGCCGAGGTGACGCAGCAGCAGGTTGCCCGCCGTGTTGTCGCTGAGGGTGATGGCGGCCTCGCAGAGCGCGGCGAGCGTCATGCCATCGTTCACATGCTGCTCGGTGACGGGCGAGTAGGTCACCAGATCGTCCGTGGTGTAGCGGATGCGCGTCTGCAGCGAATCCGCGCCGGCATCGACTCGCCGCAGCACCGCCGCGCCCGCCAGCAGCTTGAAGGTGCTGCACAACGGGAAGCGTTCATCGGCACGGTGCAGCCATTGCCGGCCGGACTGGCTGTCGATGATCGCCACGCCCAGGCGCGCCTCCAGCTGCTTTTCCAGCGCGGCGAATCGGTGCGTCAGGTCTTCGCCGCGACGCTCGATGGCCCAGGCCCGGTCGCCACGATCCAGCGCGCCGCCGAGCAGCAGCGCCCCCCCCAGCAAGGAAAACTGTCGTCGTGTCAGTACCTTCACCTTGTTCCTCCATTCGACCAACACACCGCTCAAGCGCGGACGCTGAGCGTAGGCTATCCAACGCCAATGTTCTGCCGGATCAGGCTCAGCGCGATGAGCGGATTGGCGAACGCCTGTGCCGTCGCATGCTTTAAACTCGTGCCCTTCTTCCGCACTACCCGGCGAATCCCCTCGCTGCCCGGACTGCCCATGAAGCAACGCGCCGTAACGCCCTTCCAGATCTTCATCCTCGTGCTGTCGTTCTACGTGCTGGGTGCGCTGGTAGCCGACCTGTTCTTCAAGCTGCCGCCCGATATCTCGACACTGCTGGGCTATCTGGACACCATCGTCTGCTTCTTTTTCTTCCTCGACTTCTGCATGCGCTTTCAGCAGGCCGAGAACAAGTGGCGCTTCATGCGCTGGGGCTGGATCGATCTGCTCGCCAGCGTGCCGGCCAGCGGCCTGCAGGCGGCCAAGCTGGTGCGTGCGTTCCAGATCCTGCGCATCCTGCGCGCGCTGAAGTCACTGCAACTGATCTGGCGCGTGCTGTTTCGCAACCGCGCCGAGGGCATCGTCGTCTCGGCGGCAACGGCGACCCTGCTGCTGGTGGCCTTCGGCGCGATCACCATGCTGCTGGTGGAGGCACCGAATCCGCAGAGCTCGATCAACACCCCGGAGGAGGCGCTGTGGTGGGCCTTCGTCACGGTAACGACGGTCGGTTATGGCGATTTCTATCCGGTAACCACTGCCGGACGCATCGTCGCGGTACTGCTGATGGTTTCCGGCGTAGGCCTGTTCGGCAGTTTCGCCGCCTACATCGGCTCGCTGTTCGTCGCCGACCAGAACGAGGAAGAAGAAAAGCGCGACGCCGACGACCGCGAGCTGATGCATCGGCTGCTGGCACAGGTGGACAGCCTCAACCAGGAGGTGAAGAGTCTGCGCGCCGAACTGCAACGTGGACGGCTCGCCGAGCGTACGGGCGAAGCTGGCGCCGATACACCGATGGCCACCACGCCGGAGCCGACGCGCAGGGCGTGACGGCAAACTGTCGTCACGATTGTGTGGTGATCACCTGCGGGCGGCCCGCCGCGCCCTATAATCGCCCCTGTCACACGTCCCGCACGGGAGTTTGCCGGCGTTATGCCTTTCGAATATGCACGCAATCTGACCGGTCGTCGGCGTACCCGCCATGGCAATCGCCAACTGGGCCTGTGGCTGGCGTTCAACGCCGGCGCGGCGAATGCCGGCGGCTTCCTCGCGGTGCAGCAATACACCTCGCACATGACCGGCATCGTCTCCTCGATGGCCGACAACCTGGCGCTGGGCGCCACCGATCTTGCCCTCGGCGGACTCGGCGCGCTGTTGTCGTTCCTGTTCGGGGCGATGTGCTCGACCATCATGATCAACATCTCGCGGCGCCGGCACATGCACAGCCAGTACGCGCTGCCGCTGGCGCTTGAGGCCGTGCTGTTGCTGTGCTTCGGCGTGCTGGGCGCGCAGATGATGGCGGTGCCCGGGCTTTTCGTGCCGCTCACGGTGATGCTGCTGTGCTTCATCATGGGCCTGCAGAACGCCATGGTGACCAAGCTCTCGAACTCCGAGGTGCGCACCACGCACGTCACCGGAACGGTGACCGATATCGGCATCGAGCTGGGCAAGCTGATCTACGTCAACCGCCTGCAACGGCCGGGGGAGAAACCGGTGCGCGCCAATCGCGAGCGCCTGCTGATCAACAGCCTGCTGGTCTGCTGCTTCTTCATCGGGGGCGTGAGTGGTGCCTTCGGCTTCAAGTGTTTCGGCTTTCTCGCCACCGTACCGCTGGCCGGCGCGCTGCTGTTCTTCGCACTGGTGCCGATGTGGGACGACCTGCGCCTGAGCTGGACGCTCTGGCGGCGCAAACGCTGAGCGCGATCCGCCACACCATGCCTACCCTTCGCGCGCCCTCACGCGCCCTTCACCTTCGCCCTCGCCTTTACGGTTCGTACGCCGCTGCCGCATGACCATTCGGCGCTAAAAACGTTCGCTTACCCTTCGTCAGAATGTTCAATTATTTACTTTGACAGCGCGGGTTTTTGCCCATAGCTTTTCGATTCCGAACATTTACGAACCATTCCGCAGTCGGCTCGAACAATAACAATCCGCATGAGGCTCCCGCGCATGAGTACTCCAACCGTCCCGACCCTCAAGGGACAATGCATCGCCGAGTTTCTCGGCACCGCCCTTCTGATCTTCTTCGGCACCGGCTGCGTCGCCGCGCTCAAGCTGGGCGGCGCCAATCTCGGGTTATGGGAAATCAGCATCATCTGGGGCATCGGCGTGTCGATGGCGGTGTATCTGGCCGCCGGCGTATCCGGTGCGCACCTGAACCCGGCCGTCACCATCGCGCTGTGGCTGTTCGGCACCTTCGAGCGGCATCGCGTACCGGCGTACATTCTTGCGCAGGTCGCCGGCGCCTTCAGTGCCGCCGCGCTGGTGTACGGGCTGTACAGCAGCCTGTTCATCGATTTCGAGCAGGCGAACCACATGGTTCGCGGCAGCCTCGAAAGCCTGCAGCTGGCCTCGGTGTTCTCCACCTATCCGCACGCGTCGCTGTCGTTCGGCCAGGCGTTCCTGGTGGAGGTGGTGATCACCGCGATCCTGCTGGCGATGATCATGGCCATCACCGATGACGGCAACGGCCTGCCCAGCGGCCCGCTGGCGCCGTTGCTGATCGGCCTGCTGATCGCCGTGATCGGCGGTGCGATGGGACCGCTGACCGGCTTCGCGATGAACCCGGCACGCGACTTCGGACCCAAACTGATGACCTTCTTCGCCGGCTGGGGCGATGTGGCCTTCACCGGCGGGCGGGACATTCCGTATTTCCTGGTGCCGATCTTCGCGCCGATCCTCGGCGCCTGCCTGGGCGCCGCCGGTTACAAGGCACTGATCTGCCGGCACTTGCCGGGGGTAGGCTCGGCCGCCTGCGATGCACCGAAACCCAAGGAAAAGGCCACTGCCGAAATGGGCTCCGCGCAGCCCGATATCAGCAAAGTTCGCTAAGGAAACGTCGACATGAGCAATCAGAACAAGCAATTCATCGTCGCCCTCGACCAGGGCACCACCAGCTCGCGCGCCATCGTGCTGGACCGCAACGCCAACGTGGTGACCATCGCCCAGCGCGAGTTCGCGCAGATCTACCCGCAGCCGAGCTGGGTCGAGCACGACCCCATGGAAATCTGGGCGACCCAGAGCGGCGTGTTCGTCGAAGCCCTGGCCCAGGCCGGCATCACCAACGAGCAGGTGGCGGCGATCGGCATCACCAACCAGCGTGAAACGGCCATCGTCTGGGACAAGGTCACCGGCCGGCCGATCTACAACGCCATCGTCTGGCAGAGCCGGCAGAGCACGCCGATCTGCGACCAACTCAAGCGCGACGGCATGAACGATCACATCCGCAAGACCACCGGTCTGGTGATCGACCCCTATTTCTCCGGCACCAAGATCAAGTGGATTCTCGATCACGTCGAAGGCAGCCGCGAGCGCGCCCGCCGTGGCGAGCTGCTGTTCGGCACCGTCGACTGCTGGCTGATCTGGAAGATGACCCAGGGCAAGGCCCACGTCACCGACTACACCAACGCCTCGCGCACCATGCTCTACGACATTCACAAGCTGGACTGGGACCCGGTGATGCTCGAGGCGCTGGATATCCCACGCGAAATGCTGCCGGAAGTGCGCTCCTCGTCGGAGGTGTACGGCCACGCCTATATAGGTTCCGGCCAGAGCACCGGCATTCCCATCGCGGGCATCGCCGGCGACCAGCAGGCGGCGCTGTTCGGCCAGATGTGCGTCGAGCCGGGGCAGGCGAAGAACACCTACGGCACCGGCTGCTTCCTGCTGATGAATACCGGGACCAAGGCGGTGCAGTCCGAGCACGGCCTGCTGACCACCATCGCCTGCGGCCCGCGCGGCGAAGTGAATTACGCGCTGGAAGGCGCCATCTTCAACGGCGGCTCGACCGTGCAGTGGCTGCGTGACGAGCTGAAGGTGCTCAACGAATCACTGGACTCGGAGTACTTCGCCACCAAGGTGCCGGACAGCAACGGCATCTATCTGGTGCCGGCGTTCACCGGTCTCGGCGCGCCCTACTGGGACCCGCGCGCCCGTGGCGCGCTGTTCGGCCTGACCCGCGGGGTCAAGGTCGATCATCTGATCCGCGCCGCGCTGGAGTCCATCGCCTACCAGACCCGCGACGTGCTCGACGCCATGCAGCAGGACGCCGGCGAGCGTCTGCGCGCCCTGCGCGTGGACGGCGGCGCGGTGGCCAACAACTTCCTCATGCAGTTCCAGGCCGACCTGCTCGGCACGCAGGTGGAACGGCCGCAGATGAAGGAAACCACTGCCCTCGGCGCGGCCTACCTGGCCGGACTGGCGACCGGTTTCTGGAGCGATCTCGACGAACTGCGCAGCAAGAGCAGTATCGAGCGGGTGTTCGAACCGGCGTGCGGAAGCGAACAGCGCGAAGCGCTCTATCGCGGCTGGCAGAAGGCGGTCGATCGCACGCGCAACTGGGCCGAGGACTAATCGAACGCTGCCGCGCCTGCCCTGCGAGCGTTCGCAAGCAGGCGCGGCATGTGCGAATCCGAACGCTCCACGCTTTAATCGAACGCCAGACTGCGGCATGCTTCAGGGCAAACAGCCCATAAGGAAGCCCCATGAGCCTGGCGCCCCGACAGCAGAACATCCTGGATCTCGTGCGCGAGCGCGGCTACGTCAGCATCGACGAGCTGGCCCGGCATTTCGCGGTCACGCCGCAGACCATCCGCCGGGACATCAACCAGCTGGGCGAAGCCGGGCTGCTGCGCCGCTATCACGGCGGCGCTGCCTACGACTCCAGCGTGCAGAACACCGCCTACAGCCAGCGCGCGCGGCAAATGCGCGACGAGAAACTGCGCATCGCCGCCGCCGTGGCCGCCCGGATTCCCGATCAGGCCTCGCTGTTCATCAACATCGGCACCACCACCGAAGCCATCGCGCAGGCGCTGCTGAACCACCGCGACCTGAAGATCATCACCAACGACCTGCACGTGGCGAGCATTCTCAGTACCAAGGAGGATTTCGACGTGCTGATCGCCGGCGGCTGCGTGCGCAGCGACGGTGGCATCGTCGGTCAGGCTACGGCGGATTTCATCAGCCAGTTCAAGGTGGACTTCGCGCTGATCGGCATCAGCGGCGTCGACGAGGACGGCACCCTGCTCGACTTCGACTATCAGGAAGTCCGCGTCTCGCAGGCGATCATCCATAACGCCCGCAAGGTTTTCCTGGCAGCGGATTCGAGCAAGTTCGGCCGCAGCGCCATGACGCGCCTGGGCTCGCTGGAGCAGATCGACTGCCTGTTCACCGATGCGCCGCCGTCCGAAGTCTTCGCCGAACTGCTTGCACGCCACAAGGTGCAGGTGGAAATCGCCGGATAGGGAGCTTTCGCGCCCGTCCCGCTCAGTGCGGAAGGCAGCAAACGCCATTTTCGGAAATGTTCCCTTTTATCTGATTTCGAACATTTTTGCTTTCACATGGATTCTCTCTCGAATAACATGTTCAAAACCGAACATGATCTTTCGTTTTCGAGGAGAAGCCCGTGCCCTATTCCGTCCAGCCCGTCTCCGAGCTCTATGACCTTGCCGTGATCGGCGGCGGTATCAACGGCGTCGGCATCGCGGCCGATGCCGCCGGCCGCGGACTGTCAGTGTTCCTTTGCGAACGCGACGACCTCGCCAGCCACACCTCGTCGGCCAGCAGCAAGCTGATCCATGGCGGGCTGCGGTATCTGGAACACTACGAATTCCGCCTGGTTCGCGAGGCGCTGGCCGAACGCGAGGTGCTGCTGGCGAAGGCACCGCACATCGTCAAACCGATGCGTTTCGTGTTGCCTCACCGCCCGCATCTGCGTCCGGCGTGGATGATCCGCGCCGGGCTGTTCCTCTACGACCACCTCGGCAAGCGTGAGAAGCTGCCGGGATCACGGGGCTTGCGCTTTTCCGCCGAGAGTCCGCTCAAACCGCATATCCGCCGTGGCTTCGAGTACTCCGATTGCTGGGTGGACGACGCGCGCCTGGTAGTGCTCAACGCCATGGCGGCGCGCGAGAAAGGTGCGCATATCCACACCCGCACCCAATGCCTGAGCGCCAAGCGTGCCGGTAGCATCTGGCATGTCGAGCTACAGCGCCAGGACGGCAGTCGCTTTTCCTTGCGCGCCAAGGCGCTGGTCAATGCCGCCGGACCGTGGGTGGCGCAGTTCATCGGCGAGGGCCTGCAGCAGCGCTCGCCCTACGGCATCCGCCTGATCCAGGGCAGCCACATCATCGTGCCCAGGCTGTACGACGGCGAGCAGGCGTTCATCCTGCAGAACGAGGACCGCCGCATCGTGTTCGCCATTCCCTACCTCGGGCGCTACACGATGATCGGCACCACCGACCGCGAGTATCAGGGCGACCCGGCGCAGGTGCGCATCAGCGAGGAGGAGATCGGCTACCTGCTGGGCGTGGCCAATGCGCACTTCCGCCAGCAGCTGGCGCCAACCGACATCCTGCACAGCTTCGCCGGCGTGCGGCCGCTGTGCGATGACGAATCGGACAACCCGGCCGCCGTCACACGCGATTACACCCTGGCGCTGGCGGCAGCCCCAGAACAGGCGCCGCTGCTCTCGGTCTTCGGTGGCAAGCTGACCACCTACCGCAAGCTCGCCGAGTCGGCGATGACGCTGCTGGCGCCGTTCTTTCCCGCACTGGGGCCGAGCTGGACGGCCAGCGCCGCGCTCCCCGGCGGCGAGGAGATGGATTCGCCGCAGCAGCTGGCCCGGGACATCGAGGCGCGCATCAGCGGCATCGAACCGGCGATGGCGCAACGCTGGGCCAGCACCTACGGCAGCCGTGTGTGGCAGATGCTCGGCGATGCCCACACGCTGCAGCAGCTTGGCCAGCCACTCGCCGCGCAGCTCTACAGCCGTGAGGTGGACTATCTGCGCGACCACGAATGGGCATGCGAGGCGGACGACATTCTCTGGCGGCGCACCAAGCTCGGCTTGAGCCTGACCACGCAGGACAAGGCGTGCCTGCAGCGCTATCTGGACCGCGGCACGACACTCGACGAAGCCGCCGTGCTGCCGCTCGCTAGCCGCGCAACTGGCTAGTGATGCGCTCCAGGCTGGAGTTGAAGCGCTGCTCGGCCGCGCGCAGTTGCTCGCCCTGCTGCAGCAACGGCGCGCAGAGGTTGAGCGCAGTCAGTACCAGCAGCTTGTCGGCGCTGGCATCGGGGAACTGACGGCGGCTTGCTGCCAGATGCTCCTGCAGCAGCGCCGCCGCGCCCGACAACAGCGCCGCCTGCCCTTCGCCGGCGCGAATCGAGTACTCGCGCCCGAGAATGTTCAGCACCTGGATGCCGGCGGCACTCATGCGGCACTGCCGGCAGCGGCGCGCTCGATCAGCGCTTGCAACCGGGCCAAAGTCGCGCCCTGCTTTTCCTCCTGCTCCAGCGCCGCCAGCTGCAGGTTGTCGTTCTCCTCGCGGGCCTGCTGCAGCTGCTGTTCGAGCAGCGCGGCGGTTTCGCGCAGGGACTGATTCTGCTGCAGCAGGTCGGCGATGACGCGTTCGAGCTGGACGAGAGCGGTTTCAAGCATGAGAGGTATCCGGGGCCGGTAAAAAGGCGCGCGAGGATAGCAAAAGCACTGCTGGCGGGGGGCCTGCATTCGCAAGCGCATTGCAGCGGCTGGCGGTCGCCAAAGCCAAGACGATTGCGGTAGCCTCTGCAGCCCATTCAAACGCATCACAGGAGTCACCCATGGCCCGCGCCACCGCCCGCCACATCCTGGTTTCCAGCGAAGTCAAGTGCAACGAACTGAAGGCTGCCATCGAAGGCGGCGCCGATTTCGCCCAGGTCGCCCGCGAGAATTCGAGCTGCCCGTCCAGCCGCGACGGCGGCAACCTCGGCTCCTTCGGCCCGGGACAGATGGTGCGTGAATTCGACACCGTGGTTTTCAGCGCGCCGCTCAACGTCGTGCAGGGGCCGGTGAAGACCCAGTTCGGCTATCACCTGCTGGAAGTCACCAGCCGCGAAGACTGATCCTGCCCGCCCCACGCTTCGGCGTGGGGACGCAGTATTTTTCCACCATCGCGGATGGTTTCCGCCAAGCGGCGGTCCAATACGGCACGACCAAATCAAGAGGTATGTGCCATGGGACTGTTCGACAGAATCAAGGAAAAACTCGGCTTCGGCGACGCCTCCAACGAGGCGCAGAAACCGGTTTCCACCCCACCGGCGGAGGCCGCCAGCACCAGCGCCGAAGGCGTCACGCTGGATTCCGGCCGCCCCACCGCTACCGCCAATGCGACCACCCACACCGACGCCCCGGCCATGTCACAGGTCGACGTCGCGGCGAAGCTCGACGCCATGGCGGCCAGCCATCACGAGCAGCTCAACTGGCGCACGTCCATCGTCGATCTGCTCAAGTTGCTCGGTCTCGATAGCAGCCTGGAAGCGCGCAAAGAGCTGGCCAACGAACTGCACTGCCCGCAGGACAAGATGACCGACTCCGGCACCATGAACATCTGGCTGCACAAGACCATCATGCACAAGCTCGCCACACACGGCGGCAATGTGCCGCCGGAGCTGCTGCACTGACGCCGGCGAATGCCGGCCAATAAAAAAGGCTGCCCCGCATGACGGTGGCAGCCTTTTTCGTTACCGGCGCTCGCTGCGGTCAGGGCCGCTTGGAGCGATCGCCGCGGCCGAAACCAGGCCGCTGCCCTTCACCCGCCGGTGGGCCGCGCCGCTTGGCCGGTGCCGGCTTGTCGCCGCTGGCGCCTTCAGGGCGCTTGCCACGCTTGCGATTCACGTCGCTCGGACGTTCGGCAACCGGCGTACCACGGCTCTGCTCGGCCGGACGCGGTTTGCGTGCCGGCTGCTCGCCACGCGGCTTGTCGCCGATGCGCGGCAGGTCGGCTTCGCCGGCCGGACGCAGCACACGCGGGCGGCGCTCGCCACGCGCCAGCGGCTTGGCCACCTTGCGCTGCAGACGGTCGATCTTCTCCTTGGCGCGCGCCTTCATCTCCGGCAGCGCGACCGGCGTCAGGCCGACCTCCTGGCTGAGGATGTCCACCTCGGCCTGCGACATCTCGCGCCAGCGACCCATCGGCAGGTCGGAGGTCATGAACACCGGGCCGAAGCGCACCCGCTTCAGCCGGCTGACCACCAGCCCCTGGGATTCCCACAGACGGCGCACCTCACGGTTGCGGCCTTCCATCACTACGCAGTGATACCAGTGGTTGAAGCCTTCGCCACCGGGCGCTTCCTGGATGTCGGTGAAGCGCGCCGGGCCGTCTTCCAGCATGACGCCGGTCTTCAGCCGCTCGATCATTTCGTCGTCGACTTCACCGCGCACGCGCACCGCGTATTCGCGGTCCATCTCGTAGGACGGGTGCATCAGCCGGTTGGCCAGCTCGCCATCGGTGGTGAACAGCAGCAGGCCGGTGGTGTTGATGTCCAGCCGGCCGATGTTGATCCAGCGGCCTTCCTTCGGCCGCGGCAGGCGGTCGAACACGGTCGGACGGCCTTCCGGATCGTTGCGGGTGCAGATTTCGCCGTCGGGCTTGTTGTAGATCAGCACGCGCCGCACCACGGCGACTTCCTCGCGCTTGATCAGGCGGCCATCGACGGCGATCGCGTCGAGCCGGTCCACGCGCTGGCCGAGGCTGGCCACCGCGCCGTTGACCTTGACCCGGCCTTCGCTGATCCATTGTTCGATATCACGTCGCGAAGCCAGCCCCATGCGGGCCAGGACCTTCTGCAGTTTTTCGCCGTGGGCGACGTGAGGGGTGGAATCGTCATGCTCGGTCATTCTGGGCACCTCCCGGTGTGTCAGTTCCGATTGAAAGGGCGCGAATCATACGCGCATCGACGTCCGCACGCACGGTTTGCGCACGGATGCACCGACCGTTCAGCCGAGAGCGGCGAGCGCATCGGCGGTGGCCTGCCGGATACGCGCCCAGTCGCCACCGGCGAGGCTGGCCGCATCGATCATCCAGGTGCCGCCGACGCACATCACATTACCGAGCGCCAGGTACTGCGCGGCGTTGCCCGCGGTGACGCCGCCGGTCGGACAGAAGCGCACGTCGGCGAACGGCCCGCCGAACGCTTTGAGCGCGGCGATACCCCCGCAGACTTCAGCCGGGAACAACTTGAAGCGGCGATAGCCCAGCGCATAGCCCTCCATGATTTCCGTCGCCGTGGCGATGCCCGGCAGCACCGGCACGGCACACTGCACGCCTGCCTCCAGCACCTCCCGGCTGGCACCGGGGGTGACCACGAACTGCGCGCCGGCCGCTTCCACCTGATCCATCATGCGGCGGTCGAGCACGGTGCCGGCGCCGATGCACAGCTCGGGACGCTCCTCGCGCAGCCGGCGGATCGCCGTCAGCCCGTGCGCCGAACGCAGGGTAATTTCCAGCGTGCGCAGGCCGCCCGCCGCCAGGGCATCGGCCAGCGGCAGGATCTGTTCCTCGCTGCCGATGGTGATCACCGGCAGGATGCGCGCATTCACGCACAGCTGCTCGATCAGGTCGTTCTTCAGTTGCATGGTCATGGGCAATCCTCAGGGCTTCAGGGGCACCAGTAGATCTCCAGCGGTGAATGGATGAACGCGCGGATCGGCATTCGCAGCGCGTCGGCGTTCAAGGCCTGGCGCAGGGTTTCCAGCTTGGCCATGCCCTGGATCGCCAGACACTGCATGCGCGCCGAGGCCAGCAGCGGATAGGTCATGCTCAGGCGCTCGCGCGGCTCGGTCGGCGCGCACATCGCCACGCAGCGATCCGGGCAATCGGCCCGCAGTGCATGGTCCAGACGCGCACTGTCGGGGAACAACGACGCGGTGTGGCCATCGTCGCCCATGCCCAGCACCAGCACATCGATCGGCTGACCGAGTTCGGCCAGACGTCGGTCCGCCAGTTGCGCGGCTTCCTCCAGGGTGGCCGCCGGATGATACAAACCGATGAACTGCGCCACGGCCGCGGCGTTCTGCAACAGATGACGACGCACCAGCCCCTCGTTGCTGGCCGCATCGCTTGGCGGCACCCAGCGCTCGTCCGCCAGGCTGATCTGCACCCTGGACCAATCCAGCTCGCGGCGCGACAGTTCCTCGAAGAACGGCACCGGGCTGCGCCCGCCGGATACCACCAGGCTGGCCACGCCGTGGGTGCGCACCGCGTAGTTCAGCACCTTGGCCGCGTCGTCAGCCATCAGCCGCGCCTGCCCAGCGGCGTCGGCCAGACTGTGGGCAACCACGCCGGTAGGCAGGTCGAGTTCAGAAATCGCCATACCAGGACCTCCCGTCACGAGTAATCAAGGCAATCGAAGCCACCGGCCCCCAGGAGCCGGCAGGATAGAGTTTGAGACTGTCGCCAATACGGGTCCAGCCGTCGACCAGCTGATCGCACCATTGCCAGGCGTATTCGACTTCGTCGCGGCGCACGAACAGGTTTTGATTGCCCTGCATCACCTCCAGCAACAGCCGCTCGTAGGCATCGGGAATGCGCGCGCTCTTGTAGGTCTCGGAAAAATTCAGCTGCAGCGGCCCGCTGCGCAGGTGCATGCCCTTGTCCAGCCCCTGCTCCTTGGTCATCACCTGCAGGGAAATGCCCTCGTCCGGCTGCAGGCGGATGATCAGCCGGTTGCTGATCAGCGAGCGCTGCTCAGGCGCGAAGATGTAGAACGGCGGTTCCTTGAAATGGATGACGATCTGCGACAGCTTCTGCGCCATGCGCTTGCCGGTGCGCAGGTAGAACGGCACGCCGGACCAGCGCCAGTTACAAATGTCGGCGCGCAGGGCGACGAAGGTTTCCGTGCTGCTGGTGGCATTGGAGTTCTCTTCCTCCAGATAGCCCGGCACCGGCTTGCCGCCGGCGATTCCGGCCGAATACTGGCCGCGCACCACGCGCTGGCTGAGGATGTCCGGGGTGATCGGCGCCAGCGCCTTGAGCACTTTTACCTTCTCGTCGCGGATGCTGTCGGCGGTGAGATTGCTCGGCGGGTCCATGGCGATCAGGCAGAGCAGCTGCAGCAGGTGGTTCTGGATCATGTCGCGCAACTGGCCAGCCTGGTCGAAGTAACCCCAGCGCCCCTCGATGCCGACGGTTTCGGCCACGGTGATCTCCACATGCGAGATGTGGTGCTGGTTCCACTGCGTCTCGAACAGGCTGTTGGCGAAACGCAGGGCGATCAGGTTCTGGACGGTTTCCTTGCCCAGGTAATGATCGATCCGGTAGATCTGGCTCTCGGCGAAATACTGCGCGACCGCATCGTTGATCACCCGCGACGACGCCAGGTCATGGCCGATGGGTTTCTCCAGCACCACCCGCGCCTGCGCGGCCAGCCCGGCGCCGGCCAGGTGTTCACAGATCGCGCCGTACACCGCAGCGGGCGTGGCGAAATAGGCGATCAGCGGCAGCTCGGCGCTGACGTTCTGGGCCAGCACGGCGTAATCCTCGCCACGGCGAAAATCCATGCGCAGACAGCGCAGGCGCGCCAGAAAACGCTGCAGCACGGCATCGTCCAGTTCGTGCGGAGGAATGTAGCGGCGCAGGGCCTGTTCGATCCGCGTCATCTGCTCATCCGGCTCGCCACCCTCGCGTGACAGCGCCAGCAGTCGCGTTTCGGCGTGCAACAGGGCGGCGCGGTCGAGCTGATAAAGCGCGGGAAACAGCTTGCGCAGCGCCAGATCGCCCAGCGCGCCGAACAGGGCAAAAGTAATGGGTTCAACGTTGATCGCAGGCATAAACGCTCGTGGTCAGTGCAGTGTGGGCTTCGGCGCCGCTCGAATGGCCGGGCACCGGCTCGCGGTCATACGTGCCGCGCGGCAAGGCACCCCTTCAGCAACAGACCGAGATCGTCGCAAAAGACTCGCGAGAATCGGAAAAAATTCTGTTCCGACGATGCACGGTGCTGGACGGCCGCGCCGTCATGGCTTGCGCTTCTTCGCCTTGCCGAGGATGGCGAGGCGCTCGGCCGCCTGTTGCCTGACGGCCTTGCGCTCTTTGTTCTTGAGCTTCTTCCAGCGTTTGATCTCGTCGCGGCTACGACCGCAGCCGACGCAGATGTCATCCTTGAGCTTGCACAGATCCACGCAGGGATTGTCCACCTTGTCGCCCACGGCACCTCCAACGCAGGGCGGCCTCGCGTTGCGCAAGGCCGACCGGCGTCAGTGTTGCGTGCTCAACCGATCATTTCCACCAGTACTCCACCTGCACGCCGAAGTTGGAGCCGTGCTGGGCATCACCGAAGGCCCCGCTGTCCGAGAGCGCCGAGCCGGCAGCCATCAGGTTCGCCGCACGCTGGGCGGCGTCGTTCCACTGCGCATAGGTGTAATACAGGCGTACCTCCGGCCGCGCCCAGAATGCCGGACCGGCCGGCGACCAGGTCGGCGCAACGGTGAATTTGCTCAGCTTGCGCGTGCCGTCGGCGGCGTCGATCTGATCGTGACCGAGCTCGGTCACCAGCTTGAACTGCTCGGTGAAGGCATAGGTCGGACGCACCCCCACCGACCACCAATCCTGATCGCCGCCGTCGACACGTTTGTCCTTCTGGTAGACCACCTGGAATTGCCCGCCGAAACGGGGCGTCAGCTGCCAGTCGAAATACTCGACCACGCGCCAGCTCTTGGCACTGTCGTCGAGCGTGACATCGCCGGTGTAGCCCAGGCCGGTCCCCGGGCCTTCGCCGTACTGCAGTGCCAGGGTGTTGCTGCCGCCGAGAAAGCCGTCCTGCTTATGCTGCGCGGTCACCGCCCAACCGCTGTGGGCGTCCTCGCTGTCGGGCTTGTCGATGTAGCTCACGCCGAATTCCAGCTCGCCGCCAGGATTGCTGTCAAAGCCGCCGACGTTGAAGTCGTGGCGATTGATGTAGTCCTTCTGGAACACGCTGTCCTTGCGGGAAAAGGCGTAGCTGTATTTCAGGCCGCCGATCTCCATGTCCTCCACGCCGGCACCGGTGGCGCTCTGGTTCCAGTAGTAGAAGTCGGAGATATGGATGTCGTTACGTTTGTAGAAGCGCCGCCCGGCCCACAGCGAACCGTTGTGCAGCGCCGGCACCTTGCTCCACTCGGCATAGGCCTGCACCATCCGCGCCCAGCCGTGATCGCCGGTGAATTCCGGGGTGTGGCCGTACTGGTTGTACAGCGCCGCCATGCCTTCCAGGCTGAGCACCGAGCCGTCGGCAAAGGTATAGAGATCCTGACGCAGATCGAGCTCGGCGTACTGCTCGCACTCGTTGCCGAGGCGGTACTTGCTCGGCGCGCCAGGCAGCTGGAAGCAGGATTGCGTCCCGCCCTCCACCGAATCGCCGACACCGCTGCGCAGGTAGCCGGAAAACTCCAGCGCCTGACCGCTCAACGGCAGCACGGCGCACGCCACGGCGGCAGCCAGACTCATTCCTGCGGATATTGTTGTTTTCATGTCCACTCCGTTCGCTGTTGTTGTTATTCGCTATCAGCAGGTCAGCACGGCGACAAGCGCTGCCTGGGTCGGGCCGCTGCGCGCGCCCTAGCGGGCGCTACCGCTGCGCTCACGCCCGCTGTAAGGCACGCCTCGTTCGCCAGCCGTGCGGCCGTTCGGCAAGGTCTCGACCACACCGAGCCGCCCACCGCCCGCCGGGCGGGCAGCATGGTGGTCCAACCGCTCGCCGGTGTGCGCATCGAACAGCAGCACCTTGTGCGGATCGAACTGCAGGTCGAGGGTTTCACCGGCGCGCGGGGCCTGGTCCGGCGCCAGGCGGCACGACGCCTTGACCTCGTTCAGGCTGAAGAACACCAGGGTGTCCGGCCCGGTGGGCTCGACCACCTCGATCTGGCAGCGCAGCGAGCAGCCGTTGCCCGTACCGTCGGCCAGGCCGATCTGCTCCGGGCGGATGCCGAGAATCACGTCACGCGCGTGCCACTGCTCATCGGCCGGCAGCGCCAGCGGAATTTCACAGCTCGCCTGATCGCTGTTGAGCACGGCGACCCAACGCCCACTCTGCTGGCGCAGCCGCACGGGGACGAAGTTCATCGGCGGCGAGCCGATGAAGCTTGCCACGAACTGGTTGGCCGGGTCGTTGTAGATCTCGTGCGGCGTGCCGAACTGCTGGACGATGCCGTCCTTCATCACCGCGACTTTGTCGCCGAGCGTCATCGCCTCGATCTGATCGTGGGTGACATACACGGTGGTGGTCTTCAGGCGCTGATGCATCAGCTTGATTTCGGTGCGCATCTCCACGCGCAGCTTGGCGTCGAGGTTCGACAGCGGTTCGTCGAACAGGTAGATCTTCGGCCGCCGCGCCAGCGCCCGCCCCATGGCCACGCGCTGCTGCTGGCCGCCGGAGAGCTGCGACGGCTTGCGCTCGAGCAGCGCCTCGATCTGCAGCAGCTTGGCGACCCGCGCCACCTCCTCCTCGATCTGCGCCGCGGGCACCTTGCGCATCTTCAGGCCGAAGGCGATGTTGTCGCGCACGCTCATGGTCGGGTACAGCGCGTAGGACTGGAACACCATGGCGATGTCGCGATCCTTCGGGCTGGCCTGGCTGATGTCCTCGCCGTCGACCAGGATCTCGCCGCCGGTGATGTTCTCCAGCCCGGCGATGCAGTTCATCAGGGTGGATTTGCCGCAACCCGACGGCCCGACGAGGATCAGGAACTCTCCCGCATCGATCTTCAGGGCGATGTTCTTCAGTGTTTCGACCTTGGCGTTGCCGTAGGTTTTCTGGACGTTGCGCAGTTCCAGGGATGCCATGTTGTTGTTCTCCTCAACCCTTGACGGCGCCGGCAGTGAGCCCGCGCAGGAAGTACTTGCCGGCGATCACGTAGACCACCAGCGTGGGCAGGCCGGCGATCATCGCGGCGGCCATGTCGACGTTGTATTGCTTGGCGCCGGTGCTGGTGTTCACCAGGTTGTTCAGTGCCACGGTGACCGGCTGGGTATCGCCACTGGCGAACACCACACCGAAGAGGAAGTCGTTCCAGATCTGGGTGAACTGCCAGATCAGGCAGACCATGATGATCGGTACCGACATCGGCAGCAGGATGCGGCCGAAGATGGTGAAGAAACCGGCGCCATCCAGCCGCGCCGCGCGCACCAGCGCTTCCGGCACGCTGACGTAGAAGTTGCGGAAGAACAGTGTGGTAAACGCCAGCCCGTAGACCACGTGCACCAGCACCAGACCGGTGGTGGTATTGGCCAGACCGAGCTTGCCGAGGGTGAAGGACGCCGGCAGCAGGATCACCTGGAACGGCAGGAAGCAGCCGAACAGCAACAGGCCGAAGAACAGCTGCGAGCCGCGGAAGCGCCACATCGACAGCACGTAGCCGTTGATGGCGCCCAGCGCGGTGGAAATCAGCACCGCCGGGATGACGATCTTCACCGAGTTCCAGAAGTAGCCGCCGATGCTGTCCCAGGCCGTCAGCCAGCCCATGGCGCTGAACGCTTCCGGCCAGCTCAGCAGGTTGCCGGTGCGGATGTCTTCCGGCGTCTTGAAGCTGGTCAGCAGCATCACGATCAGCGGCACCAGGTAGGCCGCGCAGGCCAGCAGCAGCGTGGCGTGGATGGTCAGGCGCCCGAGGGTCAGGCGCGGTTGCGCGAAGTCAGACATGGCGCTTGGTCCTCAGCTCGGAATACAGGTACGGCACGATGATCGCCATCACCGCGCCGAGCATCAGCATGGCGCTCGCCGCACCCAGGCCCATCTGGCCGCGGGTGAAGGTGTGGGCGTACATGAACATCGCCGGCAGATCGCTGGAGTAGCCCGGCCCGCCAGCGGTCATCGCCGCCACCAGGTCGAAGCTCTTGATCGCGATGTGAGCAAGAATCATCAGTGCGCTGAAGAACACCGGGCGCAGGCTTGGCAGCACGATGCGCAGGTAGATGGTGGGCAGGCTGGCGCCGTCCACCTGGGCGGCGCGGATGATCGACTGATCGACGCTGCGCAGGCCGGCGAGGAACAGCGCCATGACGAAACCCGAGGCCTGCCACACCGCGGCGATCACCAGGCAGTAGATGACCCGGTCCGGGTCCACCAGCCAGTCGAAGCGAAAACCCTCCCAGCCCCAGTCGCGCAGCAGCTTGTCCAGGCCCAGGCCGGGGTTGAGCAGCCACTGCCAGGCGGTGCCGGTGACGATCATCGACAGCGCCATCGGGTACAGGTAGATGGTGCGGATCAGCCCTTCGCGGCGGATGCGCTGGTCCAGCAGTACGGCAAGTACGACGCCGATCACCAGGCTGATGGCGATGAACAGGCCGCCGAAGACCAGCAGGTTCTGGCTGGCGACCCACCAGCGGTCGTTGTCCCACAGGCGCTCGTACTGTTGCAGGCCGGCCCACTTGTAGCTGGGCATGAAGCGCGAGTTGGTGAACGACAGCAGGAAGGTCCAGCCGATGTAGGCGTAGAAGCCGACCAGCACGATCAGCATGCTCGGCGCCAGCACCAGTTTCGGCAGCCAGCGCTGCAGGGCGTCGAGCGGCGAGGCCTTGGCGGGCCTGGCTTGAAGCGCGATGGAGCTCATGGATGTGATCCCTCATGGAAATCCGGGATGTCGTCGTCCGCGGCGCAGACCAAGGCCTGTACCGGGGACGCACGTTTCGGGAATCGGGCGGCGTTATCCGCCCGCAGCGTTACTGCACGGCCTGGATCGCCGCCGCCAGTTGCTTGGCCGCCTTTTGCGGGTCGGCCTGGGGGTCGTTGAAGAAGTTGGTGACGACGTCGAACACCGCGCCCTGCACGTAGCTCGACGCCGCCATGCCGTGGGCCAGGCTGGGCTGCAGGCCGCTGTCCTGCGCGGCTGCCTTGAAGTCCTTCATCGACTGCTGCGCACAGGCGTCGAACGCGCTCATGTCCATGTCCTGGCGAACCGGGATCGAACCCTTGTTCTGATTGAAGAAGGTCTGGAACTCCGGCTCCAGCACCGTGCGCGCCAGATCGACCTGGGCCTTGCGGTTTTCCTCGTCGCTGAGCTTGAACATCGCCAGCGAGTCGATGTTGTAGGCGAAGCTGCCCTGGGTGCCGGGGAACGGCAGGCACTGATAGTCCTTGCCGGCCACCTGATTGGCGGCGGTGAACTCGCTCTTGGCCCAGTCGCCCATGATCTGCATGCCGGCCTTGCCGTCGATGACCATGCCGGTGGCGCGGTTCCATTCGCGGCCCGCGGCATCGGCATCGATGTAACCGCGCAGCTTCTTCAGGGCGGCGAACGCCTGGACCATCTTCTCGCCGGTGAGGGTGTCCTCATCCAGTTCGACGAAGGCCTTGTGGTAATCCTCCGGGCCGAGAATGCTCAGCACGAAGTCCTCGAACACGGTGCCGTCCTGCCAGGGCTGGCCGCCGTGGGCGACCGCGATGAAGCCGGCGGCCTTGAGCTTGTCGGCCGCGACGAAGAACTCGTCGAGGGTTTTCGGCGGCGTGGCGCCGGCCTTCTCGAACACCTCTGGGTTGATCCACAGCCAGTTGACCCGATGCACGTTGACCGGCACCGCCACGTAGGAGCCGTCGTACTGCATGATCTTGGTCACTTGCTTGGGCAGCAGCTCTTCCCACTTGTCCGCCTTGGCGGTTTCGTCGAGGTTGGCCAACAGGCCCAGCTCACCCCACTCCTGAATGTCCGGCCCCTTGATCTGCGCGGCGGCCGGCGGATTGCCGGACACGGCACGGGTCTTCAGCACCGTCATGGCCGCCTCGCCGCCGCCACCGGCCACGGCGAAATCACGCCAGCTGTGGCCTTTCTTCTCGACCAGTTTCTGCAGCGTGTCGGCGGCGCGCTTTTCGCCACCGGATGTCCACCAGTGCAGCACCTCGACCTCGCCGGCATGGGCGGCGAGCGGCAGGGCGAGGGAAATGGAAAGAGCGAGGTGATGGAACGCTTTCATGTCTGAGCACCTTCTTGTTTTTATCGGGCAAGGCGTGGTCGCTTGCGTTGATCCGAGTCTATGCGCGCCGCAAGGGGCGCTGGGTAACGAAGGGATAGGCAATGGTCACCGTCTGGTTACAAACCGCGGTGAAATGTCACGCGCCGCGAAAACGGCGCGTTTCAGTCATCGCTCGACGCCTGGCGCGGCAGCGTCAGGGTGACCCGCAGGCCGCCCTCCGGCAGGTTGCGCATGCTCAGCTCGCCACCGTGGGCGTGGGCGATGTTGCGGGCAATGCCCAGCCCCAGGCCGTAGCCCTGCTGCTGGCCGGACAGCCGCACGTGCGGTTCGAACACCTGCTCCAGGCGCTGCTCCGGCACACCCGGCCCCTCATCGTCGACATGCAGCACCAGCAGCTCGGCGCTGTCCTCGAGACGCAGATGGGCACGCCCACCGTACTTCAGCGCGTTGTCCAGCAGGTTGCCGACGCAGCGCTTGAGCGCCAGCGGCTTGCCCGGATACGGCCGTAGCGCGCGGCCGGCGAGCGTCACGCAGTCACGGTCAGTGGCCTGATAAGGCTCGACGATATGTTCGAGCAGCACGTTCAGGTCGACCGCCTCGATGTTCTCGTGGATGTCGGTGTCCTTCACGCACTGCAAGGCGCCCTTGACCAGCAGCTCCAGCTCGTCGAGATCGCGACTGAACTTGGCCTGCACGGCTTCGTCGTCGAGCAGCTCGACGCGCAGGCGCAGGCGCGTGATGGGCGTGCGCAGGTCATGGGAAATCGCGCTGAACAGCTGGCCACGTTCGCTCAGGTAGCGATTGATGCGCTCGCGCATGCTGTTGAAGGCGCGGCTGACCTCCACCACCTCGCTGGCCCCCACCTCGGCGAGCGGGCGCATCTCCCCGCCCACCGCCATGTCCCGCGCGGCCTTGGCCAGGCGTTTGAGCGGACGGCTCTGCCAGCGCACCAGCAGACCAATGAACAGCAGCAGAAAGACGGTGGTGAGCACGATGAACCACAGCTGCTGCGCCGGCAGCCCCTCGTCTTCCAGGCTGACGTACGGCGCCGGCATCAGCGTGGCGAGGTACAGCCACTCGCCGGGCGCGATCTGGATCTGCGTCACCAGCACCGGAGGCGCCAGGGGCTCGAAACTCAGCGCATAGTGCGCCCAGGAGCGCGGCAGCTCGTCGAGCGCGATGCCGCTGTTGAAGATGCGCAGGTCTTCCGGGCTGACGAACTCCACCGTCAGGTCCACCGCGCTGCCGAGGCGCTGGCGCAATACCTGGTCGACTTCGCCGAGCACCAGCCGCTTGCGCGGCGTTTCGGGCAGGATCTGCATCTGCAACGGCCGATCGTTGAGCGAGACGAAGAAACGCGTGCCGCCCATGCTGCGCAGCTGATCGAGCACCAGCGGCCGATACCCCAGCGGCAGCGAACGGAAGTAGCCGACGCTGGCGGCCATCGACTGCGCCAGGCTGCGCGCCGTGGTGATCAGCCCTTCGGTCTGACTGGCGCGCAGCTGCGACAGCCAGATCAGGCTCGACAGCCCCTGAGCGAGCAATACCGCCAGCAGCGTCAGCGCCAGCATGCGCCCCAGCAGCGAGCGCGGCACCGGCAACAACCGGCGCCGCCCGGTACGCAGGTTCATGATTGCGACGTCACCTGGGCCGCCAGCAGATAGCCGCAGCCGCGCACGGTACGGATCAGCCGCGGCGACTTGCCGGTATCGCGCAGGCGCTGGCGCAGGCGACTGACCGCCATGTCGACGATGCGCTCCAGTGGCATCACCTCGCGGCCGCGGGTGGCGTTGGCGATGGTGTCGCGGTCGAGAATCTGCTGCGGGTGGTCGAGAAACAGTTTGAGCAGGGCGAAGTCGGCGCCGGAGAGGAACACCTCCTCGCCATCGGTGTGGAACAGGCGATGGCTGACCATGTCGAGCCGCCAGTCATCGAAGGCCAGCACATCGCTGCCGCGCTCCTGGGCGAAACTCACCCGGCGCAGCAGCGCCTTGATCCGCGCCAGCAATTCTCGCGGGCTGAATGGCTTGCCGAGATAATCGTCGGCGCCGAGTTCCAGGCCGATCACCCGGTCAGCTTCGTCGGAGCTGGCGGTGAGCATGATGATCGGCATCGACGCCAGGCGTTCGTGTTCGCGCACCCAGCGACAGAGGCTGAAGCCATCCTCGTCGGGCAGCATCACGTCGAGGATCACCAGATCCGCCGGCTGCTCACACAGCGCCTGGCGGAACGCGGCGCCATCGGCCACGGTACGCACCTGGAAGCCGGAGCGGCTGAGGTAGGCCTGTAGAAGCTCGCGAATTTCCTGATCGTCATCGACCAGCAGCAGCTGTTTTCCCGTCTGGCTCACATCGCATCCCTTTTCTTGTTGTTATCCGGTCACCCGGCTGCGTCCCTGGTGCCGCGCCTCAGGCGCCCTCCAACAGCGGTTGCAGGGCGACGCCGGCACCTTCCAGCCCCGGATACGGCGCGGTCACCAGCCATACCGGCAGCTGATCGAAATAGCCGCTCATGCGCCCCTTGTCCCGCAGGCTCTGCTGGAAATCGCTGGCGAGGAAGAACTCGGCGAAGCGTGGCACCACCCCACCGACGATGTACACCCCGCCCCGCGCGCCTAGGGTCAGCACGTTGTCGCCGGCCACGCGCCCGAGCCAGCGGCAGAACTGCTGCAGCACCTCGACCGCATAGGGCTCGCCCGCCAGTGCAGCGGCGGTGACCGCCGCCGGCGAATCGACCGTCACCGCGCGGCCATCCAGTCCGCAGCTGGCGCGGTACAACGCCAGCAGCCCCGGCCCGCTGAGCACCGCTTCGGCATTCACGTGACCGAGCTGGCGATGCAGATGAGCCCAGATCGCGGCCTCACGCTCGCTGCCAACCGGCAGGCAGATGTGCCCGCCCTCGCCCGGCAGCGCCCGCCAGCCGCCGCCCTGCAATGGCAACAGCGTGGCGACGCCCAGGCCCGTGCCAGGCCCTATGACCAGACGCGGCCGGCCGGGTTCGGGCTCGCCTGGGCAAACCGTGATGCGTTCGCCCTCGTGCAGGCGCGTCATGCCCAGCGCCATGGCGGTGAAGTCGTTGATCAGCAGCAGCTGCGCAAGCCCGAGGTCCGCACAGAACGCCGCGCGGCTGAGTTGCCAATGGTTGTTGGTGAAACGGAACAGGTCGCCGCCCACTGGCCCGGCGCATGCCAGGCAGACCGCCTCGAGCGTTTCCAGCGGCTGACCGACCGCCGCCAGATAGGCGCGGATCGCCAGCTCGGGGCAGGCGTAATCTGCCGTGGGCAGCACGCGGACCTGCTCGACGCGCTGATCGCGCCAGAGCGCGAAGCGCGCATTGGTACCGCCGATATCGCCGACCAGTGCCGTCTTCACTGCAACGCCTCCAGCCCGGTGGTGAACGCGCTGGCGCCCTGCTCCGCGCTGCTGAACGCCGCGCGCATGAAGCCGAACAGCTCACGGCCGCAGCCGATGCCCAGGTCTTCCGGGCGCGTGGCCGGCTTGCGCGCCGCCCATTCGAGCGGTTCGACCAGCACGCGCAGCACGCCGGTTTCGCCATCGACGCGGATGATGTCGCCATCGCGCACTCGCGCCAGCGGCCCACCGTCCAGCGCCTCCGGGCAGACATGGATGGCCGCCGGCACCTTGCCGGATGCGCCGGACATGCGCCCGTCGGTGACCAGCGCCACCTTGTAGCCACGGTCCTGCAGCACGCCGAGGAACGGCGTCAGCTTGTGCAGTTCCGGCATGCCGTTGGCCTTCGGCCCCTGGAAGCGCACCACGGCGACGAAATCACGCTCCAGCTCGCCTGCCTTGAATGCCGCGGCCAGCTCGCTCTGATCGATGAACACCCGCGCCGGCGCCTCGACCACGCGATGCTCCGGCGCCACGGCGGAAATCTTGGTCACGCCGCGCCCGAGGTTGCCCTCCAGCACGCGCAGTCCGCCTTCGGGCGAGAACGGCCGCATGGCCGGACGCAGGATGTTCTCGTCCAGACTCTGCTCCGGGCCGTCGCGCCAGACCAGCTTGTCACCGTCGAGGAACGGCTCCTGAATGTAGCGTCGCAGGCCCTTGCCGACGACGGTATGCACGTCCTCGTGCAACAGCCCGGCGTCGAGCAGCGTGCGCACCATGAACGGCACCCCGCCACAGGCGTGGAAATGGTTCACGTCGGCCTGGCCGTTGGGGTAGACCTTGGCCAGCGTCGGCACCACCTCGGACAGGTCGGCCATGTCCTGCCAGGTCAGCTGGATGCCGGCGGCGCGGGCGAATGCCGGGATGTGCAGGGTGTGATTGGTCGAGCCGCCGGTGGCGTTGAGCGCGACCACCGAGTTGACGATGGCCTTCTCGTCGACGATCCGGCACAGCGGCGTGTAGCTGCCGCCCTGATGCGTCAGGCGGACGACCTGCCGCGCTGCCTCGCGGGTCAGCGCATCGCGCAGCGGCGTGTACGGATTGACGAACGACGAGCCCGGCAGGTGCAGGCCCATGATCTCCATGACCACCTGATTGGTGTTGGCGGTGCCGTAGAAGGTGCAGGTGCCGGGGCTGTGGTAGGACTTCATCTCCGACTCCAGCAGCTCCTCGCGACTGGCCTTGCCCTCGGCGTAGCGCTGGCGCACTTCGGCCTTTTCCTTGTTGGGAATGCCCGACGGCATCGGCCCACCGGGCACGAAAATCGTCGGCAGATGGCCGAAGCGCAGCGCGCCGATCATCAGCCCGGGGACGATCTTGTCGCAGATGCCGAGCAGCAGCGCGGCATCGAACATATTGTGCGACAGAGCCACCGCGGTGCTCATGGCGATCACCTCGCGGCTGGCCAGACTCATCTCCATGCCCGCCTCGCCCTGGGTCACGCCATCGCACATCGCCGGCACGCCACCGGCGAACTGGCCGACCGAACCGACCTCACGCAGTGCCTGCTTGATCAGCTCGGGAAAGTGCTCGTAGGGCTGATGCGCGGAGAGCATGTCGTTATAGGCCGAGACGATGGCCACGTTGGCCTCGTTCATCAGGCGCAGGCGCTGCTTGTCTTCGCTCGAAGCACAACCGGCGACGCCGTGGGCGAAGTTGGCGCACTGCAGCTTGCCGCGCTGCGGACCTTCGCTGGCCGCCGCGGCCATCATCGCCAGATAGCGTTCGCGGGTCTTGCGACTGCGCTCCACCAGGCGCTCGGTGACCTGTTGAACTCGTGGATGCATGTCTTACTCCCGTTGCGAATTGAGGATTCCGACAACCATAAACCATCCGAGGCGGGTTGAAGTTCCGAGGCGATGGGAAGGTGAGTCCTTAGGCACGGAAGAACGGGTTCTTCGCACTTGGTTGTCTTAGGGCCGACGCCGAACGCAAGCGCCCACGACCGACGCCGGAGCGATCCCGCCGGTTCGCTTCCGGGTCGCGCGGATTCGACGACGTTTTGCCCGCCATCGCCGCATGCGTCACACTTGCGCCCTTCGAGGGCCCGGCCCCTTTCCACAGTCGAATCCAACGCATGACCCGCTCCCCCGTTCGCCGTCTGATCTTCTCCGCGCTGCGCCGCCTGCTGTACCTCTGGGTGCGTTCGGAAACCATCAACCAGTCCGCCTTCACCCTCAAGCTCGATCGCAGCAAGCCGGTGTTCTACGTGCTGCAACAGGCGTCGCTGAGCGATCTGGCGGTGCTCGACGTCGAGTGCGCCAAGGCCGGGCTGCCGCGCCCGGTAGCCGATGTGGCGGTGGGCGAGCATGTCGAGCCGGCGGCGTTCTTCTTTCTCAACCCGGCGGCGAGCTGGTTCGGCCGGCGTTCCCGGCTGGTCGCCCCGCCGACCCTGGTGCGGCTGGTCGGCGCGCTGGAGCACAACGCGGTGGAGAACGCACAGATCATCCCGGTCAGCGTGTTCTGGGGGCAGTCGCCAAACCGCGAGACCAGCGCCTGGAAGCTACTGTTCGCCGACAGCTGGGCGGTCACAGGGCGCCTGCGCAAGCTGCTCAGCATCCTGGTGCTGGGGCGCAAGACGCGCGTGCAGTTCTCCGCGCCGATCCAGCTCAACGAGCTGGTGGCGCAGAACAAGGGCCACGAGCGTACCCTGCGCATGGTGCACCGCATGCTGCGCGTGCACTTTCGCAATCAGAAGACCGCGGTAATCGGCCCGGACCTGTCGCACCGGCGCAACCTGGTCAAGGGGCTGGTGCATGGCCCGCAGGTGCGCGAGGCGATCCGCGAGGAAGCCGCGCGCGAGAACATCGCCCTCGACAAGGCCGAAGCCCGCGCACTGCGCTACGCCAACGAGATCGCCTCGGACTACGCCTACACCGCCGTGCGCTTTCTCGAAGTGGTGCTGTCCTGGTTCTGGAACAAGATCTACGACGGCATCCGCGTCAGCCATATCGAGCCGCTGCAGGACGCCGTGCGCGGCTACGAGGTGATCTATGTGCCCTGCCATCGCAGCCACATCGACTACCTGCTGCTGTCCTACCTGCTGTTCCGCAACGGCCTGACGCCACCGCACATCGCCGCCGGCATCAACCTCAACATGCCGGTGATCGGCGGCCTGCTGCGCCGCGGCGGCGCGTTCTTCATGCGCCGTTCGTTCAAAGGCAACCCGCTGTACACCGCGGTGTTCAACGAATACCTGCACACCCTGTTCAGCCGCGGCTTTCCGGTGGAGTACTTCGTCGAGGGCGGGCGCTCGCGCACCGGGCGCATGCTGCGGCCGAAGACCGGCATGCTGGCGCTGACCCTGCGCAGCTACCTGCGCTCCTCGCGCCTGCCGATTCTCTTCGTGCCGGTGTATGTCGGCTACGAGCGCGTGCTGGAGGGCCGCACCTACCTGGGCGAGCTGCGCGGGGCGGCGAAGAAGAAGGAATCGATCTTCGACATCTTCAAGGTCATCGGTGCGCTCCGGCAGCGCTTCGGCCAGGTCTGGGTCAATTTTGGTGAACCGCTCAAGCTCAACGAGTTTCTCGATCAGGAACAACCGGGCTGGCGCCAGCAGAACCATGCGCCGGAGTTTCGCCCCGACTGGCTCAACGCGACGACCAACCGTCTGGCCGAGCGTATCGCCCAGCGCCTGAACGAGGCGGCGGCGGTCAATCCGGTGAATCTGGTGGCGCTGGCCATGCTCTCCACCAGCCGTCAGGCGCTGGATCGCCGTTCGCTGGCGCGGATTCTCGATCTCTACCAGCGGCTGCTGCGCGCGGTGCCCTACTCGCCGCACACCACGCTGCCGGAGGGCGATGGCGAAGCGCTGATCGCCTACGTGCAGAGCCTCGAGCTGATCGCCGAACAGAAGGATGCGCTGGGCGACATCCTCTATCTGGACGAGCAGAACGCGGTACTGATGACCTACTACCGCAACAACGTAATGCACATCTTCGCCCTGCCGGCACTGCTGGCGAGCTTCTTCCAGAGCAGTTCGCGCATCAGTCGCGCGCAGATCCTGAGCTACAGCGAGGCGCTCTATCCGTATCTGCGCGCCGAGTTGTTCATGCGCTGGGAAGTGGAAGAACTCGCGGCGGTGATCGACCAGTGGCTGGCGGCGTTCGTCGAGCAGGGGCTGCTCAAGGTGGACGGCGAGAATTACGTGCGCCCGGCGCCGAGTTCGCGGCAGTTCGTCCTGCTCACGCTGCTCTCGCGGGTGATCGTGCAGACGCTGCAGCGCTTCTACATGGCCACCTCGCTGCTGCTCAACAGCGGCCAGCACAGCCTGAGCGCCGAGGAGCTGGAAAACCTCTGCACGGTCATGGCCCAGCGCCTGTCGATCCTGCACGGGCTGAACGCGCCGGAGTTCTTCGACAAGAGCCTGTTCCGCCACTTCATCCAGGGGCTGCTGGAGCAGAATGTGCTGAGCGCCGATGCCAACGGCAAGCTCGGCTACCACGACGACCTCGGCGAGGTGGCCGAAGGCGTGGCCAAGCGCGTGCTGCCGGCGGAGCTGCGTCTGTCGATTCGTCAGGTCGCACTGGAGCGCCACGAGGACGAAGTGACGCCGCAGCCGGATACCGATCGGCGCGACTAGCTCAGTCGCAGCGCTCCAGCAGACTGGCGTCGATCTGCTCCAGGCGATTGACGCCGCACAGCGCCATCGCCGTGGCCAGTTCGGCCTGCAGGCTGGCCAGCAGCCGCACCACCGCCGCCTCGCCGCCGGCCGCCAGCGCCCAGGCCCAGGGGCGGCCGATCAGCACGCCCTGCGCGCCCAGGGCGAGCGCCCGGAGCAAATCGACACCGCTGCGAATGCCGCCATCGAGCAGAATCGGCAGCCGCCCGCCAAGCGCCTCGACCACCGCCGGTAGTTGATGAATGGTCGAAGCCACGCCGTCCAGCTGCCGGCCGCCGTGATTGGAGACGACGATGCCATCGGCACCGCAATCGAGCGCGCGCAACGCGTCGTCCGCTTCCATGATGCCCTTGAGCACCAGCCGCCCCGGCCATTGCGCGCGCAGCCAGCGGATGTCGTCCCAGCTCACGCGCGGGTCGAACTGCGCATCCAGCCAGGCCTTGAAGGCGCGCAGGTCGCTGGGGTCGGCGACACGGTCGCTGAGGTTGCCGAAGTGATGCGGCCTGCCGCGAATCCCCACATCCAGCAGCCAGCCGGGACGCTGCGCCAGCTGCGTGGCCTTGGCCAGCCGGCCGCGCCAGCTCGCGTCGAGCATGCCGTTGCGAATGTCGCGTCGACGAATCCCCGCCACCGGCAGGTC
Organism: Pseudomonas sp. FIP_A4; assembly: GCF_036701605.1. Classification (NCBI taxonomy): domain Bacteria; kingdom Pseudomonadati; phylum Pseudomonadota; class Gammaproteobacteria; order Pseudomonadales; family Pseudomonadaceae; genus Pseudomonas; species Pseudomonas sp. FIP_A4. Next base: position 161,037 of record NZ_JAYDXP010000121.1, on the reverse strand, counting down.
GACGGTGAATAGCAGCGTGTCGCAGCCGTTGCGGCGTGCCTGCTGCAACAGCCCCAGCACGGCGTCGCGATCGCGCAGCATGTAAAGCTGGAACCAGCAGGCGCGCGTACTGGCCGCGTGCACCTCGGCCAGCGAGCAGATGCCGACCGTGGACAGGCTGAACGGCACGCCGGCCGCCGCCGCTGCCCGCGCCGCCTGCACCTCGCCGCGGCGCGCATAGAGGCCGGCCATACCCAGCGGCGCCAGCGCCAGCGGCATGCTGGCGGCCTGGCCGAGCAGCTCGCAGCGGGTGTCGAGGTTGTCCACGTTGCGCAGCACGCGCTGGCGCAGGTTCAGCCGCTGGAAATCCTCGCGGTTGGCGCGCAGGGTCTGCTCGTCGTTCGCGCCGCCGTCGATGTAATCGAACAGGAAGCGCGGCAGGCGCTGCCGGGCCAGGCGCCGGTAGTCGGCGCAGCTGGCGGCCAGGCGGTAGGACGCAAGGTTCATGGTGCGCTCCTCAGCCGGTCACCCGCCGCCACAGCGCCCGACTCACCACGCGCAGCTTGTCGCGCGGGGTGAAGCGCTTGAGCGTGGCCTTGACCACGCCCTCGGTGAAGCGCGTGCGCTTGCTGTAGTCGATGCGCACGTCCACCAGCACCGGCCTGCCCTCGCCGGCCAGCGTCATCGCCCGGGTGATGCCGTCGGCACACTGCGCGTTGTTCTCGATGGCGACGAACGCCGCACCGGTGGTTTCGGCCAGCGCGGCGAGGTTGAGCGGCCGCAGCACGGTGCAGGTCTTGCGGTTGTAGGGAATCTCCTGGGCCTGGGCGATCTGCGACAGCTCGCCGTCGTTGAACACGAACAACACCAGATCGAGCCCCAGGCTGCTGGCGGTGACCAGCTCCAGGCCGGTCATGCGCAATGCGCCATCGCCGACCACGCCGACCACCTGGCGCTGCGGGTTGGCCAGCTTGGCGCCGATCACGCCCGGCACGCAGTAGCCCATCGCATTGAAGTCGCTGGGCGAGATGAAGCCGCGTGCCGCGTGGATCGGCATCAGCTCGGCCAGCAGGAAGGTGTGGTTGCCATCGTCGGCGACCACGATCGCCTGGTCGCTGAGCTGCGCGCGCAACGCCTGGCAGAACACCGCCGGATTCACCCGCCCGTGGCTGTCGTGCTGCAGCCACTCCTTCACATACGCGGCCTTGTCGGCGGCGATCCGTTGCGCCAGCTCGCTGCGCGGCGGCGCGCTGCGCATGGCGCGGACCTCGGCCAGCAGCGCCGGAATCAGCTGCTCGGCCGCGCCGGCCAGGGCGACGCGCGCGGGGTAGTTGGCGCCGAACACCTGCGGGTTGATGTCCAGGTGAATCAGCTTCGCCGGCACCGGCATGCTGTAGCTGCCGGTGGGGATTTCCGCGAAGCGCGTGCCCACCGCCAGCAGGCAGTCGCAATCGGCGAAGGCGTTGGCCGCGGCCGGCACCGCGTAATCGCCGAAGCCCATGCCGACATGCAGCGGATGCGTGGCCGGGAAGGCGCTGAGCCCCTGCAGCGTGGTGCACACCGGCGCGGCGAGCAGTTCGGCGAGCTGGATCAGTTCGGCCTGCGCGCCCATCGCGCCCCAGCCGAGAAACAGCCCGGGCTGGCGCGCGTCGACCAGCAACCGCGCGGCCTGACGCAGCAGCGCCGGATCGAGCGGCGGCGACGAAGGCTCGGCGACGAAGGCTGGCATCTCCTCCACCTCGCCGAGAAAGTTGCCGATGTTGTACGGCAGCTCGACGAACACCGGGCCCGGCTCGCCGCCGGTGGCGATGCGGTACGCCTGATACAGCGTGGGAATCACCTCGGCGTGGCTGAGGATGCGAAAGCTCGCCTTGGTGATCGGCGCCAGCAGCGCGTGCTGGTCGATGTCGTGCAGCTGGAAGTGGCGGCCGCTTTCGCTGTGGATGCCGCCGGAGAGGATCAACATGGGAATGCCGTCCAGCCCCGCTTCGCCGATGCCGCTGGCCGCATGGGTGACGCCGGCGGCAGGCACGATCACCAGCGTGCCGATGCTTGAGCCAGTGCGGCTGAAGGCATCGGCCATGAAGGCCGCGCCGCATTCGTGCGTCACCAGCACCGGCTGGATGCTTGGCGAGGCGTTCAGCTCGTCGTACAGCTCGGTGTTGTGCACGCCCGGAATGCCGAAGGTGTGGCTGACGCCCAGCTGTTCCAGGGCGAAGCGTGCGAGTGCGGCGCCGGTCTTCTTCATGGTGGTTCTCCTTGTTCTTATGCTTGTTCTTATATGTCAGGCGTCGCCGGCGATGGTCTGCGCGGCGCGACGACCGTTGAGGATGCAGTTCGAGAGAAAGGTGCCTTCCAGCGAACGGATGCCGCTGATGCCACCGCCGCCGAAGCCGGCTGCCTCGCCGGCCGCATACAGGCCGGGCACGGGCTCGCCGTGGCCATCGAGCACCCGTGAATGCAGGTCGGTGAGCATCCCGCCCATGCTCTTGCGGCTGATCAGCCGGGTACGGATGGCGATCAGCGGGCCGCTGCCCGCCGCGAGGATCGGCCGCGGTGCGCAGGTGCGCACGCGGTCGCCGCGCCACTGCCGCAGTTGCTGCAGGCGGCGCAGTTGTTCGTCGTTGTACAACGCCGGACCACGGCGGATTCCGGCGTCGTAGCGCGCCAGCGTTGCGGCCAGCAAATCGGGGTCGAGACGGCCATCGGCGGCCAGCGCGGCCATCTTTTCAGCCAGCTGCGGCAGCGTGTCGGCGGCCAGTACATCCGGGCAGCGCTCAACCATCCAGCGCACCAGCTGGCGGTTGCCGGTGGCGAGCTGCCAGAGCAGCGGCAACAGCTTGCGGTCGCGAAAATGCGGGTTGCTGTCGGTGCCGGAAATCGCCAGCTCCTTGATCGCGATGCGCCAGTTGAGCAACTGCCAGCCGTACTGGCCGGGCAGATGGCCGATGCGCTTGCACTGGTCATGGGTGTCGAAACCGCCTACCAGCGGCTGCGGGCCGATGCGTTGGCCGCTGGCATCGAGCCAGAGCGCCGAGCGCGAGGGAATCAGGCTCAGGCCATGCTGCGGATACTGCGGCTCGGGATGGGCGATGCCGGCGGCGTAGTTCCACATCCGTCCGAGCTTGACCACCTGGCCACCGGCCGCCTGCACTTGCGCATGCAGTTCGCCGTCGGCGCGCGGGTCGGTGCCGTTGAGGATGTTCTCCGGGTACGGGCCGTACAGCGGGTCCCAGTGCTGGCGGACCTTGGCCAGGTCGCCATTGATGCCGCCGCTGCACAGCACCACATGCTCGGCGGCGATGCGAAACTCGCCCGCGTCGCTGCGGCCGTGGCAGCCCACCACGGCCCCGTTGCGCGTTTCCAGGCCTAGCACGCGATGCTCGAACAGGCAGCTCAGGCCAGTATGCTCGAACATCCGCCGCGCCAGCGTCTGCGCCACGCCGCGGCCGCAGCCCCAGGCGACGTGATAGCGCGGCAGCGCGTTGCCGTCGCCGAAATTGCCGCGCTCGACCCACTGCACCGCCGGGAAGAAGCTCACGCCGCGCTGGCGCAGCCAGTCGTAGATGTCCGCCTTGTTGCGCTCGGCATAGTGCTCAGCCCAGCGCCGCCCCCAGTGGTCGTCGGCGTCGAAGGCGGCTACCCGCAGCCAGTCTTCCAGCAGCAGCTCGGGCGAATCCTGCACCTTGTTGCGCCGCTGTTCCGGCGTGCCGCAGAGCAACATGCCACCGAACGCATCGTTGGCCTGACCGCCGCACTGACTGCGCGGCGCGGCGTCCAGCAGCAGCACCTGGCAGCCACGTTCGAGCAGTTCCAGCGCCGTGCTGATGCCGGCCAGCCCCGCGCCGATCACCAGGGTTTCACAACGATGATGCGTAGGCTGCATGTCCGGCCTCCTGGCAGAAGTGCGATTCGATGCCCCCAGCCTAGGCAAGCGCTGCGTCGGCAGCCTGACTTTTCACGAATGCCTGGTTGACATATTGCGAATCCAAGCCCGCAATGCCCCCGTCGCCCAACGGATGCCGAACATGACCCAGATCGCCCGCAGCGCCGTGTTCATCGGCTTCGACAGCCTGTGCCGGCGCTACGACCTGAATCCACACGAGCTGCTGCGCCGCTGCGATCTCGACCCTCTGGTGCTGCGCCGGCCGGATCTGTACGTGCCCTACGCCAGCTTCGCCCGCGCGCTCAACCTTGCCGCCGCCGAGGGACCGGCGCCCAGCTTCGGCCTGCAGTTGAGCGAGTATCACGACTACCTGGTGTTCGGCCCGTTCGGCCTGCTGCTGGCACAGGCCGAGAGCTTCGCCGAGGTGCTCAAGCTCACCCAGCAATACGTGCATTTGCATGCGCAGGGCATCGCCCTGCATCTGCACAGCGAAGGCGACCGACTGCATGTCGAATACCGCCTGCAGCTGCACGATGCAGTGGACCTGCGCCAGCTGCGCGAGCTGGGCCTGGGGGTGATGCAACGAACCATGACCGGCCTGTTCGGCGCCGGCTGGCAACCTCGCGAGCTGCTGGTCGGCCACGCGGCGGTGGGCGAGCCTGCCGACTACGCGCGGGTATTTCCCTGCCCGGTGCGGTTCGAGCAGCGCAGCAGCGGCTTCGTCACCGACAGCGGCATCTTCGACCTGCGCCCGCTGGAGCAGCGGCATCAGCTCAAGTCGCATTTGATCGAGCAGTACCATCACAACCGGCACTTGCCGACCGACCTCGCCGAGCAAATCCGCTACGTGTTGCAGTCGATCCTCTCCACCGGCGAGGCGCGGCTGGACGTGGTCGCGCGCCTGCTCGGTCAGCATCCGCGCAGCCTGCAGATCGCCTTGCAGCGCGACGGGCACAGTTTTCGCGGGCTGCTCGACCAGGTGCGCTATGCCGAGGCGCGCCACCAGCTGCGGCTGTCCACCCAGTCGATCACCGATCTCGCGCTGCACCTGGGCTACGCTGACGAAACGGCGTTCTCCCGCGCATTCAAGCGCTGGAGCGGGATGGCACCGCAGCTGTGGCGCAAGGGCAACTTCGACGTCAGCTGAACGCTCTCGAAGCGCCACGGCAGCTGTTAAGCTCGCCGCCACCCATTCGGAGGAACCACCCCATGCTTCGCATCGCCACCTTTGCCGCCGGCCTGCTGCTGTCTGCCGGCGCGTTCGCCCTGTCGCTCTCGGACCTGACCCAGAGCGATGCCAGCGCCGGCCTCAAGGATGCCCTCAGCCAGGGCGCCAAGGTCGCGGTGCAGCAGCTCGGCCGCCCGGGCGGCTTCAGCAGCGACCCGAATGTACGCATCGAACTGCCGGGCAACATCGGCAAGGCCTCGCGCATGTTGAAGATGCTCGGCATGGGCGCGCAGGTCGAACAGCTGGAAAACAGCATGAACCTGGCCGCCGAGAAGGCCGTGCCGCAAGCCCAGCAACTGCTGCTGGATGCCGTGCGCAAGATGACCGTGCAGGACGCCAAGGCAATTCTCGCCGGCGGTGACGACTCGGCGACCCAGTACCTGAACAAATCCAGCCGCGAGCAGATTCGCGCCAAGTTCCTACCCATCGTCAAGCAGGCCACCGACCAGGTCGGTCTCGCGCAGCAATACAACGCGGTGGCGGCGAAAGTACCGACCGGCCTGTCCGGCGGCTACGCCAACATCGAAAGCTACGTCACCGAGCAGGCGCTGGACGGCCTGTTCACGGTGATCGCCGAGCAGGAGGCGAACATCCGCAAGGACCCGGCCGCCGCCGCCACCAGCCTGGCGAAGAAGGTATTCGGCGTTCTTTGATTCGTACTACCGCGTCGCCTTGCGCGTGGATGGCTTCGGCCATCCACCCTACCTTCATCACCCCGCCGTAGGGTGGAAAACGCGCGCAGCGCTGTTCCACGCCTCCCCTAGCGCTGCCTCAGCGCGGCCCCATGATCGTTTCCAGCGCATCCGGCCGCGGCGCACCCTGGTGCTGTTGGAGCCGTCCGTTGCCGTCGAGGTAGAAGATCGCCGGCGTGGCCTGGGCGCCTAGCTCGCTCATCAGCATCAGGTTGTCGGTGAGCTGTTTCTCCAGCGCGGCGGGAATCTTCTCCAACGGTTTGAGCTTGCTCGCCTTGCCGGCCGCTTCGTGTTCGTTGAGGGCGGCTTCGGGCTTGCTGGCGCTGAGCAGCGCGGCAGACTTCCCGGCACTGTCGGCGCGCAACATGCCGACCATGATGTGCCGCAGCTGCACCTTGCCCGACTCGACCCAGGGCCGCGCCTGCTTCCAGAACATGTTGCAGTACGGGCAGTTCGGATCGCTGAACATGTAGATGATGCGCGGCGCGTCCGCCTTGCCGTCGGCGATCCAGGTGCTGTTCTCCATGCGCGTCCACATCTCCTTGGCGAGCGGTTCGTAGACCAGCTTCTCCAGGTGCGCGCGGGTCAGGTCCTCGCCCTTGGCATCGAGCAGGCTGCCGATCAGCACGTGCTCGCCATCGGCGGTCAGATAGAGCGCCATGCCCTGGCCGTTGTAGCGTGCGGCATAGCCTTTCATGCCACCGGGCGCATCGAAGGTGCCGACGACCTCGGCACCGCGCGCCTCGACGGCTTGGATCGCCTCCGGCAGTGCCTCGGCCTGAGCCACAGACAACGTCAGCAGGCTCACACCGGCCAGCAGGTAGGGTAACGGCTTGAATCGAATCACTGCGCAGCATCCTCTTTCAGTTTTTCCAGCGCGCGCGCCAGGCTGGCGTGCGAGAGTTCGCCGAGATGGCTGCCGATCTGACGGCCCTCGGCGTTGTAGAACAGCGTGGTGGGCAGCGCCGTGGAGCCGACGTGCTGACCGAGACGCCCGCCGCTGTCGAGCAGTACGTTGTCCAGCGTCAGCCCTGCGGTTTCCAGGAAGCGACCGATCTCGCCCTCGCCTTCGCCCTGATTGACGAAAAGGAACAGGGTGTCGCTTTCGCGCGCCTGCGCCTCGGCGAGCACCGGCATCTCGCGTCGGCATGGCGGACACCAGGTCGCCCAGAGATTGACCACCAGCGGCTGCCCCGCGTAATCCTCCAGCGCCACCGAGCGACCCTGGCTGTCACGCAGGGCCATTTCCGGCAGGCGCGTGCCTTGCTCGAGGGAATGCCAGGCCAGATTACTGAAGCCCCAGCTGAGGACGCCCACCGTGAGCGCGATGCCCAGCGGCTTGCGCAGTTCGCGGTCGCTCCAGCTCCACCAGATGCCGAGCGCCAGCGCGGCGAACAGCCCCGGCCAGGCGATGAAGCCTCCGTCGCGGATATCGATGACGCTCAGCCAGTCATCCTGGTAGTACGCCCAGTACAGCGCGACAAAGGCCAGCCGTGCCACCAGCAGCGCCACCAGCAGCAGGCGAAACAGCTGGCGCTCCGGGTTGCGCTCGCTGCGCCGGCCGACCCACCAGCCGGTCAGGGTCGCCAGCAGCAGGCTGCCGAGCAGCAATACATGGGGCACCGCCAGGGCCAGCGGCCCGATATTCACAGTCAGCATCAACCTTGCTCCCGGGTCTGGTTCCAGTTCTGCAGAAAGTCCCTGGCACCGACCTCGCCGGTGATGCGACGTTCACGGCGCTCCTCGCCATCCGGACCGATCCACAGCAGCGTCGGCGGGCCGAGCACCTGGTAGCGGTCCAGCAACTCGCGGCTGGCGGCACCGCTGCGGGTCACGTCGGGGCGCAGCACGCGCACACCGTCCAGACTCGCCTGCACCTGGGCATTGCCGAAGACCTCCTTCTCCATGACCTTACAGGAGACGCACCAGTCGGCGTAGTAATCGATCAGCACCCACTGGCCCTGCGCCTTGGCTGCCGCCAGCTCACGATCGAGCACCGCCGGATCGCTGAAACCGAGCGCGTGGGACTCGACCGCCGCGGCCGTCGCCACGCCGCCGGCATAGATCGCCAGCGGCCGACGCGGATCATCCGCACCGCCGGCGGCACCCAGCAGCATCGCCGCGCCCCACAGCCCCAGCAGAACGCCGCCGGCCTGACAGAGCACGCGCTGGCGTTGCACTGCCTGCGCCACATGCAGCAAGGCGGTGGCGAGCACCACCAGCAGCGCGCCCCACAGGCCCAGCCACAGCCAGTCGGCCAGCAACGGACGCGCGACGAACAGCGCGGCCGCGAGGAAGAGGAAGCCGAACACCACCTTGACCCGATCCATCCAGGCGCCCGGCTTGGGCAGAAAGCGCTGGCCAACCGTCACCAGCAACAGCAGCGGTGTGCCAATGCCGAGGCCCAGCACGAACAGCACCAGACCGCCCTGCAGCGCACTGCCACTCTGCGCGATGAACAGCAGCGCGGCGGCCAGCGGCGCGGTCATGCAGGGGCCGACCAGCAGGCCGGAGAGCACGCCCAGCGCGCCAGCCCCGGCGAGGCTGCCCCCGCGCTGGCGATCACCGACACGCTGCAGGCGATCACGCAGCGCCACCGGCAATTGCAGCTCGAACAAACCGAACATGGGCAGCGCCAGCAGCACGAACAGCACGGCGAAACTGGTCAGCAACCAGGGTTGCTGCAGCGCCGCCTGCAGGTTGGCGCCGAGCAGCGCCGCCAGCACACCGAGCCCGGCATAGACCAGCGCCATGCTGACCACGTAGGTCGCCGCCAGGGCAAAACCACGGCGCGAGGTGGCACCGCTGCCGACCACGATGCCCGCCAGAATCGGCAGCATCGGCAGCGAACAGGGGGTGAAGGCCAGCAACAGACCGAGACCGAAGAACACCAGCAGGCTCCAGCCCAGTGCCTGATTTTCGAGGCCGCTGGCCAGCGCCTGATCTTCGGCCTGCCCGGAGGCTGCCGAGGCGATGCCGTCACCGCTCAGCGATACCTCGCGGGTCTGCGGCGGATAGCAGAGCCCGGCATCGGCGCAGCCCTGCCAGCCGAGGCGCACACTGTTCTCGGCGCCTGGCGGGACCAGCAGTTCGAGGCTGTCGCGGTAGATCTGCGAATCGCCGAAGAACTCGTCGCTGTAGGGCTTTCCCTCGGGCAGTAGCGGCTGGCGCTCCGGTGGCAGGCCATCGAACTGCAGACGCTGCTGATAGAGGTAATAGCCCGGTGCGATCCGCCAGTGCAGCAGCGTCGCACCGTTCTCCTGCGGGCTGACCGTCAGCGCGAACGCCTCGTCCACCGGCAGAAAATCACCCTGCGAGCCGCCGCCGAACAGCCCACCGGCCGGCAGCGCCAATCCGGGCGCCAACAGAAACAGCAGAAGAACCAATGTGCGCATGAGAGTCCTGGCCGAGAAATGACTGCCGCGCAGCATGCCGGGGCGGGATTAACGCGCCATTAACGCAACCGCACGGGCTGCGTAACGCTGCCTTAATCGCTAAGGTCCACCCTCGAGCTTTTTCTGCGGACCCTCCCCATGCACGTGCTGCTTGCCGAAGACGACGCGCTGATCGCCAGCGGTATCGTCGCCGGGCTCAACGCCCAGGGCCTGATCGTCGACCATGCCGCGACCGCGGCGGCTGCCGAAGCCCTGCTGCGCGCGGCGCACTTCGATGTGCTGATCCTCGACCTCGGCCTGCCCGACGAAGACGGCCTCGCCCTGCTGCGCCGCCTGCGCCAGCAGGGCCTGGAGCTGCCGGTGCTGGTGCTTACCGCGCGCGATGCCGTCAGCGACCGGGTCACCGGCCTGCAGGCGGGTGCCGACGATTACCTGCTCAAGCCCTTCGACCTGCGCGAACTGGCCGCGCGCCTGCACACGCTGATGCGGCGCATGTCCGGGCGCAGCGTCAACCTCATCGAGCATGGTCGGCTGAGCTACGACCCGAGCCGCTGCGAAGCACGCCTGGACGGCCGCCTGGTCGACCTGTCCCGCCGCGAACAGGCACTGCTGCAGGCACTGCTCAACAATCAGGGCCGGGTGCTCAGCAGCGAGCAGCTCAAGGACGCAGTCTACGGTTTTGCCGACGATGTCGAGAGCAATGCCCTCAACGTGCATATCCACCACCTGCGGCGCAAGCTCGGCAGCGGCATCGTCGAAACCGTGCGCGGCCTCGGCTACCGCCTCGGCCCGGCAGGCGACGAGGACGCGTCATGAGCCTGCGCCTGCGCCTGACCCTGATGCTCGGCTCCGCCTTCGTGCTGCTCTGGGCGCTGGCCGCGACCTGGATGCTGGTCGATCTGCGCAGCCAGATGATGCTCTCGCTCGACCAGCGTCTGGCGGCCTCGGCGCGCATGGTCGCCGGCCTGCTGGTGCAGCTGCCGCAGCCGGTGCCCGGCGACGGTCCGCCGCAGCGCCTGAGCGCCGAGCAACTGGGCATCCCCAACGGCCTGGCCTGCCAGGTCAGCTCGCTGCGTGGCGAGGTGCTGGCGCGCAGCCACAGTGCGCCCAACCAGCAGCTCGACGCCGAGCAGAACGGCTTTCGCGACCAACTGATCGACGGCGTGCCCTGGCGCAGCTTCACGCTGGTGCAAGGCGAGCTGCGCATCACCACGGCCGACCGCCTGGATGAACGTGCCGCGCTGAAGCGCTCGGTGTTGCTGGCGGCAGCGCTGCCCGTGGCGGTCGCCCTGCTCGGCAGCCTGGGTCTGCTCTGGCTCGGCCTGGGCCGTGGGCTGGCGCCCCTGCGCAGGATTCGCGAGGCCCTGACCCGACGCAGCGCCGACTCCCTCGAACCCTTGCCGGTCGAAGGCCTGCCGGCGGAGCTGCTGCCGCTGGTGCAGACGCAGAATCAGCTGTTCCAGCGCATCGCCCAGGCCATCGAACGCGAACGCCGGCTGACCGGCGACGCCGCCCACGAACTGCGCAGCCCGCTGACGGCGATCAAGACCCACCTGCAGGTGGCACGCATGACCGAAGGTACCGCCGCCGAACAGGCGCTGGCCAACGCCGAGGCCGGCGCCGATCGGCTGCAGCGCACGCTGGAACAGCTGCTGTTGCTGGCCCGGGTGGAAGGCAGTCTGGATTTCGACGATGGCCTGCAGTGCACCGCCGCCGAGGTCGCGCGGCTGGCGATTCAGGACGCCAGTGGCGGCGATGGCGCACCAATCCTGTTGCAGGTCCCGGCGGAATTGCCCGACACGCCGCTGGCCATGCCGCCGGTGCTGGCCATCGCCGCGCTGCGCAACCTGCTGGAGAATGCCCAGCGCCACACCGCGCCGGGCAGTGCCGTCACGCTGACCCTGCTGCCTGAAGCGGAGCGAGTACGCTTCGAAGTACGCGACCAGGGCCCAGGCATCGCTGCCGAACATCTCGAGCACCTGACCCGGCGCTTCTGGCGACACGCCGCCAGCAGCGGCAGCGGCCTGGGCCTGGCCATCGTCCAGGCGATCGCGCAACGCTGCGACTGCACCCTCACCTTCGACAGCCAGGCCGACGGCCTGCGCGTATCGCTGACGGTGCCGTTGCAGCGCTGAGCATGCGCTTAGCCGGGGAATTCCAGGCGGAAGGACGTCCAACCCTGCGCGGAGGTGCAATGGATACGGCCCTGATGGGCCTGAACGATCGAACGGGTGATCGCCAGCCCCAGGCCGGCATTGCTCGGGCTGCCTTCGCGGCGCGCCGGGTCGACCCGGTAGAAGCGGTCGAACAGTCGCTCCAGATGCTCGGGCGCGATGGTCGCGCCGGGATTGCTCACCTCAAGCGTCACCTGATCAGCGCCGCGCTCGATGGCCACGCGAATGCGCTCGCCGTCGGGGGTGTAGCGCAGCGCATTGGACAGCAGGTTCGACAGCGCCCGACGCAGCATCGACAAGTCGCCCTGAATCGTACCGGCACCGGACAGCTCGAAGCGCACCCCGCGCTCGTCGGCCGAGAGCTGGTAATAGTCCAGCAGCTGCGCGCACAACGCCTCCAGCGCGACGGGCTTGGCGTCCGGCACGATCAGCCCGTTATCCGCCTTGGCCAGAAACAGCATGTCGTCGATCATCCGCGACATGCGCTGCAACTCCTCCAGATTCGAATGCAGGTTGTCCTGGTACTGATCCAGCGTGCGCGCGCGGGTCAGCGCCACCTCGGTGTGGGTCATCAGGTTGCTCAGCGGCGTGCGCAGCTCGTGGGCGATGTCGGCGGAGAAGTTCGACAACCGCACGAAGGCGTCTTCCAGCCGCGCCAGCATAGCGTTGAAGGCCTGCACCAGCTGCTGCAGCTCGGCCGGGGTCGACTCGTCGGGGATGCGCTCGCGCAGCGAGCGGGCCGACACCGAGGCCGCCACCTGGGTGACCTCGCGCAGCGGCTGCAGGCCGCGACGCACCAGTGCCCAGCCGAGCAGGCCGCTGAGCGCCGCGCAGAGCACCAGCGCGCCCCACAACCAGCCGCTGAAGGTATGGAAGAAGGCCTTGTGCACGGTGACATCCAGCAACACGAGCAAGGTCAGGCGCTGCGAGCCGACCCGCACATGCCCCGCCTCGCCGCGCCAGACGCGCCCGTCCAGCTGCAGCTCGCCGGCCCGCCGCCCGACCAGCTCCAGCAGCTGCGGCTCGGCCATCGCGCGCGGCGCTTCGGGATACAGCTGCGCACCCGTCTCGTCGAAGATGAAACCCCGCATCTCGCTGTGCCCGCCGAGCAGCGCCTGCAGCTGCGGGCGCACCTGCGCGAACGCCTGCGCATCTTCCAACCCGCCGAGCAGGCGGCTAGCGGCCTCGAGCTTCTCGTGCAGGGTGTGGCGGTCCAGTTCGTCGAAGTGGTGCTGGCTGAGCTGACCGAAGAAGTAGCCAGCCGCCGCCAGCACGCCAGTGACGGCGAGCATGAACATCAGGCTCAGCCGCGCGGTCAGCGACAGCTGCGTCATGGGGCGTCCGGCTCGTCGAGCATGTAACCCATGCCGCGCGCGGTGTGGATCAGCCTCGGCTCGAAGCCGTCGTCGATCTTCGCCCGCAGACGGCGGATCGCCACCTCGATGACGTTGGTGTCGCTGTCGAAGTTCATGTCCCACACCTGGGAAGCGATCAGCGACTTGGGCAGCACCTCGCCGCGCCGGCGCAGCAAGAGCTCCAGCAGGGCGAATTCCTTGGCGGTCAGGTCGATACGCTGGCCGCCGCGCGTGGCGCGGCGCTTGAGCAGGTCGACCTCGAGATCGGCGACCCTGAGCTGGGTTTGCAGCGTCGCCGCATTGCCGCGCCGCAGCAGCGTGCGCACCCGCGCCAACAACTCGGAAAAGGCGAACGGCTTGACCAGGTAGTCGTCGGCGCCCAGCTCCAGGCCCTTCACGCGGTCCTCGACGCGGTCGCGCGCGGTCAGAAACAGCACCGGCACCTCGCTGCCCGAGGCGCGCACCAGGCGCAGCACGTCCCAGCCGTCCAGGCCGGGCATCATCACATCGAGGATCAGCAGGTCGTAGGGCGTGCTCAGCGCATGCTGCAGGGCATCGGTGCCGGTGGTGACGCGGTCGACGGTGAAGCCGGCCTCGCTCAGGCCCTGCTGCAGGTAGGTGCCGGTTTTCGGCTCGTCTTCGGCGACCAGCAGTTTCATGTCCCTTTCCTCGGCTCGACGGTGGACGAAGTGTGGCAGCCGCAGCGGCCCGCACGCCATCAGCTGACAGAAACGTAATCTTTTCATCAGCTCCATGTAAGGCCGCCGGGTCTATCTTGAAGCCATCCAGCCCGGAGGCCACCATGCAGCGCAGCGGAACTCCCCAGCCGTTCTGGCGCAGCCCCGCCGGCATCGCCCTGCTGATGCTGGCGATGATCGGGCTGTTCTACCTGCTGCGCGAACACGTGACGCATGGCGCCCGGCTGCTGCCCTACCTGATCCTGCTGCTCTGCCCGCTCATGCACCTGTTCGGCCACAGACACGGAGGCCACGATGGCGACCGCTGACCAGTCCGGTAACCACGCCCACGCACACGCGCATCACCACCCCGCCCAGCACTCGCACCCGCCCCACTCTGCCGAAACCGCGACCGAACAGGATCCGGTGTGCGGCATGCCGGTGGCCGGCGACAGCCCGCTGCATGCCAGCCATGGCGGGCGCGACTACCACTTCTGCAGCCAGCGCTGCCTGGACCGCTTCGTCGCCGAGCCGCAGCGCTATGCCGGCGCCGAGCCCGCGGCGGCGCCGGTCGAGGCCGACCCGGCCGCCGAGTACACCTGCCCGATGCACCCGGAGATCCGCCAGATCGGCCCCGGCACCTGCCCCAAGTGCGGCATGGCGCTGGAGCCGGTGATCCCCGAGCTGGAGGAGCAGGAAAACCCCGAGCTGCGCGATTTCTCCCGGCGCTTCTGGTGGAGCCTGCCGCTGACGGTGATCGTCACCCTGCTGGCGATGGCCGGACATTCGCTGGCGCTGTTCCACGGCGCCACGCAGAACTGGGTGGAACTGCTGCTGGCGACGCCGGTGGTGCTCTGGGCTGGCTGGCCATTTTTCGTGCGCGGGGTGCAGTCGATCCGCCAGCGCAGCCCGAACATGTGGACGCTGATCGGCCTGGGCACCGCCGCAGCCTATGTCTACAGCGTGGCAGCGACACTGGCGCCACAGCTGTTCCCGGCGACTTTCCTGGAGGATGGGCGCATCGGCGTCTACTACGAGGCGGCGGCGGTGATCATCTCGCTGACCCTGCTCGGCCAGATGCTCGAGCTGCGCGCGCGCTCGCAGACCTCGGCGGCGATCAAGTCGCTGCTCGGCCTGGCGCCGAAGACCGCGCGGCGGATCAACGCCGACGGCAGCGAGGAGGACATCGCCCTGACCCACGTGCACCTCGGCGACCGCCTGCGCGTGCGCCCCGGCGAGAAGGTGCCGGTGGACGGCCGCGTGCTCGAGGGCGAAAGCGCGGTGGACGAGTCGATGCTCACCGGCGAGCCGCTGCCGGTGACCAAGCGCAGCGGCGACGCGTTGATCGGCGCCACGCTCAACACCCACGGCAGCCTGGTGATGGAAGCGCAGAAGGTCGGCTCGGCGACCATGCTCGCGCAGATCGTGCAGATGGTCGCCCAGGCCCAGCGCAGCCGCGCGCCGATGCAGCGCCTGGCCGACCTGATCGCCGGCTGGTTCGTGCTGGTAGTGATCGCCATCGCCGTGCTGACCTTCTTCGGCTGGGGCCTGTTCGGCCCGCAGCCGAGCTGGGTGTTCGGCCTGATCAACGCGGTCGCGGTACTGATCATCGCCTGCCCCTGCGCGCTGGGGCTGGCCACGCCGATGTCGGTGATGGTCGCCACCGGCAAGGCCGCCGGCAGCGGCGTGCTGTTCCGCGACGCCAGCGCCATCGAGAACCTGCGCAAGATCGACACGCTGATCGTCGACAAGACCGGCACCCTCACCGAGGGCCGCCCGGCCTTCCACAGCGTGGTCGCCGCGCCCGGCTTCGGCGAAGACGAGGTACTGCAACTGGCGGCCAGCCTCGATCAGGGCAGCGAGCACCCGCTGGCCCACGCCATCGTCGAGCGCGCCCGCGCGACCGGCGTGCAACTGAGCCCGGTCGAGCACTTCGAGTCGGCCTCGGGCATCGGCGTGCGCGGGCGCGTCGCCGGCCGGCGCCTGCTGCTCGGCAACACGGCGCTGCTCGATGAGGGCGGCGTCGACAGCGGCGCACTGCGTCAGCGCTCCGAAGCGCTGCGCGCCGAAGGCGTGAGCATCATGTACCTGGCGGTCGACGGCACGCTGGCCGGGCTGCTGGCGGTGGCCGACCCGATCAAGCCGACCTCGAAGCTGGCGGTCGAGCGGCTGCAGGCCGATGGCGTCCGGGTGGTCATGGCCACTGGCGACGGGCTGACCACCGCGCGCTCGGTGGCGCGCCAGCTGGGCATCGAGGAGGTGCACGGCGAGGTCAAGCCACAGGACAAGGAGCGCCTGGCCGCCACCCTGCAGCAGGCCGGGCACCGCGTGGCGATGGCCGGCGACGGCATCAACGACGCGCCGGCGCTGGCGCGCGCCGACGTCGGCATCGCCATGGGCACCGGCACCGACGTGGCGATGAACAGCGCCCAGGTCACCCTGGTCAAGGGCGATCTGCTGGGCATCCTGCGCGCCCGCAGCCTGTCGGTGGCGACGGTGCGCAACATGCACCAGAACCTGACCTTCGCCTTCCTCTACAACAGCCTGGGCATCCCGCTGGCCGCCGGCCTGTTCTACCCGCTGACCGGGCACCTGCTGTCGCCGATGATTGCCGCGCTGGCGATGAGCGTCAGCTCCGCCTCGGTGGTGTTCAACGCGCTGCGTCTGCGCAAGGCCTCCATCGACGGTGGCAGCGCTTGACCTTGACACGATGTCAGGGATGAACATCCAACCACGTTCACGCAACCATCCTGGGAGACGCACATGAACAGCATCGAACTCAAGGTAACCGGCATGACCTGCGGCCATTGCGTCAAGCATGTCAGCGAAGCGCTGCAGGCAGTGCCCGGCGTCACTGGCGTCGAGGTCGACCTGGCCGCCGGGGTCGCCCGTGTCGCCGGCCAGGCCGACAGTCCGGCGCTGATCGCCGCGCTCGACGAAGCCGGCTATCCTGCCGCCATCAACACCGCCACAACCACCCCCGCCGCGCCGACCGGCTGCGGCGGCAACGGTGGCTGCGGCTGTCGCTGAAACCCTGATCTGGAGACGTACATGAAGCCTTATCTCACCGCCCTCGCCGCCCTGCTGATCTCCGGCGCGGCCCACGCCGCCGATGTGATCGATGTGCATCGCGACGCCAACTGCGGCTGCTGCAAGGACTGGATCAAGTATCTGGAAGCCAACGGCTTCGAGGTGCGCGACCATGTCGAGGCCAACATGTCGGCAGTCAAGCAGCGCGCGGGCGTGGCGCCGCGCCTGGGCTCGTGCCACACCGGGGTGATCGACGGCAAGTTCGTCGAAGGCCATGTGCCGGTCGCGGCGATCCGTGAGCTGCAGCAGCGCGACGATCTCGCCGGCGTCGCGGTACCGGGCATGCCGGCCGGCTCGCCGGGCATGGACTACGGCCAGCCGCATGAGCGCTACCAGGTGATTGGCCTGACCGAACAAGGCCGTGACGTGGTGATGGGCGATTATCTCGGCAGCCAGCCGGTACGCTGAGTCTCGCGGCAGCGCGTCACCGGGGAACCCCCATGGCCTGGATCGTCACCAAGTTCCTGCTGACCGCCGCCGTGGTGGTGCTGGTCTCGGAAGCCGCCAAGCGCAGCGACAAGCTGGGCGGCTTCCTGGCCGCGCTGCCATTGATCACCCTGCTCAGCCTGATCTGGCTGTACATCGAGCGGCAGCCGAGCGAGAAGATCGCCAACCACGCCTGGTACACCTTCTGGTACGTGCTGCCGACGCTGCCGATGTTTCTCGTATTCCCCCGCCTGCTGCCACGCCTGGGCTTCTGGCCGACGCTGCTGGCGTGCGCGGTGCTGACCGTCATCTGCTTCGGTGCGCTGGCACTCGTACTGCGACGCTTCGGCATCGAGCTGCTGTAACGCCTAGGGCGGGCCACATCAAGCTGACAGAACGGTAATCTTCGGCTCAGCTGCGAGTCAGCTGAGCGCCCTTATGATGACCAGACATGTTTGCCGCGCGCGTCCGCTGGAGCAGCGCGAACAGCCACTCTCGAACAGGACCTGCATGCACTCGAATAGCTCTCGGCGCACCTTCGTCAAAAGCCTCGCCGCCGGTGGCGCTTTCGCCGGGCTCGGGCTATGGCGCCAGCCCGTCTGGGCGCTGACCAGCCCCGGCCAGCCGACGACACTCAGCGGCACCGAGTTCGATCTGACCATCGACGCCATGACGGTGGATTTCACCGGCAACCGCCGCACCGCCATGGCCATCAACGGCAGCATCCCCGGCCCGCTGCTGCGCTGGCGCGAAGGCGACAGCGTGACCCTGCGCGTGCGCAACCGCCTGCCCCACGACACCTCCATCCACTGGCACGGCATCCTGCTGCCGGCCAACATGGACGGCGTACCCGGTTTCAGCTTTGCCGGTATCGCGCCGGACGGTATGTACGAGTACCGCTTCAAGGTGAAGCAGAGCGGCACCTACTGGTACCACAGCCATTCCGCCTTCCAGGAGCAGCTCGGCGTCTATGGCCCGCTGGTGATCGATCCCATCGAGCCGGAGCCGTTCAGCTACGAGCGCGACTACGTGGTGTTCCTCTCCGACTGGACCGACGAGAGCCCGGCGCGGGTACTGGCCAAGCTGAAGAAGCAGGCCGACTACTACAACCTGGGACGCCGCACCCTTGGCGATTTCATCGAAGACGCGGCCGACAAGGGCTGGCGCGAGAGCTTCAGCGAGCGCTGGGCGTGGGCCAAGATGAACATGTCACCCACCGATCTCGCCGACATCAGCGGCGCCACCTACACCTACCTGCTCAACGGCCAGGCGCCGGACGGCAACTGGACCGGACTGTTTCAGCCGGGCGAGCGCATTCGCCTGCGGCTCATCAACGGTTCGGCGATGACCTATTTCGACTTCCGCATCCCCGGCCTCAAGCTCACCGTGGTCGCCGCCGACGGCCAGTACGTCGAACCGGTGACCGTCGACGAAGTGCGCCTGGCGGTGGCCGAAACGCTCGACGTGATCGTCGAGCCGGACGGCAGCCAGGACGCCTACACGCTGTTCGCCCAGGCGATGGACCGCTCGGGCTTTTCTCGCGGCACCCTGGCGGTGCGCCAGGGCCTGCAGGCACCGGTGCCCGAGCCCGATCCGCGCCCCGAACTGAGCATGGACGACATGGGCCACGGCGATCACGCCGCGCATGGCGCCGCCTCCACGGGCAGCGACATGGACCATGGCGACATGGATCACGGCCAGATGAAACACGCCGACATGGGACACGGTGCGAACGCCGAAACCGCGATGCAGACGCACCCGGCCAGCGAGACGAACAACCCGCTGGTGGACATGCAAACCATGATGCCGGTGCCCAAGCTGGACGATCCGGGCATTGGCCTGCGCGACAACGGCCGCCGCGTGCTGACCTACGCCGACCTGCGCAGCAGCTTCGCCGATCCGGATGGCCGTCAGCCGAGCCGTACCCTCGAGCTGCACCTGACCGGCCACATGGAGCGTTTCTCCTGGTCGTTCGACGGCATCCCTTTCGCCGATGCCGAGCCGATCCGTCTGCAGTACGGCGAGCGCGTGCGCATCGTGCTGGTCAACGACACCATGATGCACCACCCCATCCACCTGCATGGGCTATGGAGCGACCTGGAGGACGAGCACGGCAATTTCCTCGTACGCAAGCACACCATCGATATGCCGCCGGGCGCGAGACGCAGTTACCGTGTCACCGCCGACGCCCTCGGGCGCTGGGCCTACCACTGCCATATGCTGATGCACATGGACCTCGGGATGTTCCGCGAAGTCCGCGTAGAAGAGTGAAGGAGAAATCTATGAACACGCTCAAGCAAAACATCCTGATCGCCTGCGGCCTGGCTGCCGCCTTGCAGCTGACCACCGCGCAGGCACAGCAGAACCAGCACGACGGCCACCATCCCGAGAAAACGCCGGCCACCTCGCAAGCCAACCAGGCCCAGCAGCAGCGAGGCGCTGCCAAGCAAGGCATGGATCAGGGCAACATGATGCAGATGCACGACGAGCACATGGGCAAGGGCCAGATGATGGACCACGACAACATGGGCCAGAGCATGCAGCACCGTGACGTGAATCAGGGTCAGGGCTTGGAGCATCGCAACATGGAGAACAGCCAACGGGACAAGAACCCGTCCAAGGGGAACGCCAAGGACAAACCACGTGACCGCTGAGCGGCAACTGATCGGCATTGCCGGCGCTGCCGGGGCGAAGCTGGTTCTCGCCCTGGCCGCCGGCATGGTGGCGGCGACGGCACAGGCGCAGCAGGGCATGGATCATTCCGCGCATGACAGCCACGCCGGAGCGGCACAACACAGCCCGATGCAACATGACGGCATGGATCACGGCTCGATGGCGCATCCGCCCGTCTCCGCCCCGTCGCCGGCCGCATCAGTGCCGCCGCTCAGCGATGCGGATCGCGCCGCCGCCTTCCCAGACCTGCCGCCACACGCGATGCACCAGGGAGGGAGCCACTTCCTGTTCCTGGCCGATCAACTGGAATGGCAGGACGCCGATGAAGGCAGCGCGCTGGCCTGGGATATCTCCGGCTGGTATGGCGGTGACATCGACCGCCTGGCCTTCCGTTCCGAGGGCGAGCGCACCGACGGTCATACCGAAGAAGCCGAGCTGCAGCTGCTCTGGAGCCATGCCGTCGGCCCCTGGTGGGAAACCGTTGCCGGCGTGCGCCAGGACTTCAAGCCCGGCTCGCCACAGACCTGGGCGGCCTTCGGCGTGCAGGGCATGCCGCTGTTCGGCCTGGAAACCGAAGTCACCGCCTTTCTCGGCGAAGGCGGCCAGAGCGCGCTGCGCCTGGAGGCCGAGTACGACATCCTGCTGACCCAGCGCTGGGTGCTGCAACCCACCGCCGAACTCAACCTGCACGCGCGCAACGACGAGGCCCGTGGTGTCGGTTCGGGGCTCAGCGATGCGGGCTTCGGAGTGCGCCTGCGCTACGAGATCAATCGCCAGTTCGCGCCCTACATCGGCGTTACCTGGAATCGCGCCTATGGCAACACGGCCGACCTGCTGCGTGACGAAGACGAGGATGTCAGCGACACCCGCCTGGTCGCCGGCATACGATTCTGGTTTTGAGCAAAGCCGCACGCATGAAAACAACAATCAAGACTTTGGCGCTGGCCGGCGCCGTGCTGGCCGTCGTCGGTGGCGGCGCCATCTACTCCGGTGTCTTCAACGTCGCCGCCGATGCGCCGCACTCGCAAGTGGTCGAGCGCCTGCTGGAAATCGCCCGTGAGCGCTCGATCGCCGTGCGCAGTCGGAGCATCGACGTGCCTGATCTAAACGATGCGGCGCTGATCCGTTCGGGTGCCGGCAACTACCGCGCCATGTGCATCGGCTGCCATCTGGCGCCGGGCATGAGCGACACGGAACTGAGCGCGAGCCTCTACCCCGCGCCACGCCAGCTTCACCAATTCGGCACCGGCGGCGATCCCGCGCGCGCCTTCTGGATCATCAAGCACGGCATCAAGGCCAGTGGCATGCCGGCCTGGGGCAAGAGCATGAGCGACCCGTACATCTGGGGTATGGTGGCGTTTCTCGAACGTCTGCCACAGCTCGACGTGGCGCAATACCGCGCGCTGGTCGCGCAGAGTGAAGGCCACCAGCATGGCGGCGGGGAAGCCGACATGCACGACCACAGCGGCCAGCATTCCAGCCACGACGCACCGACCGAAGGCACCCATCACCCTCCCGCCGATGCACCCGATACCACCGTCCAGCGCAACGTGCACCGGCACGCCGACGGCAGCCAGCACCTGCACTGAACACAGGGCACTCGGGAAACGCAGAGAAGACGAGCCAGCTCAGCCCGGCTCTTCGAAGCGAACCCGCTGCGCGCGGGTTCGAGGGGACGCACTGGCCACGTTGCCGGGCAACGTGGCCAGTTGCGGTTTCAGGAGCCGGCGGACGATGCCCTGGAGCGCTGGTAGGCGTCGTGCCAGGCCTGATAGCGCGGATCCTGCCAGATGCGCTGATGAAGGCGCGCCATGCCGTTGGGGTCGTTGAGCAGACGCCAGCGCGCCGCTTCGGCAGCACCATCGGGGCCGGCTTCGAGAATCTGCTGCATGCGCTGCTCGCGCAACTGCTCGGCCGCCGGCACCACCTTGGCGTGGCGCGCACGCGCCATTCCACAGACCAGCGCGTTGTACAGCGGGTCCACCGTCGCGGCGATGAAGCCGTCGTGCAGAGCGTTGTCGTGGTTCTCGCGGGCGTAGCGATCGGTCGCCGCCAGCTCCTGCGGCGGATTGAACTCCTCGGGAATCAGGAACAGCTTGCGCCGCAGCGCCGCCAGCCCCAACCCGGTACGGCTGGTAATCACCGACACCGGCGCCGAGAGGATCAGCGAGCCGACGATCGGCGCCAGCCACCACAGGAACGCCGGGTCGAGCCAGGCCACCAGTGCTGTCCAGAGCACGCCCAGCAGCATCTGCGGACCATGCCGCCGTAGGGCCTCGCTCCACGGGGTGGCGTTGTCGGCACGTTGCGGCGACTGCCACTGCACCGACCAGCCGAGGAACGCGGCGGTGACGAACACCGTGTGGAACAGCATGCGCACCGGCGCCGCCAGCATCGAGAACAGCGACTCCAGCAGCATCGACAGCAGCAGCCGCAGCCGCCCACCGTACTCGTTCGCGCCCTTGATCCAGATGAGCAGTACGCTCAACAGCTTGGGCAGGAACAGCAGCGTCAGCGTGGCCGAGAACAGCATGATGGCCTCTTCCGGATGCCACTGCGGCCACAGCGGATAGAGCTGGTTCGGCTGCAGGAAGTACTCCGGCACCATCAGGGTGTGAATCGCCAGCAGGCCGGTGGACAGCACCAGGAAGATGAACCACAGCGGCGCCGACAGGTAGGACATCACGCCGGTGAGGAACACGAAGCGGTGCACGGTGTGCATGCCCTTGACCAGGAACAGGCGGAAGTTCATCAGGTTGCCGTGGCACCAGCGACGGTCGCGCTTGAGTTCGTCGAGCAGGTTGGGCGGCAGTTCCTCGTAGCTACCCGGCAGGTCATAGGCGATCCACACACCCCAGCCGGCGCGGCGCATCAACGCGGCCTCGACGAAGTCGTGGGAGAGGATGGCACCGGCGAACGAGCCCTTGCCCGGCAACGGCGCCAGCGCGCAGTGCTCGATGAACGGCTTGACCCGGATGATCGCGTTATGCCCCCAGTAATGCGATTCGCCCAGCTGCCAGAAGTTGAGTCCGGCGGTGAACAGCGGGCCGTAGACGCGCGTGGCGAACTGCTGCATGCGCGCATAGAGGGTGTCCATGCCCGATGCGGTGGGCGCCGTCTGAATGATGCCGGCGGACGGATTGGCCTCCATCAGCCGCACCAGGCTGGTCAGGCAATCGCCGCTCATCACGCTGTCGGCATCGAGCACCACCATGTAGCGGTAGCTGCTGCCCCAGCGACGGCAGAAGTCGTCGATGTTGCCGCTCTTGCGCTTCACCCGGCGCCGGCGCCGGCGGTAGAAGATATGGCCGAAGCCGTCGACCTCGCGACACAGCTCCAGCCAGGCCTTCTGCTCGGCTACGCAGATATCGGGATCGTTGCTGTCGCTGAGCACGAAGATGTCGAAGTGCTCGATCTGCCCGGTGGCCAGCAGCGATTCGTAGGTCGCGCGCAGACCGGCGAATACTCGCGGCACGTCTTCGTTGGCGATGGGCATCACCAGCGCGGTGCGCGCTTCGCGTGGGATCGGTTCGTTGCCCAGCGTGCTGGCGGAAATATTGTAGCGGTCGCGGCCCTTGAGCAGCTGGAAGAAGCCCATCAGTGCCGTCCAGAAGCCCACCGACACCCAGCAGAACAGCAAGGCGAACAGCAGCAGGATGCTCGTCTGCACCACGTAGGGCAGGATCTGCCGCGCCGATTCCTGCCACGGCTGCTGGAATACCTCCTGCAGATCGACCAATGCCCAGCCCTGATAGGGCAGCACGGACTTCATGTGCCAGGTGGCAATGACGGTCTGCACCAGCATCAGCGTCAGCAGCAACGTCCGGCGCAGGGCAACCACCTGGCGCCAGCGCGAGTCGCGCTCGACCGGCGGCGGTACCTCCACGGCACGGTTTTTCTTGCGCAGCAGGCGCCACCAGCTCAGGCGCAGCACGTTGGTGTGCCACGGCTCGGGCACCATGCGGGTACGCACGATCGGCGGCGTCGAGCGGATGCAGACGCGCGCCTGGTGATCGCGCATCAGCGCACGCCCACGCTCGAAGGTATCGCCCCAGCCGAGCTTCAGCCGCGCCGCGACCGAGCCCAGCGCACCGGCCGAAGGCGGCACGCCGGGCGCGGTGTCCGGCGTCTGCTGAGCGAGGACGCGATGCAGGTCGTCGAGCGTGCCGCCCTCGCGCGCGACCTCATCGGCCAGCGCCTGGCGTTCGGCGTCGGCCAGCGGCAGTTGATCGAGATAGTGTCCGCCGAGGGACGCTGACGCCAGGTTATTCATGGATCGGAATCTGGTAGCTCCAGGTTTCGGAAAGCGTCTTCTCGCCTTCCACCAGTGCAGCGCGCAGCTCGACCGGACGCGCCGGATCGCGCACTTTCAGTCGCAGCGTCAGGCGCCAGCCCTTGCTCACCGGGTTGTAGCGCAGGCTGTTTTCCACCAGTTCGGCGTTGTCGTCGGTACTCACCCGGGTGCTCACCGGCGCATCGGCCGGCAGCGCTGCAAGGTTGGGGCCGACGAAATCGACGATCAGCGCGATGCTGCCGTCAGGCTGACGGATCAGGTTCGACTGCTTGACGTCGCCAGTGGACAGGCGCGTCTGGCTGACCCAGGCGAGAGCCGGGTCGTGCAGCGCCGGTTCATCCATCGTGAAATGCAGGCGATAGGCAAAGTCCAGCGGCTTGCCGGGCTCCGGGCGCTGCTCGGGTACCCAGAAGGCGACGATGTTGTCGTTGGTCTCATCCGGCGTGGGGATTTCGATCAGCTCGACGTGCCCCTTGCCCCAATCGCCGGTCGGCTCGACCCAACCGCTGGGGCGCAGCTCGTAGCGGTCGTCCAGATCCTCGTAGCGGCCGAAATCGCGGGTGCGCTGCAACAGACCGAAACCACGCGGATTCTCCACGCTGTAGCTGCTGATGTTCAGGCGCTTGGGGTTGTTCAGCGGTCGCCAGATCCACTCGCCGTTGCCAGCATGAATCGCCAGGCCTTCGGAATCATGCAGCTGCGGACGGTAGTTGCGCTGCACGCTCGGCTGGTTGGCGCCGAACAGGTACATGCTGGTAAGCGCGCCGAGCCCGAGCTTTTCCACGGGCTCGCGCAGGTAAACCCGCGCCTGCACGTCGACGGTGCTGTCCTTGCCTGGCGTCACCACCATGCGATAGGCACCGGTGGCGCGCGGCGAATCCAGCAGTGCGTAGATCACCAGGTTGCGCCGGTCGGCCTGCGGCCGCTCGATCCAGAATTCACGGAAGCTCGGAAACTCCTCGCCGCTCGGCAAGGCGGTGTCGATGGCCAATCCCCGCGCCGAGAGGCCGTAGACCTGACCCTTGCCGATCACGCGAAAATAGCTGGCGCCGAGCAGGGTGATCAGCTCATCGGCCTTTTTTGGCTCGTTCAGCGGATAAAGCACCTTGAAGCCGGCGAAACCGAGGTTCTCCAGGGCGGCAGGTTCGATCTGTACCTGGCCGAAATCGAACATCTGCGGGTCGTAGCGGACTTCCTTGACGCCCTTGCTGGTGATCTCGTTGATCTTCACCGGGACGTTGAAATGCATGCCCTGGTGATAGAACTGCACCTCGAACGGGGTCTTCGCGTCGTGCCAGAGCGCCTTGTCGGGACGGAAACGCAGTTGCTGGTAGTCGGCGAACGCCATGCTGCGGAACACTTCCGGCAGGTTGCTTTGCGGCGCGGCGTAGTTGGCAGCCGCCAGCTCCTCGGCCTTCTTCGCCACGTCGTCAAGGCCGAATGCCCAGCCGTTGCCGGCAAACAGACTCATGGACAGGCCCAGCGCCATGCCCAGCAGGCGTCCGCTACGCGTGCCTGCCCTGAAACCAATGTTTCGTGACACATCCCCTCCTGATTTTCACGATGATGCCGGCCATCGATCGGCGCCGGTCTGTCTGTTGGTCTGCCGTCGGGTTAAATGATTCCCGCGCCGGGTCAATCGAGGCGGCGCATCATCCCACGCCGGACACAGGCCGGATAGATGGTCGCGCACCTTACCTGCGGCCAGCTGCCGCATCGGCAAGCCGGCGGCAGGCGGGCGTCACAGTCACTCAGCGCAAGATGAATGCGGCGCTGCGTACCTGCTGCGAATCGAGCCCGATCTGCACCTCGAATTCGCCAGGCTCGGCCACCTGCCGCAGCTGGGCATTGAAGAACCGCAGATCTTTCTCGCCGATGTCGAAGCGGACCTCACGCTCCTCGCCGGCCTTGAGCATGACCTTGCGAAACGCCTTGAGTTCTTTGACCGGGCGAATCACCGACGCCACCTGATCGCGGATGTACAGCTGGACCACCGCAGCACCGTCACGCGAACCGCTGTTCTTCACCTTCACGCTCGCCTGCAAGGTGCCCGGCAGGCGCAGCTCGGCACTCGACAGGGACACGTGCGACAGCTCGAAATCGGTATAGCTCAGGCCGTAGCCGAACGGGTACAGCGGGCCGGTGGGTTCCTCGAAGTACTGCGAGGTGTAGTTGCCCGGCTTGCCCTCGACATAGGGACGCCCGACGCGCAGGTGATTGTAGTAGGTGGGAATCTGTCCCACCGAACGCGGAAAGGAGATCGGCAGCTTGCCGGAAGGGTTGTAGTCGCCGAACAGCACGTCGGCGATCGCATGACCGCCTTCGGTGCCGCTGAACCAGGTTTCCAGGATCGCATCAGCGTTGGCCTTGGCCCAGCCAAGCTCCAGCGGCCGGCCGTTCATCAGCACCAGCACCAGCGGCTTGCCGGTTGCCTTGAGCGCGCGTAGCAGCGCCTGCTGGCTGGGTGGAATCTGCAGACTGGTGCGGCTCGAACTCTCGTGGGACATGCCGCGCGATTCACCGACGGCGGCAATCACCACATCGGCACGTTCGGCGGCAGCGACCGCTTCGGCGATCATCTGCGCGGCCGGGCGCGGGTCCTGCACCACTTCGGGCGTGTCCCAGTTGAGGAAGTTCAGGTATTCGACGAGGTGCGGATCGTCGGTGATGTTGGCGCCGCGGGCATGGAGCAGCGTCGCCTTGCCGGACAGTGCCGCGGTCAGCCCCTGACGCAGCGTCACCGCCTGCGCGGCAACACCGGCGGCCGACCAGCTGCCGAGCATGTCGAGCGGCGAATCGGCCAGCGGGCCGACCAGTGCAATGGTGCCGCTTTTCTTCAGCGGCAGCGTCTGCGCGCGGTTCTCCAGCAGCACCAGCGATTCGCGCGCCACCGCACGCGCCTCCGCCCGGTGCAAACGGCTCTCGGCATTGACGTCCTGCGGATCGTCGGCGGCTGCACCGATGCGCCGCAGCGGATCGTGGAACAGGCCCATGTCGTACTTGGCGCCCAGCACCTCGCGCACCGCAGCGTCGATCTCGCCGATCTCGACTTCGCCATCACGTACCAGCCCGGGCAGTTCGTCGCGGTACAGCGAGTCGGCCATGCTCATGTCGATACCCGCCTTGAGCGCAAGCCGCGCCGCCTCGCGCCCGTCCTGCGCGACGCCGTGGCGCAGCAGCTCGCTGATCGCGCCGTGGTCGCTGACGGTCATCCCGCGAAAGCCCCAGTCGCGGCGCAACAGGTCACGCAGCAGCCAGCTGTTGGCGCTCGCCGGCACGCCGTTGATGGCGTTCAGCGCGACCATCACGCCACCGGCGCCTGCCTCCACGGCCGCGCGGTACGGCGGGAGGAAGTCCTGGTGCATGCGCATCGGGCTCATATCGACCACGTTGTAGTCGCGCCCGCCCTCCACCGCGCCGTACAGCGCGAAATGCTTGACGCTTGCCATGATGCTGTCCGGCGCCGCGACGGATTCGCCCTGATAGGCCTTGACCATCGTGCGGGCGATTTCCGAAACCAGATACGGATCTTCGCCGAAGCCTTCGGAGGTGCGCCCCCAGCGCGGGTCGCGGGAAATGTCCACGGTTGGCGCGAAGGTCATGTCCAGCCCGTCGGCGCTGGCTTCGATGGCCGCCACGCGACCGCTGCGGGCGATGGTCGGCAGATTCCAGCTCGACGCCAGGCCGAGGCCGATCGGGAAGATCGTGCGGTGACCATGCACCACGTCGTAAGCGAAGAAGATCGGAATTCCCAGGCGGCTGCGCCGCGCGGCTTCCTGCATGGGGCGGTTGTCGTGGCGGGTGACGCTATTGAAGGTGCCGCCGATGTGGCCCGCCTGCAGTTCCTCGAGAATCTTCGGCTGCGGCATGTCTGCGCCGATGCTGATCAGCCGCAACTGGCCAATCTTCTCCTCGAGGGTCATGCGCTCGATCAGGCTGTCGATGAACGCCTGCTTGTCGTCCAGCGCAGGAGACTCGGCGGCGATGGCGGCGTGCATGAAAAATCCGGCGAGCAGACCGAACACGGGGAGTCTTTTCACCAACGGCAGTTGGGGTTTCATCGGGAATCTCGTTGCTGCGGGAAGGTACGGTCGCTACGACCGCTAAATGAGACCTCGGCGCCGCAGGATGCATGCGACCACACCGAGCGCTCGGCGCAGAAGTATGACGCGCCGGACCCCGGACAAACCAGAGGGGCGTCGCCAAACAGGAGAAGGGCCGAACGGCCAGGCGGCCGCCCGGCTTTCAACAGGGGGGAACGCCGCACCAGCGGACAGCCGGCACGGCGGGTGCAGCAACGCCGCGCAGGCGCGCGGCACGGGAACGGCGGCGCAGCCTCAGCCCTTGAGCTTCACCGTCAGCTTGGCGACGTGCTCGCCCTGGAAGCGCGCAATGTTCAGCTCCTTCTGCGAAGGCTGGCGAGAGCCGTCGCCGCCGGCGATGGTGGTGGCGCCATAGGGTGTGCCGCCATTGGTTTCGGAGATGTCGAACAGCTCGCTGGTGCCATAACCGATCGGCACGATGATCATTCCGTGGTGCGCCAGGGTGGTCCAGGTCGAGGTGATGGTCATCTCCTGGCCGCCGCCGGTGCCGGTCGAGCTGAACACGCTGGCCACCTTGCCATGCAACGCGCCCTTGGCCCACAGGCCGCCGGTCTGGTCGAGGAAATTGCGCATCTGCCCGGACATGTTGCCGAAGCGGGTCGGCGTACCGAAGATGATCGCGTCGTAGTCGGGCAGTTCGGCCGGGCTCGCCACGGGCGCGGCCTGATCGCTCTTGCCGCCGGCATTCTTGAATACCTCGGCCGGCATGGTTTCCGGCACGCGCTTGATGGTCACCTCGGCACCGGCGACGCGGCGCGCGCCCTCGGCCACGGCATTGGCCATCGTTTCGATATGGCCGTACATCGAGTGATACAGCACGAGAATCTTCGCCATCTTGCTATCTCCTGGGAGGGTTCGGGGTTTCTGAAAGTGCGGGTTGTCCATCGTTCCGGCAACCCGGTGAAACAGGTGCAACGTCAATCCGGCTCAGGTCACGTCAACCAACACGATCTCGCTGTCTTCCAACGCCGTGACGGTCAGTTGCGCTTCATCGCGCACCGCCACGCCGTCACCGGCCGCGGCCTGCACGCCGTTGATGTCGAGGCGCCCACTGGCGGGCACCAGATAGACCTTGCGGCCGTTCCCTATGGAATAGTCCGCGCTTTGCCCGGCCGCCAGCGTCGCCGCCACCAATCGTGCGTTGGCACGGATCGGCAGCACCTCGGCATCGTCCGGTATGCCGCTGGCCAGCGTGACGAACGCGCCGGCACGCTCGCCGCGGGGAAACGGCCGGGTGCCCCAGGACGGCGCCAGGCCGGAGCGCTCGGGGAAGATCCAGATCTGGAAGATGCGGGTTTCCTCGTCCTCGAGGTTGTACTCGCTATGGACGATGCCGGTGCCGGCGCTCATGACCTGCACATCGCCGGCAACCGTGCGGCCGCGATTGCTCAGGCTGTCCTCGTGGGTGATGGCGCCCTGGCGCACGTAGGTGATGATTTCCATGTCGCGGTGCGGATGCGCGGGGAAACCTGACTGCGGTGCGATCGTGTCGTCGTTCCAGACGCGCAGCCGGCCCCAGTGCATGCGTGCCGGGTCGTGATAGTCGGCGAAGGAAAAATGGTGACGGGCATTCAGCCAGCCGTGATGGGCATGGCCAAGGCTGTCATGGGGACGCAGTTCGATCATGGCAATCTCCTTTGAGGCTGTCCGGCCGGGGCCGGCGCAGCGAACGTGGAGCCATGATGTATTGATTCAATGACGAAATGAGTGCAATTTTCGCGCGCCAAACATCGAACAATTCGATTATTTACGTCCGATACCGCTCCGCAGACGTTACTTCTTTGCCGCCGGGAAGCGCTTGACCGTCTCCAGCCAGGCGCTATCCAGCTGCCGCTGATCGATGTCCATGCCCAGCGACTCCATCAGTTCGCGGTGCTGGTCGATCTCGCGCGTCGCATCGCTGAGCGCGACGCTGTTACCGTCCAGCTGGTGCATCTGGGAGAGCCCCAGATGGTAGAAACGCAGCAGCTGTATGGCCTGCGGATCACGTGCGGCGACGCCGGCCTGCACCTGATGCATCAGGTTGGTGACGCTCATCAGGCTGCGCTTGAGCCGCCAGCCATAGGCGGCAGCCGCCATCCAGGGTTGTTGCCAGAACAGCGCACGCACCAGCACCACGGTGAGCAGCAAGCCAGCCAGCACGCCGCCGATGTTCCAGCGCAGGTTGTCGCCGCCCGGCTCGCCGAACAACGCCACCGCCACCGCGGCAAGCCCCATTGCCAGCACGGCGAAGATCGCGATGACCACCATCGTGCTGCGTCGCGTCTGCTGCCGATAACGCTCGGCGCTCATCGGTTGGATCTCGAAAACCACCATGACGGATTCCTTTGCGGGGTCGAACGGGGCGTGGATTATCGCCACAAATGCGCCCACCCCGCTCGGCATTCCTCACCCCAGCGCGAACGGCAGCAGCAGCGCAATCAGAATGCCCAGCAGACTCATCCCCAGCGCCGCGAAGGCGCCGCACTCGTCGCCCTCCTCCAGCGCCCGGGCGGTGCCGATGGCGTGCGCGTTGATGCCGTAACTCAAGCCGCGCGCCGCCGGGTGCTCCACGCCCGCCCAGCGCAGCAGCAGCGGTCCCAGCGCGGTACCGATGACACCGGTGAGCATGACGAACACCGCCGCCAGCGAAGCCAGGCCGCCCAGCTCCTCGGCCACCAGCATGGCGATCGGCATGGTCGCGGACTTCGGCGCCAGGCTCATCAGCACCGGCAGTTCGGCGCCCAGCAGCCAGGCGATTGCCAGGGTGAGCGCCACACAGAGCACCCCGCCGACCACCAGCGTGATGACGATCGGCCAGAACAACTGGCGAATGCGCCGCAGGTGACGGTACAGCGGTACCGCCAGCGCCACGGTGGCCGGCCCCAGCAGCATGGCGATCGGCGCGGCGCCCTCGCGGTAGCGCGGGTACTCCACGCCGACCAGCGTCAGCGTGGCGACCACCAGCAGCATGCCGATCATCACCGGCTGCAACACCAACCAGCCGCTGCGCCGGTACAGCATCAGCGCCAGCTGGAAGGCAATCAGCGTAAGCACCACGGCAAACAGTGAATGCGCCAGCACGTCATTCCAAGCCAAGCGCCAGTCGAGCACGCTCATGTCTGATCCTCCGCACGTCGCTCCTGACGGCGGATCAGCCGCTGCATCAGCCAGCCACAGAACGGCACGGTAATCAGCAGCGACAGCACCAGCCCCGCGGCGATGGCCGGCAGGTCATCGAGCAGTGCCGAGCCGCTGGTCATGATCCCGGCGGCCGGGACGATCAATAGCAGCGGCAGGTACTGCAGCAGCAGCGCGGCGGTCTTTTCCAGCGACTCGGGAATTCCGCGACGCGCCAGCAGCAGGACGAACAGCAGCAGCATGCCGAGAATCGGCCCCGGCAACGCCGGCAGCAGTACGAGATTCAGCACATGGCCAAGCAGCTGCAGCAGCACCAGCCAGGTCAACCCTTGAAGAATCATCGTGCGCCCTCCCCGTGCCGCGGTTGCTGGTTCATTGCCGGCGTCCCCCTCAATGCAAAAGGCTCCGACTATGGACGCAGTGGCCGTTGCGCAACAGGATCAGATGCACGCAAAAAAAGCGGATCAGCTGTATACAAAGCAAGGTGCTGATACAGGTCAACTGCGCGCGTCAGCACGGTTTTGCCGCGGCACTGAACGCCATCTGATCCGTATTTATGCGTTTCATCTGAGTCTGTTATGCAGTTGCTGCGCCACCGATCATCCGCTCGCCCGAACTGCCCATGAGGCGAGCGCCAAATGAACGACCGCATCCCCGCACAACTCATCGAAACCGTCGACGCGAGCACGCCTATTCGCCTCACGCCCGCGCAAAGCGGCGGGCCGATTCACACCCGCAGCTTCAGCGGCTATTTCCGTAACCTGCGCCTGTTGGGCGGCGGCCTGCTCATGCTGCTCTACTTCGGCACCGTCTGGCTGAACTGGAACGGTCGCCAGGCGGTGCTGTGGGATCTCGGTCAGCAGCAGTTCCATATCTTCGGCGCGACCTTCTGGCCGCAGGATTTCATCCTGCTCTCGGCGCTCCTGATCATCGCGGCGTTCGGCCTGTTCTTCATCACCGTACTGGCCGGCCGCGTCTGGTGCGGCTACGCCTGCCCGCAGAGCAGCTGGACCTGGATGTTCATGTGGGCGGAGAAAGTCACCGAAGGCGACCGCCTGCAGCGCATCAAGCTCGACGCCGCGCCCTGGTCGCCCGGCAAGCTGCTGCGCCGCAGCGCCAAGCACGCGCTGTGGCTGGCGATCAGCCTGGCCACCGCGCTGACCTTCGTCGGCTACTTCACACCAGTGCGCGAACTGGTGGGCGACCTCACGCGCCTGGACATCGGCCTCACCAGCGCCTTCTGGCTGCTGTTCTTCACCGCCGCCACCTACCTCAACGCCGGCTGGCTGCGCGAACAGGTGTGCCTGCACATGTGTCCGTACTCGCGCTTCCAGAGCGTGATGTTCGACGCCGATACCCTGCTGGTCTCCTATGATGCCGCGCGTGGCGAAGCCCGCGGCGCGCGGCGCAAGGACAGCGACCCACGCGCGCAGAATCTGGGCGACTGCATCGACTGCACGCTGTGCGTACAGGTTTGCCCCACCGGCATCGACATCCGCGATGGGCTGCAGCTGGACTGCATCAGCTGCGGTGCCTGCATCGACGTCTGCGACGGCGTCATGGACCGGATGGGCTATGCCCGTGGCCTGCTGCGCTACACCTCCGAACGCGCACTCAACGGTGGCGCGACACGCTTCTTCCGGCCACGCCTGGTCGCTTATGCCGTGGCGCTGATGGCGATGATCGGTGCCTTCATCTGGGCGCTGGAGGCACGGCCGCAACTGCAGTTGGACGTCACACGCGACCGCACACTGTACCGCGAGAACATGCAGGGGCAGATCGAGAACATGTATCGCCTCAAGCTGATCAACAAAACGCAGCAACCGCGCCGCTACGCACTGACGCTGACGGACGGTCCGTTCGCGCTGCACGGCCCGACCGAGGTCAGCCTGGCGCCGGGCGAGATCGCCGATCTGCCGGTCAGCGTCGCGCTGCTCGACGACACGCGCGAATTCAGCCAGGAAGTGCATTTCGAGGCCCGCGACCTGGCCCAACCGGCCAGCCGGGTGCGCACGCCGAGCACCTTCGTCGCTCCCCTCGCCGCGCTGCACCAGTAGACTGGCCGCTCTACCCGCCACCATCAGGGTCCCGATGAAGCGCTACGAAAAGTTCGCCGACGAGATTGCCGAGCTGATCCGCAGCGGCGTGCTCGCCCCCGGACAGAAGGTGCCCTCGGTGCGCCACGCCAGCCGCACCTACGGCGTCAGCCCGTCCACGGTGTTCCAAGCCTACTACCTGCTGGAGGATCGCGGGCTGATCCAGGCGCGGGCGCGCTCGGGCTATTTCGTCCGCGAACACGCCAAACGTCCGCTGCACGAGCCGGAGATCGGCGCGCGCCCCGCGGAAACCACCGATGTGGACGTCAGCGAACTGGTGTTCTCGGTGCTCGCCTCGCTGCGCGATCCGGCCACGGTGCCGTTCGGTTCGGCCTTTCCCAGCCCCGAGCTGTTTCCGCTGCCGCGCCTGGCGCGCTCGATGGCGCAGAGCGTGCGCGACATGCCGGCGCGCGAGGTGATCGCCGAGATGACCGCCGGCAATCCCGACCTGCGCCGGCAGATCGCCCTGCGCTACATGGTCAGCGGCGTGATGCTGCCGATGGACGAGCTGGTGATCACCACCGGCGCCATGGAAGCGCTGAACCTCTGCCTGCAGGTGGTGACCGAGCCGGGCGATTTGGTGGCGATCGAGGCGCCGGCCTTCTACGCCACGCTGCAGGTGCTGGAACGGCTCAAGCTCAAGGCGGTGGAGATTCCCGTCCACCCGCGCGAAGGCATCGACCTCGACATCCTCGCCGACCGCCTGGCGCACCTGCCGATCAAGGCCTGCTGGTTCATGAGCAGCCTGCAGAACCCGCTGGGCGCGAGCATGGGCGAGGCGAAGAAGCAGCAGCTCTACGATCTGCTGCAGCACCATCAGGTGCCGCTGATCGAGGACGACGTTTACGCCGAGCTGTACTTCACCCGCGAGCCGCCGCGCCCGGTAAAGAGCCACGACCGCGACGGCCTGGTGATGCACTGCGGCTCCTTTTCCAAGAGCCTGGCGCCCGGCTACCGCGTCGGCTGGGTCGCCGGCGGGCGCTTTGCCGAGCAGATCGCCCGGCTCAAGCTGATGACCACTATCTCACCCTCGGTGCCGGCGCAGGCGGCCATCGCCGACTACCTGCAGCACGGCGGCTACGACCGTCATCTGCGCAAGCTGCGCCATGCGCTGGAAATGCAGCAGGGGGCAATGCTCGCCTCCGCCGCCCGGCATTTCCCGGCCAGCACGCGGGTCACGCGGCCCAGCGGCGGCTATTTTCTCTGGTTCGAGTTTCCCGAGCAGGTGGATTCGCTGCAGCTGCTGCAACTGGCGCTGGCCCAGGGCATCAGCCTGGCACCGGGGCCGATCTTCTCGGCGACCCGGCGCTTTCGCAACTGCGCGCGGCTGAACCACGGACACCCGTGGGACGCGCGCAGCGAAGACGCAATGGCGCTGCTGGGGCGGATGCTCAAGTCGTTCTGAACGCCCGGGCACGCTTGCCAGGGCCCGCGATTCCTGCGAAAAAGCCGCCCCTTTCCCAACGTTTACGAGACGACGATGAGCGACGAGCTGCTGATCGAGGATATCCAGCCCGGCGACGGCAAGGCCGTGGTCAAGGGCGCGCTGATCACCACCCACTACCGCGGCACGCTGGAAGACGGCACCGTGTTCGATTCCTCCTACGAACGCGGCAGGCCCTTTCAATGCGTGATCGGCAGCGGACGGGTGATCAAGGGTTGGGATATCGGTCTGATGGGCATGAAGGTCGGCGGCAAGCGCAAGCTGTTCGTGCCAGCGCATCTGGCCTATGGCGAGCGCCAGGTCGGCGCGCACATCAAGCCGAATTCGAATCTGCACTTCGAGATCGAACTGCTGGAAGTGCTGACCCGCGACGATTGAGTCAGGCGCAATCCAGCGGCTGCTGGCGGCGGCGCGCCTTGATCAGGTACATGCGGTCGTCGGCCTGCTTGAGCAGTTGCGCCTCGGCCTCGCCGTCCTCGGGATAATGCGCGATGCCGATGCTCAGGCCAGCAACCAGCTGGTGGCCGACCAGATCCACCGGCTGCTCGAACGCCGCGCGAATCTTGTCGACGACCCGCTCGGCGTCCGCCGGATGCGCGATGCTTTCCAGCAACACCACGAACTCGTCGCCGCCCAGCCGGGCGACCGTATCGCTGTCGCGCACACAGTGCACCAGCCGCTCGGCGACCGCCCGCAGCAGATGATCGCCGGCACTGTGGCCGAAGCTGTCGTTGACCTGCTTGAAACGATCCAGATCGATGTAGAGCAAGGCGAACCGCCCACCGTTGCGCCGCACCCGTGCCAGCGCTGTGCCCAGGCGGTCGGCGAAACAGGCACGATTCGGCACGCCGGTCAGTTCATCGTACTGGGCCATGCGCTGCAGGCGTGCGTACAGCTGTTTGCGCTCGATGGCGGTGACCACCTGGGTGGACACGAACTGCAACAGCTCCTGGTCTTTCTCGGTGTACGGCACGCCTTTGCTCTTCAGCAGCAGCGCGCCGATCACGCCTTCGCGCGAGTTGAGCGGCACGCCCAGCCAGCACGCCGCATCGGCGCTGTTCAACGGCAGCACCAGCATCGGCACCGATTGCGCATTGAAGCGCAGCGGCTGGCCGCCATGCAGCACGGAAAAACACAGGGAAGCCACCGGCTCCGGCGGTGGGGCCAGCGAATCGGGCGCGAGCGCCTGGTAGGGGTAGCCCAATTCGCCGCTGGCGGAATCACGAATGGCAACGATGAAATCGTCGACCGGCAGTAGCTGGGCCACGGTCAGGTGGATCTGCTGATACAGCGCGGCAAGGTCCTTGGCCGCGTGTGCCGCTTCGGAGATCGAATAGAGCGCCGCCTGCATCGCTTCGGACTGCTTGCGCCGGGTGATGTCCCGCGCCACGCCGATGCGCAGCTTGTTGTCGGTCGACCAGCAGGCCGACCACATGATGTGCACGACCGTGCCGTCCTTGCGCACGTAGCGGTTCTCGAAATGCAACAGCGGCTGACCGACCATCACCTCCTCCGCCGCGGCCAAAGTACGCGCCCGATCCTCGGGATAGACCATCTCGATCATCCGCTTGCCGAGCATCTCCTCCGGCGTATAGCCGAAGATGCGCTCGCAGGCCGCACTGACGAAAACGAAATTGCCCTGCGCATCGACGACGCAGATGGCGTCGAGCAACAGATCGATGACACTCGCCAGCGGCGCGTAGTTTTCCGTTTTCATCGCGGCAGACCTGCTTCGGCTCTTCGGCACGATTAGCCAATCAGACTGTGACGCAGTCTTCACGTTTGGCACATCATGGCTTAATCCGCCTGGCAACGCATTGCCTAAATGGAGGTTGTTCGTGAGGTTTTTTTACCGCGTCTCGCCTTCACTGAATCCAGCGTGGATAAAAGCCCAGCGCGGCTTGCGCAGCGGCCTCCGTCAGCGGCGCAACGGCCGCTGCCGCCTCAGGTCGCTGCGCAGATTGACCGTCGCCACGGAAGAAGAAGCGGCGTCCGTCGGCCAGCGTCAGGAAAATTCCAAGCGCGCCATGCCCTTCCAGCGGCACCAGCACCAGCGCACCGTCACCGAACAGGTCCAGACTCCGCGCATAGTCAAGATACGGTCCGGACTCGAACTGCAGCGTCTGCCAGCGGACCGCATGGCGGAACTGGCTCGGCAACACCGCAGGCGGTGTCGCGGCCCGCAGGTAGCGCAGACTGTCCGCGCTGGCCGCGACGGGCACCTCCGGATAATCGGCCAGCCCCGACGCGTGCTCCCAGCGCACGCAGCCGAGCAGAATGCGATCGACCGTCAGACCGTCACGCTCGAGCTGGTCGCGTACCGCATGTACCTCGCCGTAATGCTTGAGGCGCCACGGCACCTCGGCATCCACCTGGGCATCGATCTGGCGCCCCAGCCCGGTGCCGAACAGCAAGCGG
This sequence comes from Pseudomonas sp. FIP_A4, assembly GCF_036701605.1. NCBI lineage: Bacteria > Pseudomonadati > Pseudomonadota > Gammaproteobacteria > Pseudomonadales > Pseudomonadaceae > Pseudomonas > Pseudomonas sp. FIP_A4. The sequence continues at coordinate 123,987 of NZ_JAYDXP010000121.1, read as the reverse complement.
GTCTGGCCATGCTCGATGAGGATCGCCAGGTGGTTGACCGGGGGTGATTGCTGCCAGCCGCCGCGGCGCCAGGAATATTCGCTTCGGCTGTCGCTCTGCGCCGTTTTGACCAGGCTGAAGCGCACCCCGTCGGCAGCCGCCGCGCTGCCGACCACACCGAGCATGAGCACCGCGAGCAGCCCCAGCAGCCGTGCCGCCCCGGTTGACGACCGGAAACGCTTGGCGGGCGCCCGGCCGTTTCGCGCGAACATGGCCTTACAACCCAGGCATGCCGACATAGCCAGGCAGCGCGCGGATGCGGGCGAACCAGGCTTGCAGCGCCGGATATTGGCTGAGGTCCAGACCGCCGTCGCCGCCCAGCGCGACATTGGGATACACGGCGATGTCGGCAATGGTCGGCTGCGCCGTTTCCGCGAGCCAGTCGTGCACGGCCAGATGCCGTTCGAGGACGCGCAACGCGCTCAGCGCGCGGGCCTGCGCCAGCTCCGCATCGATCGGCATGCCGAACAGCTTGCCCACCCGCACCGTGGCCGGGCCGTGCTGCGTTTCATTGGCGGCGAAGCTCAGCCAGCCGGCGATCCGACCCTGCGTTTCGGCCTCCAGCGGGTACCAGCACTCATCGGCATAACGCCGCGCCAGGTAGACCAGGATCGCCTGCGAATCGCCCAGGCGGAACTCGCCATCTTCCAGCGCAGGCACCTGCCCGCGCGGATTGATGGCGCGAAACGCCGGCTGCTTCTGCTCGCCCTTCAGCAGATCGACCGGGAGCAGCTCGACAGGCTGGCCGATCAGGCTGAGAAACAGACGCACCTTGTGGCAATTGCCGGACAGCGTCATGTCGTGGAGTTTCATGGTCACACCCTCGTGGTTGTTGTGCACTGGATAATAGACAGACCTGTCTGTACACTTCAAGCGCAAAGATGACCAACGGACGGCAACTGGAGCGCGCAGGGAACGCTCGCGCATAATGGCCGTTCCGAAGGAGGCACTCATGGCATCGAACAAGCGCGACCAGCTGCTCAGCACCGCCGAAGACCTGTTCTATCGCGACGGCTATCACGCCACGGGCATCGACCGGATTCTGGCCGAATCCGGCGTGGCCAAGATGACCCTGTACAAGCACTTCAAATCCAAGGATGAGCTGATCGTCGCCGTGCTCGACGCGCGCCACGAGGCGATGCTCGCGCGCCTGCGCGAACGCGCCGCGAAGCTGCCGCCGCGCGCGGCGCTGCTGGGAATATTCGACGGCCTGCACGGCATGATCCACGGCGACGGGCGCTTCTGCGGCTGCCTGTTCGTTAACGCCGCCGCGGAGTATCACGACCGCGATCACCCCATTCATCGGCGCTCGGCCGCCTACAAGGCCGAGCTGCAGACCTACCTGCGCGAGCTGCTGGAGCGCCTTGATGCACCGGCGCCCGCGCAGCTTGCGCGCCAGCTGCAGTACCTGCTCGAAGGGGCGCTGAGCATGGCGCACATCGAAGGCCCTGGCGACCAGGCACGGGACGCCCGGGCGGCGGCCGAGCAACTGCTCGCGGCCGCCGGCATCCGCGCATCCGACTGAATCAGGCGGGCTTGGCCTCCGACTCGCGCACGCGGAACCACGCCGCGTAGAGCGCCGGCAGGAACAGCAGCGTCAGTGCTGTGGCGACGATCAGCCCGCCCATGATCGCCACCGCCATCGGCCCGAAGAAGATGCTGCGCGACAGCGGAATCATCGCAAGCACGGAGGCCAGCGCGGTCAGCACGATCGGCCGGAAGCGCCGCACGGTGGCGTCGATGATTGCGTTGAAGCGGTCGTGGCCGGCACCGATGTCCTGCTCGATCTGATCCACGAGGATCACTGAGTTGCGCATGATCATCCCCGACAGCGCGATGGTGCCGAGCATCGCGACGAAACCGAACGGCTGACGGAACAGCAACAGGAACAGCGTGACGCCGATGATGCCCAGCGGCGCGGTGAGGAACACCATCGCCGAGCGCGAGAAGCTCCTGAGCTGCACCATCAGCAGCGTCACCACCACCAGCACGAACAGCGGCAGGCCGGCGTTCACCGAACGCTGGCCACGCTCGGAATCCTCGACCGTACCGCCGACTTCCAGCAGATAGCCGCTGGGCAACTGCGCGCGGATATCCGCCAGCGTCGGCTCGATCTGCCGCACCAGCGAGGCCGGCTGCTGATCGCCATACACATCCGCACGCACCGTGACCGTCGGCAGGCGGTTGCGGTGCCAGATCACGCCCTCCTCGAAGCCGTACTCCAGCGTTGCCACCTGCGCCAGCGGCACGCTGCGGCCGCTGGCGGTGGGAATGGCCAGGCTGGGCAGCATCGACAGTTCGAGGCGCTCACGCTCGGTGCCGCGCAGCAGGATCTCGATCAGCTCGTTGTCCTCGCGGAACTGGCTGACGCTGCTGCCGATGAAGGTGCGTCGCAGGAATTCCGACAGCTCGGCGGTGCTGACGCCCAGCGCACGGGCGCGGTCCTGGTCGACATCGAGCAACACCTTCTTGCTCGGCTCTTGCCAGTCCAGGTGCACGTTGGCGACGTACGGATTTTCCGCGACCTTCGCCGCAACCTGCCGAGCGTGAGCGCGTACCACGTCGATGTGCTCGCCGGTGACGCGGAACTGCACCGGATAACCCACCGGCGGGCCGTTCTCCAGCCGCGTCACCCGCCCGCGCAGCGCGCTGAAATCCTCGCGCAGGCGCTCGATCAGCCAGCCGCGCAGCTCCTCGCGCGCCTCGATGCTCTGCGCCAGCACGACGAACTGGGCAAAGCTGGTCGCCGGCAGTTGCTGGTCGAGCGGCAGGTAGAAGCGCGGCGAGCCGGTGCCAACGTAGGCCACGTAGTTATCGATCCCCGGGCGGTCCTTGAGCATCGTCTCCAGACGCCGGACCTCCGCCTCGGTAGCCTTCAGCGACGCGCCCTCGGCGAGCTTGAGGTCGACCATCAGCTCCAGCCGCCCGGACGCCGGAAAGAACTGCTGCGGCACCAGTCGGAACAGCGCTACCGCCGCGACGAACGCCGCCAGCGTCAGCACGATCACCGTCTTACGCCGACGCACGCACAGCGCCACCACGCGTCGTACACGCTGGTAAAAGGCCGTCGAGTACGGGTCGTGGCCGCCGCTGCTACCGCCGTGCTTGCGCGCGGCACGCGCCGCGAGATCCGGCAACAGCTTGTCGCCAAGCAGCGGCACGAAGGTCACTGCGGCGATCCAGGAGGCGATCAGCGCGATGGTCACCACCTGGAAGATCGAGCGGGTGTATTCGCCAGTGCTGGAGTTGGCGGTGGCGATCGGCAGGAAGCCGGCGGCGGTGATCAGCGTGCCGGTCAGCATCGGGAACGCCGTACTGGTCCAGGCGAAGCTCGCGGCCTTGAGCCGGTCGTAGCCCTGCTCCATCTTGATCGCCATCATCTCCACGGCAATGATCGCGTCGTCCACCAGCAGGCCCAGCGCCAACACCAGCGCGCCGAGGGAAATCTTGTGCAGGCCGATGTCCAGGTAATGCATGGTGGCGAAGGTCATCGCCAGCACCAGCGGAATCGACAGCGCCACCACCAGCCCGGTGCGCATGCCGAGCGAGAAGAAGCTCACCAGCAGAACGATCGCCAGCGCCTCGATCAGCACCCGGACGAATTCGCCAACACCGGTCTTCACCGCTGCCGGCTGGTCGGAAACCTTGCGTAGCTGCATGCCGACCGGCAGCTCCTGCTGCAGACGGGCAAACTCCTGCTCCAGCGCCTCGCCGAGCATGAGAATGTCGCCCCCGGCCTTCATCGACACCGCCAGCCCCAGCGCCGGCTCGCCCATGAACCGCATGCGCGGCGCCGGCGGCTCGTTGAAACCGCGGCGAACCTCAGCCACGTCGCCAAGACGGAAGGTGCGGCCCTCGAAACGGATGGGGAAATCGCGAATCTGTTCGGCGGTGGTGAAATTGCCGCTGACCCGCAGCTGCACGCGCTCGCTGGGCGTTTCGACGAAGCCCGCCGCGCTCACCGCATTCTGTGCCTGCAGCGCCTGATGCACCGCTTCCAGCGGGACGCCGAGGGTGGCCAGCTTGACGTTGGACAGCTCGATCCAGATCTTCTCGTCCTGCAGGCCGATCAGCTCGACCTTGCCGACGCTCTTGACCCGCTGCAGCTGCAGCTGGATGCGGTCGGCGTAATCCTTGAGCACGGCGTAGTCGAAGCCCTCTCCGGTCAGCGCGTAGATATTGCCAAAGGTGGTGCCGAACTCGTCGTTGAAGAACGGACCCTGAATGCCCGGCGGCAAGGTGTGGCGGATATCGCCGATCTTCTTGCGAATCTGGTACCAGAGTTCGGGAATGTCCTTGGAGCGCAGCGAGTCGCGCGCCATGAAGGTGACGTTGGATTCGCCGGGGCGCGAGAACGACACGATGCGCTCGTACTCACCGGTCTCCATCAGCTTTTTCTCGATGCGCTCGGTAACTTGGCGCGACACTTCCTCGGCGGTGGCGCCCGGCCACTGCGTCTGGATCACCATCGCCTTGAAGGTGAATGGCGGGTCTTCGCTCTGCCCCAGCTTGCCGTAGGACAGCACGCCGACGACGGCGACCAGCAGCATCAGGTAGACCACGACCTGGCGGTTGTGCAGCGCCCAGGCGGAAAGGTTGAAGCGCATCGTGGCTACTCCTGCGGGGCCAGCTCGACCGGGCGGTTGTCGCGATCGACCGGACGTACCGGCTGCCCTTCGCTGAGCAGCTGCACCCCGGCCATGACGATCCAGTCATCGGCCTGCAGCCCTTCAAGCACCGGCACCAGCCGCTCGCCATAGGGACCGGTGCGCACCGCCACCCGCTGCAGCGTCGAGTCGTTGCGCACACGCCAGACGAAGGCTTGCTCGCGTTCGGCGCTGATCGCCGACAGCGGCACGGCAAGCGGCACCTTCGCCGCGCGGCGCACGGTCACCAGTGCGCTCTGGCCGAGGTCCGCCGGTACATCCTGATCGCTGAAGGCGACCCGCGCCGAATAGGTCCGGGTGTTCGGATCGGCCGCCGGCGACAGCTCGCGAATCTGACCGGCGTAGCGCCGCCCCGGTTGCGACCAGAGTTCGACCTCGACTTCCTGGCCGATGCGGTAACGCTCCAGCGCTTGCTCGGGCAGGTTGATCGCCACCTCGCGCTCACCGTCCGCGGCGAGGACGAATGCCGTCTGACCGGCGGCCACCACCTGGCCGACCTCGATGCTGCGGCGCGCGATGACGCCATCGCGCGAGGCGCGCAGCACCGCGTAATCGACCTGGTTGCTGGCCACGTCGAACTGCGCCTGCGCCTGCTGCAGACGCGCCGCGGCGGAACGGTAGGCATTGTCGGCGCTGTCGAATTGCGACTGGCTGACCAGCTGACGACCGAGCAGCGCCCGGTAGCGGTCATACTCCGCCTTGGCGACCCGCAGGTTGGCCTCGGCGGCCGTGACCTGGGCGCGCATGCCGTCCAGCTGCAGGCGCACGTCCTGCGGATCGAGCCGCGCCAGCGGCTGGTCCTTGCGCACACGGTCGCCCGCCTCGACCAGACGCTCGCTGACCTTGCCATCGATGCGGAACGCCAGCTCCGGCTCATAGCGCGCATGCACCTCGCCGGGGTAGCTTTCGCGCATCGCGCTGGCCGGCTGCGGCTGCACCACCAGCACCGGGCGCGGCGGTGGCGGCTCGGGCTCGCCGTTGCCGCAGGCGGCCAGCAGCAGAACGCTCCCCAGCAGGGAGCCGATGGAGATGGCTTGTCGGAACACGATGCAGACTCCCTCTGTCACGAGGCGGGCGGGAATACTAAACTGCCGGGTATAGTAAAAATAGCGAACCAACCAGTCCACTATTAAAAGCGATCATGATAGACAGCCATTCCCCCTCTCCCGGCCCCGGCCGACCAAAGGACCCGGCCAAGCGCGAGGCGATTCTCACCGCGGCGCAGGTGCTGTTTCTCGCCAAGGGTTACGAGGGCAGCAGCATGGACGCCATCGCCAGCGAAGCCGGAGTTTCCAAGCTCACGCTGTACAGCCACTTCAAGGACAAGGAGGCGCTTTTCTGTGCGGCCGTGAAGGCGACCTGCGAAACTCGGCTGCCGCGCCGCCTGTTCCAGCTTGCGGATGACTGCCGGATCGACGCGGCGCTGCTGGCCATCGGCCTGGCCTTCAACGCGTTAGTCAACAGCCCGGAGTCGATCGGCCTGCATCGGGTGATGGTGGGAATGGCCACGCAGAATCCGGCGCTGGTGCGGATGTTCTTCGACGCCGGTCCGCAGCAGCTGCTGTGCGATCTGCAGCAGATGTTCGCCGAGGCCGACGCGCGCGGTCTGCTGACGATCGCCGAACCGCTGCGCGCGGCCGAACACTTCTGTTCGCTGATCAAGGGTGCCCGGCACTTCCGCCTGCTGATCGGCTACGTCGAAGCCACCGATGCCGACGCGGGGTCGGACGAGGCGCATGTGCACGACGTGGTCGCGACGTTCCTGCGCGCGTACGGCCGCTGACGCTCAGCCCTGCAGTTTCTTCTTCGGGTAGATGTCGTAGCGGCTGGACTTGCCTTCCAGGCTATAGCCCGGCTTGGCGCCCTCGATGGTCGGCGCCTTGCGCGGGCGCTTGACCACTACCCGGTGGCTGGCCAGTTCCAGCGCGGCCGCCAGCAACGCCGGCGCATCGAGATCGTCGCCGACGAAGGGCCGAAACAGGCGCATCTCCTTCTTCACCAGCGCGCTCTTGTCGCGGTGCGGGAACATCGGATCGAGATAGATGACTTGCGGCGGCTCGCCCGTCCACTGACGCATCAGCTCGATAGCGTTGCCCTGGCGCAGGCTCATCCGCGCGGCGATCGGCGCGACTTCGCTGTCCTGCGCGGCGCGGGTGAGGCCATCCTCGAGCAGCGCGGCAATTAGCGGCTGACGCTCGATCAGCTCCACCGTGCAACCCAGGGTCGCCAGCACGAAGGCATCGCGCCCAAGGCCCGCGGTCGCATCCAGCACGCGCGGACGCACGCCCGGCTGCACGCCGACCGCCTTGGCGATCATCTGCCCGCTGCCGCCGCCGAACTGCCGGCGATGCGCCGCGGCGCCCTCGACGAAATCCACGCGCACCGGGCCGGGCGCCTGAGCTTCGAGCGCCTGCAGCTGCAATCCCGCCTCACCGAACTGCAAGGCGAACCCGGCGGCCTCGTCATGCTCAGGCAGGTCAAGACGGAGGGCCCAGTCATGCGCTGCCGCCGCAAACGAGGGCGCGAGCGGTTCGACACGAACACAGGGATGATCAGGCATGGTGGACTCACTGCGCGACACGAAAAGGCGGCGCATTGTGCCAGAGCGCCGACGAGGCGCCCATGCCGGTGGCTCAGCGACACACGCCGAAACCACCCATGTCGACGTGGAAGTGGTCCTGATGCGCCGCGTTGTACTGCGGCCCCAGCGTGACGTTGAACACCGCGCAGGCCGCATCGTGCACTTCGCGCAGGAAACGCGCCTTGTCGCCCTCGCCCGCCCAATCGCGCGCCACGGTAATGCGCGTGCCGTCCCGCAGACCGAAGCCGGCGAGGTCCAGCGCGTTGGCGCTGGCGTGCTGGCTGCGTCGGTTACTGCGGGCAATGTTGCGGCAGGCGAAGCTGCCAAAATGTTCGACCCGCACCACCGGTTGACCGAATACCCGCTGCGCCGCCGGCTGCAGGCCGTGCAGCTCGAACAGCGCATAGGCCGCGGCCAATGGGCAGGTCGCCAGAAACGGGCCGTTGAAACGTACCGCAGAGCCCTGCACACGCACGCTGTTTGCCACCGGACAGCCAGGTTCCGGCGTCGTGTCAGGCACAGCGACGTAACGCAGTGGCGCACTGGCCAGCGCCTGTTCGCACAGCGAGCGGTCATGTTGCAAGCGACGCAGCTTGAACGGAGTCAGCAGGTTCGGCGGCTCGCGCACATCCAGCGGCGTCCAGGGGTTCCAGGACGGCGGAATCTCTATCCACTGCTGGCGAACGGCGAACGCCAGGGCCGCCAGCAGCACCAGTACGAAAAGCAAGAATCGGCCGAAGGTCATGCCTAATCAGGCAACGGGCGTGGCCCGAAGTTGAGTGCGATTTTTTACCGAAGGTGTGGCGCCGCTATTCGACCAGCAGCGATAGCTGTGGCGCGCGATGCAGCGGAGGCAAGGCCGGCAGCCCGGGCAGGCGCTCGCGTAGCTGCGCGTGAAAACGCAACGCCAGCTCCGGCGCCCGGTGATTGTCTGGCGTATGCAGATAGACGTGCGGCGTCTTGCCGGCCTCGATCCAGGCGGCGACCCGTTCCAGCCACGGCTGCATGAAGAGATCGTTGGCCTCCAGCTGCGGGTGGCCGATGAAGCGCAGCTGCGGCGACGCGCTGAACGCGGTCGGCCGCACCGGCACCCGCGGCTTCTTACTCTGCGCGTGCAGCAGCGCCGGCTCGCGCGAGCGGCAGCTGAACAGCGCCCGCGAATCCAGGCAGATGCGTTCCACGGCGGAATCGCGCAGCAAGCGATTCAGCGCACGCTCGCCCGCCCCCTTATCGAAGAACGCCGGGTGGCGCACTTCCACCGCCAACGGCGCGGCGAAATCCTTGATCAGCGTCGCCAGTTCGGCGAGCCGCCCCGGCCCGAAACTGGCCGGCAGTTGCAGCCAGAACGGCGTGACCCGCCGCCCGAGCGGCGCCAGCAGCGCCTTGAACGACTGCGCCAGCTCCAGCACCGCGCGCAGGTCGTCGGCCTGGCTGATCTCTCGCGGCAGCTTGGCGCAAAAGCGAAAGCCCTCCGGCATCTGCAGCGCCCATCGCTGGATCGTCTGCTCCGCCGGCCAGGCATACAGCGTGGTATTGCCCTCGACGCTGTTGAACACCGAGCAGTACTGCGGAAGAAATTGCGCCGGAGGCGTTCCCGGCGGATACAGCGAGCCCAGCCAGGCGCTTTCGCTCCAGGACGGACAACCGAGGAAATAGGGAATGCTCACCGGGGCCGGCCGGCCTCAGGCGTAGACATCGAGGCCGAGCACCTCGGCGGCATCGGGGTCGCTGCGAAAGCTCGCGGTGCTGGTGTAGCTGGCCAGCGCCTGGGCGACACGACTGGACAGCGGACGTTCGGCGAGGGCTTCGCTGTAGCGGATCGGCCGGAAGCTCTCGAGAGCAACGGACTCACTGGTGCTCTGCTGTGCGCGGCCGGTGCGCTGCTGAAAATGCTCGCTGGACGGGCTGAGGTCGATCTCGCGCGGGTGCTCGACGGCACGCTGGCTGTCGCGATACGGCACCGGCGCACTGCCAGGACGGACAGTGCGATCCAGAGGGTATGCAGACTGGGAGAGACCGTCGACGCGCATGTTTCAACCTGAAAGAAAGCCGGCCGACTCTAGCGACCGGCCGGAGGTTTGGCAATGCCCGGCTACACGCGTCCGGGCCGGACCGCATCAGACGCCGGCTTTGGGTGTCGCTACGTTGTCGCGCAGGTAGACCGGCTGCGCCTGGTCGGCCTCAACGGCCTCGCCGCGCTGCCAGGCGAACGTCGCCAACCGCAGCAGGTCTTCGGCATGTGGCAACAGCTGGGCATCCATATGGCCCACCGCGACGGGAATGCGCGTGGCGTAGCCCCATCCGGTGCCCGCGCCAAACCACTGGCCGGCCGCATCGCGCGGCAAACCGGCCTGCTCCGGCGGCAGCACGGCCTCGCTGCCGCACAACTGCATCTCGCCGGCACGCTCGCGGTAGCAGCCCCAGTAGACCTCGTCCATGCGCGCGTCGATGGCTGCCGCCACCTGCGTGGCGCCGTGTTCGCGCCAGGCGCGCTGGGCAATGGTCGCCAGGGTGGAAACCGCCAGCACCGGTCGCTCCAGCGCGAACGCCAAACCCTGTACCACGCCGACGGCGATGCGAACCCCGGTGAAGGCGCCTGGACCGCGCCCGAAGGCGATGGCGTCCAGCGCCGACAATGCGATGCCGGCCTCGGCGAGCAAGGTCTGGGTCATCGGCAGAATGCGCTGGGCGTGCAGGCGCGGAATGACCTCGTAGTGACTCAGCACCCGGCCATCATGTAGCAGGGCGACAGAGCAGGCTTCGGTGGCAGTGTCCAGGGCCAGCAGAGTGGTCATCGGGGCGGTTCCGGTCGATCAAAAAGGCGTCGATTCTAGCCTATTCGGCGGGCCGGGTTGCGGGCGCGGACAGACGCGCCGATTCGCAGCCACGCCCTCGAAAATGAAAAAGGCCCGTATCTGCGATACGAGCCTTCCATCAGCCGGTGTGGCGATACGGCGCTCAGCTCAGCGCAGCGAACACCTTGGCGGTGATTTCTTCCACCGAGCCGACACCCTCGATACGGCTGTACTTCGGCGTGCCTTCGGCAGCGGCCAGGCTCTGATAGAAGTCCACCAGCGGCTTGGTCTGCGAATGGTAGACGGACAGGCGATGACGCACGGTCTCTTCCTTGTCGTCTTCGCGCTGGATCAGCTCTTCGCCGGTCTCGTCGTCCTTGCCGGCGACCTTCGGCGGATTGTGCTCGGTGTGGTAGACCCGACCCGAGGCCGGGTGCACGCGGCGACCGGCGATACGGCCGACGATTTCCTCGTCGTCGACGGCGATTTCGACCACGTTGTCGATACGCACGCCGGCTTCCTTCAGCGCTTCAGCCTGCGGGATGGTGCGCGGAAAACCGTCGAACAGGAAACCGTTGGCGCAATCCGGCTGAGCGATGCGTTCCTTGACCAGATTGATGATCAGGTCGTCGGAGACCAGACCGCCCGCATCCATCACGCTCTTGGCTTTCAGGCCCAGCTCGGTGCCGGCCTTGACCGCCGCGCGCAGCATGTCGCCGGTGGCGATCTGCGGAATACCGAATTTTTTGGTAATGAAACCGGCCTGAGTGCCTTTGCCGGCACCGGGTGCTCCCAGCAGAATCACGCGCATGGATGAATCCTCGACTTTCTTGGAAGGGGACTTCGCCGACCGGTCGCTCGCACCTTGTTCGCCGACGAATCAAAAATTCTGGTTTGCCGCCATGCGACAAAAGGTGGAACACGATACACAGCACACCGGGAGGGCACAAGATATCCCCCCGCGCGCCTTCCGTCGTGCCGAATGCGCCACCACCGGGTACGCCGAACGGCCTGAAAAGGCCGTGCGACGCCTCCCGCGACGCTTGTTTCGACAGCCTCAGCCGGTATTGCGCAGGCCCGCGGCGATGCCCGCGACGCTGACCAGCAGAGCCTGTTCCAGAGGGCTTTCCGGCGGATTCTGTTGCTGTCGTGAGCGCGCCAGCAGCTCGATCTGCATCAGGTGCAGCGGGTCCAGATAGGTGTTGCGCAGACTGAATGCCTCCTGGGTCTGCGGGCTGTGCGCCAGCAGCTCGGACTGGCCGGTCAGCCGCTTGACGGCAGCCACCACCTGCGACAATCGGTCACGCAACTCTCCGCCCAGAGCCAGCAGCTGCGGCTCGACCAGGCGCTCGTCGTACCGTCCGGCGATGTCGGCATCAGTCTTGGCCAGCACCATCTCCAGCATGTCGATACGGGTGCTGAAGAACGGCCAGCGTGCGCGCATCTGCGCCAGCTGCTCGCCCTCGCCGCGCGCCAGCGCGCCATTGAGTGCCGCCTCCCAGCCGAGCCAGGCCGGCAGCATGAGCCGCGTCTGGGTCCAGGCGAAGATCCACGGAATCGCCCGCAGGCTCTCGACGCCGCCCTCGCGGCGCTTGGCCGGCCGACTGCCCAGCGGCAGGCGCCCCAGCTCCAGCTCGGGCGTCGCCTGGCGGAAATAGGCGACGAACTGCGGGTGATCGCGCACCACGCTGCGATAGGCCGCCACGCCGTCGGCGGCCAGCCGGTCCATCAGTTCGCGCCAGCCCGGCTCGGGCATCGGCGGCGGCAGCAGCGTCGCTTCGAGCACGGCGGCCAGATAGAGATTGAGATTCTGCTCGGCGATATCCGGCAGCCCGAACTTGAAGCGGATCATCTCGCCCTGCTCGGTGGTACGGAAACGCCCGGAAACCGAACCCGGCGGCTGCGAGAGGATCGCCGCGTGCGCCGGGCCGCCGCCGCGACCGACCGTGCCGCCGCGGCCGTGGAACAGCAGCAACTCGACGCCGTGGGCGCGACAGACCTCCACCAGGCTTTCCTGGGCACGGTACTGGGCCCAGGCGGCGGCGGTAGTGCCGGCATCCTTGGCGGAGTCGGAATAGCCGATCATCACCTCCTGCGGCCCCTGCAACCGGCTGCGATAGCCCGGCAGGCTCAGCAGGCGGTCGACGGCTGGCGCGGCGTTGTCCAGATCGTCCAGCGTCTCGAACAGCGGTACCACGCGCATGGCCCGCTGCAGGCCGGACTCCTTGAGCAGCAGTTGCACCGCCAGCACATCGGACGCGCCATGTGCCATGGAGATGACGTAGGAACCGAGCGACGCCGCCGGAGCCGCTGCGATCACCGCGCAGGTGGCCAGCACCTCGGCGGTATCCGGCGACGGCTGGAAATGCACCGAAAGCAGCGGCCGGCGGTTGTCCAGCTCCTGCTGCAGGAAGTCCAGGCGCCGCGTTTCATCCCACTGGTCGTAGCGCCCCAGGCCGAGGTACTCGGTGATCTCGGCGAGCGCCGCGGCATGCCGGGCGGCATCCTGGCGAATGTCCAGGCGCACCAGATGCAGGCCGAAGGCCGCCACCCGGCGTAGGCAGTCGAGCAGCGCGCCATCGGCAATCACGCCCATGCCACAGGCGTGCAGCGAGCGGTAGCACAGCTCCAGCGGCGCGCGCAGCTCGGCGACATTCTGCAGCACCGCCGGCGGCGCGGCATGGCCATGTTCCAGCGCTGTGTTCGCCCAGTCGCGCGTCGCCTGCAAACGCTCGCGCAGGCGCTTGAGCAACACGCGATAGGGTTCCGAGGTGTCGCCGGATTGGCTCAGCAGTTCGTCGCTGGCCGTCTGCATCGACAGCGCGGTGATCAGCGCCTCGACATCGCGCAGGTAAAGGTCGGCGGCCATCGCGCGCGCCAGCAGCAGCACTTCCCGGCTCACCGGTGCGGTGACGTTCGGATTGCCATCGCGGTCGCCTCCCATCCAGGAGGCGAAGCGAATCGGCGCGGCGTCCAGCGGCAGCGGCCGCCCGGTGCTGGCGCGCAGCGCCGCGTCGGTCTGGCGCAGCACATTGGGCAGCGCCTGCCAGAGCGAATGCTCGATGGCGGCGAAGCCCCACTTGGCTTCCTCCACCGGCGTCGGGCGGTTACGGCGGATTTCCTCGGTGTACCAGATCTCGGCGATCAGCCGCTGCAGGCGCAGCTGAATGTCGGCCTGCTCGGCGGTGGTCAGGTCGGTGTGATCGCGGGCGGCCAGCTGCGCGGCGATGGCGTCGTACTTCTGGATCAGCGTGCGTCGCGACACTTCCGTCGGGTGGGCGGTCAGCACCAGCTCGATTTCCAGCTCGCTGACCTGGCGCGCCAGCGCCTCAGGCGCGTGCCCGGCGCGTTGCAGGCGTCCGAGCAGCTCGGGCAGCACGCCGCTTTCGCACGGCGCCGGCTCGCCTTCCTGCCGGCGCCGCACCGCGTGGTACTGCTCGGCGATGTTGGCGAGGTTGAGGAACTGGTTGAACGCGCGGGTCATCGGCAACAGCTCGCTCTCGTCGAGGCTGTCCAGCGTCTCGGCAAGCTGCTGCGCGCCTTCGGCCGAGCCGCGCCGGGCCGCCTTGGCACCCTTGCGGATGCGTTCGATCTTGTCGAAGAACGCGGTGCCCAACTGCTCACGCACGGTGTCGCCAAGCAGCTCGCCGAGCAGGTGGACGTTCTCGCGCAGACGCGCATCGATTTTCGCCATGAGCGGTTCTCCTGATTGGGGGCCGGGCTGGCGCCGGCGGTCGACGGCGACCGGTGCGCCAGTCTGTGCAACGACGATCGAGCAGCTACGCTCAAGATATCCGCAACCAGAGTGCCTAGCGCCCCCGCTGCTGACAAGGCGCGCGGCGCCGGGCTGCTCGACCCATCGGCGCGAGGTACCACCATGAAGATCTCGGAACTGGTCAATCACTGGGAGAAGGACGCCAAGGGCGCACTGAGTCCGGTGCAGTACAGCATCCCGCTGGATATCGAAAGCGCCGCGCGGCTGGCGGCGCTCGCGGAGATGTATCCCAAGCGCAGCACCGAGGCACTGCTCGGCGAACTGGTCAGCGCCGCGCTGGAAGCGGTGGAGAGCAGCCTGCCATATGTGCGCGGCAGCCAGGTGATCGCCACCGACGAGCAGGGCGACCCGATCTATGAAGACGTCGGACCGACACCGCGCTTCCTTGCCCTCTCGCGCAAGCATCTGCAACGGATGCAGCGCGAGCAGTCGTCGCCGGCGAACTGATTTCGCCTTGCCCAAACCCTCTCCCAGGCGGCCCGTCGCGGCCGCCGCACGCTCTGGCATCGCATTCCGACGGAACGATTAGCGCTAGCGGCCCTCACAAAAACATACCCGGCAGTCAGCAGTCATGGCCCACGAGGCGTGCCCGCCGGGTGATGAACCATTCGCACGTGTCAGGCGATTCCAATGGAGAGAGCCCATGAAGACAGAAACCTCAACGCCCGCTTCGCGCATTCATCTGCCCAAGCTTGCCGCCGTCGCGCTGGGCAGCCTGCTGCTCACGGCCTGTGCCGGCAACCCGCCGAAAGAGCAGTTCGCGGTGACCGAATCGGCCGTGCGCAGCGCCGTCAGCGCTGGCGGCCCGGAGTATGCCGCGGTGGAAATGCGCGCCGCGCAGGAGAAGTGGAAGGAAGCTGAGCTGGCCATGCAGAAGGAGGACTTCGAGCGCGCGCGCATCCTCGCCGAGCAGGCCGAGTGGGATGCCCGCGTGGCCGAGCGCAAGGCAGAGGCGGCCAAGGCGCAGAAAGCCGTCGAGGACGCCGAGCAGGGAATCAACGAGTTGCGCGAAGAAGGTATGCGCAACGTCCAGTGATTCCGGTCATGACCGTCGCCCCATTCTCAGCAAAAGGATGAAACCATCATGCACAAGCTCGTTACCCTTCCGACCCTGCTGGCGCTGAGCATCGGCCTGGTGGCCTGCGCCAACCAACCCAATCCGCAGCTGGAGAAAGCCCGCAGCAGCTTCTCGTCGCTGCAAGCCGACGCCCGCGCCTCCAAGCTCGCCGCGCTGGAAACCCAGGATGCCGGCAAGGCGCTCGATCAGGCCAATAAGGCGTACCTCGACGATGCCGACGAGAAGCAAGTCGATCAGCTCGCCTATCTCGCCCAGCGCCGCATCGAGGTGGCCGAACAGACCATTGCCCTGCGCACCGCCGAGGCGGATCTGGAAAAAGCCTCGGCGCGCCGTGCCGAAGCCCGCCTGGAATCGCGCGAGGCGGAAATCCGCAAGCTGCAGGAGAGCTTGCAGGCCAAGCAGACCGAGCGCGGCACCCTGGTGACCTTCGGCGATGTGCTGTTCGACTACGACCGCGCCGAACTGAAGCCCGGTGGCATGCGCAGCGTGCAGAAGCTGGCCGACTTCCTCAACGAAAACCCCGAGCGCAAGGTGATCGTCGAGGGCTATACCGACAGCAACGGCTCGGACGCCTACAACCTGAGCCTGTCCGAGCGACGCGCCAACGCCGTGCGCATGGCGCTGGTGCAGATGGGCGTCGATCCGCAGCGCGTCGTCAGCCACGGCTACGGCGAGGACTATCCGGTGGCGAGCAACAGCACCTCGTCAGGGCGCGCCATGAACCGTCGCGTCGAGGTGACCATCTCCGACGATGACCGGCCGGTCGCACCGCGTTCCTCGATGCGCTGAACACCGCAGCCAGCGACCGCAGCCGCGATGGCTGCGGTCTTCAGGCGTCCAGCAGGCGCCGGTAGAGTTCCTCCTGCTCGGCGGAAAACGCCACCAGCAGCACCTCCCGCACATGCACCGCAGCAACCAGCCCGCTGCGCAACTCTGTCACGGCGATTCGCGCCGCTGCCTTCAGGGGATAACCGTAGATTCCGCAGCTGATTGCCGGAAAGGCGACGCTGTGGAGCTGATGCTGCTCGGCCAGCGCCAGGCTGTTGCGGTAGCACGCGGCCAACTGCTCGGGCTCGCCCTGC
Source organism: Pseudomonas sp. FIP_A4 (assembly GCF_036701605.1). Classification (NCBI taxonomy): domain Bacteria; kingdom Pseudomonadati; phylum Pseudomonadota; class Gammaproteobacteria; order Pseudomonadales; family Pseudomonadaceae; genus Pseudomonas; species Pseudomonas sp. FIP_A4. Next base: position 107,970 of record NZ_JAYDXP010000121.1, on the reverse strand, counting down.
GCACCGCCCTGCCAGATCGGGCCCACGGTATGAATGATGTAGCACGCCGGCAGGCGGAAGCCCGGCGACAGCCGTGCCTCACCGACCGCGCAGCCGCCCAATTCGCTGCAGTATTCGCGCAGCTGCGGGCCGGCAGCCCGATGGATCGCGCCATCTACGCCACCGCCGCCCAGCAGCGAGCGGTTGGCGGCATTGACAACGGCGTCCACCGCCAGTGCGGTGATATCGCCGCGCCAGACGCGGAGCGTCACTGCGCCGCGCCAGCCGGCGGCGGTGCCTCCATGCAGCGCACCGCACGCTTCTTGTTATCTACCAGCACACCGGTCAGGCCCTTCTGCTCGGTATCGAACAGCACCAGCACACCGTCGAGACACTGTGCGACCTGGGTCGCGGGCTTAAGCGACACCCGATAATCCTCGCCGGGAACGGTCTTGAGCATGGTGTAGTCGGCCAGAAGCAGCGCGTCTTCCGGCTTGGCGACGTGTACGTAGCCGTAATAGGACAGCACCGCAACGGTGCCGGCTACGCTACCGATGGCAGTGAGAATCAGCGGAATGACATTGCGTTCGGACATCTCGGCCTCGTCGAAACAAAAGGAGTGCATTGTGGCAAATTCGCCGGACGGCGGCGCGGATCAGTCGCCGCCCGCCCGTGTCTCGCCGCGGGCCTGCCAGGTCGCCGCGTAGACACGCTCGGCCAGCCGCGAGAACGGCAGGCTCTGGATCCAGACGCTGCCGGTGCCCTTGAGGGTGGTCAGCAGCAGCCCCTCGCCGCCGAACAGCATGCTCTTCAGGCCACCGGCAAGCTGGATGTCGTAATCGATGCCATCGCTGAAAGCGACCAGGCAGCCGGTATCCAGGCGCAACGTTTCGTCTTTCAGTTCCTTGCGAATCACCGTGCCGCCGGCATGCAGGAACGCCAGCCCGTCGCCTTCCAGGCGCTGGAGGATGAAGCCCTCACCGCCGAAGAAACCGGCGCCGATGCGCTTGCTCAAGGCGATGCCGACCCGGGTACCGTAGGCCGCGCAGAGAAAGCTGTCTTTCTGGCAGGTCAGCCGGCCGCCGAGAGCGGCGAGGTCCACCGGCACTACCGTGCCCGGATAGGGCGCAGCGAACGCCACCCGCGCCTTGCCCTTGCCGCTGTTGGTGAAGTGGGTGAGGAACAGCGACTCGCCGGTGAGCATGCGCTTGCCCATGCCCCACAACTTGCCGAGTACACCGCTGGCCGAGCCGTCCCCCATGCGAGCCTCGAAGCGCACGCCTTCGGTCATATAGTTCATCGCACCGGCCTCGGCGATCACCGTCTCACCGGGGTCGAGAATGATCTCCACGCTCTGTGCGGACTGACCGAGGATGTCGTATTCGAGCTGATGGCTGGGCATGAAAGTCACCTGCAGTTGGTTGCGCCGGGTGGATCGGACTGCACCGATCCACCGCTCTGGCGGAGGGGAGCGCTGGCTGCGTCAGAGGATGTTGGCGTAGTCCGCTTCGATGCGATCCAGGCTCAGGTGATTGAGGAAGTTGGAGAAGCACATCCACGCCGACAGCGCGTTGAGGTCCTGGAACTGTTGCGGCAGATAGCGCGGCGGCACCACCATCCCCTCGTCCACCAGCTGGCGCAGGGTGCGCATGTCCTCCAGCGTGGTCTTGCCGCAGAACAGCAGTGGGATCTGCTCCAGCTGGCCCTTGCGCACCGCAAGCTGGATGTAGTTGTAGATCATGATGAAGCCCTTCAGGTAGGACAGGTCCTTGGTGAAGGGCAGGCCATCGGGCGTCGAGCCGCGGAACACGCGACTGGCATTGCTGTAGCACTCGTCGTCTGCATAACCCTGCTCGCGGAAGAAGGCGAACACATCGAGGAAGTCGGCACCGTCCTCGGCCATGTGAATGGCCCGCGTGCGATTGGTGAGTTTGCGCAGACGGGTCGGATAGGAGGCGAAGGCAATCACCTCCATCAGGATCGCCAGGCCTTCCTGGGTCACGGTGGAAGACGGCGGCCCCTTGGCGAGAAAGGTACAGATCGGCTGATTGAGTCCATTGAGTGTGGTGCCGACGTGCACCAGCCCCTCGTGGACCTCCAGCGCGCGCACGTCGCGCTCGTTGAACAGCGCGTCGCTGCGGATCTTGATGTAGTCAGCGCCGGCCGCGGCATCGGCGAGGATGCCATCGGACTCGAACACGCGGATCACGCCCTCGCCCTCGCCGAACACCGCATCGAGGCGCTTCTGCAGCAGGGCGACCGCCTGCTTGGCGTCCAGCGTCTTGGGTTCGTCCTTCAGGTCGCTGCGATCGGCGATGTTGTTCAGGTAATCGGAAAGCATCAACCCGAGGTCGGCGAGGGTCGGGTCACCGGCGTGGAAGGCATCGGATGCGGCCCCGTAGAGTTCCTGCGAGATCATGCCGAAGTCCGGCGTGCCTCGCGCCTCGAGCATGCGGATGACCATGCGGTATTCGCGGCACATGCGCCGCATGATCTGCCCGACCGGATTGAACTGGCCGAGCTGGCGCGTGATGTCGCGCTCGATATCCTGGAATTCCTGCTTCTTCGCACCGGAGTCGTAGGCCAGCGGCCGCGCCTCGTAATAGCCGCGGTCCACCGGCGGCAGCTGGCGCCCTCCGGTCGCGAAAAATGCCTGGCGAATACTGTCGTCCCACTTCACCGCATCGAGCACGCGCACCGGAGTCTGCGCATCGACGATACGATCGGACAACGCGCGCACGATCGTCTGATATTCATCGAGATTGTTGCGGTTATTCATCCAGACCTCGCCAGCGAAGGATCGTAGCGTTCAGGTTAGACGCGCGCCGGTGTCGCGGCTGGCGGAGCGCCCCGCGCACGGCGCAGCACTCCCGTCGGCATCAACGGGAGTGCCGGCCGGATCAGACTTCCGGGCGCATGTGCGGGAAGAGGATCACGTCGCGGATCGACGGCGAGTTGGTCAGCAGCATCACCAGGCGGTCGATACCAATGCCCTCGCCCGCGGTCGGCGGCATGCCGTATTCCAGCGCGCGGACGAAGTCGGCGTCGAAGTGCATGGCCTCGTCGTCACCGGCATCCTTGTCCGCCACCTGGGCGTGGAAACGCTCGGCCTGGTCTTCGGCATCGTTAAGCTCGGAGTAGGCGTTGGCGATCTCGCGACCGCCGATGAACAGCTCGAAGCGGTCGGTGACGTTCGGGTTGCGATCGTTGCGGCGGGCCAGCGGCGAGACCTCGAAGGGGTACTCGGTGATGAAGGTCGGCTGCTCCAGCTTGTGCTCGACCAGCTCCTCGAAAATCATCACCTGCAGTTTGCCCAGACCCTCATGGCCGAGCAGCTTGGCACCGGCCTTCTTGGCGATGGCCCGGGCCTTTTCCAGATCGTTGAGATCGGAGGCCGAAATTTCCGGGTTGAACTGGAGAATCGAATCGAACACCGACAGCCGCGCGAACGGCTCACCGAAATGGAACACCTTGTCGCCATAGGGCACGTCGGTAGTGCCGAGTACGGCCTGGGCCAGCTCGCGGAACAGCTCCTCGGTCAGATCCATGTTGTCTTCGTAGTCAGCGTAGGCCTGGTAGAACTCGAGCATGGTGAACTCGGGGTTATGTCGGGTCGAAACGCCTTCGTTACGGAAGTTGCGGTTGATCTCGAACACACGCTCGAAGCCACCGACCACCAGGCGCTTCAGGTAGAGCTCCGGCGCAATGCGCAGGAACATCGGCATGTCCAGCGCGTTGTGGTGTGTCTCGAACGGCTTGGCTGCGGCACCACCGGGAATGGTCTGCAGCATCGGCGTTTCCACTTCGAGGAAGTCGCGCTCGCGCAGGAACTGACGGATGTGCGCAATCACCTGCGAGCGCACGCGGAAGGTCTCGCGCACCTCGTCGTTCATGATCAGGTCGACGTAGCGCTGGCGGTAGCGTTGCTCGGTGTCGGTCAGACCGTGGAACTTGTCCGGCAGCGGACGCAACGACTTGGTCAGCAGGCGCACGCTGTTCATGTAGACGTACAGGTCGCCCTTGCCGGAGCGTGCCAGGGTGCCTTCGGCGGCGATGATGTCGCCGAGGTCGAAGTGCTTGACCGCTTCCAGCTGCTCGGCCGGCAGAATCTTGCGGTCGACGTAGACCTGGATGCGCCCGCTCATGTCCTGCAGGACCATGAACGCGCCACGATTGAGCATGATGCGCCCGGCGACCTTGACCGGAATGGCGGCCGCTTCCAGCTCCTCCTTGGTCTTCTCGGCGTACTGTTTCTGCAGATCGCCTGCATAGCTGTCGCGACGGAAGTCATTGGGGAAGGCATTGCCCTGCTCGCGCACGGCAGCAAGCTTTTCCTTGCGCAGGGCAATCAGCTTGTTTTCTTCCTCTTGGATGGCGTGCTGGTTCAGCGGTTGTTCGCTCATTGCGGGTCGTCCCGGTCAAATCGTTTCAATGGGGTGCTTGCGGCTTGAGGCGTGCAGCTGCTCTCAGAGCCCCTGTTTCAGGCTGGCTTCGAGGTACCCGTCGAGGTCGCCGTCGAGCACCTTCTGGCAATCGCTGCGCTCCACGCCAGTACGCAGATCCTTGATGCGCGAGTCGTCGAGCACGTAGGAACGGATCTGGTGGCCCCAGCCAATGTCCGACTTGCTGTCTTCCAGCGCCTGGGAGGCGGCGTTGCGCTTCTGCATTTCCAGCTCGTACAACTTGGCCCGCAGCATCTTCATGGCGGTGTCCTTGTTGGCGTGCTGGGAACGTTCGTTCTGGCAGGCCACCACGGTATTGGTTGGCACGTGGGTGATACGCACCGCCGAGTCGGTGGTGTTGACGTGCTGACCACCGGCGCCGGAGGAGCGGTAGGTGTCGATGCGCAGGTCGGCCGGGTTGATCTCGATCTCCACCCTGTCGTCGATCTCGGGCGATACGAATACCGCCGAGAACGAGGTGTGGCGACGGGCGCCGGAGTCGAACGGGCTCTTGCGCACCAGGCGGTGCACACCGATCTCGGTGCGCAGCCAGCCGAAGGCGTATTCGCCCTTGATATGCACGGTGGCACCCTTGATGCCGGCAACTTCGCCCTCGGACAGTTCGACGATCTCGGCATTGAAGCCACGCTTGTCGGCCCAGCGCAGGTACATACGCAGCAGGATGTTGGCCCAGTCCTGCGCCTCGGTACCGCCGGAGCCAGCCTGGATATCGAGGTAGCAGTTGTTCGGGTCCATCTCGTGGCTGAACATGCGGCGGAACTCGAGCTTCTCGAGAATTTCGCGCAGGCGTTCCAGCTCGGCGGCGATGTCATCCACCGCGCCCTGGTCGTCTTCTTCGACGGCCATGTCGAGCAGGTCGCGCGAGTCGGTCAGGCTGCCGGTGAGGTCGTCGATGGTCTCGACGATCTGCGCCAGGGTGGCGCGCTCACGGCCCAGATTCTGCGCGTATTCGGGGTTATTCCAGACGTTCGGATCTTCGAGTTCGCGGTTTACTTCGACGAGACGATCATGCTTCTGATCGTAGTCAAAGATACCCCCGAATGGACTGGGTGCGGTCGGACAGGTCCTTGATGCTGTTGAGGATCGGGTTGATTTCCATGGTGGGCAGCACTCGCAATCGGACGTTTCGAAAAGCCGGCGATTATAAACCCAGCGGGCGTGCGCTGACAGCCCGCCGGGACGAACCGGATGCGAGACACTTGCCGATGGTCCGCGCGCGCCGCCGACTCAACCGGCGACCGCGCGCACCTGGCTCTCCAGCTCCGCCTTCAGCTGCGGCGCGAGCTTGAGCTGCCGCGCCAGCTCCTCGAGGTAGGCACGCTCCATGAAGTGTTCTTCGTCGACCATCAGCACGCTGGCCAGATACATCTCGGCTGCCATTTCCGGCGTCTTCGCCGCGACGGCGACCTCGGCCGGGTCGAGCGGCTTGTTCAGCTCGGCATCCAGCCAGCGCTGCAGCTCGCCATCGTCGGTCAGCTTGGCCACTTCGGCATCAATCAGCTGACGCTCGCGGGCGTCGATATGCCCGTCGGACTTCGCCGCCGCCACCAGCGCCTTGAGAATCGCCTGGCTGTGTTCTTCGACCTGCGCTGGCGGCAGGCGGTCGACAGTCTGCGGCGGCTGTTGCGGCGCGTCGGCCTGTTGCGCCTGCCAGTTGCTGTAGGCCTTGTAGGCCAACACGCCGAGCGCGGCCAGGCCGCCATAAGTCACGGCCTTGCCGCCGAACTTGCGGGCCTTCTTGTTACCCAGCAGCAGGCCGATCGCGCCGGCCGCCAGGGCACCACCACCGGCACCGGACAGCACGTTGCCGAGCGAACCGCCCGCGCTGCCACCCAGCAGATCGCCCAGCCCGCCGGCAGCGGGCTTGCCGCCGCCCGCCGGGGTCTGCGGCTTGTTCAGCAGGTCCTGCCCTGCTTTGAGCAGTTGATCGAGAAGGCCACTGGTTTTCATCGACATACCTTTGAATGAGAAAAGATGGATGCGGCGGACGATCGCTCAATCGAGCGTGTCGGGCAACTGGCGGATCGGTGTGTCGCGGTGGGCGGCGCGCACGTATTGCGCAGGCCACGGCACCGCGCGATCGCCCAGATATTCGGCGGCGTGCAGTGGCCAGTACGGGTCACGCAGCAGCTCGCGGGCCAGCAGGATCAGGTCGGCCTGACCGGTACGCAGGATGTGCTCGGCCTGTACCGCTTCGGTGATCATGCCCACGGTACCGGTGGCGATACCGGCCTCTTTGCGCACGCGCTCGGCGAACTGGGTCTGATAGCCCGGGCCGACCGGAATCTCCGCATTGGCCGCAGTGCCGCCGGACGAAACATCGATCAGGTCGACGCCCACTTCCTTCAGGCGCTGCGCCAGCTTCACGGTTTCATCCGGGTTCCAGCCGTCCTCCACCCAGTCGGTCGCCGAAAGCCGCACGAACAGGGGCAGCTCCCGCGGCCAGACCTCGCGCACCGCCGCGGTGACTTCCAGCAACAGGCGGATACGGTTCTCGAACGAACCGCCATAGCGATCCTGACGCTGATTGGATAGCGGCGAGAGAAACTGATGCAGCAGATAGCCGTGCGCAGCATGGACCTCGGCGATCTTGAAGCCGGCAGCCAGGGCGCGCTCGGCGCCGGCGACGAACGCCTGCACCACCTCGGCGATGGCGGCCTCGTCCAGTGCGGTAGGTACCGCGTGCTCCGGCGAGAAGGCGATGGTCGACGGCCCCACCGGAATCCAGCCGCCCTCGGCGACCGGCACACTGCCGTGCTTACCGAGCCAGGGCCGCCAGGTACTCGCCTTGCGTCCGGCGTGCGCCAGCTGCACGCCAGCGACCGAACCCTGCGCCTCGATAAAACGGGTGATACGGCGCAGCGGCTCGACGTGCTCGTCGGACCAGATGCCCAGGTCTTCGGGGGATATCCGTCCGTCTGACGTCACCGCCGTCGCCTCGATGATCACCAGTCCGGCGCCGCCGACGGCGCGACTACCGAGATGCACGAGGTGCCAGTCATTGGCCATGCCGCCCTCGGCCGAGTACTGGCACATCGGCGAAACGGCAATCCGGTTGGGCAACGTCAGCTGGCGCAGGGTAAGCGGCTGGAATAGCTGGGACATGGCGGCCTCGACTGTCGAAATTTCGGTTTGGACAGTATTCAGTAGAGACTGTTTCCGCGCCCCTGCCCAGCCCCGACAGCCAGAATGCGCCGCCGCTCAGGCTGCGCTCACCTGCACCGGCACACCATTGAGCGCCGCGTTGCCGGAGACATCCAGCGCCTGTTCGTCGGTCAGGTCGTTGCTGCTGACACCCGGCTGTTGCGCGGCGACGGCCAGCTGCACACCCACGCGGGCATGGCCCCAGCCGTGCGGCAGGCTGACCACGCCGGGCATCATCTCGTCGCTGCCGAGCACCTCCACCTCGATCAGCCCGACCCGCGAGCGAACCCGCACGCGCTGACCATCGAGCAGCTGGCGCGCCGTCATGTCGGCCGGATGCATCAGCAACTGGTGACGCGGCTTGCCCTTCACCAGTCGCGGATAGTTGTGCATCCAGGAATTGTTGCTGCGCACATGGCGACGGCCGATCAGCAGCAACGCATCGGCGGGCGCCTGCGGCTGCCGGGCGAAGCGCTGCAGGTCTTCCACAAGCAGCAGCGGCGCCGCCTGGATGCGCTGGTTCGCCGTCTTCAGGCGACGCGCGAGGTTCGGTCGCAGCGGCCCGAGATCAAGCCCATGCGGGTAATCCTCGAGCGCCGCCAGGCTCAGCCTGCGCTCGGAGCGATCGCCGTAGGGGCCGTGACGCAACGCCAGATCGATCATCTGCTGCGGCGCCAGCGTCGGTTTCAGCTCGACGCCGGTACGCGCCGCATAGGCCTTGGCCAGCCCGACGAAGATTTCCCAGTCGTCCAGCGCGCCGTCCGGCTTGGCCAGCACCGGCCGGTTGAAGCGCGTGACATTGCGCACGGCGAGCAGGTTGAAGGTGCTGTCGTAATGATCGTGCTCCAGCGGCGCGGTAGGCGGCAGGATGAGATCGGCGTAGCGCGTGGTTTCGTTGATGTAGAAGTCGACGCTGAGCATGAATTCCAGGCCGTCGAGCGCCTGCTCCAGCTTGCGCCCGTTGGGCGTGGAGAGCACCGGGTTGCCGGCCACGGTGATCAGCGCACGCACCTGCCCGTCTCCGGGCTCAAGCATCTCCTCGGCCAGCGCCGCCACCGGCAGTTCGCCGCCGTACTCCGGCAGTTGCGAAACCCGGCTGCGCCAGGCCGCGAAGTGCCCGCCGGTGGTGCTTTCCACCAGATCCACCGCAGGCTCCGTGCACAAGGCGCCACCAACTCGGTCGAGATTGCCGGTGACCAGATTGATCAATTGCACCAGCCATTGGCACAGGCTGCCGAATGCCTGGGTCGAGACGCCCATGCGGCCGTAGCAGACCGCCTTGTCCGCGGCGGCGAAATCCCGCGCCAGTTGGCGGATCGTCTCGGCAGGCACACCGCAGCGCGCGCTCATCGCCTCGGCGCTGAACGGTGCGATGGCCGCGCGCACCTCGACGAGGCCGTCCACCGGAAGCGGTGTGGCGCGTGTCAGCCCTTCCTCGAACAGCGTGTTGAGCAGACCGAACAGCAGCGCCGCGTCCTGTCCCGGACGTACGAACAGATGGCGGTCGGCGATCGCCGCGGTCTCGCTGCGGCGCGGATCGACCACCACCAGCGTGCCGCCCCGTGCGCGCAGCGCCTTGAGGCGCTTTTCCACGTCCGGCACGGTCATGATGCTGCCGTTGGAGGCCAGCGGATTGCCGCCGAGGATCAGCATGAAATCGGTGTGATCGATATCCGGCACCGGCAACAGCAGGCCGTGGCCGTACATCAGGTAGCTGATCAGGTGATGCGGCAGCTGATCGACCGAGGTCGCGGAGAAGCGGTTGCGCGTCTTCAGCAGACCGAGGAAGTAGTTGCTGTGGGTCATCAGCCCGTAGTTGTGCACGCTCGGGTTGCCCTGGTAGACGGCCACCGCGTTGCTGCCATGACGTTCGCGAATCTCGGCGAGCCGTTCGGCAGCCAGCGCGAACGCCTCATCCCATTCGATCGCCTGCCACTGCGAGCCATGCCGGCGCATCGGCCGGCGCAGGCGGTCGGGATCGTTCTGGATATCCTGCAGCGCCACGGCCTTGGGGCAGATATGGCCCCGGCTGAACGGATCGAGCGGATCGCCCTTGATCGAGAGGATGCGCTCGCCTTCGGTCTGGATGGTCAGGCCGCAGATGGCTTCGCACAGGTGGCAGGCACGGTGATGGACGGTCGTCTCGCTCATTTCGGTTTCCCGCATGACGCTGTTGTTGTCCCGCCACTGTAGGCGCGGGCAGCACGCGCAACAATCGAACGTCTGCGGAGAAATGGCGCTGGATTCAGCCGGCCAATCGGCGACGACCGGACGGTCAGCGCGCGGCGATGTGCGCGACCAGCAGCTGCACGCTTTCCTGGCCGCGGTATTCGTTGACGTCCAGCTTATAAGCCAGCTCCGCCCAGCGCACCGTCGGGTTCGGCCAGAGTTCACGGTCGATATTGAAGGCGATGCCGTCCAGGGTCAGCGCACCGCACTCGCTCCTGAGTACCAGCTTGAGGTGACGCTCGCCGACGATGCGCTGCTGCACCAGCTGGAACACCCCGTGAAACATCGGCTCGGGGAAATGCTGGCCCCAAGGCCCGGCGTTGCGCAGTGCGCGCGCCAGTTCCAGATGGAACTCCTCGATGCTGAGCTGGCCATCGGTCAGCAGCCGACCGGTCAGATCGTCCTCGTTGAGCTGGCGGCGCACTTCGGCGTCGAACGCGGCGGCGAAGGCGCCGAAATTTTCCTGCGGCAGCGACAGTCCGGCCGCCATCGCGTGGCCGCCGAACTTGCTGATCAGCCCCGGATGTCGCGCCGCTACCGCATCCAGCGCGTCGCGGATATGAAAGCCCGGCACCGAGCGTGCCGAGCCCTTGAGCTGGCCGTCGCCCGCATCGGCGAAGGCGATGGTCGGCCGGTGATAACGCTCCTTCAGCCGCGACGCGAGAATGCCGATCACGCCCTGATGCCAGTCCGGTTCGAACAGGCACAAGCCGAACGGCAGATCCTCCAGCGGCAGATCCTTGAGCTGCGCCAGCGCCTCGCGCTGCATGCCCTGCTCGATGCTTTTGCGGTCCTGATTGAGCTGATCGAGCTGGGTCGCCATGTCGCGCGCCAGCGCCTCGTCCTCGCAGAGCAGGCACTCGATGCCCAGGCTCATGTCATCCAGCCGCCCCGCGGCGTTCAAGCGCGGGCCGAGGATGAAGCCCAGATCGGTCGAGGTGATGCGCCGATGATCGCGCCCGGCGACTTCGAGAATTGCCCGCAACCCCGGCCGCGCCCGCCCGGCACGAATCCGCGCCAGCCCCTGATGCACGAGGATGCGGTTGTTGGCATCCAGCGGTACCACGTCGGCGACGCTGCCCAGCGCCACCAGATCGAGCAGCTCGGCCAGATTCGGCTCGCTCCAGCCGTTGCGCGCGAACCAGTCCAGCTCGCGCAGCCGCGCGCGCAGTGCCAGTAGCACATAGAAGATCACCCCCACACCGGCCATGCATTTGCTCGGGAAGGCGCATTCGGGCTGGTTCGGATTGACGATCGCATCGGCCGCCGGCAGCTCGTGACCCGGTAGATGGTGGTCGGTCACCAGCACCCGGAGCCCGGCTGCCTTGGCCGCCGCGACGCCTTCGACGCTGGAGATGCCGTTGTCCACGGTCACCAGCAGATCGGGCTCGCGCTGTAGCGCCACGGCGACGATTTCCGGGGTGAGGCCGTAGCCGTACTCGAAGCGATTGGGCACCAGATAGTCGACATGCGCCGCGCCCAGCTGGCGCAGGCCAAGCACGCCGACCGTGCTCGCAGTGGCGCCATCGGCATCGAAATCACCAACGAAGAGGATGCGCTGGCGCTTATCCAGCGCCTCGACCAGCAACTCGACTGCACGGTCGATGCCCTTGAGCTGGTTGTAGGGAATCAGCCGCGCTAGCGCCTTATCCAGCTCGCTGGCCGAGCGCACGCCGCGCGCCGCATACAGACGAGTCAGCAGCGGCGGCAGATCGCCGAGTTCGGGCAGGATTTCAGGTAAAGGGCGGGGTTCGATGCGCATCGGCTGGCTTTCCGGTCACGGCTCTTCGGCACGGGCGCCGGAGAAAATCGGCGCAAAAGCATACAGCAATGCACCGTCGGCAGGCCGCCAATCGCGGTTCAGCCGACCGGCGCCGCTCAGCGCTCGCCCAGCAGCCACTCCAGCGATACCTCGAACTGTCCCCGTTCGTCGGTGATGAACAGCGTGCCGTCGCTGATCATCACGCCCCATTGCAGGCTGCGCGGCAGATCCTTGACCAGTGCGGCAAGCGATTCGGAATCCACGGCAACGATGGACAGGTTCTTCAGGTTGCGCACGGCGTCCACCACCTTGCCCTGCCACACGCGCAGATTGCCGTAGGCCACCAGGCTGGTGCGTTCGGCACGGCGTGAGCACCAAGTCAGACGCTCGGCGTCCGGCTGCCCGACCTCGATCCAGTGCAATACGCGCCCATCGAGACTCTTCTCCCAGAGCGCCGGCTCGTCCACATCGGACAGCCCCCGACCGAACGCCAGCTGCTCGCTGTACCAGAGCGCATAGGCGATCAGGCGCACACCGAGGCGCTCCTCGGTCTCCGAGGGATGCCGGGCGACGGTGAAACGCAGGTTCTCGTACACCCCGCGATCCAGATCGGTGAGATTCAGTTCCACCTTGTACGGCGTGGCTTGCAGGGCCATGAGCGGCCTCCGGTTGAAAAAAGGCGCGCAGTTTATCGCAAAGCTCGAATGGGTCGCGCCGGTCCCGTTGGTGGATGAAGGTTAACGCCATCGGACAGATGGACTTTGACAATCATTCTCATTCTGTTTAGCATCGCACCATCAACAGGCTCAACGGGTATTGCTCATGTACGTTTGCCTTTGCCAGGGTGTCACCGACGGTCAGCTTCGCGAAGCCATTTACGAAGGCTGCTGCAGCTACCGGGAAGTACGCGAGGCCACTGGCGTCGCTAGTCAGTGCGGCAAGTGCGCCTGCGTGGCCAAGCAGGTCGTGCGCGAAACCCTCGGCGAACTCCAGACCGCCCAGGCTGCCCTCGCCTATCCAGCCAGTTTCGCACCCGCCTGAACGGCCCAATCCCCCAAGCCGGGCCATTGCCCGGCTTTTTTATGCCCGCAAATCAAGACATTACTCGCCCGATGCGCAATTAAAACATTCGCATTCAGCTTTAGCCTTTTGCATTCAAGGGCTTAGGTTTGACAGCCTACGGCATCGTGGCCAGACTGCCGCAACGACTCACCTTCTCAGGCAGGGCTAGAACATGAAAGGCGACAAGCTAGTCATCCAGCACCTCAACAAGCTTCTCGGCAACGAACTGGTCGCCATCAACCAGTACTTCCTGCATGCGCGCATGTACGAGGATTGGGGGCTGGAGAAACTCGGCAAACACGAGTACGAAGAATCCATCGATGAGATGAAGCATGCCGACAAGCTGATCAAGCGCATCCTCTTTCTCGAAGGTCTGCCGAACCTGCAGGATCTGGGCAAGCTCCTGATCGGCGAGAATACCCGTGAAATGCTCGAATGCGATCTCAAGCTGGAACAGGGTGGCCTGCAGGACCTCAAGGAGGCCATCGCCTACTGCGAGAGCGTCGGCGATTACGGAAGCCGCGAGCTGCTGGAAGACATCCTCGAATCAGAGGAAGAGCATATCGACTGGCTGGAGACCCAGCTGGGACTGATCGACAAGGTCGGGCTGGAAAACTACCTGCAGTCGCAGATGGACGACTGATCCGACCGCGCGGCAGCCGCAATGAAAAAAACGCCATGCCCGACCGGGACATGGCGTTTTTCTTTATCGGTTCCCGAAGGCGGACATCTGCTGAAGTTGCCCGTCCCGCAGCCGATTGCTCAGGCTTCGCTCTTGCCGACAGCCGACTTGATCAGCGTCTGCAGCTCGCCCTTCTCGAACATCTCCAGAATGATGTCGCTGCCACCGACCAGTTCACCGTTGACCCACAGCTGCGGGAAGGTCGGCCAGTTGGCGTATTTCGGCAGGTTGGCGCGGATTTCCGGGTTCTGCAGGATGTCGACGTAGGCGAACTTCTCGCCACAGCCCATCACCGCCTGGGTCGCGCGGGCAGAGAAGCCGCACTGCGGAGCATTGGGGGAGCCTTTCATGTACAGCAGCACCGGGTTGTTGGCGATCTGCTCTTTGATGGTTTCGATGATGTCCATGGGGTACCTCGGCTAGACGGTTGCCGGGCATTGTACCGGAACTGCATCGCGAAAGCCGAGTGGCGAACTCGGCTTTTAGCAGGCCGCTCCAGCAGGCCGAGCGGCACAGCGGCGGCGCTCCAGCCGCCTGGCGGCGAATTTGCGCCAGTCCGCGATTTGTGGATAAGATCGCGCCTTCCCCGTTTCGTCGCGTCACCGTGCGACTCCTGTCGTCGGTCCCCGTTTTCCCTGGAAAAAGCCACGGATCACGGTCTGCGACATGCAAGGTAGTTGATATGAGCGCACGGCACTTTCTCTCGTTGATGGACTGCACGCCCCAGGAGCTGAACAGCCTGGTACGCCGCGGCATCGAGCTGAAGGAACTGCGCGAACGCGGCGTGCTGTTCGAGCCATTGAAGAACCGCGTGCTGGGCATGATCTTCGAGAAGGCCTCGACCCGTACCCGGTTGTCGTTCGAGGCGGGCATGATCCAGCTCGGTGGCCAGGCGATTTTTCTCTCCCCGCGCGATACCCAGCTTGGCCGCGGAGAGCCGATCGGCGACTCGGCAATCGTCATGTCGCGCATGCTCGACGCCGTGATGATCCGCACCTTCGCTCACTCGACCCTGACCGATTTCGCCGCGCACTCGCGCGTCCCGGTCATCAACGGCCTGTCCGACGACCTGCATCCGTGCCAGCTGCTGGCCGACATGCAGACCTTCCACGAGCACCGCGGCAGCATCGCCGGCAAGACGGCAGCCTGGATCGGTGACGGCAACAACATGTGCAACACCTATATAGAGGCGGCGATCCAGTTCGACTTCCAGCTCAACATCGCCTGCCCGCAGGGTTACGAGCCGGATGCGGCGTTGCTTGCGCAGGCCGGCGAGCGTGTCCGCATTACCCGCGACCCGCGCGAAGCGGCGGCCGGTGCGCATCTGATCAGCACCGACGTCTGGGCCTCGATGGGTCAGGAAGACGAGGCTGAGGCCCGCCTCGCCACCTTCCGCCCCTACCAGGTCGATCGCGCCCTGCTCGACTGCGCGGCGGCCGATGTGCTGTTCATGCACTGCCTGCCGGCACACCGTGGCGAGGAAATCAGCCAGGATCTACTCGACGATCCGCGCTCGGTCGCCTGGGATCAGGCAGAGAACCGCCTGCACGCGCAGAAGGCCCTGCTCGAATTCCTCGTCGAACCGGCTTATCGCCACGCATGAGGCACGAGCCGCTGTTGCTCCTGCGCGACCTGGCCTGCGGCTATGGTGCGCAGCGCGTCGTGCAGAACCTCAACCTGCACCTGAATCGCGGCGACATCGGCTGCCTGCTCGGCCCTTCCGGCTGTGGCAAGACCACCACCCTGCGTGCCATCGCCGGTTTCGAGCCGGTCCACCAGGGTGAGATCCGACTGGGCGAGACGGTCATCTCCCGCGCCGGCTTCACCCTCGCCCCGGAGAAGCGCCGGATCGGCATGGTCTTCCAGGACTATGCGCTGTTCCCGCACCTGACGGTCGCCGAGAACATCGCCTTTGGCATCCGCAAACACCCGGAACGCCAGCGTATCGTCGAAGAAATGCTCGAACTGGTGCACCTTTCCACGCTTGGCCGGCGCTATCCGCACGAACTCTCCGGCGGCCAGCAGCAGCGCGTCGCCCTGGCCCGCGCCCTGGCGCCGGAACCTGAATTGCTGCTGCTTGACGAGCCGTTTTCCAACCTCGATGTCGAGTTGCGCCGACGCCTCAGCCACGAAGTGCGCGACATCCTCAAGGCACGTGGCACCAGCGCGATCCTCGTGACCCACGACCAGGAAGAAGCGTTCGCCGTCAGCGATCAGGTCGGCGTCTTCCATGACGGTCGGCTGGAACAATGGGACACCCCCTTCAACCTCTACCACGAGCCGCTCACACCTTTCGTCGCCAGTTTCATCGGCCAGGGGTATTTCATTCGCGGTCAGCTGATCGACCCGGAAACGGTGCAAACCGAACTTGGCGTGATTCACGGTAACCGTGCCTATACCTGGCCAGCCGGCAGCTCGGTGGACGTACTGCTGCGTCCGGACGACATCGTCTACAGCCCGAACAGCCCGCTACGCGCGCAAATCATCGGTAAGACGTTCCTCGGCGCCTCGACGCTCTATCGCCTGCAGCTGCCGACCGGTAACCAGTTGGTGACCATCTTCGCCAGTCACGATGACTACCTCACCGGCCAGGAAGTCGGCATCGCCATCGCCGCCGACCACCTGGTGGTGTTTCCTGCCCAGGGCAGCATCGACGCCCGGGAGACCCTGCCCTTCGCCGCAGCGCCGCTCTAGGCCTACGGCTTACCGATACCGCGACGACTGAGGAATCGGCTCAGCGGTCCGCGCGACCACCGGGCATCACTTCTGCCGGCGCAGGCGAAAGAATTCGCGCAGCATTTCGCCGCATTCCTGCGCCAGCACGCCGCCCTCGACCAGCACCCGGTGGTTGAGAAATTCTTGCGCGAAGAACTGCCCGCGACTAACCACCACGCCGGCCTTCGGCTCGGTGGCGCCGTACACCACGCGCTGAATGCGCGCGTGCACGATCAGCCCGGCGCACATGCTGCACGGCTCCAGCGTCACGTACAGCGTGCTGCCCGGCAGCCGGTAGTTCGCCACGGCCTGCGCGGCATCGCGGATGGCGACCATCTCAGCGTGGGCGCTGGGATCATGGCGGGAGATCGGGCAGTTGAAGCCACGCCCGATGATCTGTCCGTCCTGCACCAGCACGGCACCCACCGGCACCTCGCCCAGCGCCGCGCCCTGTTCTGCCAGCGCCAGCGCCTCGCGCATGAAATGCGCGTCCTGGCTGCGATCGATGATTGGCGTTTTCTTCATGAGGTGAGAACCGTGCGCTGGACTAAACCACTTCGATCGCGGCCATCAGCCCGGTTTCCATGTGGTCGATGACATGGCAGTGGAACATCCACACGCCCGGATTATCCGCCACCAACGCGATGCGAGCCGTTTCGTTGCGGCCGAGCAGGAACGTGTCGGTGAACCAGGGATCGATCTTCCGGCGATTCGAGGAAAGCACCTTGAAGGCCATCCCGTGCAGATGAATCGGATGCTGGTATTGGCTGAGGTTGCGCAGCTCGAAGATGTAGTGACCGTTGCGTTTGAGCGTCGCGATCGGCCGCTCGGCACAACTTTTGTCATTGATGTCCCATGCCTGGCCATTGATCTGCCAGAACGTGTAGGCGCCGCCCTGCTCGGCATCGGCCGACAGGTTGCCGGCCCACTCGAAGTTGAAGCGCAGCGTCTCGGCCCGCTGCAACTCCGGCTCCGACAGCGGATTGGCCGGCAGCGCCGGCGGCCAGTCGCCGCTCGCCTCGGCGTGGGCGACCGCGCGCAGCGTCGCCAGACGCAAGGGCCCGTTGCGTAGCGACAACTGCGTACCCGCCGCCGGCACGCGCAGCGCCAAGTCGATGCGCATGCCAGGGCCGAGCCAGTATTCCTTGCCCAGCGGCCGAGGCGTGATCGGATGGCCGTCCAGCGCATAGATGCGCGCCTCGCCGTTCGGCAGATTCAATCGATAGGTCAGGGTGTTGTCGAGGTTCAGCACGCGCAGTCGCACGACCTGCCCGGCCGGCAGATCGAGTACCGGGGCGTGACGGCCGTTCACCGTCGACAGCACACCGGGCGTACCACCGCGGGCCGCCTCGCGCGGCACGCTGAACTCGGTGAATGCGCCCTGCTTGTCGACGTGCCAGCTCTTCAGGCTCAGCGTGCGTTCGTGGCGAAAACCACTCGGCTCGCGCTCCTCGACGATCAGCGGGCCGACCAGTCCACGCCCGAGTTGCTCGCTGCTGGTGGTGTGCGGGTGATACCAGAAGCTGCCGGCATCGTGCAGCTGGAAGCGATAGTCGAAAAACTCGCCGGGCAACACCGGCAGCTGCGACACGTAGGGCACGCCGTCCATCTCCAGCGGCAGGCGGATGCCGTGCCAGTGGATGGTGGTGGGCTGCGGCAGGTGATTGATGAAGCGCACCCGCAACCAGTCGCCCTGGCGGCCGCGCAGCTCCAGGCCCGGCGCCTGGCCGCCGTAGGCCCAGGCGGGCGTGGCATGCCCGGGCACCAGTTCGACATCCAGCGGCGCGGCGATCAGCTCGTAGTCGTGCGTGGTGACATCGGCCGGGCGGCCAAGCCAATAGCGCGCGCCATTGGCGGCCAGGCCGACCACACCGAGGCCGGCCAGGCCGGCGAGAATCTGTCTACGGGTAAAGGACATTGCATGGGCTCCAGCCAGTGCGAATTCATGGGCCCATCAGGCTCGACGCGCCTCTCTGCGGAAGCTGCGCACAGCATGAGGGCAGCCTGGGCTGCCCTCATGCTTCAGATCATTCCCACTCGATGGTCGCCGGCGGCTTGCTCGACACGTCGTAGGTGACACGCGAGATGCCTTCGATTTCGTTGATAATGCGGTTGGAAACCTTCTCCAGCAGCTCGTAAGGCAGGTGCGCCCAGCGTGCGGTCATGAAGTCGATGGTTTCCACGGCGCGCAGCGCGACGACCCAGGCGTAGCGGCGACCGTCGCCGACCACACCGACCGATTTCACCGGCTGGAATACCACGAAGGCCTGGCTGGTCTTGTGGTACCAGTCGAAGTTGCGCAGTTCCTCGATGAAGATATGGTCGGCACGACGCAGCAGGTCGGCGTACTCCTTTTTCACCTCGCCGAGGATGCGCACGCCCAGCCCCGGGCCCGGGAAGGGGTGACGGTAGACCATGTCGTACGGCAGGCCGAGTTCGAGACCGATCTTGCGCACCTCGTCCTTGAACAGCTCGCGCAGCGGCTCGACCAGCTTGAGATTCATCTCTTCCGGCAGGCCGCCGACGTTGTGGTGCGACTTGATCACATGGGCCTTGCCGCTCTTGGCACCGGCCGACTCGATCACGTCCGGGTAGATGGTGCCCTGTGCAAGGAACTGGATGTTGTCCAGCTTGCTGGCCTCGGCATCGAACACATCGATGAAAGTGCGGCCGATGATCTTGCGCTTCTTCTCCGGGTCCGCCTCGCCTTCGAGGTTGGCCAGGAACTGCGCCTCGGCATCGGCACGGATTACCTTGACGCCCATGTTCTCGGCGAACATGGCCATTACCTGATCGCCCTCGTGCAAGCGCAGCAGGCCGTTGTCGACGAATACGCAGGTCAGCTGGTCGCCGATGGCGCGGTGCAGCAGCGCGGCAACGACCGAGGAATCGACGCCACCGGATAGGCCGAGCAGTACGTTGGCATTGCCAACCTGGGCACGCACCTGGGCGATGGCGTCTTCGACGATGTTGGACGGCGTCCACAGCGCCTCGCAGCCACAGATTTCCAGAATGAAGCGCGACAGAATGCGCCCCCCCTGACGGGTATGGGTCACTTCCGGATGGAACTGCACGCCGTAGTAATGACGGCTCTCGTCACCGATGGCAGCGATCGGGCAGCTCGGCGTGCTGGCGATGATATGGAAACCGGACGGAATCTCAGTGACCTTGTCACCGTGGCTCATCCACACGTCGAGGCCGAACACGCCGTCGTCATCCATGTGGTCTTCGATGCCGTCGAACAGCTGCGATTTGCCGACCAGATCGACCCGCGCATAGCCGAACTCACGCACGTCAGAGCCCTGCACCTTGCCGCCCAGCTGCTCGGACATGGTCTGCATGCCGTAACAGATGCCGAACAGCGGCACGCCGAGTTCGAACACCGCCTGTGGCGCACGCGGGCTGCCCTCTTCGTGCACGGACTCGGGACCACCGGCAAGGATGATGCCGCGCGGCGCGAAGGCGCGGATGTCGTCCTCGCTCATGTCCCACGGATGCAGCTCGCAGTACACACCGATCTCGCGCACGCGGCGGGCGATCAGCTGGGTGTACTGGGAACCGAAGTCGAGGATCAGGATGCGGTGGGCGTGAATGTCTTGGTGAGCCATGAGCTTTCCTTCGGAAAGAGCCTGAAGCTGAAAGCCGGAAGCTGGAAGCCGCAGCCAGGATTTCTCCCGGCTCCCGCTGCCAGCTTCCGGCGCCTGTCTAGCTGAGCGGATCAACCCACTCGGTAATTCGGGGCTTCCTTGGTGATCTGCACATCATGCACATGCGACTCGGCCATGCCGGCACCGGTGATGCGGACGAACTGCGGCTTGCTGCGCATGTCGTCGATGGTGGCGCTGCCGGTGTAGCCCATGGAAGCGCGCAGGCCACCCATCAGCTGATGGATGATCGCGGCCAGCGCGCCCTTGTATGGCACGCGGCCCTCGATACCTTCCGGCACCAGCTTCTCCGCACCCGCGGAGGAGTCCTGGAAGTAACGATCCGAGGAACCCTGCGCCTGCGCCATGGCGCCCAGCGAGCCCATGCCGCGGTAGGCCTTGTAGGAGCGACCCTGGAACAGCTCGACCTCGCCCGGCGCCTCTTCGGTACCGGCAAACATCGAGCCCATCATCACCGCGTTGGCGCCGGCAACGATGGCCTTGGACAGGTCACCGGAGAAACGGATGCCGCCGTCGGCGATCATCGGCACGCCGGTGCCTTCCAGCGCGGCGGAGACATTGGCGATGGCGGAAATCTGCGGCACGCCGACGCCGGCGACGATGCGCGTGGTGCAGATCGAGCCCGGGCCGATACCGACCTTGACCGCATCGGCGCCGGCCTTGACCAGGTCCAGAGCCGCTTCGGCGGTGGCGATGTTGCCGCCGATCACCTGCACCTGCGGGAAGTTGTCCTTCACCCAACGCACGCGGTCGAGCACGCCCTTGGAGTGTCCGTGGGCGGTATCCACCACCACCACGTCGACGCCAGCGGCGGCCAGCGCTTCGACGCGCTCGGCAGTGTCGGCGCCGGTGCCGACCGCTGCGCCAACGCGCAGACGGCCCTGGCCGTCCTTGGACGCCAGCGGATAGGTCTTGGCCTTCTCGATGTCACGGAAGGTCACCAGGCCACGCAGATTGAAGTTGCCGTCGACCACCAGCATCTTCTCGATGCGATGCTCGTAGAGCTTGGTCTTGATCACTTCCAGACCGGTGCCTTCGAGCACGGTGACCAGCTTGTCCTTGGGAGTCATGATCGCCGCGACGGAATCACCGGCGTTCGGCGTGAAGCGCAGGTCGCGCCCGGTGACGATGCCTACCAGCTCCTTACCCGACACCACTGGGAAACCGGAGAAGCCCAGCTCATGCGCCTTGCGCTGCAGCTCGCTGATCTTGGTTTCCGGCGTCACGGTGACCGGGTCATGCACGATGGCCGTCTCGTGGCGCTTGACCTTGCGCACCTCGGCAGCCTGCTGCTCGATGCTCATGTTCTTGTGGATGATGCCGATGCCGCCTTCCTGCGCCATCGCGATGGCCAGGCGGGCCTCGGTGACGGTATCCATCGCTGCGGAAACCAGCGGAATGTTCAGCTCGATTTCGCGGGTCAGACGGGTCTTCAGGCTGACATCCTTCGGCAGAACCTCGGAATATCCCGGGATCAGGAGAACATCATCGAAAGTCAGGGCTTCTTGGCTGATACGCAGCATGGCGGGGGCTCCCAGGCGGGAAAAAGGAAGCGCGGCATTATACCCACGCACCCTCTCGCGCTCAACGTGGTTGTGCGGCCTGCTGCGCACGTTACGGCGCGCCGCATCGACGAAGTGACCAACCGGTCAGGCCTGTTCGACAATCAGCGCCACCTGGAACCCAAGCCGCTCGCCGAACTCTTCGAGGAATCCCTGACGAAACCCGGCCTCGCCCCAGCCATTGAAAATGAATCCCAGGTTGGAGAATGCACATGCCGGAATGAACAGGAAGCCGTTGATGTCATCCTCGAAGCCGCATTCGGGGCAGGTGAAATTATCTGTTTGCCCGGGCATCCACTCATCGAGGCTCTCGAACAGAGCCTCGCCGATCTCCCGACGGCATTCCGGGCAGCCGGCTTCCTCGGCGAAATCGCGGGTCGGCGTGTAAATGCAGCGTTTGGTCACCACCTCCAGACCATTGACGGCCTCACCGAACGGTAGCCTCTCCGGGTGCAGCACGACGCTGCGCGCGCCCGGCGCAATCGCATAGGCCATCCCATGGGTACCGCGGCCGCAGGTGGTCGGCAGCGCCTCGACGATGCGCCGCTCGGCCAACCAGCGCAGGATCATCCGCGCGCGGCCCTCATGCGCGGGAAAGCTGGAAATGCGCGGCACGACGATGGCTTGGCTATGACTCATGAAGGGCTCGGTCGGAAGGCAATGGACGGCCGGGCAGCTTAATGCGCGGATCGCTCAGGTCAATCGCAACTGGTCGCAGGGGCGGCTGCTCCGGGCGTTTTCCCGTATCATCCCGCCATGCTCAAAGATCCCTTCGAACGCCTCAATCTCGATCGCGAAGTCCTCACCGTCAGCCAGCTCAATGGCCGCGCTCGGCTGCTGCTGGAGGATGTGTTTGCGCAGGTCTGGGTCGAAGGCGAGATTTCCAACCTCGCCCGCCCGGCTTCCGGCCACATCTATTTCACCCTCAAGGACAAGAACGCCCAGGTACGTTGCGCGTTGTTCCGCCAGAACGCCGCGCGGGTTCGCCAAGCCCTGCGCGATGGCCTGGCGGTGCGCGTGCGCGGCAAGGTCTCCTTGTTCGAAGGGCGCGGCGACTACCAGCTGATTCTCGACACGCTGGAGCCGGCCGGCGACGGTGCGCTGCGCCTGGCCTTCGAGGCGCTGAAGGACAAGCTCGCCGGCGAAGGCCTGTTCGCCGCGGAACGCAAGGCCACACTGCCCGCACACCCGCGACGCATCGGTATCGTCAGCTCGCCGACCGGCGCGGTGATCCGCGACATCATCTCGGTGTTCAAACGCCGCGCGCCGCAGGTCGAACTGACGCTGATTCCGACCGCCGTGCAGGGCCGCGAAGCCACCGGACAGATCGTTCGGGCGCTGCAACTGGCCGATGCGCAAGGTTTCGACGCGCTGATCCTGGCGCGTGGCGGCGGCTCGCTGGAAGACCTCTGGTGCTTCAACGAAGAAGCCGTGGCGCGCGCGGTGGACGCCTGCGTGACGCCAATCGTCAGCGCCGTGGGACATGAAACCGACGTATCGATCGCCGACTTCGTCGCTGACGTACGCGCCCCCACGCCTTCGGCAGCGGCCGAGCTGCTGGCGCCGAGCAGCGCCGACCTGCAGCAGCGCCTGAGCGGTCTGCATCAGCGACTGCTGCTGCGCATGCGCGACCGCCTGCACCGTGACGCCATGCGCCTGGAGAGTCTGACTCGGCGCCTGCGCCATCCGGGCGAACGCCTGCAGCAGCAGGCCCAGCGCATCGACGACCTCGAACAACGCCTGCTGCGCGCCGTCGACCGTCGCCTGTGCGGCGGTCAGGAGCGCCTGGCGCGCCTGGAAACCCGCCTCGCCGCGCAGCATCCCGGGCGCACGCTGCACCTGCTGCGCCAGCGTCTCGAACACCTGTCCGGCCGCCTGCCGCGCGCCATGCAGTCGGGCATGAAGGCCCGGCGCCAACAGCTGCAGGGCTTGGCGCAGACACTGCAGATCGTCAGCCCGCTGGCCACCCTCGGCCGCGGCTACAGCATCCTGCTCGACGAGCGCGGCCAGGCGATTCGCAGCGCCAGCCAGACCCACGCCGGCCAGCGCCTGAAGGCGAAACTGGGCGAAGGCGAACTGGCGGTACGCGTGGAAGACAACCATCTGGAACCGGTGACGCTGCCGCTGCTCTGAACGCGCCAGCCGACCCAAGCCCGCGCCGCCTGAAACGAAAAAGCCAGCCTTGCGGCTGGCTCTGATCGAAGCTTCGGGGCGGTTTATGCCCCTGTGCGCTTTTCTGCTGCTCAGTCTTCGCGATAGCGACGCAGCTTGAGCTGCTTGCCACCCACGCGGGTGTCCTTGAGCTTGCCGAGCAGGCGCTCGAGACCTTCTTCCGGCAGTTCGACCAGGCTGAAGCTGTCGCGCACCTGGATGCGACCGATGGCTTCGCGGGCCAGGCCGCCCTCGTTGAGGATCGCACCGAGCAGGTTGCGCGCAGCGATGCCGTCACGCGCACCCAGCGGCGTGCGGCAACGCGCGCGGCCTTCGGCCAGCGGCATTGGCGCGCGACGCTCGCGATCACCACTACGCTCAGGACGGTCGGGGCGCTCGGAACGCTCACGCGGGCCACTACCCGGCACCAGCGGCTGCTCTTTTTCCACTTCGGCCAGCGTCAGCGCCTGGCCATTGGTGGCCTTGCGCAGCAGCGCAGCGGCGAGGGCACGCGGGCTGCAGCCTATATCGGCGACCAGCTTGTCGAGCAGTTCGCCATGCGTGGCTTCTGCATCGGCGACCAGCGGCGCGAGGCTGTTGGTGAGCTTCTTGATGCGCGCGTCCAACACCTGCTGGGCGTTGGGCAGACGAGCCTCGGCGACCTTCTGGTTGGTTACGCGCTCGATAACCTGCAGCATGCGGCGCTCACGCGGAGTGACCAGCAGCAGCGCGCGGCCTTCGCGACCGGCACGGCCGGTACGACCGATACGGTGCACGTAGGATTCCGGATCGTAGGGCATGTCCACGTTGAACACATGGGTGATGCGCGCCACATCCAGGCCACGGGCGGCGACGTCGGTAGCCACGACGATGTCCAGACGGCCATCCTTGAGCGATTCGATAACGCGCTCACGCTGGTTCTGGGCGATGTCCCCATTCAGCGCGGCGGCCTTGTAGCCCTTGGCTTCCAGCGCGGCGGCCAGATCCAGAGTGGCCTGCTTGGTGCGCACGAAAGCGATCAGCGCGTCGAAATCCTCGACTTCCAGCAGGCGCAGCACGGCCTGGATCTTCTGGTCGGCGTGGACCATCAGGTGCGCCTGCTCGATGCGGGCGACGGTCTGGGTCTTGGCGGCGATCTTGATGTGCTGCGGCTCGCGCAGGTGCTTCTCGGCGATGGCGCGGATGGAATGCGGCAGCGTGGCGGAGAACAGCACGCTCTGGCGGCTTTCCGGCATGGCTTCGAAGATCACTTCCAGATCGTCCATGAAGCCGAGCTTGAGCATCTCGTCGGCTTCGTCGAGGACCAGGAAGCGGATGGTCGACAGCAGCTCGCTGTTACGGCTCAGGTGGTCGACCAGGCGGCCTGGAGTGGCGACGATGACCTGCGCGCCCTGGCGGATGGCCTTGAGCTGCGGGCCCATCGGGGCACCACCGTAGACGGCGACGACGCCAACACCGGGCATCTGCTTGGAATAGGTCTCGAACGCGGTGGCGACCTGCAGCGCCAGTTCGCGGGTCGGCGCGAGGATCAGCGCCTGCGGCTCGCGCTTGGCCGGATCGATCTTCGACAGGATCGGCAGCGCAAAGGCCGCGGTCTTGCCGGTGCCGGTCTGCGCCTGGCCGATCATGTCGTGGCCACCGAGGATCACCGGGATCGCCTGGGCCTGAATGGGGGAAGGTTCTTCGTAGCCGACTGCGCTGATGGCAGCCAGAACAGCGGAATGAATACCGAGTGCGGCAAAGCCGCCGATTTCCTGGGTCATGGGTCTTGTCTCTGATGCTCCGCAAGACCCATGTTCCGAAGCTGCGCATGCCGTGCAAAACCCGAAGGTCACCCTGGCAGCCTGGTCGGCGGGGTTGCGAAAACGTATGAATGATGAATCGTCAAGGATAGTCCGCTCGAAGCGGACAGCAGCCGAAGCAGCGCTTCGTGTGTTGCGGTACCTGAACGCAGGCTGGGTTTCAGCCGGCGCGTACTATACCGGAATTAGCTGAACCTGTGCGCGTATTTTGCATAGGTATCCACGATGGGCGATTGCAGGGCGAGGGTTGGGCACGGCGACGTCAGCCAGCCATGCCCCGGATTCGCTCGCGGCGCGTGGCTCAGGCCGCCTCACTGTTGGCGGCGCTGACGCGGAAACGCCCGACCAGCTGATGCAACTTGCCGGCGGTCTGGCGCACGCGCGCCGCGCTGTCCTGCAGCACGCCGAAGGTCAGACCCATTTCGCTGGAGGCCTGGTCGACGCCGCGGATGGTCTGACCGTAATGCAGGCTGCGCTCGTTGAGCCCCTTGATGATCTCGAACATGCGCTCGACGGTCTGGTGCAGGTGCACATTCTCGGAAGTGGCCTGCTCGGTCAGACGCAGACTGCTGTCGACGTCCTGCACGCCGCCCTCCATGAAGGCAACCGCCTGGCGAGTCTCCTGCTGCAGGCTTTCCACCTGCGCGCGGATGTCTTGCGCGGCCCTGGCGGTACGCTGCGCCAGCGAGCGCACCTCACCGGCCACCACGGCGAAGCCCCGGCCGTGCTCGCCGGCGCGCGCCGCCTCGATGGCCGCATTCAGCGCCAGCAGGTTGGTCTGCGTGGTGATGTCACTGATCAAAGAAACGATCGCGTCGATCTCCCCCATGCGGCTGTCGAGCAGCTGCACACTCTGCGCGGAACGCTGCACCACGTCGCGGATCGATTCGGTGCCGAAGCGCACCCGCTCGAAACGCTCGCGGGCACGGCTGACTACCTCGTCCATAGCCGTCTTCATCTGCTCGGCCGTCATGGAGGCCTGCTGGATCTCGCCCAGCTGCTCTTCCACCAGCAGCAACAGCTGATGGACGGACTCGGCGACACCGCTGGTCGTCTGCCCCGCCTCACTGCTGCGCGCCAACATCAGCTCGTTGTCATGGCGCACATGCATGGATACCTGAATGACCTGGCCGACCACGCCATCCAGGCTGTCGATGAAGCTGTTGATCCAGCGCGCCATGTCGCCGCTTTCATCGCGTGGCATCTGCGCCGTGTCGATGCGCTGGCGCAGGTTGCCTTCGCCCTCGGCCAGGGTACGGATCACATCGGTCATCTGCTGCATCCGCGCAGCCAGTCGACGCGGGCCGAACGCGGCGAATATCCAGGCGCCGAGCAACAGCAACAGACCGTTGAGCAGATAGAGCGCACTGGGCGACAGGCCGCTGAATGCCTGCAGCAAGCCGCCGACGGCGAACAGCGTGGTCACGGTGGACAGGTAGGTATTCATCAGCCCGAAACTCAGCGAGCGGCGGCGGTAGACCTCTTCCAGATCGGCTTCGCACATCATGCCCCAGCGATCCGGCGAGCCCTGCAACTGGAAGGTCATGCCTTTGCCGATCACCGGTACATGGCGGTAATCGGCGTACCCCGGATAGGTGACAAACAGGTTGGCGCCCTTGGCGATGGTTTCCCGCACGCCTGGATGCAGCTGGCCGGTGGCCGGGTCGGTGAAGCGCAGCTCCAGCTCGGTGTGCGAGCGTACCTGCACCGTGCCCCAGGCGGTGCAGATGCCGCCCTTGAGGTTATCGCCATGACTGAAGGTGGCATCCTCGAAGCGCGAGCGCGACAACGCCGTGCCGGGCTGGATGCGCTCATCGAAGCGCGACTGGACCATGAACAGGTAGTTGTCGCCGGACTCCGGGTAAATGTGCCCGGCTTCGCGCTGGATCAGATCGCCCAGTACATCGTTGGGAACACGCGCGCACAGACTGCCAACGGTTTTTCCGGCAACCGTCAGCGGCTGATAGAACATCAGCGTCACGGCGTCGTGGAAGCGTGAACTGGTCGGGCCAAGGCGCAGCGTCAGCGCGTCCGTGTATGGCCCATGCAGAAACGGCTGGCGCAGACCCTCGGCGACAGCGCGACTGTCCAGGTCCTGCTGACCGACGTGAGCACCGCAGGTCGAGGCAACCACCCGACCCTGCAGGTCGATCACGAACAACTCGGAGAGATCGACCATCTGCGCGCGCTTGGCTTCGAGCAATGCGGTATCGGCGCGCAGCGGATCCGCGCCGAGTGCGCCGGCCGCATCGCTCAACTGATCCCAGAGCGTCGCCACCCAGCTCTGCAACACCCGCGCCCGCGACTGAGCGACGCCCTCGAACACCTCTTCCACTGTCGCCACGCTGTGGCGATTGAGCCAGCACGACCAGCCCATGGCCAGCTTGCCCGTGCCGCCCAGCCAGGGCAGCCAACGGCGTTCGCGGGCGGACAATTGCATCAGAGGACTTTGAAGGTTGCTCACGGCTGGCTCCTTGCTGGCAGATATGCACTGGCAAAGTGCAATTACCGGACCAGCTCAAGCACGCGGGTTTCAGCCGTGAAACGGATAGTCGCGCACACAAAGAAAGCATGCACAACGCAAACGCCGCGACCGACGCACCACCAGGGAGCACTCAGCTTGCCGGGCGCAACGCCGCGATGAGGGAGTCGAGCGAGTAGCCCAGGCGCGGCTCGAGCGCGGCGGCACGCTCGCGCAAACCGGCGAAATCCAGTGTCTGCTCCAGATCGGCCGGCACCAGCAGAACCACGTTGCCCTCCTTTACCGAGCACTCCCAGTAGTGCCGATGAAACAGACCGCGCAGCAGCGCCGCACCCAGCGGTTTGCCCTCATCGGTGCCCCACTGGTTGATGATCAGCCAACCGCCGGGGGCGAGCTTCTGCTGGCACTGGCGCAGAAAATTCCACGCCAGGTGCGCCGCCGCCGGGCCGACATCGGTATACAGGTCGACGAAGATCAGATCGGCACTTTCCGCCGTTTCCAGCAGCTCGACCGCATCGCCGACACGGATGTACAGCCGCGAATCGTTGCGCAGGCCGAGATAACGCATCGCCAGCTCCGGCACCGCCGGGCGCAGCTCGATGGCCTCGACATCCTCCAGCGGCAGGAACTCCAGGCAGGCCTGGGTCAGCGTTCCGGCGCCCAGACCGAGAAACAGCGCGGTTTCCGGCGCCGGATGACACAACGCGCCGATCAGCATGGCACGCGTGTAGTCGTACTCCAGCCAGCTGGGATCGGGGGTGAATACGCAGCTCTGCTCGACCGCCGCGCCGAACTCGAGGAAGCGGTAGTCGCCGACCTCGTATACCCGGATCAGGCCGAAATCATCCTGCACCTCGGCCAGCAGCCGTTCTTCGTCTTGCATTGCGCTCTCCCGCGGAAGGCGCGCATCTTAGCAGCCGATTGATGGTCGCTATCAGTCATCGGCCAGCGCTTGCGGTAACATCGCCGCACTTTTTCGCGAATGGATATCCACCCATGACCACCGCCTGGAGCCCGTCGAGCTGGCGTAGCAAACCGATTCAGCAACAACCCGATTACCCCGATGCCGATCACCTCGGCCGCGTCGAGCGCACCCTCGCCGGTCTGCCGCCGCTGGTGTTCGCCGGCGAGGCGCGCGAACTGCGACGCCAGTTCACCGAAGTCACCCAGGGTCGTGCGTTCCTTCTACAGGGCGGCGATTGTGCCGAGAGCTTCGCCGAGTTCTCCGCCACCAAGATCCGCGACACCTTCAAGGTGCTGCTGCAGATGGCCATCGTCATGACCTTCGCTGCCGGTTGCCCGGTGGTGAAAGTCGGCCGCATGGCCGGGCAGTTCGCCAAGCCGCGCTCGGCCGGCGACGAAACCATCGACGGCGTGACGCTGCCGGCCTATCGCGGCGATATCGTCAACGGCATCGGCTTCGACGAGAAGAGCCGCGTGCCGGACCCGGAGCGCCTGCTGCAGGCCTACCACCAATCCACCGCCAGCCTCAACCTGCTGCGCGCCTTCGCTCAGGGTGGCTTCGCCGATCTGCATCAGGTGCACCAGTGGAATCTGGACTTCATCGCCAACTCGCTGCTGGCCGAGAAGTATCACCAGCTCGGTGCGCGCATCGATGAAACGCTGCGCTTCATGCGTGCCTGCGGCCTGAGCGACGCCCCGCAACTGCGCGAAACCAGCTTCTTCACTGCTCACGAGGCGCTGCTGCTGAACTACGAGGAAGCCTTCGTGCGTCAGGACAGCCTCACCGGCGGCTGGTACGACTGCTCGGCGCACATGCTGTGGATCGGTGACCGCACCCGCCAGCTCGACGGCGCGCATGTGGA
This sequence comes from Pseudomonas sp. FIP_A4, assembly GCF_036701605.1. Lineage (NCBI taxonomy): Bacteria > Pseudomonadati > Pseudomonadota > Gammaproteobacteria > Pseudomonadales > Pseudomonadaceae > Pseudomonas > Pseudomonas sp. FIP_A4. The sequence continues at coordinate 78,446 of NZ_JAYDXP010000121.1, read as the reverse complement.
GTTCCTGCGCGGTGTCGGCAACCCGATCGGGGTCAAGGTCGGCCCGAGCATGGACAGCGAAGAGCTGATCCGCCTGATCGATATCCTCAACCCGCAGAACGACCCCGGCCGCCTCAACCTCATCGTGCGCATGGGCGCCGACAAGGTCGAAGCCGGCCTGCCGCGCCTGATCCGCGCCGTGCAGCAAGAGGGACGACAGGTGCTGTGGAGCTGCGACCCCATGCACGGCAACACCATGAAGGCCTCAAGCGGCTACAAGACCCGCGATTTCGAGCGGGTACTGGCAGAGGTTCGGCAGTTCTTCGACGTGCATCGCGCCGAGGGCAGCTACCCGGGCGGCATCCACATCGAGATGACCGGACAGAACGTCACCGAGTGCCTCGGCGGCTCGCGCGCGATCACCGAAGCCGGGCTCAGCGACCGTTACCACACCCACTGCGATCCGCGACTGAATGCCGACCAGTCGCTGGAGATGGCGTTCATGATTGCCGAGACGCTGAAACAGCTGCGTCCGCACTGACCGCGCGAACCCAATCGGTGCTCCGGCCCGACAGACCGCAGAAACGACAAAGCCCGGCACTTGGCCGGGCTTTTCGTTGCGAGTCCGCGAGGAGGCGATCAGGCCTTGACGCGGGACTTGTACTCGCCGGTGCGGGTATCGATCTCGATCGAGTCGCCGATTTCGCAGAAGGCGGAAACCTGCAGCTCGGCACCGTTCTTCAGACGGGCAGTCTTCATCACCTTGCCGGAGGTATCGCCACGAACCGACGGCTCGGTGTAGACGATTTCACGAACGATGGTGGTCGGCAGTTCGACCGAGATCACCTTGTCGTTGTAGAACACGGCTTCGCAGACGTCGGTCATGCCGTCTTCGATGAAGGTCATGACGCCTTCGAGGTCGGCCTTCTCGATCTCGTACTGGTTGAACTCGTCGTCCATGAAGACATACAGAGGATCGGCGAAGTAGGAGTAGGTCACTTCCTTGCGCTCGAGAATTACCGGCTCCAGCTTGTCATCGGCCTTGTATACGGTCTCGGTCGCCGAACCGTTGAGCAGGTTCTTCAGCTTCATCTTGACCACGGCACTGTTGCGGCCGGACTTGTTGAACTCGGCTTTCTGGATGACCCAGGGTGCGCCGTTGATGATGGCCACCTGGCCGGCACGGAACTCTTGTGCGGTTTTCATACGAACATCCGATAGGAATTAGAGACAAAAAACAGGCGGCGTATCATAGCCAATCTGTGTAAAAAAACACCAGCTTTCCAGCCAGATCACCATTCGCCACCTGTTTGTGCAGCCAGGCCTCGGCATGGGCGAGCAGCGCCGGATATTCATCCAGCAACGCGTTCCAGGCGGGCCCGGCGCCCTCCCCGGCATTCCATGCGCGCCAGAAGTCCTGCAGTGCGCCGCGCGCGGCGGGCGCCAGATCGTGGCCGTACAGGTCGAGGAAGGCATGCAGCTTGTCCCAGTGCGCATCGTCTTCCTGCGGATAGATGTGCCACACCAGCGGACGTCCCGCCCACTGCGCACGAATGAACGACTCCTCGCCGCGCACCGCGTTGAAATCGCAGCTCCACAGCAGCAGGTCGTACTCGTCCTGAGTCATGAACGGCACCACTGCGATTTGCAGCGCGCCACGCTGATAACGCTCACCCGGCTGCAGCGATGACACGCCGAGCCATGCGGCGACATCCACCAGCACGCGACCTTCGGGCACCAGCAGCTGGTTCGGCCGCGAGTCGGCGGCCAGCGCGTCGAGCCAGCCGGCTACGGCGGCATTCTCGTAGGCGAACAACGACAGCAGCCGCGCGCCGGGTTGCACCACCACGCCCAGGCTGGCAAGGAAATCCTCGCGACGTGCCGGATCAGCCTGGAACGCTTCGCGCCGCGAAACGAGGTCCGCCTCGCGGATCAACCCGCCGGTCTTCGCCTCGAAACCGGGGAAGAAAAAGTACTTCTGCAGCCCACTGGACTGCAGCGACGGCAATGCGTGGCAGCCGGCGATCCAATCCTCGGCGCTGAGGTATTCCAGATTCAGCCAAAGAATGCGTCGGCTGCTCGCGGCCATTGCATTTATATAGGCAGCGGGCAGCTCGCAGGCGAACGCTTCGATGACCACATCGGCCGGCTCGGCCCCGCCCCACTCGCGCGGCCAATGACGCACGTCGACGCCCTCGTGCCACTGCTGCGCCGCGCTCGCGCTAGTACCGGGACACAGACGGGCAAAGGTCTCGAGATCATCGACCCAGAGCCGCACCCGCTGGCCATGCTCAGCGGCCAGCTGGCGCGCCAGGCGCCAGGTCACGCCGATATCGCCGTAGTTGTCCACCACGACACAGAAGATGTCCCAGGCCACTTTCACAGACAAACCGAACTCCTTCCAACGCTGGCAGGCCACCGTGCGCGGCGCCCATCGCAAACCAATCGCGGCAGGATACGGATCATTGGCCGCCCTGCAAATCGGTCGCAGGCCTACCGCCGAAACTATCGGCACGCGCGCGGATTCCCGACACGAGGGCCGTGATCAGAGAAGAAGACAAGGAGGGAAACTGTAGAGAAGGCGTCATGGAGGTGAGCCCTGCCAGCCACACCCCGGCACACAATGTCACCGCTGCGGCTGCTCCCTTCCGGGCCTGACCGGGTTCACGGCTGATCGTTGCGGGGGGACCGACAGAGCCCACCATGACGAACCCGCCTGGCGGCGAGCAGCGCCATTGTACCGGCTTATCGACAAGTTACAACCGCTGTCTAGCTGCGGTGCCAGGGCAGAAGATCGCATCTGTGGCGAACGCCAGCCGCTACCGTCGGTCAGTCAAGGGATCAGGCGCGCCATCCGTTAGCCGCATGGTACGAATTGCCCCTAGCCAAAGCCGGGCGTCTGTTCGAGGATGAAAGTGCGCGGCTGGAGTAAAACACCTGTCACGCAAACATGCTGCGCCGCCGGCACCCTTCGTAGCGGCGCGGCGGATGGCAACAGCAATGAGGTAATCATGAGCAAGGCTCCCATCGCCATCATCGGTACCGGTATCGCCGGGCTGTCCGCGGCTCAGGCATTGCACGCGGCGGGTCAGGACGTCCGGCTGTTCGACAAGAGCCGCCGCTGCGGCGGGCGCACCGCCAGCAAGCAGATCGAGAGCGGCTCGCTCGATCTCGGCGCCCAATATTTCACCGCGCGCGACCGGCGTTTTCGCGAGGCGCTGCAGCACTGGCAGGACGAAGGCTGGGCCGCCCCCTGGTCGCCCAACCTCTACCTTTCCCGTGCCGGCCAGCTGGAACCGTCGACCAACGAACAGCTGCGCTGGGTCGGCACGCCGCAAATGGCGTCGATCGCCCGCGCGTTGCTCGGCGATCTGCCGGCAACGTTCAGCTGCCGCATCACCGAAGCGTTTCGCGGTGAGGAACTCTGGACCCTGGTGGATGCCGACGGCGCCAGCCACGGCCCCTTCAGCCACGTAATCGTCGCCACCCCGGCACCTCAAGCCAGTGCGCTGCTGGCCGCCGCACCGAAGCTCGCGGCCGTCGCCGCCAGCGTCGCGATGGAACCGACCTGGGCCGTCGCCCTGGGCTTCGCCACGCCGCTGCCCACTCAGATGGAGGGCTGCTTCGTGCAGGACGACGCCCTCGACTGGATGGCACGCGAGCGCAGCAAGCCCGGGCGCAACGGACGCCTGGACACCTGGGTGCTGCATGCCACCAACAGCTGGAGTCGTCAGCACCTCGATCTGTCCAAGGAGGCCGTCAGCGAGCAGCTGCTCGGTGCATTCGCCGAGCTGATCGACTGTGTCGTGCCCGCTCCCGAGTTCACCCTGGCGCATCGCTGGCTGTACGCGCGCCCGGCGCAGCCCCATGAATGGGGCGCGCTCGCCGATGCGGGGCTGGGTTTGTACGCCTGTGGCGACTGGTGCCTCTCCGGGCGGGTCGAAGGCGCCTGGCTCAGTGGCCAGGAAGCGGCCCGGCGTTTGCTCGAACATCTATAGCGGCGACTGCGCGAGCCGGCATGCGGCTCGCTAAAGTTGCGCCGGAAACGGCCGAATCTCCCGGTTGAATGCCGCGCTTGGTCGGCATGTCCTTGCCTCTCGGGAGTTTCGATGAACCCCTCAACCCTGATCGGTATCGTCGCGAGCGTCGCACTGCTTGCGGTGGTCATGCTGTTCGCCGCGCACGATCCCGCGCTGTATCTCGACCTGCCCAGTCTGGGCATCGTGCTGGTGGGTACGCTGGCCGCGACCTTCATCAGCTACCCGCTGCGCGAGGTCATGCGCGTGTTCGGCCTGATCGGCACGGTGCTGCGCAACGAACGGCTGTACACCCGCCAGGACCTGGAAGAATTGGTTCAGATTTCCCGGCTGTGGATCGCTGGCGAGCTGCCGGCCGTGGAACGGGCCGTCGAGCAGGTGAAGAACCCGTTCCTGCGCACCGGCGTACAGCTGGTGATCGACAACACACCGGAAGAAGACATCACCGACCTGCTGCAGTGGCGCATCGCCCGGCTGCGCGCGCGCGAGAACGCCGAGGCGCAACTGTTCCGCACGATGGCCAGCTACGCGCCGGCATTCGGCATGATCGGCACGCTGGTCGGCCTGATCAACCTGATGTTCCTGCTCGGCAGCGGCGACATGCAGCAGATCGGCCGCAGCCTGGCGGTCGCACTGATGACCACTTTCTATGGCGTGCTACTGGCTAACCTGCTGCTCAAACCGGTCGCGGTGAAGCTGGAGCGGCGCACCGAGCAGCGCGTCGCGCTGATGAATCTGGTGATGCAGGGCATCGCGATGATGTGCAACAAGCGCAGCCCGGCCTACATGCGCGAGACCCTGAAGTCTTTCCTCGCCCATCACGACGACGAGATTCGCGACGGCAACCCGCGCAAGCCACGCGCCGCGCAGCCGGACGTCTGAAATGAACGGTTCGGCACGACGCAACGACCGCTTCGCCAGGTGGCACGTCGAGCCTCGCGGCGAAGAAGAACAGGAGGGCTGGCTGCTCACCTACCTGGACATGATCACCCTGCTGCTGGTGATGCTGGTGGTGATGCTCGCCTTCGCCGGCCAGGGCGACGGCGCAACACGGCAATCCGGCGCAGCACGGGCTCCCGAGGGGCAGGCACCGCTCGTTATCGGCACGCCACAGCCATCTGATGAAGTGCAGGCGATTGCCGCGCTTGCCCCCGCGCCGCCACTGCCGGAGCAGGCGCGCGAACCGGCACCGGTGCTGCCGGACCTGGGCGAGGACATCGAGGTGATCGTCAACGAGGGCAGCATCAGCTTTCGCATCAGCAGCGAAATCCTGTTCGGCTCCGGCCAGGCCGAACTCGAAGAGGCCGGGTTTGCCGTGCTCGACCGGCTGATCCCGACACTCGCCGCCACCTCGCACCGGATCATCGTCGAGGGCCACACCGACGACCTGCCGATCCAGACGCCGCGCTTTCCGTCCAACTGGGAACTGTCAGCCAGCCGCGCCAGCAGCGTGGTGCGCTACCTGCAGGTCAGCGGCATCGCCGCCGCCCGGATGAGCGCGACCGGCTACGCCGAAACCCGCCCGCTACGCGACAACGCCAGCGACCAGGGCCGTGCCGGCAACCGACGAGTCGAACTGGTGATGCAGACCCAGCCGCCCGCACCCTGAGCGCGGCGCTCAGCCGAGCGCCGTGTCGAGGAACATCATCACTGCGAAGCCGATCATCAGGCCGATGGTCGCCGGCGTCTGGTGGCCGTTACGGTGTGTTTCGGGGATCACCTCATGGGACACCACGAAGATCATCGCGCCGGCCGCCAGCCCCATGCTGACCGGATAGGCGGTGGCGAAACCGCTGGACATGCCCAGACCGACCAGCGCACCGAGCGGCTCCATCAGACCGGAAGCCGCGGCGACCAGCGCCGAGGCCAGCGCGGACAGGCCGGTGGTACGCAACGCCAGCGCCACTGCCAGGCCCTCGGGAATATCCTGGATGGAGATCGCCGTGGTCAGCGGCACGCCCACGCTGAGGTCGCCATTGGCGAAACTCACGCCGATCGCCATGCCTTCGGGAATGTTGTGCAGGGCGATGGCCAGCACGAACAGCCAGACGCGATTCAACCGCTCACAATCCGGCCCGCAAGGCCCTGTGCTTTCATGTTCGTGCGGCGTGAAGTAATCGAGCCCGAGCATCAGCAGCGCCCCCAAACCGAGCCCGACGACCACCATCAACGCCGCCGCCGTACCACTGTCGAAGATCTCCCGGCCGGCGGCAAGCCCCGGCAGGATCAGCGAGAACGAAGCGGCCGCAAGCATCATGCCGGCCGCGAAGCCGAGCATGCTGTCCTGGGTGCGGGTAGAAATCTCACGCAAGCCGATAGCCAGCAGGGCACCGAGCGCCGTGGCAGCGAACCCTGCACTGCCGCCCAGCATGGCGAGGCGCAGGTTGTTCTGATCGCCGTTGTGCAGCGCGCTGTAGCCGCTCGCCAGCAGCAGCACCAGCACCGCCAGCAAGGCAGTGCCAAGCCCGGTCGCAATCCAGGGATTGGCCTGCGCCTGGGCGATCCAGGCGGAGCGAAGTGTCGCAGCGGAGCTTTGCGTAGTATCCATGTCATCGGATCCTTGGAGCGGGGCTTCATTGTAGCGCCGCGCCTTCTGGCGGTTCCTGCTATGACCGCGATAGACGGGTGTCGGCACCGCGCGAGGATGGCTCGACGAATGGATTGGCCGTAAGCTTCGGCGACATACTCTGGGGAGTGCTCAAACGTGCTCGCAATGCCTTATCGCCGCTCGCTCGTGGTGATCCTGCCGGTGGCTCTGGTCGTCGGCTGGCTGCTCTGGCAGCACTGGCAAGGGCCGGAGCTGCCGGGCTATCGCCTGGAGCCGCGCCCGCTGGTGCAGCGGGTGGTTGCCAGCGGCGAGGTGGACAACCAGTCGGTCGCCCAGATCGGCAGCGAGATCACCGGCGTGGTCGCCGCCCGCCACGTGCGCGAAGGCGATCCGGTGAAAGCGGGCGACCTGCTGTTGGAGCTGCGTGACGACGAACAACTGGCGCGCCTGCGCGAGGCCGAGGCCGCCCTGCGCCAGCTGATCGACAGCAGCCGGCCGCAAGCTCAGGCCACGCTGCGCGATGCGCAGAGCAACCTGCAGCAACTGGTACGCGAGCGTGAGCGGCGCGAAACCCTGTTCGAACGCAAGCTGCTGGCCTCCGAGCCGCTGGAGCAGGCCCGTCGCGCTGAGCTGGCGGCGCGGGTGATACGTGATCGCGCCCGCCTCGCTGCCGCCGCGCAGGCGCCCGGCGGCAGCGAGGAACAGGTGCTGCGCCAGCGTCTGGAGGCCGCCCGCGCCAACCTCGCCAAGACGCGCATCCACGCCCAGGTCGATGGCATCGTGCAGACCCGCGCCGTCGAGCCGGGCGACTTGGTCCAGCCGGGGCGCATGCTGCTGGAAATCGCCCGCGCCGGCCGACGCGAAATCATCCTGCCGCTGGACGAGAAGAACCTCGCGCCCGTGGCGATCGGCCAGGCCGCGCAGGTGATCGCCGATGCTTATCCGACGCGTGCGTTCGCCGCCCGCGTGAGCTTCATCGCGCCCAGCGTCGACACCGCACGCGGCACTATCGATGTGCACCTGGACCTGAAAGAGCCGGCCGAACTGCTGCGCCAGGGCATGACGGTATCGGTGAACATCGAGACCGGACGCCGCGAGCAGGCGTTGGTACTGCCCAACGACGCGCTGCGCAGCCGCGACGGCGAGCGTGCGCGGGTGCTGCGGGTGCGTGACGGCAAGGTCGAACAGGTGGATGTGCGTCTCGGCCTGCTCGGCACCGCCTTGAGCGAGATACTCGATGGCCTGCAGGCCGGCGACCGCGTTCTCGCCGCCGAAGCCGAGGAAGGCCGGCGGGTGCGCCTGCGCGAGCGCCCGATTCCCACCGGCGTGCAGGACTGATCACCGATGCGCCTGCTCGACTCGCTGTGGACCGAGTGGAAAATCGCCTTGCGCTTTCTGCTCGATAACCGCCTGCAGACGCTGCTGATCGTTTTCGGCATCGCCGTGGGCTCGGCGGTGATCGTCTTCATAACCGCGTTGATCACCGGCCTGCAGGCCAACGTGATCGAGCGCACGCTCGGCACCCAGTCGCACATTCGCATCCTGCCGCCGGACGAGGTCAATCGCGTGCTGCCGGCAGCCGATGGCACGCTGACGCTGCTGCTGGAAAGCCCGCGCGCCCAGCGCCTGCGTTCGATCAGCAATTGGCAGGATGTGCGCGACGTGCTCGATCAGGACGCCCAGGTGCTCGCCGTATCGCCGGTGATCAGCGGTCCGGCGCTGGCGCGCCGCGGCGTCGCGCGGGCTTCGGTGGCGCTGGTCGGCATCGATCCACAGCGCTACCAGCGCATCATCCCGCTGGCCGAGGAACTGGTTGCGGGCGAACTGCGCGTCGGTGCCGGCGACGCGGTGATCGGCACCGAACTGGCGCGCGACCTGGGCCTTGGCGTCGGCGACAAGCTGCGCCTGGACGCCGGCGAGGGGCGCGAGGCGGTCGTCGATATCGCCGGAATCTTCGAGCTGGGCGTGCGCGAGCTGGACGAGCGCTACGTCTATCTGGATCTCAAGCAGGCACAGACCCTGCTCGACCTGCCCGGCGGCGTGACGGTGATCGACACCACCGTGGCGCAGATTTTCGAGGCCGACCGGATCGCCCACCGCCTCGCCCGGTTGACCGGGCTGCGTGCCGAAAGCTGGATGGATACCAACGGCCAGCTGCTCAATGCGCTCAGCTCGCAGAGCATGACCACCGAGATGATTCGCGTGTTCGTCGGCATCTCGGTGGCCTTCGGCATCGCCAGCGTGCTTGCCGTCAGTGTCGTCCAACGCACCCGGGAGATCGGCATCCTGCGCGCGATGGGCAGCCCACGCCAGCAGATCCTGCGGGTATTTCTGATCCAGGGCGGCCTGCTCGGCCTGCTCGGTTCGGCCTGCGGCGGCGGCGTCGGCTGGGGATTGGTGCAGGTGTTCAACCTGCTGGGGCCACGACTGTTCTTCATTCCCGTCGACCCGACGCTGGTGCCGCTGGCCATGCTCGTGGCAACCGTGACCGGCGTGCTGGCTGCCGCCCTGCCCGCCCGCCGCGCGGCACACTACGACCCGGCGGTGGCCATTCGCTATGTCTGATCCGACCCTGCCTCCACGCGAAGTACTGCGCCTGGAAGGCGTGCGCAAGAGTTTCAACCTCGGCACGCCACTGGAAAGCGAGGTGCTGCACGGCATCGACCTGCGCCTGTGCGCCGGCGAGCTGACCGCGCTTATCGGTCCGTCCGGCTCGGGCAAGAGCACGCTGCTGAACGTCATTGGCCTGCTCGACCCGCCGAGTGCCGGCGAGCTGTACCTGCTCGGCCGGCCGACGCGGACGGTCGATGACGAGACACGCACGCGCCTGCGCAACGAAGCGATCGGCTTCGTCTTCCAGTTCCATCACCTGATCTCGGCATTCAGCGTGCTGGATAACGTGCTGATGCCGCTGATGATCCGGCACGGTAAACCGTCGGCGACGGAGATCGATCTGGCGCGCAGCCTGCTCGACGAGGTCGGCCTCGCCGCGTACGCCGACAAGAAGCCCACGCAGATTTCCGGTGGCCAACAGCAGCGGGTCGCCATCGCCCGTGCGCTGGTGACCCGCCCACCGCTGCTGCTGGCCGACGAGCCGACCGGAAACCTCGACACACGCACCGCGCAGAGCGTGTTCGAGCTGTTCCACCGCATCAATGCACAGTTCGGCTGCGCGGTGCTGGTGGTAACCCACGACCCGCGCCTGGCGGCCAACTGCGCGCGCACCGTGCAGCTCGTCGACGGACAGATCGTCAGCGACGCGTTGAATTCGCCTCTCGATGTGCAGTCGCCACCGTCGAAATAGTCGTCGGCCCAACGAAACGCAACCACGAAAAACGCGCTACTATCGACAGGCTTGAATACCCCATAGGGTATTAATACGTTGAAAGGAGTTGCGACATGAGCGCCCGGATTGAAGCCTTCTTCGACCCCGCCACCTTCACCTACAGCTACGTTGCCAGCGATCCGCAGACGCGCCAGTGCGCGGTGATCGACTCCGTGCTCGACTATGACGCCGCCTCCGGACGCACATCGCATCAGGCCGCCGATCGCATCATCGACTACATCCGCACGCACGATCTGCAAGTCCAATGGCTGCTGGAAACCCATGTGCATGCCGATCACCTGAGCGCCGCCCACTATCTCAAGCAGCACTTGGGCGGCCGGCTCGCCATTGGCGAGCGCATCACCGAAGTGCAACGTACGTTTGCCGAACTGTTCAACGCCGGCGCCGGATTCGCCACCGATGGACGGCAATTCGATCAGCTGTTCCGTGACGGCGAACGGTTCCAAATCGGCAGCCTCGATGCACAGGCACTGCATACGCCAGGCCACACGCCCGCCTGCCTCACCTACCTGATCGGCGACGCCGCCTTCGTCGGCGATACGCTGTTCATGCCCGACTACGGCACCGCCCGCTGCGACTTTCCCGGCGGCGACGCGCGCACGCTGTACCGCTCGATCCAGAAACTGTTCGCCCTGCCCGACAGCACCCGCGTGTTCCTCTGCCATGACTACAAGGCGCCAGGCCGCGAGACGTTCTTCCACGAAACCAGTATCGGCGCCGAGCGCGCGCACAATATTCATATCCACGCCGGCATCACCGAGGAGGAGTTCGTGACCATGCGTACCGCGCGCGATGCCACGCTCGGGCTGCCGGCACTGATCCTGCCTTCGGTTCAGGTCAACATGCGCGGCGGCGAACTGCCCCCAGCGGAGAGCAACGGCACGCGCTACCTGAAGATACCCCTGGACAGGCTCTGACCGCCCAGATCACGAACCTTTGACTCACGGGAGACCGCCACATGAAAACCGCCCATGACCTCGTCGTCGAGGCCCGGACCCGCATCCGGGAAGTTCCGATTGCCGATGCCGAAGCGGCGATTCGCGAAGCGGACGTACTGATCGACGTGCGCGAAGGCGACGAGTACCACGTCGCGCACATTCCGGGTGCCGTCAACATTCCGCGTGGCGTGCTGGAGTTCAAGCTCAGCGGCATGCCCGAGTTCGATTCGCGCGATCTGGCGATCGTGCTCTACTGCAAGACCGGAGGGCGCGCGGCGCTCGCTGCCGCAGCGCTGCGGGAGATGGGCTATCTGCAGGTCCGGTCCGTCGAAGGCGGCTTCGATGCCTGGTGCGCCGCCGGCCTGCCGCAAACGACTCCGAGCCTGCCCGACTTCAGTTGAATTCGTGTTCAAACGACAGACAAACCATCAGGTGGCGTTGCGCGATCACGCTAGACTTCTGCACGCAACGCGGCGGTCGCAATGGCCGCCACGCAATGACCGCGGAGATGAAGACGATGAAGCGAGGGATATGGGCGCTGCTGCTGGGCATTGGCATCGGCACGATCCAGTTGGCGCAGGCTCAGGAGCTGAAGATCACCCTGGCGGGCGTCGAGCATGACCGGGGCAATGTGCGAGTCGGGTTGTACGCCGATCCGAAGACTTTCCGCAAGGAGGCCAAGGCATTCGCCACCAAGCAGGCCCCCGCGGCAACCGGCGACGTGACGCTGACTTTCGGTGATGTTCCGCCGGGACGTTATGCGGTCATGGCCTACCATGACGAGAACGCCAACGGCGAACTCGACCGCCGCTTCGGCATGTTCCCAGCCGAAGGCTACGGTCTGTCCAATAATCCCAAGGTGATGGGCCCGCCGGCCTTCGACGACAGTGCCTTCGAGGTCGTCCCCGAGCAGAGCACGACCATCATTATCGACATGCGCTACTGAGCGCATGTGATGGCCGCCGCCGGTCGATTGCCGACCAGCGGCGGGTGCGCCGTTAATGGCGCAGCTTGCAGGTCTTGATGCCCAGCAGACCGTATGCGGGGCAGAAACGGAATATGCCAGTCGCAAGCGGGAGGAGGCCGATCCAGCCCCACATGCCGATCACGCCGCCCAGCGTCAGACCGATCAGCAACAGCCCGACGACTATCCGCACCGTACGATCGATTGTTCCCACATTGGCTTTCATGATGACCTCCAGGTCAGTGCGCGCGCCGGTTTTCCAGCGCAGTGAAGAGCAACATTCCGCCGAGCATCGCCACGACGAACAGTACGACCTGCCAGCGCCCGGACAGCAGCATGGCCAGCGCCGGACCTGGACAGATGCCGGCGATACCCCAGCCCACACCGAACAGCAGGCTGCCGCCAATCAGGCGCCGATCCAGCTCACGCTTCTCCGGCAAGCGCATCGGTGCCTCGAGCAGCGAGACATGGCGACGCCGCGCCCAGCCGAACGGCAGCAGCGCCACTGCGATGGCACCGGCCATCACCAGGGCCAGTGACGGGTCCCAGGCACCCGCCAGGTCGAGAAAACCGATCACCTTGGCCGGATTGGCCATGCCCGAAAGCAGCAGGCCGATACCGAACAGCAGACCCGCGGCAAATGCAGTCAGCTTGCGCATGTTCAAGCTCCGACAAGATGGCGAATGACGAAAACGGTCGCGAATCCTGCGGCCATGAAGGTCAGGGTCGCGACGATAGAACGCGCCGAGAGGCGTGATATACCGCAAACGCCGTGTCCGCTGGTGCAGCCAGCGCCATAGCGCGTCCCTACACCGACCAGCACGCCGGCGATCAGCAGGCCAAGCCAATTGGTCTGGAATTCCATCCGCGGCCATTCGCCGGCCATCAGCCACAGCAATGGCGCCAGCAGGATGCCAAGCAGGAACAGTGCCTTCTCGCCCCGCCCCTCCGCCTTGCGCTCCAGCAGGCTGGCGAGCAGGCCGCTGATACCGGCAATGCGGCCATTCAGCATGATGAACAGAGCAGCTGCCAGGCCGATCAACGCGCCGCCGGCTAATGCCGACCAAGGGGTGAAATTGACCCAATCGATAGTCATTGCTCGCTCCCGCAGAAAAGTTGATAGAGCGTGGCGATGACCGCCAGCGCCTCGGGGCTGGCGATGCGATAGAAGATCTGCTTGCCGTCGCGACGGGTCTCCACCAGGCCCTCGCGCCGCAGCACGGCCAGCTGTTGCGACAACGTCGGCTGCTGGATGCCCAGCAATTGCTCCATGTCGCTGACATTGCGCTCGCCCTGGCTCAACTGGCATAGCAGGAGTAGCCGGTCCGGATTCGCGAGCGTGCGCAGGAGCTGACCTGCAGCCGCCGCGCTTTCGCGCAGGCGTTGTATATCCAATTCAGCAGAAGCAAGCGTCACAACCAACACCTTCAAGAAAAACAATATATTTATATATATATTGTTTGCCGATCCGCTTGTCAACACAACGGTAGTCAACGCTCGATGCCGTCGCTAGGATGCCCCTACCGGTATATGACCAACCCACGCAACGTACTCGCGCCGGGCGCTCTGTTCGTTTCTTCCCGCCGAGGTGATTGATGGAAGACCAGGCAATAACGTCGATCGACATGCAGGACCAGCAGCAGGCCATGCTCAAGCGGCTGGCCCGGGTCGAAGGCCAGATTCGCGGCATCCAGGCGATGATCAAGCGCGGCGAGGAATGCGAGGCCATTGCTCAGCAGTTCTCGGCCGCCCGCAGCGCACTGGATAAGGCCTATAGGTTGATGCTGACCTGTCTGCTCGAGGAGGCGCTACACGATCAGGACCAGGACACGGCTGCTGCACTGGAGCGTGTGCGCAGTATCTTCACCAAGTACACCTGAGTGATCGACGCGGCTGCCGCCTAGCGATGCCCGTGAAGAGAATGAGTGACGTGAGGAATTGCGGCCATAAAAAAAGCGACCCTTAGGTCGCTTTTTAGCTCCAGATGCCTGATCGGCATGTGAAGTGAATTTGGAGCGGGAAACGAGACTCGAACTCGCGACCCCGACCTTGGCAAGGTCGTGCTCTACCAACTGAGCTATTCCCGCAAAATTGGCGTCCCCTAGGGGACTCGAACCCCTGTTACCGCCGTGAAAGGGCGGTGTCCTAGGCCACTAGACGAAGGGGACACACCCCGGAAACTACAGCCTGATTCCGGCTTGCTGCGCTTCGTTTGGTGCTTCACGCTGCAAGTGGCGCGCATTTTATGGAGGCACCGATAGCCCGTCAACCCTGCAAACCAAAAAAAATCGACACCCCCTTCGGAGCTATCAGCTTGCCACCCCAACCACTACACTCAGGCGCAAACTCAGCCGCACGGAGTGCCTGATGTGTCTCCTTTAATGATCACCGGCCTGGTCGTTGCCGGCGTGGTTCTGCTGGTCGCTATCGGCTATATCAACCAACTCGTCGAGCGAAAGAACCTGGAGAAAGCCAGGCTACGCGCAGACCTGAACGATCGCCGACGCCGCTGCAGCAATCTCAGCGAAGCGCTGCCCGGGCAGATGATGACGCCGGCCCTGAAGCAGGTGCTCGCCCGCCTCGAGCTGAACCTCAGCGAACGGCTGCTGCCGCTCGAGCGCGGCAACGATCAGCTGGCCGGCCGAATCCAGAGCCTGCGCAGTGAGATCGCCGAAGGCGATGCCATCCCGGTTCGCAATCCGCCACGGCAGATCGTCAGCGAAGCCCAGGCCAAGGAGGTGCGCTTCATGCTCGAAGATCTCCATGCACAAATTGTTCGAGCAGCCAAGGAGCGTCAGCTCGGCCAGGACGAAGGTCGCCGCTGGGTTCAGGAAATCCAGCGCCTGCTAGCCGTCCTGCACATTGAATACTTTGCCGGTCTCGGCCGTCACGCGCTGCAACAGAACCTGCCACAACGCGCGCGCCTGGCCTTCGAGCGCGCGATCCAGCACATTCGCAAACAGCCGTCTACAGTCGAGTACTCGGCGCAACTCAAGCAATTGCAGAATCTTCTCGATCACGCCAATGCATTGGTAGCGAATCAGGCGCGTCCCGCCGCAGATGAGCCGAGCGAGCTGGCCGAAGGCATGAAGGCATTCGACGACGAGGATCTGTGGAAGAAGAACAACGTCTACTAGGCCCTACAGAGAGAACAACAATGACACTGTCGGTTTACGGAGCCCCGCTTTCGCCGTTCGTACGCAAGGTCAGGCTCTGCCTGCTGGAAAAAGCGCTCGACTACCAGCTGGAAATGGTGATGCCGTTCAATCCGCCGGACTGGTATCTCCAGCTCAACCCCCTCGGCCGCATTCCCGCGCTGCGCGACGGCGACATTACGATGGCCGACTCGAGCGTGATCTGCCAGTACCTCGAAGACGCCTATGCCGATGCGCACCGCCTGTACGGCGATGACGCGGCAAGCCGGGCAAGGATTCGATGGCTGGAGAAATACGCCGACTACGAACTCGCGCCGCTGACAACTTTCTGCATTTTTGCCAATCGCATACTCAAACCGAGCTCGGGGCATAGCTGCGACGAGCAAGCCGTACAGTCAGCACTGCACGAGAAACTGCCGCCACACCTCGATTACCTCGAGCAGCAACTGGGGCAGCAGGACTATTTCGTTGGCGGACGCCTGTCGCTAGCCGATCTCGCCATCGCCAGCCAGTTGGTCAATATGGCCCACGGCGGTGAATCGCTGGACACCGCTCGCTGGCCCGCACTGGGCGCTCATTACGCCCGCATGCTTGCCCTGCCTTCGCTTGCCAGCCTGCTGCCCAGCGAGCAACGCATGAACGACAAGCTCAAGGAAATGGCCAAAGCGGCGGCACGCTGAGCCCGCCCACTCGACCATAAGCGTACGCAGCGCCCGACCGAGGCGCTGCAATTCTTCAATCGCGGCGCTCAAGCAAACGCTGGCCGACCCACTGGCGAGCATATTGGTATGCGCAGCGTCCGTTGCGGTTACCGCGTCCGGTTGCCCAGCGAATCGCATCTTTCTCCAGCGCCTCGTTCCAGCCCCAGTCCAGCCCGGCCTGATCTGCCAGCGAGCCGATCCAGTGGCGAACGACACGCAGATAGTGTTCCTGACTGAACGGGTAGAACGACAGCCACAGGCCGAACCGGTCGGACAAGGCAATCTTGTCCTCCACCGCCTCGTTGGGATGCAACTCTCCATCGACCATCTGCCAGTGCTCGTTATCGCTCTGCCGCTCCGGCACGAGATGGCGGCGGTTGGAGGTGGCGTACAGCAGCACGTTATCCGGCGCACGTTCCAGCGACCCGTCGAGCACACTCTTGAGCACCCGGTAATCCCCCTCACCGGCCTCAAAGGAAAGGTCGTCGCAGAACACCACGAACGCCCGCCGCTCGCCGGCAAGCGCCTCCACCAGACGTGGCAGATCGGCCAGGTGGTCGCGCTCGATCTCGATCAGACGTAGCCCGGCTGCGGCATATTCAGCCAACAGCGCGCGGATCAGCGACGACTTGCCGGTGCCGCGCGCGCCCCACAGCAGCGCATGGTTGGCCGGCATTCCGGAAACGAACTGGCGGGTATTGACCGCCAGCAGATCACGCTGGCGGTCGATGCCGATCAGGTCGTCCAGTGACAGATCGAGACTCACGCGCAACGGCGCCAGCCAGCCCCCACGCTCCTCTCGCTGCCAGCGCGCGGCAATGGTCACACCCCAGTCGATGGCCTCATGGGGTGTCGGCAACAACGGCTCGACACGCGTCAGCAGCGCCTCGGCACGCCGCAGAAATGCTTTCAGCTCGACATCCATCGAACGACTCCAGATGTGATTCATAGAATTGAGCGACGCTCGCGCCACACCCACTACCCCATCGACGTAGCGGGCGGCTGCAATCGTCTTCGCGGCCGAAAAAATCAGGCCTCGCGCGGCTCCAGCTCAAGAGACGCGGAGTTGATGCAATAGCGCAAGCCGGTTGGTCGCGGTCCATCGGGGAACACGTGGCCGAGGTGCGCATCGCAGCGCGCGCAACGCACCTCGATGCGATGCATACCGTGACTGAAATCATCCAGACTGGCGATCGCCGTGTCGCTGACCGGCTGGAAGTAACTGGGCCAGCCGCAACCTGAATCGAACTTGGCAGCCGAATCGAACAGCGGCGCACCGCAACAGACGCAACGGTAGATACCGGGGGTCTTGCTGTCGTTGTACTTGCCGCTGAACGGGCGCTCGGTGGCACCGAGGCGGCAGATCTGGAACTGCTCGTCGGAAAGCTCTTCGCGCCAGACTTCGAGCGGTTTTTCCAGCTTATCCATCGGTACACCTCCACAGCTTAAAAAAGGCCGATCTGTACCTTTTCCGGTGATCGGGCCGCACGTATCATGCGTGGCTCTTCGACGCCTAGTCTGGCAGCGGGGTTTCCGACTGCCAAGGCGCCCGGGTTCATGCCAAGCGAGGCCAGCCACTCCGGAGCTGGCGCGTTTTCACTTCGGGACACTCAGGATCATGCAGGTCAGCAAATCGAACAAGCTCGCCAATGTCTGCTACGACATTCGCGGGCCGGTGCTACGGCACGCCAAACGCCTGGAAGAGGAAGGCCATCGCATCCTCAAGCTGAACATCGGCAACCCGGCGCCGTTCGGTTTCGAGGCCCCGGAGGAAA
This sequence comes from Pseudomonas sp. FIP_A4, assembly GCF_036701605.1. Classification (NCBI taxonomy): domain Bacteria; kingdom Pseudomonadati; phylum Pseudomonadota; class Gammaproteobacteria; order Pseudomonadales; family Pseudomonadaceae; genus Pseudomonas; species Pseudomonas sp. FIP_A4. The sequence continues at coordinate 61,003 of NZ_JAYDXP010000121.1, read as the reverse complement.
TCCTCCAGGACGTGATCCGCAATCTGCCCACCGCCCAGGGCTACAGCGATTCCAAAGGCCTGTTCAGCGCCCGCAAGGCGATCATGCAGTACTACCAGCAGAAGCAGGTCGAAGGCGTCGGCATCGAGGACATCTACCTCGGCAACGGCGTGTCCGAGCTGATTGTCATGTCCATGCAGGCGCTGCTGAACAACGGCGACGAAGTGTTGATCCCGGCGCCGGACTACCCGCTGTGGACTGCTGCCGTCAGCCTGGCCGGTGGCAAGCCGGTGCATTACCTGTGCGATGAGCAGGCCAACTGGTGGCCGGACCTGGCCGATATCAAGGCCAAGATCACGCCGAACACCAAGGCGTTGGTATTGATCAACCCGAACAACCCGACCGGCGCGGTCTATCCCAAAGAAGTGCTGGAGGGCATGGTGGAGCTGGCACGCCAGCACAAGCTGGTACTGTTCTCCGACGAGATCTACGACAAGATTCTCTACGACGACGCCGTGCACATTTCCACCGCCTCGCTGGCACCGGACGTGCTCTGCCTCACCTTCAACGGCCTGTCCAAATCCTATCGGGTGGCAGGCTTCCGCTCGGGATGGGTCGCGATTTCCGGCCCCAAGCAGAAAGCGCAGAGCTACATCGAAGGCCTGGATATTCTGGCCAACATGCGCCTATGCGCCAACGTGCCGGCCCAGCATGCGATCCAGACAGCACTGGGCGGCTACCAGAGCATCAACGACCTGATATTGCCGCCAGGCCGCCTGATCGAGCAGCGCAACCGCACCTGGGAACTGCTCAACGACATCCCAGGCATCAGCTGCGTCAAGCCGATGGGCGCACTCTACGCCTTCCCGCGGATCGACCCGAAGGTTTGTCCGATTCACAACGATGAGAAGTTCGTGCTCGATCTGCTGTTGGCCGAGAAGCTGCTGATCGTCCAGGGCACGGCGTTCAACTGGCCATGGCCGGATCATTTCCGCGTGGTCACGCTGCCGCGCGTCGACGATCTGGAACAGGCGATCGGTCGCATAGGCAACTTCCTCAAGACCTATCACCAGTAGCGGCATGGATCTGCACATCGACGATTTCTACCGGGACGCGGCGGCAGGCCTGCTGATGCTCTATCAGGCCTTTCCGCGCAAGGCCGCGCTGTACGTCGAGGACCTGATCGGCCGTGAGGAGCCGGACGAATTCGGCCTGCCGAGTAAGCGCCACCAGGGCTGCCTTGGGACGCTGCTATGGCTGGCCGAAGAGGGCTATCTGCGCTTCGACAGCACCATTCAGTATCAGGCCCTGGATCAGGCCGTACTCACCGAAAAGGCGTTCCTGCGCCTGACTCGCAGCGTTCCCGATTTGCCCGCCGCAACGGAAACCTTGCCTTCGAGCGTGCAACGCGTTCATGCCAGCCTCGCCCATCAGCTACGCGAAGCGCTGAAAAGCGGAAACAGCGAGCGTCTCGCCCGATTGGCCCGACTACTCTTTGAAAGCGGCCCGCTTCCAGCACGACGCGACATAGCTTGAAATAGTCGCCCGGTTGAATAGGCCGGGGGCGCACCTTATATAGCCTACGTTCTTTCTCGTACTCCCGGAGTCAGTCGCAACCATGATGCGCATTTTTCTGTTCGTGGCCACCAACCTTGCGGTACTGCTGATCGCCAGCATCACGCTCAAGGTGCTCGGAGTCGACCGTTACACTGGCCAGAACTATGGCAGCCTGCTGGCCTTCTGCGCGGTCTTCGGCTTTGCCGGCTCGCTGGTTTCGCTGTTCATCTCCAAGTGGATGGCGAAGATGAGCACCCGCACCGAGATCATCAGCCAGCCTCGTACGCGCCATGAGCAGTGGCTGCTGCAGACTGTCGAACAACTGTCGCGCGAAGCCGGCATCAAGATGCCGGAAGTCGGTATCTTCCCGGCCTACGAGGCCAACGCCTTCGCCACCGGCTGGAACAAAAACGATGCCCTAGTGGCCGTCAGCCAGGGTCTTCTGGAGCGTTTCTCGCCGGACGAGGTCAAGGCCGTACTGGCCCATGAGATTGGTCACGTGGCCAACGGCGACATGGTCACGCTCGCGCTGGTCCAGGGCGTGGTGAACACCTTCGTGATGTTCTTCGCGCGGATCTTCGGCAACTTCGTCGACAAAGCGATCCTCAAGAACGAGGAAGGCCAAGGCATTGGCTACTTCGTCGCGACCATTTTCGCGGAACTGGTGTTGGGTCTGCTGGCCAGCATCATCGTCATGTGGTTCTCGCGCAAACGCGAATACCGCGCCGATGAAGCCGGCGCACAGCTCGCCGGCACCCAGGCCATGATCGGCGCGCTGCGCCGTCTGCAGGCCGAACAAGGCGTGCCGGTTCAGATGCCGGATACGCTCAAGGCGTTCGGCATCAACGGCGCGCTGAAGCATGGCATGGCCGGGCTGTTCATGACCCACCCGTCGCTGGACGATCGCATCGAGGCGCTGCGTCAGCGCGGCTGAGCACGTTCGGATGACAAAGGGCGACGCAAGTCGCCCTTTTTGTTTGTCTATCTTCTTTCCCCCGCGCACAAAGGAACCCTCATGCGCCGACTCTTATTCACCTGCTGCGTCATGCTCACGCTCAGCGGCTGCCAGAGCGCCTATTACTCCGCGATGGAAAAGGCAGGCGTCCATAAACGCGACATCCTGGTCGATCGCGTCGAGGATGCCCGCGACTCGCAGCAGGACGCCAAGCAGCAGTTCAAGGATGCGCTAGAACGCTACCGCAGCGTCGTCAAAGTTAATGGCGGCGATCTGGAACAGCGCTACGAGGCACTGAACCGGGAATACGAGGCCAGTGTCGCCGCAGCCAACGACGTGCGCGCACGAATCGAGGCTGTCGAAGATGTCGCCGAGGCACTGTTCGACGAATGGGAAGACGAATTGCAGCAGTACAGCAACGCCAGCCTGAAGAACGCCAGCGCGCGTGAGCTGAGCCGCACGCGCAGCGAATACCGCACATTACTGCAGCGCATGAAAGCTGCCGAGAAGCGCATCGCGCCGGTACTTGCGGTGCTGCATGACCAGGTGCTGTTTCTCAAGCACAATCTAAACGCACGCGCCATTGGCGCACTGCAGGGCGAATACCGGACGCTGCAGAGCAACGTCGACCAGCTGATGGCGGATATGCAGCGAGCCATCGACGAGGCGGATAGCTTCATCCGCCGCCTGCAGGCGGCAAGCTGAGCGCACCACTCGGCCGCCGAGGCGGCATGACAAGCGTGCCAGGATGCTTCAGACCGGGCGCCGCAGGTGATAGAAACTCTCCTCCAGGCGCCCCAGACCGCACTCACGCATACGCGGATTACGCTCCAGAACTTCCTTCGACTCGAGCAGTTCGACATGCCAGCCGTCCGCATAAAGCGCAGTAACCTCGGCGGCATCGACGGCAAAGGGCGGACCATCCATCTGCGACTGCTCGTAATCGAGGGTAATCAGCAATTGCTGACAGACATTCGGCAGGATTGCCGAAAGGTGTGCCGCGTAACGCTGGCGCATAGGCGGCGGCAAGGCAATCAGCGCAGCACGGTCGTATAGAGCCTGGCAATCGGCGACATCCTGCGCGGCGAGCGCGAAAATATCACCGCAGCGAATCTCCAGCGCGCCCGCGCGGAAAATCTTGAACGGCCCGGCTCGGGAGACTTCGGCGTCGAGCTGCTGTTCCGCGAAGAACGCTTCGACTGCCTTCTCGCTCAGCTCGACGCCCAGCACCCGATATCCCTGTTCGGCCAGCCAGGCAAGATCCACGCTCTTGCCGCACAGCGGCACCAGCACCTGTGCACCCGGCGCAAGGCCAAGCCGCGGCCAATGACGCCGCAGTCCGGGATGCACCATGCCGAGGTGAAAACCGATTTCATTGCGCGCCCAGCGCTGCAGCCAGAAGTCTCCGTGCATCCGCGAACCTCCTTTCACTGAAGACGGCAGCTTAGCAGAGCGCCTTACAGGCGAAGCCGATCATTCGGCGTAGAGCGCAGCCTCGACATCGAATCCGGCATCACGCATCTGCGCCAGCTTGTAGCGCAGGGTACGCGGGCTGATACCGAGGCGATCCGCCGCTTCCTTGCGGCGCCCGCGTTCGCTGCGCAAGGTTTCGATGATCAGCTGGAATTCGTGCTGCCGCAGATCCTCTCCCAGCGCCGCGGGAGGTTTCGCCGCGACATCGCTTGCCGCTGGCGCCTGGCTTGGGACGGACGCGAGCATCAGCTCAACGCCGTCGAGGCAGAGGTCGGCCGGCTCGATCACGCCGCCGCGCTGAAGAATCAGCGCGCGCTGAATAGCGTTGTCCAGCTCGCGGACGTTCCCTGGCCAGGCGTGGGCCTGCAGGCAGCGCCGCGCGGCCTCGGACAACCGTGCCGGTGCCTGTCGCATTTTCTGCCCATGCTTGGCCAATAACCGCTCGGCCAGCGGCACGATATCCGCAGCCCGTTCACGCAGTGGCGCCCACGCCAAGGGAAAGACCGACAGCCGATAGTACAGATCCTCACGAAAACGCCCCGCCGCCACTTCGCCCCGCAGATTACGGTTGGTTGTGGCGAGCACGCGGATATCGAGCGTGACCGGCCTGCGCGCGCCGATCCGCTCCACTTCGCGCTCCTGCAGCACCCGCAGCAGCTTGGCCTGCAACGGCAAAGGCATCTCGGATATCTCGTCGAGCAGCAGCGTACCGCCGTCGGCCAGCTCGAACTTGCCCGGCTGCGCAGCGACCGCTCCGGTAAAGGCGCCCTTCTCATGGCCGAACAATGTGGCCTCGAGCATGTTGTCGGGAATGGCCGCACAGTTGATTGCAATGAACGGCCCACTCGCCCGTGGCGACCGATGATGGATGTAACGCGCCAGCACTTCCTTGCCAGTCCCCGACTCGCCGGAGATCAGCACTGTGGAATCGCTCTGTGCCACCCGTGCGGCCAGCTCGAGTAGCTGCCGGCTGGCCGGCGCATGAGCGACCGGCCCCGGCTCATCATCACCCAAGCGGCCGCAGACGTGCTGCGCGATCAGGCTCAGCAGCGCTTTCGGCTCGAATGGCTTGAGCAGGTAATCCACCGCCCCCTGACGCATGGCCTGCACCGCGCGGTCGATGGCGCCGAAAGCGGTCATTAGCAGCACCGGTACCTGCGGATAACGCTGGCGAATCACGCTCAACAGCTCGTGGCCATCCATGCCCGGCATATTGACGTCACTGACTACCAGGCCGAACGCCTCTTCGCGCAGCGCCTCCAGTGCCGCCTCGGCGCTCACCACGGCACGATAGGCATAACCGCCGACCTCAAGGGTATCGCCCAGCGCTTCACGCAACGCGTGGTCGTCTTCAACCAGAAGTATCCTGCCGGTCATTCGCAAATCTCCTGCGGGCCTGCTAGAAGCAGGGGAATCACCAGCCGCGCGCAGGTGCCTCGTCCAGGGCGGGAAAGCAGCTGCAGCTCGCCGTGATGGGCGCGCGCAACAGCCTTGACCACCGCCAACCCGAGTCCGGTACCGGTCGCCTTGGTGGTGAGAAAAGGCTCGCCCAGCCGCGCCAGCAGCGCCGGCTCGATGCCCGGCCCGTTGTCGCTGACGCACAGGCGCAACCGGTCGCCGCGTGCGTAGAGATGAATCTTCAGCCGCACACCGGCGCCTGCAGCCTGCACGGCATTTTCGATCAGATTGAGCAATGCGCCGACCAGCGTGTCACGGTTGCACAGCAGCAGCCCTTGCGACGCATCGCACTGCCAGCGCAGGTGGGTATTCTGCAAGCGCGGCTCGGCCGCCGCGCGTAGCGCACCGAACAGCTCGGCCGGAGTAATGCGATCCTGCAGAGGCAGATCGCCGCGGGCGAACACCAGCATGTCGCGAACCTGATGCTCCAGTTCGTGCAGCCGGCTCTTCAGGCGCCCTGCAAAACGTGTCTGCTGTTCCGTGCTCAGCCCACCCTCTTCCAGGTGGCTGGCGTAGAGCAAGGCAGAGCTCAGCGGCGTGCGAATCTGATGTGCCAGCGAGGCGACCATACGCCCGAGTGAGGACAGGCGCTGATGACGCGCCAACTGATCCTGCAGCCGGCGGGTCTCGGTCATGTCGGTGAGCAGTACCAGCTGCCCCGGCTCGCCGCTCAGCGAGCGTGTGGCAAGCGCAACCCGCCGCCCGTTGGCGAGCGATATCTCATGGCCGTCGTCGTATCGCGGGGCGAAGCAGCGTGCGATAACGTTGCGCCACAGCTGGTTTTCCAGCGGCTCGCCCAAGAGCTCGACGGCAACCGGATTGGCTTCGCGCACAACGCCGTGTCCGTCGAGCACCACCACGCCACCGGGAAGCAGATCGAGCAGGCTGCGCAGCCGCTGGGCCAGCCGCTCCTTTTCATCCAGCTCGCGCAGACGTAGCGCGCTGGCGGCGTCCAACTGACCTTCGAGCGATGCCACGCGTGCAGCCATCCGCTGCTGGGTGGCGTCCAGCTGGGTTTGCAGCTGGGCAAGCCCATCGAGCGATGGCGCGCAGGGACGTTCGGCGGGGGATGGGCTAGAGGCTGCGCTCACTGTTCCACTCGTGACTGTCAAAAAAAAGACCTGTCACTGGCGGGAGCAAGGTTCGTGCCCGAGATATGGTGAGCGTGGAAAGGGCGGAGATGGACGAGCCGTACCGGCAACAACCGATACGGCCATTCCCGCCAGGCGATCAGTCTTCGGCTGCCGCCAGCTCGCCGTTGTCGTCGTCGCGGCGGTTCATGCCGTACTTGCGCATTTTCTCCACCAACGTCGTGCGGCGGATGCGCAGACGCTCCGCGGCCCGTGCCACAACGCCGCCGGCATCTTCCAGCGCTTGATGGATCAGGCCCTGTTCGAGGTTGCCCAGGTATTCCTTGAGATCCAGCCCCTCGATCGGGAGCATGGCATGCGCTTCGGGAACCGCCATCGGCGCGCTGATCGCGGCCCGCTCTTCCATCTCATCATGCAGGCTGACGGCATACTGCTCGTCGTCGTCATCGACATGGCGAAACTTCTTCGGCAGCTCCATGACGCCGATTACCCCATACGGGTGCATGATGGCCATTCGCTCGACCAGATTAGCCAGCTCGCGAATGTTGCCCGGCCAATCGTGCCGGCAAAGCGACATGATGGCTGCCGAGTTGAAGCGAATCGAACCGCGCTTCTCGTGCTCCATACGCGAGATCAGTTCGTTCATCAGCAGCGGTATGTCTTCAACGCGCTCGCGCAGCGGGGCCATCTCGATCGGGAAGACATTCAGGCGGTAATAGAGATCTTCGCGGAATGTGCCCGCCTCGATCATCTTCTCCAGATCCTTATGCGTGGCGGCGATGATGCGCACATCGGCGACCTGCGTGCGGTTGCTGCCCACGCGCTCGAAGGTGCGTTCCTGCAACACGCGCAGCAGCTTGACCTGCATCGGCAGCGGCATGTCGCCGATCTCGTCGAGGAACAGGGTGCCGCCCTCGGCGAGCTCGAAACGCCCGGCGCGTGCCGTGATCGCACCGGTGAAGGCGCCTTTCTCGTGACCAAACAGCTCGCTCTCCAGCAGTTCCGCCGGAATCGCGCCGCAGTTCACCGGCACGAACGGCGCCTGGCGTCGCTTGGAGTGGTAGTGCAGGTTGCGCGCGACAACTTCCTTGCCAGTCCCGGATTCGCCGAGTATCAACACGCTGGCCTCGGTGTCGGCGACCTGTTGCATCATTTCGCGAACGTGCTGCACGGCGCGGCTGGTGCCGACCAGGCTGCGAAACAGATTCGGCTCGCGCTGACGCCCGCGGCCCTTGGCCTGATCGTACATTTCCCGGTAAATCTGCGCGCGGTGCAGCGAATCGAGCAGCTTGTTGTAGCTGGGAGGCATCTCGAGGCTGGTGAGCACGCGACGGCGCAGCTCTTCCGGCCAATCCGTCGGCACCGGTTCGCCAATCAGAATTACCGGCACGTTCTCGTCCCACTGACTCATCTGCTTGAACAGCTCGACCGCCCCGCCCTTGCTGGTGACCTCGCCCAGCAGGACGCCAATCACGCTCCGCGACTCCAAGCCCCCCACGGCGTCGCGCCAATCGTGGCTGGAACACGCCAGATGATCCTCGCTGAGGAAATTCAGGATCACAGTCAAGTCACGACAACGGTCACGATCATCGTCTATTAACAAAATCTTGGTATCACGCCACATCTTGTTTATAGGGCTCTTGGCTTGCGGGGAAGAAGCGCCGGAGTTTTCGCATCCATGGAGAAACGCGGCCACACCAGAGGCAATTGGCCGGTAGTTAATTAAAAAAAATGAACGGAGTCAAATTTATGACGTGAATTATCGACCAAAGGCGGTGCTGAAAATGCCGTTAATCGGAGCCAACACACACTTCCGCTGTCACCGGTTAGGAATATGAAAGGAGTAAAGGCGTAACGTCCGCAGAGTCAAAAATCTATCAATCGTCTATTTTGATAGCTAATTGACAGCACCAGAAGGAAGATGTCGGATTTTCCGGCAAGTGGGTCGGAGCGGTAATACGATCGCCTTGGCGACCGACGCCTCAAAGGCGACACAGTCAGCTGTGGCAGATTGACGCTATGTTGCACCAGCAAGACTGCGACTATCCAAACAGCTGGTAGACCTTGGCGCTCTCGCGCGCCTGGTTGAACTGTCGCAACTCGCCGGCGATACGCTGGCGCTCCGTCTGGCATGCGCTGACCAGCTCTCCGTAGAGGTTCAGCAACTGCTGCATGCCCTGGCGTACCTGAACTTCGTCGCGCTCAGACTCGCCCATGGCTTCATCGACTGCCTGCCGGCACTGACGATCGAGCACACTGATAGCCGCCCAGTCCTGTTGCGCCAATGCATTGCGCAAGGCGCTGCCGGTTTCTTCGAGACGTTTGACGGACATATTCATGGATCGACTCCGAGCAGGCTCAATGCAGCCGCTAGCTGCTTCCTGCTTATCGGCACCCCGCCAGCGGGCTTTAGCAGAGTCTACGAAAAGACTCGCCGGAAGCCGACTTCGATCAGTAGCGGTTGCGCAGCCCTGGCGGAACGCTAGGTGGCGCCACTGGATCCCACGGGCCATCCGGGCGCCCGGAGCAGTACCAATCGCCATCCCAGCGGTAGTAAAGACGTTCGCGGTAGAACAGCTCGGTGCCTTCCACCACATAAACGCCCAAACGATTATCCCAATGCGCCGCCGCATGCGGCGGCGGCGCATAGCGCGGATGGCTGCGCTGCACCGATGGCGCTCGCGGCGCCGGTGGGGCCTGGATCGGCGGCGGAGCGATAACCGGACCGCGTGGAGCCGGTGCCTGCGGCACAGGCTTGGCGGGCGGCACCGGCCGTTCGGCCTCGTAGGGCGTACCCGCACACGCTGCCAGAAGCAGCGTCGCGCCCAGCGCTGCGATCCGCTGCGCGTGCCGCACCAACCAAATATCGCCTACGCGCACCATCTTCATCACTCCGCTCCCTGCCGGCGCGTCAAGGAGCGTCGGGCTTGTCGATCATCAGGCGAATCGTTTTGTCGCCACCTGCGGTTTTCAACGCTTCGCTCTGACCCGCCCACTCACCTTTGGTTGCATTACCCTCGCGCGAAATGCGCGCCACCAACTTCACCTCAGGGTAATTGGACATCTTCAGCTGCGGCATCATCGCATCCGCGTCGCCAAGGCTGATGTTGGCCGGCAGATCGGCAACGCGCAGGCGCTTGGCCGCCAACGGGATCGCCGGCCCCGATACGGCACGGGCGAACACGAATACGCTGTCATCCGGACGCACATCGTCCTGCAGCGACGGGTCCAGGGTTACTTCGATCTGAAGCCGAACCGCCGCCGATTCGCTGGCGGCCGCAGGCGCAGGTGCAGTCTCGCCAAGCTGTTCGCGCGCGCGAGCGATACCGCCCTTGATCGCCTCACGGGATGGGTCCTCTTCCGGCAGCGTGGCCACCAGACGTTCCCAGAAGCCAATCGCATCCTGAAAGCGGCCTTCCTCGTACGCCGCGATCCCCAGCAGACCAAGACTGGTCACCTCCTGCGGATCGGCGCGCAAGGCTTCGTCAGTCAGCGCCTGCAGTTCCTTCGTCCACTGCCGATTGCCGGCGAAATACTGCGCCTGTGCCCACTGCCCAAGCAGCTCTGGCTGCCGGCCGGCCAACTCGATCACGCGGGCGAACGCCTTGGCGGCGTCAGCCGGACGCTCCTGGTTCATATATGTCCGCCCGAGGAAGTACCAGCCCTCGGCGGAATCGGGCTGCGCTTCGACAGCCCGCTCCAGGCGCAACGTCATTTCCTCGAGAGAGCGCGGCTGCTCGCCGAACTGGCGGGCCAGCTCGACCTTATCGCTGGCGCCCCAGTGCAAGTACAGACCGTAGCCGAGCAGAGGCACCAGCAGCGCCGCCAGCAGCGGCACCGCACGACCCAACCGCGCGCTGCGCGTGGCGTCGCTGCCCTCGGTATCGTCCAGCAGCTCGCGTGCGGCATCGGCGCGCCCCGCTTCCAGTTGCTCCTCGGTAAGGGTGCCGGCGGCCCGCTGGGCAGCAAGCTCAGCGAGACGCTCCTGATACAGGGCGACATTTAGTGCGGTGCGGTCTTCTTCCGCCTGGGCCTTGCGCCCGCGCAGGATCGGTAGCAGCAGAAAGGCCAGAGCCACCAGCAGCAATACACCGGCAGCAATCCAGAAATCGATCATGAGTCTTTTTTATCCAGCAACGTGGCGAGGCGTTTGCGCTCGGCATCGGAAAGGGTTCTTGCCGCAGGTGCGGCATCCGCTCGGCGACGGCGGACCAGGATCACCGCCAGGACACCGAAACCAAGAATCAGCAGGCCCGCCGGGCCGTACCAGAGCAGCAGTGTGGTGGTGTTTACCGGCGGGTTGTAGCGCACGAAATCGCCATAGCGATCGACCAGATAGGCGACGATCTCGTCGTTGCTCTTGCCTTCTTCCAGCATGCGGAAAATCTCTTCGCGCAGGTCCATCGCAATCGGCGCGTTGGAGTCGGCGATGTTCTGGTTCTGGCACTTCGGACAGCGCAGCTCTTCGGTGAGCGTGCGGTAACGCTCGCGCTCGGCTTCGCTCTTGAAGTCATAGGTGTCGATGGCAGCATGTGCGGTAGCGCTGACGAGCAAACCGAACAGCAGCGTGCGGATCATCGATTTCATTCGTCCACCAGTTCCTGGTAAAGCGCCGCCAGCTGCTCGCGCCAGACTCGCTCGTCGATCGCCCCAACGTACTTGTGGCGAATGATGCCGTTCTTGTCGATCAGGAAGGTTTCCGGCGCACCATAGACGCCCAGGTCCAATCCCAGCTTGCCATCCGGATCACTGATGTTCAGCTGGTAGGGATCGAGGAAATCCTTGAGCCACTGCTGTGCCTTGGCGTTTTCATCCTTGTAGTTGATGCCGTGAATCACGACGCCCTGCTCCGCCAGGCGGTTGAGCATGGTGTGCTCGGCCTTGCAGGTCGGACACCAGGTCGCCCAGACGTTCACCAGCGCCGGCTTGCCCAGCAAGTCCTCGCGGCGCACCTGCCGGTCACCTTCCACCGCTGGCAGCTCGAACGCTGGAAACGGCTTGCCGATCAGTGCCGAAGGCAACTCGGTCGGATCGAGGAACAGCCCGCGATACAGAAATACCGCCACTACCAGAAAGATCGCCAGCGGCAGCAACATCAACACTCGTTTCACATCAGGCTCCTTGTCCAGCCAGCCCCAGCGCTTCACGCACGCGGGTTTTCACCTTGACCCGATACCGCCGGTCACTTGCCGCCAGCATGCCGCCAAAGGCCATCATCAACCCACCGAGCCAGATCCAGCGCACGAAGGGTTTGATATGCACGCGTACGGCCCAGGCGCCATCGCCCAGCGGCTCGCCCAGCGCCACGTAGAGGTCACGGGTAAAGCCTGCGTCGATGCCTGCCTCGGTCATCGGCATCTGCTGCACGGTATAGAGGCGTTTCTCGGGGTGCAGAACGGCGATCTGGCGATCACCGTCGAGTACGCGAATGGTGGCGCGATCGGAGGTGTAGTTCGGCCCTTCGTGATGCTGCGCGCCTTCGAAGACGAACTGATAGCCACCCAGCTCTAGCGACTCGCCCGGCGCCAGGCGAAGGTCGCGCTCGGCACTCTGTTGGCTGGTGAGGACGACGCCCAGCGCACACATCACCAGGCCGATATGCGCCAGATGCATGCCCCAGTAGCTTGGCGCCAGGCTGCGCATTCCGTTCAGCAGCCCTTTGTGCCGGGTCTTGTCGAGCAGGTCACGCACGCTCGCCAGGACTACCCAGGCCGCCAGGAAGCTGACAGCCAGTACCGCCCAGTGGAAGTCTCCGAACGCGAGCGCGCCCAACCCGCCGAGCACTGCACTGGCGATCAGCACTGGTGTCAGCATGCCCAGCAGCCAGCGCAATGGCGTGTCCTTCCAGCGCACCAGAATGCCGACCGCAAGGGCCAGTAACAGCGCTGCCATCAGCGGTACGAACATGGCGTTGAAATAAGGTGGTCCCACCGACAGTTTGGCTCCCGATAGCGCATCGAGTAGCAGCGGATACAGCGTGCCGAGCAGGATCATCGCCGTGGCGACCACCAGCAGCAGGTTGTTGATCAGCAGCAGCGTTTCACGTGACCACAGGCCGAAGCCGACCTGGCTCTTGACCACTGGCGCACGCAGGGCGAACAGCGTCAGCGAACCGCCCACCACCAACAGCAGGAAGACCAGGATGAACACGCCGCGCTCAGGATCCGTTGCAAACGCGTGCACGGAGGTCAGCACGCCGGAACGCACCAGGAAGGTGCCCAGCAGGCTGAGCGAGAACGCGGCGATCGCCAGCAGTACCGTCCAGCTCTTGAACACACCGCGTTTCTCGGTGACGGCCAGCGAATGGATCAACGCCGTGCCGACCAGCCAGGGCATGAACGAGGCGTTTTCCACCGGATCCCAGAACCACCAGCCACCCCAGCCCAGTTCGTAATAGGCCCACCAGGAGCCCAGCGCGATACCGATGCCAAGAAATGCCCAGGCCACCAGTGTCCAGGGGCGCGACCAGCGCGCCCAGGCCGCGTCCAGGCGCCCGCCGAGCAATGCCGCGATAGCGAAGGCGAAGGCCACAGAGAAGCCGACGTAACCCATGTAAAGCATCGGCGGGTGCACCACCAGACCGAAGTCCTGCAACAACGGGTTGAGATCACGGCCATCCGTCGGCGACTGCGGCAGCAGGCGGTCGAACGGGTTGGAGGTGACAATGAGGAACAACAGAAAGCCGATGCTGATCAGCCCCATTACCCCCAGCACGCGCGCCAGCATTTCTTCCGGCAGTTGCCGCGAGAACACCGAGACGGCAAAGGTCCAGGCCGACAGGATGAAAGCCCAGAGCAGCAGCGAGCCCTCGTGAGCGCCCCATACCGCGCTGAACTTGTAGTACCAGGGCAACGCGCTGTTGGAGTTCTGCGCCACGTAGGAAACGGAGAAGTCGTCGACCATGAACGCATAGGTCAGACAGACGAACGCGAAGGCGAGGAACGCGAACTGCCCCCAGGCTGCCGGCTGCGCCAGACTCATCCATTGCCGATCACCACGCCAGGCGCCGATCAGCGGCAATGTGCCCTGCACACAGGCCAGGCACAGCGCGAGGATCATCGCCAGATGGCCAAGTTCAGGAATCATTTCGCGTACTCCTGCTTGCCGCCCTCGTAGTGCTTCATCATGCCGCTCTTCTCGAGCGCCTGCGATACCTCCGGCGGCATGTAGTTTTCATCGTGCTTGGCCAGCACTTCGTCAGCGACCAGCACGCCATCGGCGTTCACCCGCCCCAGCGCGACGATGCCCTGCCCTTCGCGAAACAGATCCGGCAGGATGCCCTGATAGTTGATCGTCACCGTCTCTACACCGTCGGTCACGCGGAAGGACACGCTCAGCGAATCGCTGGAGCGCTGCACCGAGCCGGTTTCCACCAGCCCGCCGGCGCGAATTCGCGTGCCCTCGGGCGCTTCACCATTGGCGATCTGCGTCGGCGTGTAGAACAGGTTGATGTTCTGCTGCAGCGCCGACAGGGCCAAGGCGACGGCGATACCGACGCCAGCGAGGATCGCCAGCACGATGAACAGGCGTTTCTTGCGCACCGGATTCACTTCACTTCCTCCCGGCGCAAACGGCGCGCCTCGTCTTGCAGGTAACGGCGACGCGCCAGCATCGGCAGCGCCGCGTTCAGGATCAGTACCGCCAGGCTGATGCCATAGGAGGTCCAGACGTACAGGCCGTGGTTGCCCATGGCGATGAAATCGGCGAAGGATGAAAAATTCACGACATTTTCCCCACCAGAGCGGTGACTTCGGTCTTCGCCCAGCTGCTACGCGACTCGCGGCGCAGCACTTCCAGGCGCATGCGCATCAGCAGCACGGCGGCGAAGAAACAGTAGAAGCCCAGCACCATGACCAGCAGAGGCAGCCACATCTCGACGGGCATCGCCGGTTTCTCGGTGACCTTGAACGTGGCCGGCTGGTGCAGGGTATTCCACCATTCGACCGAGTATTTGATGATTGGGATGTTCACCACGCCGACGATCGCCAGCACCGCGCAGGCCTTGGCGGCGCTGTCACGATTGCTGATCGCCTGACCGAGCGCGATCACGCCGAAATAGAGGAACAGCAGGATCAGCATCGAGGTCAGGCGTGCATCCCACACCCACCAGGCGCCCCAGGTGGGCTTGCCCCAGACCGCGCCGGTTAGCAATGCGATGAAGGTCATCCAGGCCCCGATGGGCGCGGCCTGCTGCAACGCCACGTCGGCGAGCTTCATCTTCCAGACCAGACCGACCACACCCGCCACGGCCAGCATCACGTAAACCGACTGGGCGAGGAACGCCGCCGGAACGTGGATGTAGATGATGCGAAAGCTGTTGCCCTGCTGGTAATCCTCGGGGGCGAACGCCAGCGCCCAGATCGTTCCCACGACGATGAGGATAGCCGCGCTCCAACCCAGCCACGGCAGCCAGCGGCCGCTGATCTCGTAGAACCACTTGGGCGAACCCAGCTTGTGAAACCATGTCCAGTTCATCGAATGACTCATCGTGGTAAGAGACCGAAAACCCGGCCTCGACAATCCGTTTCAGCGGCCGGATGAGCTTAGCGACTCCGGCCGGCGTTATGTACCGCTACTCGCCGACGCTGATCTTCAGCCCGGCGGCAATCGCAAAGGGGGTCAGAGTAACCGCCAGGGCGGTCAGGCTGGCCAGCCATAACAGATGGCCGGCGGCGGGCAGTCCCTGCAAGGCCGCCTGCAGCGCCCCGCTGCCAAGAATCAGCACCGGGATGTACAAGGGCAGAATCAACAGCGCGAGCAACAGGCCACCACGCTTGAGGCCAACGGTCAGCGCCGCGCCGACCGCGCCGAGCAGACTGAGGATCGGCGTCCCCAGCAGCAGCGACAGCAGCAACACCGGCATCGCGCTCATCGGCAGGCCGAGCATCAGCCCGAGCAAGGGAGCCAGCAAGACCAGCGCCAGCCCCGAGAACATCCAGTGTGCCAGCACCTTGGCGAGCACCAGAAGCGCCAGCGGGTGCGGCGAAACGACCCACTGCTCGAGTGAACCGTCCTCAAAATCGCTGCGAAACAGCCCGTCCAGCGAGAGCAGCACGGCCAACAGCGCCGCGACCCATACCAGCCCCGGCGAAATCGTCTGCAACAATTGCGACTCCGGCCCGACTGCCAGCGGAAACAGCGCAATGACGATGGCGAAGAACACCAGCGGATTGGCCAGCTCGGCCGGGCGGCGAAACAGCAGGCGCGCCTCGCGAGCCAACAGAAGAGTGAAGACGCTGCTCATGCGGCCCGCTGCCCCAGATCCAGTTCACGGTAGCCGGCCGGTTTTTCCGTCAGCGTGTGATGCGTGGTAAGTACCACCAGGCCGCCCTGCTCGCAGTGGCGCGCCAGATGGCCTTCCAGCTGGGCCACGCCGTGCTTGTCGAGCGCGGTGAACGGTTCGTCGAGAATCCACAGCGGCGGCGGCGCCAGATACAGCCGCGCCAGAGCGACGCGGCGCTGCTGTCCGGCAGAAAGCGTGTGACAGGGTACGTCCTCGAAACCGCGCAGACCGACCTGCGCCAGCGCCTGCCAGATCGCCTCGCGGTCGGCCGGCTGGTGCAAGGCGCAGAGCCAGGCGAGATTCTCCTCCGGCGTGAGCAGCCCTTTGATGCCGGCGGCATGGCCGATCCACAGCAGGTTGCGCGCCGGTTCGCTACGCTGAGACTCCAGAGGCCGGCCCCGGATCAGGATTTGCCCGGCGGTCGGCTGCATCAGCCCGCAAAGCAGACGCAGCAGGCTGGTCTTGCCGCTGCCGTTGGGGCCGGATATCTGCAGCATCTGGCCTTTCTCCAGGCGCAATTCAAGCTGCTCGAACAGCAAGCGCCAATCCCGCTCACAGGCGAGCGCCACAGCTTCGAGAAAGGGATTTGACACGCCGGCGATACCTCAAGATGAAAAGAGCGTGGCCGCTATAATTCAGGCGGCCACCCGAGGGCGGTCGGAATTATACATGGCAACCCCTTGCACCAAAGGCTGCGGAAGCGAAAGGTTGTAAGAGCATTTGAGGAAAAATGACCGAGATCAAGAGCGCTTCTCCCGTCCCGCCGCCCACCACCCCGCGCGCCAGTACTGCCGCGCTCGATGTGGCGCTCAGGTTGCTGCAGCCGATGCAGGGCCTGCTGGGGGCTGGCGAGAGCGCGCAGGCCGAAGTCGTTTCCGTCAAGGAAACCGCACAGAGCTTCCAGCTGGTGTTGCGCCTGACGCTGGAGAACGGTCGCCAGGCCACCGTCGAAGCCCAAAGTGCACGCCCGGTGCCGCCCGGCGCCAGCTACGCAGTGGCGGCACTGTCGGACAGCCGCCTGCTGGCGCAGCCGCAACCGGGACGCAACCAACCACTGCAGAGCATCGACCTGGCACTGCTGCCGGCCGGCAGCATCCTGCAAGGTAAGGTGATCGCCACCGGCCAGCAGAACGGCGGCGATGGCCGCCCCACATTCCAAGTCGTGCTCAGCCTGCTCAACTCCCCGCTGGCCGGGCAGAAACTGCAGCTCGAGACCAGCACCCCGCTGGCACTCGGCAGCCTGCTGACGGCCCAGGTCCAGGGCAGCCAGGCATTGAGCTTCGTGCCGTTGAGCGGCCTGTTCGACCGGCTGTTGCTCGGCCAGCAGCTGGCTGCCCAGCACGGTCGGCAGGCACCGATGAGTGGTGTTTTCCAAGCCTTGGCAGCGCTCGGCGATACGCTGCCCGACGGCCTGCGCGACGCCGCCGGAAAGCTCCTCGGCCTGCTGCCCGGCGTCCAGCAACTAAGCGATCCTCAAGGGGTGGCCCGGGCCTTCGCCGCCAGCGGAGCGTTTCTCGAGGCACATTTGCTGAGCGGGCACACCGCCGGGGTCGCCGGCGATCTCAAGGCCGCACTGCTGAGGCTGATGGCGCAGCTGCCCAACCTGCCGGGCAGCACTCCGCAGGCCGCGGCACAGCTGGGCGCGGCAACCGGCCAGGCGTTGCCGGCGTTCGCCCGCAGCGCCCTGGGTGCACTCGGCCAAAACAATGCACGCCAGCTGGCGTTGAGCTTTCCCCTCGGCGGCAGCCCGCTGGGTAGCAAGCTACCGGATGGCCAGGACGAACAGGCTGATCTGGAGCTGCTGCTCAAGCTCGCCGCGGCCGCGGTCTCACGCCTGCAGACGCATCAACTGTCGAGTCTGGCGCAGACGCAAACGCTACCGGATGGTGTCCAGCTGACGACCTGGCAGCTGGAGGTACCGATCCGCGACCAGCGCGACATCGTGCCCCTGCAGATCAAAGTGCAGCGCGAGCAAAGCCAGCGCCAGAGCGACAAGGAACAACCGGACACGCTCTGGAAGATCGAACTGGCTTTCGATATCCAGCCTCTGGGCCCCTTGCAGGTCCAGGCACAGCTGCTGCGCGGCAGCCTGTCCAGCCAGCTGTGGGCCGAACGCGGCGAAACCGCCGAGCTGATCGCCGGCGAACTCGAACATCTGCGCGAACGCCTGCAAGCCGCCGGTCTCAACGTCGGCGAGCTGGCCTGTCGGCAAGGCGTGCCACCGCAGGGACCGCGCACGTCGCTGGATCAGCGTTTCGTGGATGAAACCGCATGAACGACCAGCAGCCACGCCAGGCGATTGCCCTCAGTTACGATGGCCGGCATACCCCAACCCTGAGCGCCAAGGGCGACGACGAACTGGCGGAGATGATTCTGGCGATCGCCCGCGAACACGAGGTGCCGATCTACGAAAACGCCGAGCTGGTCAAGCTGCTCGCGCGCCTGGAGCTGGGCGACGAGATCCCGCCGGAACTGTATCGCGTAATCGCGGAGATCATCGCCTTCGCTTGGTATCTCAAGGGCAAGCGCCCTGCTGACTTCGATCCGCAGGCGGCGCCCGCCGCGTTGCCACCGCTGCTCAACGCACCAGAGCGCTGAGCGCGGTGTAGGCGTCGTCGCTGCCTTTCTCCTGCGGGAAATCTTCCAGTTGCCAGGCGAAATAGCCGTCGCGGAAATAGAAGACCTGGCGATATCCCCACGCCACCGCCATCCGCGCAGCCTGCGCGCTGCCGGGGCAGATTTCGCTGTCGCAATAGATCACCAGCGGCACGCTGCGCGGCATGTTCTGGCTCGCCAGGATGCCGAAGCCCGTCGCCAGATCGAGGTGCAGCGCACCCTGCACATGCCCCCAGGTCCACTCGCGCATGCGGCGGATATCGACGAACATCGCGCCCAGCTCGTGCAGACGTTTGGCCTGGTGAGCATTCACCGTCAGCGCGCCATGCACTTCCTGTGGCGCCTCCCGCGTCAGCCCGCTCAGCGGCACCATGCACAACAGCAGAATCAGTACGCGCACCATCGCCCACGCCTCCTCGGCCCGCGCGGCGACTGCACCGCGCAGCAAAGCTCGTGGAGATTTGGAGAAATACGGCGAGGCGAGGTTCCAACCAACGCGTCAGCGGGCGACGCATGGCCAGCTGTCAGGGCTTGCGCGCCTTGTGCAGCTTGCTCATCAGCTCGGCCTCGGATTGCGAGAGGCCGCAGGAATGCGTGAGGTCGTCCACGCTGGCGCCCATGCCAACCAGTTTGGCGGCCTGGCTGAACGAGAAATTGTTGGGATCGCGCTGCTCGAGCTGCACCAGCTTGTCCGGCAGCGGCGCCACCAGGCGGGCCAGCTCCTCGAGCCGATCGCCCATGCGCGCACTGCCTTCGGCGTAGACGTCCAGTTGCTGGACCAGATCCTTGATGCGTCGGTCGCGGACAGCGTCGCGCTTGGCCTGTTCTTCAGCCTGGCGCCGCTGCTGGCGCAGCAGCCACACGCAGAAGCCCAGTAGCCCCAGGCAACCGAGGGCCAGGGCGACGACCGACGCGACCAGCGACACGATCAGCATGGATCAGATGCTCTCAAGTTCCGCCCATTCCTCTTCCGTCATCATCTTGTCCAGTTCAACCAGGATCAGCAGCTCACCGTTCTTGTTGCACACACCCTGAATGAACTTGGCCGATTCGTCGTTACCCACGTTCGGCGCGGTCTCGATTTCCGACTGACGCAGATAAACCACCTCGGCGACGCTGTCGACCATGATGCCGATGACCTGGCGGTCGGCCTCGATGATCACGATGCGCGTGTTGTCGGAAACCGGCGCCGGTGCCAGACCGAAGCGCTGGCGCGTGTCGATCACCGTGACCACATTACCGCGCAGGTTGATGATGCCCAGCACGTAGCTCGGCGCACCAGGGACCGGCGCAATTTCGGTATAGCGCAACACTTCCTGCACCTGCATCACATTGATGCCGTAGGTCTCGTTGTCCAGACGGAAGGTTACCCATTGCAGGACAGGATCATCGGAACCCTGCGCAGACGTCATCTTCATAGTCCCACCCTTTTTCAGATACCGCCGCAGCGGTCGATTTGTCGGTTGCACCGGAGCCGACGGATGCGTCCGGCGCGTATCAATCTCAATGTTTCCTTGTCGATGCCGGGTGCAGCTGCCTGACCGCGCCACTGGCGATCAGCTCGGCGAGCGCGGTGACATCCACCAGCGCGCACATGTGTTCGATCACCGTGCCGGCCAGCCACGGCCGCTGATTGCGCTGCGTACGCCATTTCACTTCGCGCGGGTCCAGACGGATCGAGCGGCTGACCTGATGCACCGCCAACCCCCATTCGTAACCTTGCACGGAAATCACGTACTGCAGGCCCTCGCGGAAGTCATCGCGATAGCGGTCGGGCATGACCCAGCGTGCGGTATCCAGCACCTTCAGATTGCCGGCGTGGCTCGGCAATATGCCGAGAAACCAGTCCGGCTGGCCGAACAGTGGCGTCAGTTCCTGCCCCGTCAGCGGGTAGATCGAACCGAGGCAGACCAACGGCACGGCCAGGGTCAGCCCGGCGACATCGAACAGCAGACACTCGAACGGCTGCTCCCCCCACTGGGGCGGCTGGTGCGGGTCGAGCGCCGGCGGTTCAGCCGCCGATGCCGCCGCCACGCTCAGCTCCACGACCGGCTCGACTACGGCAGCCGGCACGGCAATCTCGGCGACCACCGTGGTCGCCGGCGGGCTTTCCGCCGGCAACTCGCTAACGGTCTCGACCTGGCGCAGGTTATCGCGCTGCTGCTCCTCCAGCACGGCGGCCTGGAACTCGTCCAGGCTGACCGACTCCGCCAGCTCGACCGTCGCGTCCTGCAGCAGCGCATCGAGATACGACTGCAGCGCGAGCTGGGAGCGAGTTTCGGTGAGAACGGCGCGGCTCATGGGACCCACTTCTGTTGAAAATTCAGACAGGCTATCGGCCAGTGCCAAGGCGAACTTGAGCCGGTCATCCGACACTTCGTCAGCATGTCAGGCTGCCTCGGGCGAGGTCTGCAGTGACAGCAGATGCTTGAGCAGCGCGCGGTACGCCAGCACCGCCCGGCTGCCCGAGTCGAACTGCGACGGCGTGAGCCCCGCCCGGCTGGCGTCGCGCAGGCGCGTATCGATCGGGATGAACGCTGGCCACAGGCTGTCCGGGTAACCGGCACGCAACACCTTGAGGGTATTCATCGACGCCTGCGTCCGGCGGTCGAACAGGGTCGGCACGATGACATAAGGCAGCGGCTGTTTGCGCGAGCGATTGATCATCGCGAGGGTGCCGACCATCCGCTCCAGCCCCTTCATCGCGAGGAATTCGGTCTGTACCGGAATCACTAGCTGTTGGCTGGCCGCCAGCGCATTGACCATCAATACGCCGAGCAGCGGCGGGCTGTCGATGATGGCGTAATCGAAGTCCTGCCACAGCTGCGACAGACTCTTGGCGATGACCAGGCCCAGACCGTTCTGCCCGGGCGACTGGCGCTCCAGCGTGGCGAGCACGGTACTGGACGGCAACAGCGAGATACGCTCATGACTGGTCGACAGCAGCAACTGCCACGGCAAGCCCTCGGGTACGCTGCCGTTGTGCTGAAACAGATCGAAGACGCTGTGCTCGAGGTTATCCGGGTCATGGCCGAAATAGCTGGTCATCGACCCATGAGGGTCGAGATCGAGCACCACCACCCGCTTGCCCGCATCGGCGAGCAAGCCTGCCAGTGCGATCGACGTGGTGGTCTTGCCCACCCCGCCCTTTTGATTGGCTACTGCCCAGACTCTCATTGCGCACATTCCATCCGAATCCGAGCGGGCCGGCGACTGCCAGGCCCCGCGACGACGGTGATTTGACGAAGGCGCCCTAGTGCGCCGAATTGCCGCTGACCGGTGCAGTTTGTGTGCCAGCTCGCTGCAGCGCCGCATCCGCCCGCGCGTTGCTGCTACCGGTGCCGGTAACGCTGCGGCGCACGTCGAGATTGCGCGACACCACCAGCACCACACGCCGATTGCGCGCGCGTCCCTCGGGCGTCGCATTGTCCGCCACCGGCTGGAACTCGCCGTAGCCCACCGCCGCCATGCGTGCCGGATCGACACCATCGGCAGCCAGCATGCGCACCACGCTGCCGGCGCGCGCTGCGGAAAGCTCCCAGTTGGTCGGAAACTTGGCGGTGCTGATCGGCAGGTTGTCGGTGAACCCTTCGACATGGATCGGGTTGTCGAACGGCGCGAGGATCGCCGCCACCCGGGCGATCAGATCGAAGGCCAGATCGTTGGGAATGGCATCGCCGCTGGGAAACAGCAGGCTGGAATTGAGTTCGATCTCGATCCACAGCTCGTTGCCGCGTACCGTCAGCTGGCCGTCGGCAATCAGCTCGCCGAAGGTCTCGCGCATGCTCTGCGCAATGCTTTGCAGCGGGTCGGCGACGCTCTGCTCCAGCAGCGAATGCCCGGTCGGCTGATCGACCTCCGACAGCGCCGGGCTGGTGGTGCGTGGCCGCTCCTCACCGATAGGGATCGGCTTGACCGCGCGATCGACCTGGTTGAACACGCCGACCAATGAATCGGAGAGGATCTTGTACTTGCCCTCGTTCACCGACGAGATCGAGTACATCACCACGAAGAAGGCGAACAGCAGGGTAATGAAGTCCGCATAGGACACCATCCAGCGCTCGTGATTCTCATGCTCTTCGGCGTGTCTGCGTCGTGCCATCGCGGCGGCCTCAGTCGATGAAGCCCTGCAGCTTCATTTCGATGGAACGCGGATTCTCACCCTCGGCGATCGACAGCACGCCTTCGAGCAGCATCTCGCGATAGGCCGTCTGCCGCTGCACCACGCTCTTGAGCTTGTTGCCGATCGGCAGCACCAGCAGGTTGGCCACGCCGACGCCGTAGATGGTCGCGACGAACGCCACGGCGATGCCGTTGCCCAGCTGGCTGGGGTCGGCGAGGTTGCCCATCACATGAATCAGGCCCATCACCGCGCCGATGATGCCAACGGTCGGCGCGTAGCCGCCCATGCTCTCGTAGACCTTGGCCGCGCGCAGGTCACGGCTCTCCTGGGTGTACAGGTCGACCTCGAGGATGCTGCGAATGACTTCCGGCTCGGCGCCATCGACCAGCAGCTGCAAGCCCTTGCGAGCGTAGGGATCGGGCTCGGTTTCAGCCGCCGGCTCCAGGCCCAGCAGACCCTCCTTGCGCGCGGTGTTGCTCCAGCCGGTGACCAGTTGAATGCCGCCGTTCATATCGATGCGCGGCGGAAAGAAAATCCAGCGCGCAATGGACACCGCCCGCATGAACACCGCGATCGGCGTTTGCAGCAGTACCGCGCCCAGGGTACCGCCCAGCACAATGAGCGCGGCCGGCCCGTTGAGCAACGAGGAAATGTGCCCGCCTTCGAGGAAATTGCCGCCGACGATGGCGACGAAGGCCAGCACCAGCCCGATCAGGCTGAGAACATCCATCTAGATGCACGCCTCACTGAGGTGGCGACCGATATCGTCCAGGCTGTAGACCGCATCGCTGAGGTTCGCCTTGACCACCGCCATCGGCATGCCATAGATCACACAGCTGGCCTCGTCCTGCGCCCACACCTGACTGCCGCTCTGCTTGAGCAGGCGCGCACCCTCGCGGCCATCGGCGCCCATGCCGGTGAGTACCACCGCCAGGACCTTGTCATGGAACGACTTGGCCGCCGAGCCGAAGGTGATGTCCACGCACGGCTTGTAGTTCAGCCGCTCGTCGCCGGGCAGGATGCGCACCGCCCCGCGTCCGTCGACCATCATCTGCTTGCCGCCCGGGGCCAGCAGCGCCAGTCCGGGGCGCAGCAGGTCGCCGTCCTCGGCCTCTTTCACGCGAATCTTGCAGAGTTTGTCGAGACGCTCGGCGAAGGCTTTGGTGAACGCCGCCGGCATGTGCTGGATCAGCACGATCGGCGCCGGAAAACTGGCTGGCAGTTGCGTCAGCACGCGCTGCAGCGCCACCGGGCCGCCGGTCGAGGTGCCGATAGCAACCAGCTTGTAAGCCTTGCGCTTGGGTGCCGCGGCGACGGGGGCCGGAGAGGTGCTGGCACGCGGTGCCACTGTCCCGGTCGTCAGCGGCGTGCTGCGGGCGAGCGGGGTCGGCGCGGGCGCTGCCGCACCGCTCCAGCTGCCGTAGCGTCGGTTACTGCGCGAGACGGTATGGATCTTCTCGCACAGCAGTTGCTTGACCTTCTCCGGGTTGCGCGAGACGTCCTCGAAGTTCTTCGGCAGATAGTCCACCGCGCCGGCATCGAGCGCATCGAGCGTGACCCGCGCGCCTTCGTGAGTCAGCGACGAGAACATCAGCACCGGCGTGGGACAGCGCTGCATGATCTGCCGCACCGCGGTAATGCCGTCCATCATGGGCATTTCATAGTCCATGGTGACGACGTCCGGCTTGAGCGCCAGTACCTGATCGATGGCCTCACGACCGTTGGTGGCGGTGCCGACCACCTGGATAGCGGGGTCCGAGGCGAGGATCTCCGAGACACGCCGGCGGAAGAACCCCGAATCGTCGACCACCAGGACCTTGACTGCCATAAAACACTCCTAGCGGCAGCGGCCCGTCACGACCCCTGCCGGTCTGTCACACCCGACGCGCGTAGCGCTTGAGCATACTTGGAACATCGAGGATCAGGGCGATGCGGCCATCGCCGGTAATGGTCGCGCCGGACATGCCGGGCGTACCTTGCAGCATCTTGCCGAGCGGCTTGATCACCACCTCTTCCTGACCCACGAGCTGGTCGACGACGAAGCCGATGCCCTGATTGCCGACGCTGAGGATCACCACGTGTCCCTCGCGCTGTTCGTCCTGCTCGGCGCCCTGCACCAGCCAGCGCTTGAGATAGAACAGCGGCAGCGCCTTGTCGCGGACGATGACCACTTCCTGGCCGTCCACCACGTTGGTGCGCGACAGGTCGAGGTGGAAGATCTCGTTGACGTTGACCAGCGGGAAAGCGAACGCCTGGTTGCCGAGCATGACCATCAGCGTCGGCATGATCGCCAGGGTCAGCGGCACCTTGATCACCACCCGCGAGCCCTGGCCCTTGGTGGAGAACACGTTGACCGTACCGTTGAGCTGGGAAATCTTGGTCTTGACCACGTCCATGCCGACACCACGGCCGGACACGTCGGAAATCTCAGTCTTGGTCGAGAAGCCGGGCGCGAAGATCAGGTTGTAGCACTCCAGATCACTCAGGCGCTCGGCGGCATCCTTGTCCAGCATGCCCTTCTCCACCGCCTTGGCGCGCAGGATGTTGGCGTCCATCCCTTTGCCGTCGTCGGTGATCATCAGCAGGATGTGGTCGCCTTCCTGCTCGGCAGACAGCACCACGCGTCCGACGCGCGGTTTGCCGGCGGCCTCGCGGTCCTCCGGCGACTCGATGCCGTGGTCGACGGCATTGCGCACCAGGTGCACCAGCGGATCGGCCAGCGCCTCGACGAGGTTCTTGTCGAGATCGGTCTCTTCGCCCACCAGCTCCAGGTTGATCTCTTTCTTCAGGTTGCGCGCCAGATCGCGAACCAGCCGCGGGAAGCGGCCGAAGACTTTCTTGATCGGCTGCATGCGCGTCTTCATGACCGCGCTCTGCAGATCGGCGGTCACCACGTCGAGGTTGGACACCGCCTTGGACATGGCCTCGTCGCCGCTGTTGGCGCCCAGGCGCACCAAACGGTTTCGCACCAGCACCAGTTCGCCGACCATATTCATGATCTCGTCGAGCCGGGCGGTATCGACCCGCACGGTGGTTTCCGCGTCGCTGGCCGGCTTCTCGGCCGGAGCCGCTGCGCGCGGCGCCGCCTCTGCCTTGCTCGGCGCGGCAGCGGGCTGGCGCGGCGCGCTCTTGGCCGCCGATGCAGGCGGAGCCGCTGCCGCTACTGCAGCGGCCGGCGCCACGCTCTCGGGCTCGAACTTGCCCTTGCCGTGCAGCTGATCGAGCAGCGCTTCGAATTCGTCGTCGGTGATATTGTCGCCGGCCGCCGGGGCGCCGGCCTCGGCTACCGTGGGTGCTGACGCGGGCGTGGCGGCAGGCTCGTTGAACTGCCCCTTGCCGTGCAGCTGGTCGAGCAGCGCCTCGAATTCTTCGTCGGTGATCTCGTCGCTCGCGGCTGCTACCGGCTCTGCTGCCGTTTCCGCTTCGGCGGCCGCGGCACTGAACTGCCCCTTGCCGTGCAGCTGGTCGAGCAGCGACTCGAACTCATCGTCGGTGATTTCATCGCTCGACGCCGTTGCGGGCTCGGCGACGGCCGGCGTATCGATAGCCTGCAGCATCTGCTCGAACTCATCGTCCGCCACCACCGGCGCCGCGACTTCTGCCGCTACACCGGGCGCATCCGCCGACGCCGGCTCGGCCAGGCGCGACAGCGCCGCCAGCAGCTCAGGGGTTGCCGGGGTCGGCTCGACGCGCTCGCGAACCTGACTGAACATGGCATTGACGGCGTCCAGCGCCTGCAGCACCACGTCCATCAGCTCGGAATCCACCCGGCGCTCGCCCTTGCGCAGGATGTCGAAGACGTTCTCGGCGATGTGGCAGCATTCCACCAGCTCGTTAAGCTGCAGGAAGCCCGCCCCGCCCTTGACCGTGTGGAACCCGCGAAAAATTGCATTGAGCAACGCCATGTCGTCGGGGCTGCTTTCCAGCTCCACCAACTGCTCTGACAACAGTTCGAGAATCTCGCCGGCCTCTACCAGGAAATCCTGGAGGATTTCTTCATCGGCGTCGAAGCTCATATTGCAATTCCCCTAAAAGCCCAGGCTCGAAAGCAGATCGTCCACGTCGTCCTGTCCGGATACGACGTCCTCACGTATATCGGCATGCATCTGCGGACCTTCACCGTTGGAAGGCTCTTTCTCTTGTTTTTTCTTTTCCTGCTCGGCGCGCATCGCGTCGCGGTCGTGCTGGATGCCAGCCACGCGATCGACCTGCCCGGCCATTGCCACCAGGTTGACCAGGTTGCTTTCCAGCTCGGTGATGAGCCGCGTGACGCGTTTGATCACCTGCCCGGTCAGGTCCTGAAAGTCCTGCGCCAGCATGATTTCGCTGAGGTTCTGCGACAGCTGGCTACCATCGTTCATCGAGCGCTGCAGGTACTGGTCGATGCGCCGGACCAGCTCGCGGAACTGCTCGGCATTCATCTCGCGGCGCATGAAGCGCTGCCAGTCGGCGGTCAGGCTCTGGGCTTCGTAGCTGACGTAGTTCACCAGCGGCGCCGACTCCTCGACCAGATCCATGGTGCGGTTGGCGGCCTTCTCGGTCATCGCCACCACGTAGGAAAGCCGGTCGGTTGCATCGGTGATCGGCGACGGATCCCCGCCCGTGGCGCAGGTGTCCACCTCGAGCTTGACGATAGCGTTGTGCAGTTCGCGGGTGAGCTTGCCAACCTCTTGATAGAGCCCGTGATTACGGACCTGGTTGAGCTGGTTGAACATCTGCGCCGCCTCGTCGAAGCGGCCCTGCTGCAGGCTTTCAATCAGCTGCGGTGCATTGGCCTGCAGAGTTGCTTCGAACTCCGCCAGGCTTTGGTCTGCTTGCGTCATAGTGCCCTCGCGGCGTTGCTGCTTCAGCCGTTGACGCGCTCGAAGATCTTTTCGATCTTCTCCTTGAGCACCTGGGCAGTGAAGGGCTTGACGACGTAACCGTTAACGCCGGCCTGAGCCGCTTCGATGATTTGATCGCGCTTGGCTTCGGCCGTCACCATCAGCACCGGCAGGTGCTTGAGGCGCTCGTCGGCACGCACGTGGCGCAGCAGGTCGATGCCGCTCATACCCGGCATGTTCCAGTCGGTGACGAGGAAATCGAAGCTGCCGCTCTTGAGCATCGGCAACGCGGTGGTGCCGTCGTCGGCCTCGGCGGTGTTGGTGAACCCCAGGTCTCGCAGGAGGTTCTTGATGATTCGTCTCATCGTCGAGAAGTCATCGACGATGAGGATTTTCATGTTCTTGTCCAAGTCGACCTCCGTAAATCCCAAAATCTCGGCAACCGAGCACGTCTCGCAGTGAGGGTACCGGTCAGCTCGCCCGCCATTCGCCGAGGCGGGCACGCAGACGGGCGGCGCACTGGCTATGCAGCTGACTGACCCGTGACTCGCTGACGCCGAGCACCTGACCGATTTCCTTCAAATTCAACTCTTCGTCGTAGTACAGCGACAGCACCAGCTTTTCGCGTTCGGGCAGGTTGGTGATGGCATCGGCCAGCGCCTGCTGGAAACGCTCGTCCTCGAGATCGCGAAACGGCTCGGAATGAGTGCTAGCGGCATCGTCGTGCAACTCGCCATGCTCGCCGTCCTGCAACAGGTCGTCGAAGCTGAACAGGCGGCTGCCCAGGGTGTCGCCGAGAATGCTGTAGTACTCATCGAGGCTGAGCTTAAGTTCGGCCGCAACCTCATGATCTTTAGCGTCACGTCCGGTTTTCGCTTCGATGGCGCGAATCGCCTCGCTGACCATGCGCGAGTTGCGATGCACCGAACGCGGCGCCCAGTCGCCCTTGCGCACCTCGTCGAGCATGGTGCCGCGGATGCGGATACCGGCGTAGGTTTCGAAGCTGGCGCCTTTGCCGGCGTCGTACTTCTTTGCCGCCTCCAGCAGGCCGATCATCCCGGCCTGGATCAGGTCGTCGACCTGGACGCTGGCCGGCAGCCGTGCGAGCAGGTGATAGGCAATGCGCTTGACCAGCGGCGCATACTGGTCGATCAAACGATGCTGGGCATCCTTCGCCTGAGCCTTGCTGTAATACATAGCGAGTCCAGCAGCTGTCATTCGTGAGTGTCGTTCGCCGGCCTGATCAGGCGCTCGACGAAGAATTCAAGATGCCCGCGCGGCGTGGCCGGCAGCGGCCAGGTATCGACTTTCTGCGCGATGGCCTTGAATGCCAATGCGCATTTTGACCGCGGATAAGCCTCGTAGACTGCACGCTGCTTCTGAACGGCCTTGCGCACGGCTTCGTCGTAGGGAATCGCACCGACGTATTGCAGCGCGACGTCGAGGAAGCGCTCGGTGACCTTGGTCAGCTTGGCGAACAGATTGCGCCCTTCCTGCGGGGCGTGCGCCATGTTGGCCAGCACGCGGAAGCGATTGATGCCGTAGTCGCGATTGAGCAGCTTGATCAGCGCATAGGCGTCGGTGATCGAGGTCGGCTCATCGGTGACCACCAGCAGCACCTCGTGCGCGGCGCGCACGAAGCTGACCACCGCCTCGCCGATGCCGGCGGCGGTATCGATGATCAGTACGTCGAGATCCTCGATCTCGCTGAACGCCTGAATCAGGCCGGCGTGCTGCAGCGAGGACAGCTGCACCATGCTTTGCGTGCCGGATGCCGCCGGCACGATGCGGATGCCGCCCGGCCCCTGGATGAGCACGTCGCGCAGGTCGCATTCACCGGCAATCACGTCGGCAAGCGTGCGCTTGGTGGTCAGCCCCAGCAGCACGTCGACATTGGCCAGCCCGAGGTCGGCGTCGAGCAACACCACCCGCCGCCCGAGTTCGGCCAGCGCCAGTGCCAGATTGACCGACACGTTGGTCTTGCCGACGCCACCCTTGCCGCCGGTCACCGCAATCACCTGTACGGGATGCATACCCATGTTCAAACGCCTATATGTTGCTCGGCCTGCAAGGCCGGCGATGCATTCAGCTCGAATGCATCAGGTTTATCCGAGTAACGCACTGCCGCTTCAGCCCGCTCGCCGCGATGATTCGTTGTACAGGCCGGCGAACATATCGGCCATCGTTTCCTCGCTCGGCTCCTCGCCGGATTGCAGGCTCACCGCCCGACTGACCAGCTGATGACTGCGCGGCAGGTGCAGGTCATCGGGAATACGCGGCCCGTCGGCGAGGTAAGCTATCGGCAGGTGCTGGCTGATCGTTAGTCCGAGCACGTCGCCGAGCGAGCCGGCCTCGTCGAGCTTGGTCAGGATGCAACCGGCCAGGCCGCAACGACGATAGTTGTGCCACGCCGCCTTGAGCACCTGGCTCTGGCTGGTAGCGGCCAGCACCAGGTAGTTCTTCGATTTCACGCCACGATCGGACAGCGCTTCGAGCTGCATGCGCAGTGTCGGATCGCTCGCCGGCAGCCCGGCCGTGTCGATCAAAATCACGCGCTTGCGTGCCAGCGGCGCCAGCGTCTTGCCCAGCGGCTGCGACGGGTCGATCTGCACCACCGGCACATCGAGAATACGACCGAGCGTCTTCAGCTGCTCCTGCGCGCCGATGCGGTAGTTATCCATGCTCGCCAGCGCGATGTTCTGCGCGCCGTACTTCAATACGTAACGGGCCGCCAGCTTGGCCAACGTGGTGGTCTTGCCGACGCCAGCCGGCCCGACCAATGCGATGACCCCGCCCTCTTCCAGCGGTTCGTGCTTGGTGACCTTGATCGCCTGCGCCAGGTGCGCCAGCAGCATACGCCAGGCCTGTCGCGGATCAGCGATGGTCGCGACCTTTTCGAGCAGGCTGCGCGACAGTTCCGCCGGCAGGCCGAGACGCTGCAAGCGGCGCCAGAGCCCGGCCTGCTGCGGCCGCCGGCTCTGCTCCTGGCCCCAGGCGATGGAGCCGAGCTGCACTTCGATCAGCTCGCGCAGGCCCTGCAGTTCGGTGCACATGCTCTCGAAAGCGCGCGTATCGACCGGCGCGCTGGCAGCGGGTTGCGGCGCGGCGGCAGGCTGCTCGTCAAGCAGTTGACGGTCCTGGCCCGACTTCACGCGATTCGGCGCGCTCAGTTCGGCATGAGCCGAGGCGATACGCGCCTGCGTCTTGCGCAGCTCGGCTTCCAGCACGGGGTTGGGCTTGTTCGCTTCCGGGGCGGCCTGCATCGGGTAATCGAGCACGGCAGTCAGCTCGACACCGCCGGCGACCCGGCGATTGCCGATGATCACGGCATCGGCGCCCAGCTCGTCGCGCACCATCTTCATGGCGATGCGCATATCGGCGGCGAAGAAACGTTTGACCTGCATGGCCTGCACCCTCGATTAATTCTGACCCACCGTCGCAACGATGGTGACCTGCTTGTTGTCCGGAATTTCCTGGTAGGCCAGTACATGCATGTTCTGTACGGCCAACCGGGCGAAGCGGGACAACATCGCGCGAACCGGTCCGGCCACCAGGAGGATCGCCGGCTTGCCGAGCATTTCCTGGCGCTGAGCCGCTTCTACCAGCGACCGTTGCAACTTCTCTGCCATTCCCGGTTCCAGCAGGATGCCATCTTCGGCACCCTGTCCGGCCTTCTGCAGGCTATTGAGCAAGATCTGTTCCAATCGCGGCTCCAGAGTGATCACAGGCAGCTCCGGCTCTAGTCCCACAACGTTCTGCACGATTGCGCGAGACAGCGCGACGCGCACTGCCGCCACCATCGCGGCGGGATCTTGACTCTTGTTGGCGACATTGGCGATGGCTTCGGCGATGGTGCGGATGTCGCGCACCGGCACCTGCTCCTGCAGCAGCGCTTGCAACACCTTGAGCAGCGTGGACAACGACAGCATGCCCGGCACCAACTCCTCGGCCAGCTTGGGCGAGCTACGGGCAAGCAGTTGCAGCAACTGCTGGACCTCCTCGTGGCCGAGCAGTTCATGCGCGTGCTTGTACAACACCTGATTGAGGTGGGTGGCAACCACGGTACTGGCATCCACCACGGTATAGCCGAGCGACTGCGCCTGGTCGCGCTGGCTGCCCTCGATCCACACCGCATCCAGACCGAACGCCGGGTCCTTGGCTGCAATGCCATTGAGCGGCCCGAATACCTGGCCGGGGTTGATCGCCAGCTCGCGATCCGGATAGACCTCCGCCTCGGCCAGGCTGACGCCCATCAGCGTCAGGCGATAGGCATTGGGCAGCAGATCGAGATTGTCGCGGATATGCACCGACGGCATGAGAAAGCCGAGATCCTGCGACAGCTTCTTGCGCACGCCCTTGATTCGCGCCAGCAGCTGGCCCCCCTGATTGCGATCGACCAGCGGAATCAGCCGGTAGCCGACCTCCAGCCCGACCATGTCCACCGGCGTCACGTCGTCCCAGCCGAGTTCCTTGGTTTCCGCCGCGCGCTGCGCTGGCAGCAGCTCCTGCTGCTTCTGCACATCCTGCTCGGCCTGCTGCTTGACGCGCTTCTGCCGATACCAGATCCAGTAGGCGCCCCCGGCAGCGAGCGCACCGAGGCCGAGGAATGACAGGTGCGGCATGCCCGGCACCAGTCCCATCGCGATCATGATCGCGGCCGATACCGCCAGCGCCTTGGGCGAGGCGAACATCTGCCGGTTGACCTGCTGGCCCATGTCCTCGGAACTGGTGACCCGGGTCACCATGATCGCCGCCGCGGTGGACAGCAGCAGCGAGGGGATCTGCGCCACCAGGCCGTCACCGATGGTCAGCAGCGCGTAGACCTTGCCGGCGTCGGCGAAGCTCAGGCCATGCTGCGCCATGCCGATACCCATGCCGCCGAGCAGGTTGATGAAGAGGATCAGCAGGCCAGCGATGGCGTCGCCGCGCACGAACTTGCTGGCACCGTCCATCGAGCCGTAGAAATCCGCTTCGGACGCAACCTCGACCCGGCGCTTCTTCGCTTCGGCCTGATCGATCAGCCCGGCATTGAGGTCGGCATCGATCGCCATCTGCTTGCCGGGCATCGCATCGAGGGTGAAGCGCGCGCTTACTTCGGAAATCCGCCCGGCGCCCTTGGTGACCACCACGAAGTTGATGATCATCAGGATCGCGAACACCACGATACCGACTACGTAGTTGCCGCCGATCACCACGTTACCGAAGGCTTCGATCACATGACCGGCCGACGCGCCGCCTTCGTGACCGTGAATCAGCACCACCCGTGTGGACGCGACGTTCAGCGCCAGACGCAACAGGGTCGCTACCAGCAGAATGGTCGGGAACACCGCGAAATCCAGCGGGCGCAGCGCGTAGACACTGACCAGCAGCACGACGATCGACAGCGCGATGTTGAAGGTGAACAGCACGTCGAGCAGGAACGGCGGCACGGGCAGCATCATCATGCCCAGCATCACCAGCAACAGCAGCGGCACCCCGAGGTTGCCGCGACCGACACCCGTCAGGTTGTTGCGCATGTTGATGAGTTGCGTGCGATCCAACGTGGCCCCCAGCAGAAAGTTTTTTGACGCCCGATGCGCCCTGCCGTGGGCTATAGCAAGAAGGGGTCCAACTTGGCGACGCAACGGCGGACTGGCGCAGTCACGCCAACTGATCTCAACTGAAACAGGCGCTACGGGACATCTCGCCGCATGCGGGCGAACCCGACCAGTGTCGCGCAGTCAGACCTTCGACCGGCGGAACCGCTCCGCCCGGCCCAACCTGCAAGGAGACAATCGATGAAACAGTGGATCATCGCCGCATTGGCCGGCTGCACCGCGTTGACTGTCCAGGCGGAGACGCTCAGCGTTCCGCTCAAGGCCGTCAGCGCCCAAGGCGTCGGCGCCGCCGTCGGCAGCGTGAAGATCGAGAGCAGCGAATACGGCCTGGTCCTGCGCCCCGAACTGTCGGGGCTGGAACCCGGCATTCACGGCTTCCACGTGCACGCCAAGGGCAACTGCGAGACCGCCGAGATCGACGGCAAGGTCACGCCGGCGGGCGCTGCGGGCGGCCACTGGGACCCGAAGAACAGCGGCAAGCACGGCGAACCCTGGGGCGACGGCCACTTGGGCGACCTGCCCGCGCTCTATGTCGACAAGGATGGCAAGGCCAGCCAGCCGGTGCTGGCCCCACGCCTGAAAAGCCTGGGCGACATCAAGGGGCTGGCGCTGATGGTGCATCAGGGCGGCGACAACCATGCCGACCATCCGCAGCCGCTCGGCGGCGGCGGTGCACGGGTCGCCTGCGGCGTCATCGAGTAACGGCAGCGCCGGCTTTCAAGCTGCAAGCGGCACGCTTGCAGCTTGCCGCTATTCGTCGCGACGCAGATCTGGCGGAATCGGAAGATCGTTCAGTGGATCGGGTCGACGGCCCTTGCCGGCGCGGTACTGGCGCAACTGATAGACGTAAGCCAGCACCTGCGCCACGGCCAGGTAGAGGCCGGCGGGAATCTCCTGCTCCAGCTCGGTCGAGTAGTACACCGCTCGCGCCAGCGCCGGCGACTCAAGCACCGTCACGTTGTGCTCCTGGGCGATCTCGCGAATCTTCAGCGCCACGAAGTCGCCGCCCTTGGCCACCAGCCGAGGCGCGCCACCCTTGTCGCCGTCGTATTTCAGCGCCACGGCAAAGTGCGTCGGGTTGGTAATCACCACATCGGCTTCCGGCACGGCCTGCATCATGCGCCGCTGCGCCGCCTCGCGCTGCAGCTGACGGATGCGCGACTTGACCTCCGGCTTGCCCTCGGAGTCCTTGTACTCGTCCTTGACCTCCTGCTTGGTCATCATCAGCTTCTGCTTGTTGTCCCAGAGCTGGAACGGCACATCCACCGCGGCGATCAGGATCAGCCCGCAGGCCATCCACAGCGCGCACCAGCCGACCACCTCGGCGCTGTGCATGATCGCCAGGTCTAGCGGCTGCTTGGCGATGGAGAGCAGATCGTCCTCGTAGGAGGACAGCACCATCAACGCCACCAGCAGCACCACCAGGAACTTGCCGAGGGCCTTGAGCAACTCCACCAGCGCCTTGGTCGAGAACATGCGCTTGAGCCCGGCAGCGGGGTTCATCCGACCGAAGTTGGGCGCCATCGCCTTGGCGGAGAACAGCCAGCCACCCAGCGCGATGGGCCCGGCGATCGAGGCGATGAGCAAGGCGATCAGCAACGGCAGGGTTGCCTCCAGCGCGATCCTGCCGCTGGCCGCCAGCAACACCGCCATGTTGCTCTCGTCCAGCAGGGTTTCGCGGCTCAGCTCGAAGCTGCCCTGCATCATGGCCATCAGCGCCTGCGCCAACCCGCTGCCGGACGCCAGCAGGCCGCCAATGCCGCCGATGGTGACGGCCACCGTGCTCAGCTCGCGCGAGCGCGCGATCTGGCCTTTCTCGCGAGATTCCCGGCGCCGTTTCTCTGTGGGTTCCTCGCTTTTGTCGGCACCGCTTTCGCTTTCAGCCATCGACGGCCCCCGCGTTGTGCATGAGTCTATTCATCAGCGCAGCCCCACCAGCTCGCGCAGCATCGCCAGCGCTTCGCCGACGAAGATCTGGTATTGCGCGAGGATGTCGGCCATGCCGATCCAGACGATGACCAGGCCCAGCACCAGGGTCAGCGGAAAGCCGATGGAAAAGATATTCAGCTGCGGGGCGGCACGGGTCATCAGGCCAAACGCCAGGTTCACCACCAGCAGCGCGGTGATCGCCGGCAGCACCAGCAGCAGGCCGGCGCCGAGCACCCAGCCGAGCTTGCTCGCCACCTCCCACAGATGATTGGTCGACAGCCCACCGCCCACCGGCAAGGTCACAAAGCTCTCGGTGAGAATTTCCAGCACCACCAGATGACCGTTCATCGCCAGGAACAGCAGGATCACCAGCATATTGAAGAACTGGCCGAGCACCGGCACCGACACACCGTTGGCCGGATCGACCATCGAGGCGAAACCCAAGCCCATCTGCATCGCCAGCAGCTGCCCGGAGACGATGAACACCTGAAAGAACAGCTGCAGGACGAAACCGAGCATCACACCGATCAGAATCTGCTCGGCGATCAGCAGCAAGGCACGCAGGCTCAGCGCCTCGACCAGTGGCATCGGGCCTAGGGTCGGCGCCAGCACCAGGGTGATGGCCAGCGCCAGATACAGCCGTACCCGCGGCGGCACCAGCTGCGTGCCGATGATCGGCATGCTCATCAGCAACGCGGCGATACGGAACAGCGGGAGCAGAAACTGCGCCACCCAGCTGCCGATCTGCGCATTGCTCAGTTCCAGCATGGTTCAGCCGATGATCAGCGGAATGTTGGCGATCAGGCCCTGGGTATACTCCATCAGCTCGCGCACCAGCCAAGGCCCGGCCCAGATCAGCGTCAGCAGCATCACCAGGAGGCGCGGCAGAAAGCTCAGGGTCTGCTCGTTGATCTGCGTGGCAGCCTGGAACATGGCCACCACCAGACCGACCAGCAGGCTCGGCATCACCAGCACGCCGACGATCATCGCGGTCATCCACAGGCCTTCGCGAAACAGGTCCACCGCGACTTCGGGCGTCATGACGAGCCTCCTAGAGCGTGCCGAAGCTGCCGGCCAGGGTGCCGATGATCAGCCCCCAGCCGTCGACCAGCACGAACAGCATGATCTTGAACGGCAGCGAGATGATCAGCGGCGAGAGCATCATCATGCCCATCGCCATCAGCACGCTGGCCACCACCATGTCGATGATCAGGAACGGAATGAAGATCATGAAACCGATCTGGAACGCGGTCTTCAGCTCCGAGGTGACGAAGGCCGGCACCAGAATGGTCAGCGGCGCCGCTTCCGGGCTGGCGATGTCGGTACGCCGCGACAGGCGCATGAACAGGTCCAGATCGCTCTCGCGGGTCTGCGCCAGCATGAACGCCTTGAGCGGTACTTCGGCGCGGGTGATCGCCTCCTGCGCCGGAATCTGCTCGGCGAGGTACGGCTGCAGGGCTTCCTGGTTAATCCGCTCGAACACCGGGGCCATGATGAACAGCGTAAGGAACAGCGTCAGACCGATGAGAATCTGGTTCGATGGCGTCTGCTGCAGCCCCAGCGCCTGACGCAAGATGGAGAATACGATGATGATTCGCGTGAAGCTGGTCATCAGCATGACGAACGCCGGGATGAAGCTCAGCGCCGTCATGATCAGCAGAATCTGCAGGCTGACCGAATACTCCTGCTGGCCCTGGGCGTCGGTGCTCAGGGTGATCGCCGGGATCGACAGCGGATTGTCGCCACGCGTCAGCAGCCCGCCCGCCTCCTGGCCGAGAGCCAGCGGGGCGGCCACGGCCAGCAGCAACGCCAGCAGAATTCGCAACATCAGGGCTTGTCCTTGTGATCCTTGCCCAACAGCTCCATCAGGCGCTGGGCGAACTCCGGGTTGGCCGGTTCGGAATCGGGCAGATGCACCGGCTCCTTGAGCACGTGCAGCGGCGTGATGCGCCCGGCCGAGAGGCCGATCAGCACCTGCTCGCTGCCGACCTGCACCAGCACCAGCCGCTCGCGCGGGCCGAGTGCCTGGCTGGAAACCAGCTTAATCACCTGAGTACCGCGTGGATTCATCTGCTGGACGCGGCGCAGCAGCCAGGCCAGCAGAAAGATCAGGCCGACCACCAGCAGCAGGCCGAGCAGCAGTTTGCTCAGCTGCGCGCCCATGTCGGTGCCACTCATGCTGGCGGACGGTTCGGCAGCCAGTGCCGGCAGCGCTACCAGCAGAGCGAGAAAGGCTAGCGCGCGCATGTCAGCGCAGCTTCTTGATGCGTTCGGTGGGGCTGATCACGTCCGTCAGGCGAATGCCGAACTTCTCGTTGACCACCACCACCTCGCCATGGGCGATCAGCGTGCCGTTAACCAATACGTCCAGCGGCTCGCCTGCCAGCCGGTCGAGCTCCACCACCGAGCCCTGATTGAGCTGCAGCAGGTTGCGGATGCTGATCTCGGTGCTGCCGACTTCCATCGAGATGGACACCGGAATATCCAGAATCACATCCAGATTCGGCCCTTCCAGCCCCAGCGGCACGCCGCCGCCCTTGGGTGCGCTGGCGAAATCCTCCAGCGGTGCACGCGGAGCGGCCGGTGCCGCCGCCGGCCCCTGATTGAGCAACGCGTCGATGTCGTCCTGGCTGGCATCGCCGGCCTCGGCCAGCGCCGCGGCCCATTCGTCGGCGAGCGCCTGCTCTTCGGGGGAAGTGTTCTGATCGTCTGCCATCGCTAGTCCTCGACCGGCTCGAATTGAGTAGAAAAATGAGTCACCGGGTTCGCACCACCGGCTCCAGCACCTGCAGGGCCAGATTGCCCTTATGCGCACCCAGCTTGACCTTGAAGGCCGGCATGCCGTTGGCGCGCATGATCATGTCCTCCGGCATCTCCACCGGAATCACGTCGCCCGGCTGCATGTTGAGAATGTCGCGCAGTTTCAGCTGGCGGCGCACCACCGTCGCGCCGAGCGGTACGTTGACGTCGAGGATGTCTTCGCGCAGCGCCTTGATCCAGCGCTCGTCCTGGTCGCTGACGTCGGATTGGAAGCCGGCGTCGAGCATTTCGCGGATCGGCTCGATCATCGAATAGGGCATGGTCACGTGCAGGTCGCCGCCGCCGCTGTCCAGCTCGATGTGGAAGGTCGACACCACCACCACTTCGCTGGGGCTGACAATGTTCGCCAGCGCCGGATTCACCTCCGAGTTGATGTACTCGAAGTTGACGTCCAGCACCGCATGCCAGGCTTCCTTGAGGTCGGTGAAGGCCTGATCGAGCACCATGCGCACCACCCGCAGTTCGGTGGGGGTGAACTCACGACCCTCGATCTTGGCGTGGCGGCCGTCGCCGCCGAAGAAGTTGTCGACCAGCTTGAACACCAGCTTGGCGTCGAGGATGAACAGCGCGGTGCCGCGCAGCGGCTTCATCTTCACCAGATTGAGGCTGGTCGGCACGTACAGCGAATGCACGTACTCGCCGAATTTCATGACCTGCACACCGCCCACCGAGACGTCTGCCGAGCGGCGCAGCAGGTTGAACATGCTGATGCGGGTGTAACGCGCGAAGCGCTCGTTGATCATTTCCAGCGTCGGCATGCGCCCGCGGACGATGCGATCCTGGCTGGTGAGGTCGTAGCTCTTGATCGCGCCCGGTTCGGCATCGCTTTCGGTATCGACCAGACCGTCATCGACGCCATGCAGCAGCGCATCGATCTCGTCTTGCGAAAGCAGGTCTTGAACAGCCATCGGCGGAACCTTCTATTGCAGTACGAAGTTGGTGAACAGCACTTGCTCGACCGCCAGCTTACCGACTTCCTTCTGCGCCAGTTCCTGCACGCTGGAGGTAGCCTGCTGACGCAGCATTTCCTTGCCCACCGGGGTCATCAACGCCGCGAAATCCTGGCTGGAGAACAGCATCACCAGATGATTGCGCAGCAACGGCATATGTCCTTTGA
Source organism: Pseudomonas sp. FIP_A4 (assembly GCF_036701605.1). NCBI lineage: Bacteria > Pseudomonadati > Pseudomonadota > Gammaproteobacteria > Pseudomonadales > Pseudomonadaceae > Pseudomonas > Pseudomonas sp. FIP_A4. The sequence continues at coordinate 22,182 of NZ_JAYDXP010000121.1, read as the reverse complement.
GCGCATCGAGCGCCAATTGATCGCGCGACATCAGTGCCACGCTCACCTGCATGTAGCGCTGGCGCCCCTTGTGATTGAAGTTGACCACGAAGGCCGGCATCAGCACCTCGTAGGTCGCCGCCGGCTTGCCGGTCGCCGTCTCGGCCTCGGCCGGTTGCTCAGCCGCCTCGTCCCCACCCTTGTCGAGGAAGAACAGCGTGCCGCCGATGGACAACCCGATGGCCAGCAGGAAGGCCACCGCGATCGCGATGATGATTTTCAACCGACCTTTGCCCGCGTCCTGCGCGTCGGCAATCGGTGGTCCGGGGGGTACCTGTTTCTTCGCCATGCCAAATATCCGTCATTCTGCGCGCGACCGCTCACTGAGGCATCGTTGGAGCAACTGCTGTGCCAATGTCAGCGCCGCGCTGCGCATTAGGCCGCAGAGGATACGGCATCCCTGAAGGCGCCGCCCGGCACGCCCGAAGGAAGATAGATGACCGCTCCGGCGCGAGACGGGCCTGCGCGCCAGAGCGACGGGAGACCGGCGGCCGGTCAGGCGTAGTAATCCACCAGCCCGCGGTTGCCCACGGCACGATTGCTGGCGACTTCGCTGACGCCTTGCAGCTGCTCGTCGTCGCCCGCCGTCGCGGCATGCGACGCGCCACCCCGCCCCGCCTCGCCTTCGCCGCGGCCCTGCCAGCCACGCGCCAGGGACTGATCGGAAACGTTGACGTTCATGCTCATGCCTTGCTGTTCGAACATCTCGCGCAAGCGCTGCATCTGCCCTTCGAGCGCATCGCGCACGCCGGCATGCGGGCTGAGGAAGGTGATCTGCGCCTGCTCGCGGTTCATCTCGATGCGCACCTCCATCCGTCCCAGTTCAGCCGGATCGAGCTGGATCTCCGCCGATTTGAGGTTCTGGCTGGACAGCCACATCACCCGATCGACCACCGCCTCGCTCCAGCCGGCCTGCTGCATCGCTACCGGCTGCCCCGGTACCAGCGGCGTGCGCTGCGCCTGCTGAATCTGCTGGGTGATCGCCTGGCTCAGCGGGCTGGCACGGCCGAGCGCCGGATCGGCCGGCTGACGGCTGTCCTGCGGCGCATCCAGGCCCTTCGAGACTTCACTCAGCGCAACCTCCAGCTCGACGTCTGGCTCGGGCTCGCTGCTGGCTTGCAGCAGACTGGCGAAGTCGTCCTCGGCGGGTGCCGCGGTCTCGCTCGCAGCGGCTGGCGAAACGGCGGTGGGCGCGGCCTTCAGCGTCAGGGCCGGTGCCGCGACGGTGGTCGCCGATTCGCCGGAAACATCCTCCGACACCTGCATCTCGGCATCAGCGAGCGTCGGTGTCAGCTGCGTCTGGCCCAGCCCTGGCATCAGCGTCAGGGGCTCGGTCTGAGCGGCGGCCGGCTCAGGCGCCGGCAACTGGCCATTCAGGCCGAACAGCAGCAGCGGATCGAGCTCGCCCTCCGGCAGCGGCTCATCGCTCGCTTCCTCGCCAGGCAAGGAATTGCCGCTCTCGGCAACCGTCGACTTCTCGGCGTCAGCGGTTGCCGTCGGCTCACCGGCGCTCTGCTCCTCGTCGACTTGCTCGCGCGACGATGCCGAAGCATCGTCCTTGCGCTCGACAGGCTTGGTCTGGCGCTCGCGCGCATACACCTCGGAGAAGCTGGAACGCTTGCCATCGCTCGCCTCGGGCGCCGGCGACGGTTGCGCGGCGGCGGCCTTGGGACGCACTTCGAGAGTCGGGGACTTGAGCAACAGATCGGGGGAAACGGCCATGAAACATTCCGCTCAGTGTGGTTCGTGCAGAACCTTGAGCAAGTTCCGGGCCAGCAAAACCGTCAGAGAGCCGTCCGTTCAGCCGTAGCGCTGACGCTCGGCACGAAACAGGATGCCGACGATGGCGAACTCGCGCTCGATCCGCTCGATCATCGCCGGCGCCTCGACCAATCGCTGCTCGCGGGCCAGGGTCTCCAGCTGGCAGCACAGATCGGCCAGCGCGGCGGCGCCCAGGTTGCTGCAGCTGCCCTTGAAGCTGTGCGCCGCACGCCGCAGCGTCTCGCCCTCGCCCGCCTGGAAGGCCTGGCGCAGCAGGCGCAGGCGCTCCTCGGAGTCGGCCAGGAAGGTATCCAGCAGAAGTGGGTACTCGCCTTCCATGACCGCTTGCAGCGTGACGAGTACGGCACTGTCGAGATGAGGAATGGACACCGATCCGCTCCTGGGAGAAAGGCGCTGAATTATGCCTGAGCCGACCAACGGAACTCCACGCTCAGTCCGCGCCCGTCGGCCTGCCAGGCGAAACCGTCACTGAGCTGACGAATCAGCTGCAATCCCCGTCCGCGCAGACATTCCACGCCGCGCGCCTCGCCCAGCACGCGCTCGACATCGAAGCCCGGGCCGCTGTCCTGGATGCCGATGCGCAGGCGACCGCCGGCCGCATCGCACTGGATATCCAGTTCGAGGCGGATGTAGCCGTCCACCAGCGCCGCCAGGCGCTCGCTGCGCGCCTCGTAATAGCGGGCAAAGCCGTCGGCATCACGCTTGAGCGCCGAATCCAGACCGAGCACGCCGTGCTCCAGCGCGTTGGAGTACAGCTCGACCAGTACCGCATAAACGGCGCCGGCGCGAGGCCGCAGCTGATGGAACTGCAGCAGTACTTGCAGTAACAGCGGCAAGGGATTGCCGGCGCGCAGGCTGGCCGCACGCAGCTCGAAGCGCCCGGACCAGTTGGCCGGCCGGCCCTCCTTCGGCGCACCGAACGACAACGGCAGCTGCAGCGCCGCCATCTTCTCGCTCAGATCGACCTCGACCAGGCTGAGGTCGTCGCGCAGCTGGCCGTGAAATGCCAGCAGCGCCTCCTCAATCTCGTCGAACAGCCGCGTCGCATCACGGTTGGCATCGAGAACGGCCAGCAGGCGTTGTTCGCCGAACAGCTCGTCGCGGGCATTGATGCTCTCCACCACGCCGTCGGACAGCAGCAGCAGGCGGTCGCCGAGCTTCAGCGGGTGGCTCTCGAAGTGCGCATCGAACGCGCCCGGTGCCAGCACGCCCAGCGGCAGATGACGCGACACCAGTGCTACGCGCTCGCCGTCGGGACGGATCAGGTAGCCGTCCGGCAGCCCGCCGCTCCAGACATTCAGCACGCCCTGAGTGAGGTTGATGTCCAGCAATGTGGCGCAGCAGAACATCTCCACCGGCAGGATCTGTTTGAGCTTGGCATTCAGCTCGCGAAGGATGTCCTTGGCGGCGTAGCCCTTGGCCGTCATGCCGTAGAAGGTCTCGGCCAGCGGCATGGCGCCGATCGCCGCCGGCAGGCCGTGGCCGGTGAAGTCGCCCAGCAGCACGAACATCTGTCCGGTCGGCGATTGCGCCGCCAGCAGCAGGTCGCCGTTGAAGAGCGCACGCGGCGATTGCCGGTAGCGGATGTTCGGCGCGCCCAGGCAACCGGCATGCGCCACCTTGTCGAAGATCGCCTTGGCCGCGCGCTGCTCGTCGAGCAGCTGCTGGTTGCGCCGGGCGATCAGGTCGCGCTGCTCGACCACCGTCGCCTGCAGCCGACGCAGCCGATGCATGGCCTTGATCTTGGCTTCGAGAATTACCGGGTTGTACGGCTTGACGATGAAATCGTCGCCACCGGCATCCAGACAGCGCACCAGCGCCTGATTCTCGCTGAGCGAGGTGAGGAAGATGATCGGTACCAGCTCGTCGCCAGCCAGGCTCTTGATCCGCCGCGCGGCCTCGAAGCCGTCCATCAGCGGCATCAGCGCATCCATCAGCACCAGTTGCGGACGCTCGCGCTCGTAGAGCGCTACGGCTTCCAGGCCGTCGCTGGCGGTCAGCACGTGGTGGCCCTGGCGGGCGATGATGGTCGACAGCAGCATCCGATCGACCGGGCTGTCCTCGGCGATCAGGATGGTCAGGCGCATCGGCACCTCAGGCGATCACGAACAGTTGTTCGAAGTTGGACACCGAAAGAATCTTGCGCACGTCGGCATTGCAGTTGACCAGCCGGACGTCGGCTTCATCGCCGCCGGCATGATCGCGCAGCAGCAACAGCATGCCGAGCGCCGAGCTGTCGAGATAGGTCGCACCCTGCAGATCGACGACGTAGCGCTCGGGCGCGACGTCCTGGCGCTGGTACGCATCGCGGAACGCCTGGTGGGCGTTGAAATCGAAGCGTCCGCTGATGGCGATCGTCAGTTCGCGCCCATCGGCCGATGGTTGAGAAGTAATGGTCATGTAGCACTCCCTGATCCGAAACGGGGTCTTGCCAGACCGCCATGCGCCACGTGAGAACGACTGTGCCTGCCGGCGAACCGGGCGCAGGCTGCACGGCGCTGAATGGGCGCGTACCAGCGAGCTGTCGCGGGCTGCTGCGATGATACCCGAGAAGATTTAGCATTCAGACCCTACAGCGGCAAGCTCAATCCTGCCGCGGCCGTCCTGCCAGCCGCTGCGAGAACTCGTCGAGCAATTTCTGCTCACGCTTGTCGGCCGCGACGCGCGCCTCGCGCAGATAACTCTCCACCAGCTTGCTCAGCCCTTCGAGCCGCGCGTGCCGCTGCTGCCACTGGCTTCGCAGCTTGGCCAGGTTGTCGCGATGCCAGGCCACGCTGCGCTGCTGCTGGCCGATGGCCGATTCGAGCTGGGACAGAAAACGCTGATAGTTCATCAGCCACTGGCCAGACACGCCTTGGCTGCCCTGGCGCAGCCACTGCTGCTGGTAATCGCTGAAATACTGCTCGAGCTCGCCGAGCTTGGCCTCGGCCTGCGACAGCTGCATCTGCCCCTGACCGAGCATGCGCGCGGCGTCGCGCTCGGCCTTCTGCGCCATCTCGATCACCGGCGCCAACCGATCGGCACGACTGCTTGCCACGGATTACGCGCCCTGACGCGGGCCGAATACCGCGGCCAGTTGTGCCGCGCTTTCCTCCAGCCGCTCGCTTTCGTTCAGACCCTGGCGCAGGTAGCGAACCATCTCGGCCTGGCGGGCGATGGCAAGGTCGGTATCCGGGTCGCCGCCGGGCACGTAGGCGCCGACGCTGATCAGGTCGCGACTCTGCTGGTAACGCGACCACAGCTGTTTGAAACGCTGCGAGGCGCGCACATGCTCCGCATCCACCACCTGCGGCATGACCCGGCTGATCGACGCTTCGATATCGATGGCCGGATAGTGACCCTCCTCGGCCAGCCGCCGCGACAGCACGATGTGGCCGTCGAGCACGCCGCGCGCGGCGTCGGCGATCGGGTCCTGCTGATCGTCGCCTTCGGAGAGCACCGTATAGAACGCGGTGATCGAACCGCCGCCCTGCTCGGCATTACCGGCGCGCTCGACCAGGCTCGGCAGCTTGGCGAACACCGATGGCGGATAGCCCTTGGTCGCTGGCGGCTCGCCGATGGCCAGGGCGATTTCACGCTGGGCCTGGGCGTAGCGCGTCAGCGAATCCATCAGCAGCAGGACGTTCTTGCCTTTGTCGCGAAAGTACTCGGCGATGCGCGTGCAGTACTGTGCGGCGCGCAGGCGCATCAGCGGCGCCTCATCGGCGGGCGAAGCGACCACCACCGAGCGCTTGAGGCTCTCCTCGCCGAGGATGTGTTCGATGAATTCCTTGACCTCGCGGCCACGCTCGCCGATCAGGCCGACGACGATGATGTCCGCCTCGGTGAACTTGGTCATCATGCCCAGCAGCACCGACTTACCGACGCCAGTACCGGCGAACAGTCCCAGACGCTGGCCGCGGCCGACGGTGAGCAGGCCGTTGATGCTGCGGATGCCGACGTCCAGCGGCTCGCTGATCGGATGGCGCTTGAGCGGGTTGATCACCGGGCCGTCCATCGGCACCCAGTCCTCGGCGCGCATGCCGCCCTTGCCGTCCAGCGCGCGGCCGGCGCCGTCGAGCACCCGGCCAAGCATCGACATGCCCATCGGCAGGCGACCGGTGTTGGGCAGCGGCACCACCCGCGCACCCGGCGCGATACCGGCGAGACTGCCGACCGGCATCAGATAGAGCTTGCCGCTGGAGAAGCCCATGACCTCGGCCTCGACCTCGGTCGGGTGGTAGCTGTCGTCGTTGATCACCCGGCAGCGGCTGCCGACCGCGGCGCGCAGGCCTTCGGCCTCCAGCGTCAGGCCGACCATGCGCAGCAGACGGCCTTCGAGAATCGGCTGACTGGGCAGCTTGACCGCCTCCGTGTAGCAGGCCAGGCGCCGGGCGAAACTGACCCGGTCAAGGCGCATCGGGGTGGTCCAGATCGAGGTGCAGGTCAGCCGCCGGCGGATGGGTGGCGTTCTCGCGCTGTTGCTCGAACAGCTGCTTGATCGCCTGGCTCAGGCGCGTCTCGACGCTGGCATCGATGCGGCTGTGTTCGGTCTCGATGAGGCAGCCGCCGGGCAGCAGGCTGGCATCTTCGAGAATCCGCCAGCTCTCCTCGTGGCGCTCGCGCAGCGCCTTGATCATTTCGAAATCCTGTGGATTGACGTGAACATGCACATTCTGCGCGCCCATCGGCAGCAGCTTGAGCGCCTCACGCAGCACCTGGCGGATCTGGCTGGAATCGATCAGCAGATCGCGCTGGATCACCTCGCGCGACAGGTGGCTGACCAGCGTGACCAGCGCGTGCTCGAGGTTGCGATCCTGCTCGGCAATCGGATCGAGCAGCTGCGTCATCAGCTGCTCCAGGCTCTGCAGGCGTGCGGCCAGCGCCGTCTCGGCCTCCTGGCGGGCCTTCAGCTGGCCGGCATGGAAGCCGTCCTTCTCGCCGGTGGCGAAGCCTTCGTTGTAGGCCTCCTGGCGAATCGCTTCCAGCTCGTCGAGTGTCAAGGGTTTGACTTCCTCGACCGGCACCTCTTCGCTATGCGCCAGCTCTTCGACGATCGGTTCCGCTTCGAGGGGCGCTTCGGCTGCCGCACCCTCGGCGTCGAAGCTGGGCAGCGCCCAGCGGTCGAACAGCCGCACGTCCTGAGCACGGATCACATCGCTGGGATTTTCCTTGGCCACGGCTTAGACCATTTCCTCGCCGCCCTTGGCACCCAGGACGATCTCCCCGGCTTCGGCCATGCGGCGGGCGATGGTGAGGATTTCCTTCTGCGCGTTCTCGACTTCGCTGACGCGCACCGGGCCCTTGGCCTCCAGGTCGTCGCGCAGCAGTTCGCCGGCACGCTTGGACATGTTCTTGAAGACCTTTTCCTTGATCGCTTCGTCGGCACCCTTGAGCGCCAGCACCAGCACGTCGGAGGAAACCTCGCGCAGCAGGATCTGAATGCCGCGGTCGTCGACGTCAGCCAGGTTGTCGAAGACGAACATCAGGTCCTCGATCTGCGTGGACAGGTCCTCGTCGACTTCGCGGATGGCGTCCATCAGCTGGCCTTCGATGGAGCTGTCGAGGTAGTTCATGATGTCGGCGGCACGCTTCACGCCGCCAAGGCTGGCGCGGCTGGTGTTGGTGTTACCGGAGAATTGCTTCTCGAGGATCAGGTTGAGTTCCTTCAGCGCCGCCGGCTGCACGGTGTTGAGCGACGACACGCGCAGCACGATGTCCAGACGCACCTTGTGATCGAAGTGCGACAGCACCTCGCCGGCCTGATCGGGGTCCAGATAGGCCACGACAATCGCCTGGATCTGCGGGTGCTCGTAGCGGATCACGTCCGCCACGGCGCGCGGTTCCATCCACTTCAGGCTGTCCAGGCCGCTTGTGTTGCCGCCCAGCAGGATGCGGTCGATCAGACCGCCGGCCTTGTCCTCGCCCAGCGCCTGGGTGAGCATCTTGCGGATGTAGCCGTCGGAGCCGACGCCGAGGCTGGTCTGGTCGCCGACGATCTCGACGAACTCGCTCATCACCCGCTCGACCTGCTCGCGGTGGATGTTGCGCATCTGCGCCATCGCCGTGCCGACCCGCTGCACTTCCTTCGGACCGAGGTGACGCAGCACCTGCGCGGCATCGGTTTCCCCCAGCGACAGCAGCAGGATGGCGGCCTTGTCGACCTTGTTGAGCTTGGTTTGAACCCGGTTCTCACTCATCGGCGTTGATCCACTCTTTCACCACCTGGGCGACCCGTCCCGGATCTTCGGCCACCAGGTTCTTGATCGCGTTGAGCTGGGCTTCGTATCCCTCGCTCGGACTCGGCAACATGATGTTCTGCGGACCGCTCAAGCTGACGCGGTCGTTGGCAAGCGCACCGTCGACGCCGTCCATGTCTCCCAGTTCGACATCGCCGTCGCCAATGTTCTGCAGTTCCTTGCCCTTGCCGGCATGGGTCAGGTTGTTCAGCACCGGACGCAGCACGCCGAACACCAGCACCAGGATGAACAGCACGCCCAACACCTGCTTGACCACATCCCAGAACCAGGGCTGCGAGTAGAACGGGATGTCGATCACCGCGTCGTCGAAGGAATCCGCGACGAAGGCGGTATTGATCACGCTGACGCTGTCGCCACGGCTGGCATCGAAGCCCACGGCGTCCTGCACCAGACGGGTGAAGCGCGCCAGGTCGTCGGCCGTCCACGGCGTACGGGTGACTTCTCCGGCGGCATTGGTCATGACCTGGTCGTCGACCACCACCGCCACCGACAGCCGGCGCAGGCGGCCCTGCTGCTGCTTGGTGTAGCTGATGGAGCGATCCAGCTCGTAGTTGCGGGTGGCCTGCTCGCGCTTGTCCGAGGGATACGGTGCCAGCATCGGCTGACCGGTCGCCGGATCCATGATCTGCTGACCGTTGGCATCCAGCAGCGGCTGGCCGGGTGCCACGGCGCCCGCGGCGGCGGCCTGCTGCCTGGCCTGCTCCGGCGCCGAAGCCGGTCCGGGGGGCTGATTGCTCAGCGCACCGGGCACGCCCTGCGGCGGCAGGCTGCTCTGGCGCTGCTCGTTGACGCTCTGCTCGCTGCGCAGTGCCGGCTGGTCAGGGTTGAAGGTTTCCGAGGTGGACTCCACCGCACTGAAATCGACGTCCGCCGAGACTTCCGCCTTGTAGCGACCGCTGCCCAGCACCGGCTGCAGGATGTTGTGCACGCGCTGGGTGTAGAGGCCTTCCATGCGCCGGCTGTAGTCGAACTGCTTGCCGGCCATGGTCAGCTCGGACAGCTCCTGCTGGTCGGACAGCAGGTTGCCCTTCTGGTCCACCACGGTGATCTGCGACTTGCTCAGCTCCGGCACGCTGGTGGCGACCAGGTTGATGATCGCCATCACCTGACTCGGCTCCAGCGAGCGGCCCGGGTACAGCTCGACCAGCACCGAGGCGCTGGGCTTGCGTTCGTCACGGACGAACACCGAACTCTTGGGAATCGCCAGGTGCACACGGGCACCCTTGACGTTGTTCAGGCTGGACACGGTGCGAGCCAGCTCGCCTTCCAGGCCGCGCCGGTAACGGGTCGCCTCCATGAACTGGCTGGTGCCCAGGCCCTGCTCCTTGTCGAGGATCTCGAAACCGATGTTGCTGTCGGCTGGCGCGATGCCGGCACCGGCGAGCTTCAGCCGGGCGCGTGCCAGGTCGTCGGCCTTGACCAGCAGCGCGCCGGAATTGGGCTCGACGGTGTAGGCGATATCCGCCGCGGCGAGCGTCTCCATCACCTGATTGGCGTCCATTCCAGCCAGGCTGCCGAGCAGCGGGCGGTAGTCCGGCTGCTGCGACCAGAGCACCACGGCGAAACCGATGGCGACGCTCGCGGCCAGCCCGACCAGCAGGCCGATCTGGCGCAGCATCGACATCTCGGAGAGGTTTTCCAGGAACGACAGCCCCAGCAGCGGCTTCTTCGCCTCTACCGCGCCGCTCTGCACCGGAACGTTGCTCACCGCATCAGCCATAATTCAATCCGCCTCACACCGGCATCTGCATGATGTCTTGATAGGCCTGGACCAGCTTGTTACGCACTTGGGTCAGGGCCTGGAAAGAAACGCTGGCCTTCTGCGAGGCGATCATCACTTCGGTCAGGTCGACGCCGCCCTGCCCCATCTCGAAGGCAGAGGACATCTGACTGGAAACCTGCTGGGTTTCGTGCACCTTGTTCACCGCCTGGCCGAGCATGTCGGAGAAGCTCGGCGCACCAGCTTCCTGTACCGGCGCCTCGGGCTTGGTGCGCGCCATGGCATCGGTCTGCATGGCCCGCATTTCCAGCATCAAGCGATTGAATTGGACACCCTGACTCATCTACTTCCTCCAACAGCCACGGTTTTTTGACGCTACGTGGCAGGCAGTGAGTAGATAGCAACAAGGGTGCCAGAAACTGAGACATGCCCTGCCACCGGCGCCGCACTTCGTCTGACTGCGAACACCGACACTGTTCCGTCGAACCCGGCGATGGCTGTACTGCATGTCGTGCGCATCGTGCCGGTAGGCTAGCCTGCAGATGCGCCCCGGCCCAGCCGGTGGCGTCCCGTCGGCCCGACAAGAACAAGCACCATGACCGAATCCGTCCGCCTTGGACTGCGCCCCCTCGGCGACAGCTCGCCCTCGACCGTCGTCGCCGGCTTCATCGCCATGCTGACCGGCTACACCAGCTCGCTGGTACTGATGTTCCAGGCCGGCCAGGCAGCCGGTCTGAGCGCCGGGCAGATCTCCTCGTGGATCTGGGCGTTGTCGATCGGCATGGCGATCTGCAGCGTCGGCCTGTCGCTGCGCTACCGCACGCCGGTGGTAGTCGCCTGGTCGACGCCCGGCGCCGCCCTGCTGATCGCCAGCCTGCCCGGCGTGCCGTACGCCGAGGCGATCGGCGCCTACATCTTCGCCTCGCTGCTGATCGTGCTGTGTGGGCTGACCGGCAGCTTCGAACGGTTGATGCGCCGCGTCCCCGCCTCGCTCGCCGCGGCGCTGCTGGCCGGCGTGCTGTTCAATATCGGCAGCGAGATTTTCCGCGCCGTGCCGGCCCAGCCGTTGCTGGTGCTGGGCATGTTCTTCACCTACCTGCTGGGCAAACGGCTGCTGCCGCGCTATGCGGTGCCGGGTGCGCTGGTGGTCGGCTGCGTGTTGGCGGCCATGCAAGGGCTGCTGGATTTCCGCGACTTGCGTCTGGAACTGGCGGCGCCGGTATGGACGACGCCGGCGCTCTCATTTGCCGCGATTCTCAGCATCGGCATCCCGCTGTTCGTCATCGCGATGGCGTCGCAGAACATGCCGGGGCTGGCATTGCTGCGCGCCGAGGGTTACGACGTGCCAGCCTCGCCACTGATTTCGGTGACCGGCATCGCCTCGGTGCTACTGGCACCGTTCGGCTCGCACGGCATCCATCTGGCGGCGATCACCATGGCGATCTGCGCCGGCCCCGAGGCGCATCCCGACCCGCGCAAGCGCTACACGGCGGCGGCGTGGTGCGGGGTATTTTATGGCATCGCCGGCATCTTCGGCGCGACCCTGGCAGCGCTGTTCGCGGCGTTTCCAGCGGCGCTGGTGCTGTCGATCGCGGCGCTCGCGCTGCTCGGCTCGATCGGTGCGGGGCTGACCCAGGCCATGCAGCAGCCGCATGAGCGCGAGGCGGCGCTGATTACCTTCATGGTCACGGCATCGGGACTGACGCTGTTCGGCATCGGGGCCGCGCTGTGGGGCTTGATTGCGGGGGTGGTGACGTTGCTGGTGCTAAGCAAGCGAGACTGAGCGCGCCTGGTTTTCCGCGCCGCTCCGGGGCGGCCCGGGGCAGGCACGCTGACCGGCAGGGCGAAACCCGAGGCACTCGCGGATCGCCCAGCTCCCGACACCCAGAACGCTAAATCGCCGTCGCTCCACCATCCACCGCCAGCGCATGGCCTGTGGTAAACGCCGCGCCATCGCTACACAGATAGAGCACCGCCGCCGCGATCTCCTCGACCTTGCCGATGCGCCCAACCGGATGCATCGCCGCAGCGAACTCCGCCTTGCGCGGATCGGCCTCATAGGCACGGCGGAACATGTCGGTGTCGATCACCGCCGGGCACACCGCATTCACCCGGATGCCCTTCTTCGCATATTCGATGGCCGCCGACTTGGTCAGGCCGATCACCGCATGCTTGGATGCCGAGTAGATGCTCATCTTCGGCGCCGCACCCAGGCCGGCCACCGAGGCGGTGTTGACGATGGCGCCGCCGCCCTGCGCCAGCATCAGCGGCAACTGGTGCTTCATGCACAGCCACACGCCCTTGACGTTGACGCCCATGATCGCGTCGAACTCCGCCTCGCTGCCTTCGGCCAATCGGCCTTGCTCGATCTCGATACCGGCGTTGTTGAAGGCGTAGTCCAGCCGGCCGAAACGACCCACGACCTGCTCCAGCAAGGCTCTGACCTGTTCGTCGCGCGTGACATCGCAACGGACAAACAACGCCTCGCCGCCGTTTTCCCGAATCGCTGCGGCGGCCGCCTCACCCGCGGTTTCATCGAGATCGGCGAGGACGACCTTGAGGCCCTGCTCGGCGAAGGCCTGCGCCGTGGCGCGGCCGATACCCGCCGCTGCACCGGTGACGAGGGCGACCTGACCGGAGAATTTCATGCTCATGCTGGAGATCCTGAACGAGAGATTGAACCTGGCGACGGGTCCTGACGTGACCACGAGACCATAAGCGGTCACCGTTATACCGCTCCGTGGAACCCACGATGCCGATATCACCGCTCTGGATGCCAGTGCATACGCGCCGACGGATGCATGTTGCGATCACGCCCGGCGGCGGCTAAACCAAGCTTTTCGCTCAACGAAGGCTTGTTCGACATGCTCAATCAACAGTACCTGCTGGCCCAGCGGCCGATCGGCGCACCGACGCGCGACACCTTCCGGTTCGTCGAGGCGGAAACCGGCGAGCCCGGCCCCAACGAAATCCTGGTGCAGGTCGAGTACCTGTCCATCGATCCGGCCATGCGTGGCTGGATGAACGAGGGCAAGTCGTACATCGCGCCGGTAGGTCTCGGCGAGGTGATGCGCGCGCTCGGCGTTGGCAAGGTGATCGCCTCGCAGCATTCGGGCTTCGCCGTCGGCGACTACGTCAATGGTCCGCTGGGTGTGCAGAAATACTTTTGCGGCGAGCCGAAGGGTTTCTACAAGGTCGACCCGCAGCAGGCACCGCTGCCGCGCTACCTGTCGGCGCTGGGCATGACCGGCATGACCGCCTACTTCGCCCTGCTCGCCGTCGGCCAGCCGAAGGCCGGCGATACCGTGGTGCTTTCCGGCGCCGCTGGCGCGGTGGGCAGCGTGGCCGGGCAGATCGCCAAGATCAAAGGCTGCAAGGTGGTGGGCATCGCCGGCGGCGCCGAAAAGTGTCGCTTCCTGGTCGAGGAGCTGGGCTTCGACGGCGCCATCGACTACAAGCACGAGGACCTCGCCGCGGGCCTGAAGCGCGAATGCCCGCAGGGTGTGGACGTGTATTTCGACAACGTCGGCGGCGACATCCTCGACGCCGTGCTCACCCGTATCAACGTCGGTGCACGGGTGGTGCTGTGCGGCGCGATCAGTCAGTACAACAATAAGGAAGCGGTCAAGGGACCGGCGAACTACCTGTCGCTGCTGGTCAACCGCGCGCGCATGGAAGGCATGGTGGTGACCGACTATATGGCGCGCTACCCGGAGGCGATGCGCGAGATGGCCGGCTGGCTGGCCAGCGGCCAGCTGAAGAGCAAGGAAGATGTCGTCGAGGGTCTGGAGACCTTCCCCGAGACCCTGTTGAAGCTCTTCAGCGGCGAGAACTTCGGCAAGCTGGTGCTCAAGGTCGGCTGAGCGCTCAACCCAGCTCGGCGACGACCGCGGCCAGCGCCTGCGCCGGATCGGCGGCCTGGGCGATCGGCCGCCCGATGACCAGATAGTCCGAACCGGCGGCCATCGCCTGCGCCGGGGTGAGGATGCGCCGCTGGTCGTCCTGGGCGCTGCCGGCCGGGCGGATGCCGGGCGTCACCAGCTGCAGCTGGGGGTATTGCGCCTTCAACGGCTGCGCTTCCTGGGCCGAACAGACCAGGCCATCGAGGCCTGCTCGCGCGGCCAGGCCGGCCAGACGCAGCACCTGCTCCTGCGGCGCGATGTCCAGACCGAGATCGGCCAGATCGGCCTGTTCCATGCTGGTCAGCACAGTCACGCCGATCAGCAGCGGCGCCGGCCCGCCGATCTTGTCCAGCGTCTCGCGACAGGTCGCCATCATGCGCAGACCGCCCGAACAGTGCACGTTGACCATCCACACGCCCAGCTCGGCGGCCGCCTTGACCGCCATCGCCGTGGTGTTGGGAATGTCGTGGAATTTGAGGTCGAGGAACACCTCGAAGCCGCGCGCGCGCAGCGCCTCGACCACTGCCGGGCCGCAGCGGGTGAACAATTCCTTGCCGACCTTGACCCGGCACAGCGCGGGATCGAGCTGCTGCGCCAGCGCCAGGGCGGCGTCCTGCGAAGGGAAGTCGAGCGCAACGATGATCGGAGTCTGGCAAGTCATGGCGGGGTCCTCGGCAAAATTCGGCGCGCATTGTCGCAGAAAATTTGCGGTCGAACTAAAGCCCATGCCGCATGCGCCGACAAACCGGATCGCACGTGACCCACACTACGGTGCAGCGTAAAGTGACGCTGTCCGCAAATCGGGTCTGCGGCTTCGTCTATTTCGTCTGTGGAGGTACGCCATGCCCTGGTACTTCTGGCTGATTCTGGCCGTAGCGCTCGGTTCCATCGTCGGCAGCCTGCTCATGTTGCGCTCGACGGCGCGCAAGATTCCCCTCAGCGAAGAACAGAAGAAGCGCATTGCCGAGCGCAATGCCGCAGCAGACGCACAGGACGCACGCGACCGCTGAACCCGGTCGCCGCTGCGGCTGCAGCATCGCAATCGCCGCACGTTCGGCAAGTGAAAGGAAGCACGACACGCTCATCGGTGGCAGCGCCTGCCCAGGTCGTCGCGCCGATTTTTCCTTTCCCTCCAGATGAATGCGCATGCCAGCAGCCCTGCCCGATATCGAAGAAAACCGCCTCCACGCCCGCGCCATTTTTACCCGCCGCATACTACCCGGCGCGGTCGGCGTGCTGCTTTGCGCGCTGCTCGGCGCCAGCGTTGCGGTCAGCCGGATCGCCACGAGCATTGATGAAGATGCGCTAGCGCAAAGCCGCTTCCTCACCGGCAAGGCCATCGAGGGTCAGCGTGAGTGGATGGGCCGCTCGGTGGTCGACTACGCCTTCTGGGGTGACGCCTATGCGCACCTTAACGGCCCGGTGAGCATCGACTGGGCCTATACACAAGCCAACTTCGGCGCCTCGCTCTACGAGGACTTCGGTTATGAAGGCCTGCTGCTGGTGACACCGCAGGGCGAAACATCCTATGCAGTGATCGACGGCGAGCTGCGCTCGGTCGACGCCTACCGGTGGTTGCAGGGGGGCCTCGAGCTGCTGCTGGCGCGCGCACGCCTGGCGTTCGACCACGAACAGGGGGTGGTCGGCCTGCTGTCGGTCGATGGCACGCCGGCGATGGTGGCCGCGGCCGTGCTCTCGCCAGGAGACAGCACGGTCAAGGCTGCCGCGACGCCGGCCTCGATCGTGCTGTTCGTCGATGTGCTGGATGCCGCCCGCCTCGCTGAGCTCGGCCAGGACTACGCCGTCGACGCGCTGCGCGTAGCAGATGCCGACACGCCGCGCATGGCACCACAGATGCCGCTGATGCTGGAAGACGGCAGCGCGCGGCCCCTGACCTGGAAACCCGCGCAGCCAGGACGACGGATGCTCTGGGTGGCGCTGCCAACGCTCGCGCTGGCGGCGCTGGCGCTGGGCGGGCTGATCTGGCTGCTGGGCCGTCTGGCACTGCGTACGGTACAGATGATGGACATCAACTACGCCCGGCTGGCGAGCAAGAGTCGCGAACTGAGCGCCAGTGAAGCGCGCTTTCGCGACGTCGCCGAGGCGGCCTCCGACTGGATCTGGGAAACCGATGCACAGGTGCACCTGACCTATCTCTCTAGCCGATTCGAGGAAATCACCGGCCACGCTCCGGGCAACTGGATCGGCCGTCCGCTGATCGACCTGCTGATCAGCGACCACGCCGCGCTGCACGAGTGGCTGCAGGCTCCGCATGCAAGCGTACTGAAGTGCAGCTACCGCGCCGCGGACGGTCGCGAGCGGCATTGCCGACTGGCCGCGCGGGCGATCCGCGATGACGATCAGCTGCGCGGCTATCGCGGCACCGCGAGCGACATTACCGAGGAAACCCGCGCCCAGGCCCGCGTTCAGTATCTGTCGCAACATGACGCGCTGACCGGGCTGCCCAACCGCGCCCGCCTGCGCGACCACCTGGAAGGCCGATTGGCCGCGCTGCGCGGCGCGTCGCGGCTGGCGGTGCTCTATCTCGATCTGGATCGCTTCAAGCCGGTCAATGACACGCTCGGCCATGCCGCCGGCGACGAGGTGCTGATCGGGGTCGCCCAGCGCCTCAAGCAATGCACGCGCGACGATGATCTGGTGGCGCGCCTGGGAGGCGACGAGTTCGTCATGGTGCTCGGCCGCCTGGGCACGCCGGAGGACATCGCGCGGCTTTGCGAGCGGGTGATCGCAGCCATCCACGAGCCGTTCTTCTACGAGGGGCACAAGATCTACGTCGGCGCCAGTATCGGCGTCGCGGTGGCGCCCGGCGACGGTCTGTTGGCCAGCGAGCTGCTGCGCTGCGCCGACATCGCGCTGTACCAGGCCAAGGCCAATGGTCGCGGCACCTGGCATCTGTACGCGCGAGAACTGGACAACCGCGCCAACGATCGCCACCGGCAGGAAGACGAGCTGCGCCAGGCGATGGCCGAAGAGCGTTTCGAAGTTCATTACCAGCCGCGCTACCGCAGCGCGGGCTTGCGCATCATCGGCGCCGAGGCCCTGCTGCGCTGGCCGCATGCAGAGCGCGGGCTGCTGCTGCCCGAGTCGTTCATCCCGCTCGCTGAAGAAACCGGCCTGATCGCCACGCTGGGCAACTGGGTTCTGCGCCAGGCCTGCCGCGACGCGGTAGCCTGGCCGGACGATCTGGTGGTCTCGGTCAATCTTTCTCCGCTGCAGCTGCGCCATGAACAATTGCTGGATGAGGTAACGGCCGCGCTGGCCGAAAGCGGCCTGCCCGCCAGCCGGCTGGAGCTGGAAATCACCGAGAGCGCCCTGTTGCAGGAAAACGCCGGCACCCTCGCGCTGCTCAGCAGCCTCAAGGCGCTGGGCGTGCGATTGGCGATGGATGATTTCGGCACAGGCTATTCGTCGCTCAGCAACCTGCGCACCTACCCGTTCGACGTGATCAAGATCGACACCAGCTTCGTCGGCGGCATGCAGCAGAATGCCGAAGACCACTCGATCGTCCGCGCGCTGATCGATCTCGGCCGTGGGCTGAATCTGCAGGTCACCGCCGAAGGCGTGGAAACCGCAGAACAATTGCGCCTGTTGCAGGCCGACGGCTGCACCGAGGTACAGGGCTTCCACATGAGCCGGCCGCTGGCGGCCGACGCGCTGCTGACGCTACTGGCACGCCGGGCGCCCTGAGCGGCGCGCGGCGCGTCCGGCCGCGCTCAGCGCTTGAACTCGAACTGGATTTCCGCGCCCTCGATCAGCGGATCGTCCTCCGCGTCGCCAGTGATCAACCGCCCGCTCATTTGCACCGACTGGGTGGGTTCGCTGAACAGCGGCGGCAGCAGGCTCATCGCTGGCGCGGGATCGTCGTGCCCGAGCTCCTTGGCCCAGTCTTCCGGCAGGCTCAAGTCGAGGCGGGGTACGGTCAACTCGACCTCTTCGATCTTTTTCTCGCGAGGCGCGGCCTGGTGCGCGGGCGCCGCAGGCGGCGGTTTCGGCACGCTGATCCGCACCGGCGGTTTCGTCTCGTCGACCTGTTCAGTCGCGGGCGCCACCTCGATCTTCAGATCCGGCGGCGTTTCAGCGGCCTGCCGCGGCGCAGCCGGTGTTTGCAGCACGGGCGGCGCGGTCTTCGCTGGCGCCGGCGGTGCAGGCGACTCCTTTTCGCAGGCTGTCAGCACAAGCAGCGCGCCCGCCAGCCACAGAGGTTTGATCATCGCAGCGCCGCTCCTCTCGTTCGTGCAGGCCGAGCGCGGCGCTATTGTGCCTCTCGGCAAAGCTCGCCGGCCAGCGCGCCGAGTGTACTCAGCGCCCGCTCTGTCTCGCGGTTCCAGGGCAGGCCGCAGTTCAACCGGATGCAGTGATTGAACTGCTCGGTGTTACTGAAGATCAGCCCCGGCGCGATGCTGATGCCCTGCGCCAACGCACGCACCTGCAGGTCCTTGGTGTTGACCCGCGCCGGCAGGCTGACCCAGAGAATGAAATTGCCCTTGGGCCGGGTCATCTGCGTGCCTTCGGGGAAATAACGCTGCACCGCCAGCTGGAACGCCGACAGGTTCTTGCGGTACTCCTGCCGGATAAAGCGTAGGTGACGGTCATAGCCGCCATTTTCCAGGTAAGCAGCCACGCCCATCTGCGTCACGCTGCACGCCGAGTGCGTGCTGAACGTCTGCAGGCGCTGCACCTCGCCCTGGTGCCGACCGGCGATGATCCAGCCGATGCGCACGCCCGGCGACAGGGTCTTGGAAAAACTCGAGCAATAGATCACCCGGCCTTCCCGGTCATTGGACTTGAGCGCCTTGTACTGGCCCTGCTCGAACATCAGCTCGCCGTAGATATCGTCCTCGACGATCTGGATGTCGAAGCGTGACGCCAGGTTGAGCAGCTGCTTCTGCCGGCTGTCGGGCATGCTCACGCCCAGCGGGTTGCTCAGCCGCGCGGTCAGCACCAGCGCCTTGATCGGCCACTGGCTGGCGGCCAGCTGCAGCGCCTCGAGGCTCATGCCGGTGTCCGGGTCGCTGGGGATCTCGATCACCTTCAGCCCCAGCAGGTCCGCCAGTTGTAGCAGGCCGTAGTAGGTCGGCGACTCGGCGGCGATCAGATCGCCGGGCCGGGTCAGCACGCGCAACGACATCTGCAGCGCGTCGACACAGCCGTGGGTGATCACCACTTCGGCAGGGTCGACCAGCACCCCGGCGTCGCGCATGCGGATCGCCACCTGCCGGCGCAACGGTTCGTAACCCGGACTGAACATGTAGCTGAACGCCCGCGGGCTGTGGAAGCGGGTTACCTTGGCCAGCTGCTGGTGCAGCGCGCGCACCGGCAGGTAGTCCACGTGCGGAACGGCAGCGCCCAGCGGAATCAGGCCCTCGCGGCGCGACTCGTTGAGCACCTGGTTGATGATGCTGCTGCGGGTGACCAGCGTGGGTCGCTCGACCTGCGCGATGTCGGGCGTCGGCGCGGTCAGCATTGGCGTCTGGTGCACGTAGAAGCCCGACTGCGGACGGGCGCGGATCATGCCCTGGTCTTCCAGGTTGGCGTAGGCCTGCAGCACCGTCGCGTGGCTGACGTTGAGCTGCTGGCTCATCTTGCGCACGGACGGCACGCGCTCCCCAGGACGATAGACGCCGCGCCGGATATCCTCGGCCAGCTGTTGAGCGATGCGCTGATAGAGCAACAGATTGGTCATTTTTGCCGATCCCCGCAAACTGAACCGTAACAGTAGCTCAGCAACGAAGAATGAAACCAATACAGTTACATCGCGAGTGGGCGAAACAGATGTTTCAGCGATCAGGCCCCAGCTCGCCTTGCGCATCGGAAAAGAGGATTTCCACGCGTCGATTCTGTGCGCGACCGCGCGCCGAAGCGTTTTCGGCAACCGGGAAGGCTTCGCCGTAACCGCGTATCTCGATGCGCTGCGAGGCGATGCCCAGATCGGTCAGCACCTCGGCGACGGCCGCAGCACGCGCCTGCGATAGCGCAAGGTTGCGGTCGGCGTCACCGCGGCTGTCGGTATAGCCCTCGATGCGAACCCGCCGCTGCGGGTTGAGTTCGAGGAAATGCGCCAGCTTGAGCAACGTGCGATTGGCCTCGCGACCCAGCTCGTCGCTATCGGCACGGAACAGCACGTCGCCCAGCGTCATCACCAGCCCACGATCGGTCTCGGTCGCCGCCATGCTGATGATCTGATCATCACCCCAACGACCCGGCTGCTGCGCACTCAACAGACGCGCATCGCGCAGCATGTCGCGCAGGCGCTGGCGCTCCATCTGCAGTTGTACGATGCGCTGCTGGTTGTCGAGCAACGTACCGTGCTGCCGGGCGATCTCGCTGTAGCTGAGGCTCAGGTAGGAATAATGCAGCGCGTCCTCGGCGCCGCCCCAGAACTCAGCAAAGCGCTGCGCCCGCCCCAGCGATTCGCCGGCGCGCACGACGTCCTTCGGCGCACCGCGCTGGACCCGCGTATCGCTGCTGACCTGGGTGTAGCTCTCTGCTGCCTGGGAAAGCTGCTGTTCGAGTTCGGGGTTGGCGCAGCCGGCCAGTCCGCCCAGCAGGAAGCAGACCAGTACCTGTCGACGAAACCGACTCACCGCAGATCCCCCAGTTGTTGGCGCAGACGCTCGATGCTGCGGTTCAGCTCGGCAATCTGGCTGAAGCTCTTGGCATTCAGCACCCGCGCTTCGGCCAGGCGCGCATCCAGCTCAGCCTGCTCGCTCAGCAGGCGCGCCTGCCGGAAGTCCTCGTCGTTCATGGCCGCATGGGCCGCGGCCAGCTTCAGCTCGGCAAGCATCAGCTCGGCGGTATGCTCGTCGGCACCGACCGCCCGTGCCTGCTGCACGGCCTGTTCGGTCAGACGTATTTGTTCGCGCGGTGCCGGATCACTGGCGCAACCACCGAGGACGGCCAGCGCCAGCCCGAATAATAGACAGCAAAGTTTCTTCACGACGATGTCCTACTGTGGCGACGCCTTCGCCGTTCCGACCTGCTGCAGTTTCCAGCGTTCCAGATTGCTGGCCAGCAGCTGCTCGGGTACCCCGGCGGCGCGCAATTCTGTCATCTTCAGCGCCATTTGTCCCCGCAGCCAAGCGTCGTTGCAGGCGGAGTTGTGGGAAATGGCCAGATGCATCTCATGGCTGAGCACCGGCGGCTCCAGCCGCTGCACCTTGTCCAATATCGCCAGCGCGCCCATGCCGGCAAGCGCGCTGTAGCGCTCGTGCAGGACGTAGTCGGTCTTGCCGGTCACCAGCTGCTCCATCGCCTGTGACAACGAGGCAACCGGCTGCAGCGTCAGGCGTTGCCTGGCAAAGGCATCGAACTCGCGACCAAATCGACTGGTGCTGACGAAACGTCCGTCATGCCCGGCGAGGTCCTCGCGTGCGGCATAGAAGAAACCCGGCTCGTTGCGCACCCAGGCCACCGTCTGCAGCGAAGCGATGGACGGATGAACGAAATCCATCTCGTCCAGACGCTGCGTCACCAGCCGCGCATCGGCCAGGATATCGACCCGACCGCTGCGCACTTCGTCGAGCGCCTTGCTGGCATCGCCGCTGTAGAGCAGTTCGATCTTTACCCCGAGGGATTTGCCGATCTGCTTCAATAGCTCGGCGTTGGCGCCCATCAGCCGTTGCGGATTCAGCGGGTCGCGCCAGAGAAACGGTGGGTTGTCCGCTGCCCCGGTGGCAACCAGTCGCTCGCATTTACCCACTGCGAATGCCAGCGAGGGCACCACCAGCAGCGCAACCAGAACCGATTTCAGCAGAAGGCCAAACCCCATGAACGACACCTTTATGAAGGAGCACACGAACGCGACGCGGCGTGATCTTAGCATTGGCCGCCCGGCCGTTCGCGCATAAAAAAACCCGCTCGAAAGCGGGTTTTTTGGCGACTGACGAATCAGACCAGCTTTTCCAACTCTGGCACGATCTCGAACAGATCGCCCACCAGGCCGTAGTCGGCAACCTGGAAGATCGGTGCTTCCTCGTCCTTGTTGATCGCGACGATCACCTTGGAGTCCTTCATGCCGGCCAGGTGCTGGATCGCGCCGGAAATACCGACGGCGATGTACAGCTGCGGCGCGACGATCTTGCCGGTCTGGCCGACCTGCATGTCGTTCGGCACGAAGCCGGCATCGACCGCGGCACGCGAGGCACCGACCGCCGCGCCGAGCTTGTCGGCCAGCGAATACAGGTGCTTGAAGTTCTCGCCGTTCTGCATGCCGCGACCGCCGGAAACGACGATCTTGGCGGCGGTCAGCTCGGGACGGTCGGACTTGGCCAGCTCTTCGCCGACGAAGGCGGACTTGCCTGCATCACCGCTGCCGGAGATCTGCTCGATGGCAGCCGAACCACCTTCGCCGCTGACCGCATCGAAACCGGTGGTACGCACGGTGATGACCTTGATCGGTGCGGTGGACTGCACGGTGGCGATGGCGTTGCCGGCGTAGATCGGGCGCTTGAAGGTGTCAGCGCTTTCGACCGACGTGATC
>NZ_JAYDXP010000044.1:0-404 GCF_036701605.1 Pseudomonas sp. FIP_A4 | reverse complement strand
GCCGCCCTCGATGCGCCGGTGGACGCGCGCCCCCGCGACGACGTCGCCGCCGCGCATCGCCAGGTCGTGCGCCGCGATGGCGATGCTGTCGCTGGCCTCGCGCGGCGGGAGTTCCAGCGTGCGGTGGCGGCGGCGCTGGTCTTCGGGCAGCAGGCCGATGAACGCCTCTTCCAGGCTGTCGCTGGGTGTGCGCCAGCGCCAGTCGCTGGCGGTGGCGGTGATCCACGCGCCGGAAATGCTGATCCTCGACGAGCCGACCTCGGGGGTCTTCACCGAACTCTTTCTCGCACTGATCTACGGCATGGTCGATGCCGAGCGCCGCGGGCGTGCGGCCAGGTCCAGTTCCGCGGGCATGCTGGAGCGAATGTTCCTCGATGGCGCAGCCATAACCCGCTGAGCTGATC
>NZ_JAYDXP010000032.1:0-505 GCF_036701605.1 Pseudomonas sp. FIP_A4 | reverse complement strand
CCTGACGACCGCCAGCTGGCTGGTGGTCTGCTGCTTCGCCGCACTGCCCATGAAACTCAGTCTGGCTAAAAAGCTGCTCAGCGCACCGGGCACGCCCTGCGGCGGCAGGCAGCTCTGGCGCTGCTCGTAGACGCTCTGCTCGCAGCGCAGTGCCGCCTGGGCAGGGGTGAAGGATTCCGAGGTGGACTCCACCGCACTGAAATCGACGTCCGCCGAGACTTCCGCGCTTCGTCAGCCGACGCGCCGCCGAAATGACCGGCCTGCCGGTGGAGAACAGCGGCTGGCTGGTCGCTCACCTGGGCAATGGCTGCGCCTCGAAGGAGTAGGTGAGCGTGCCGTCTTCGTTGATCGCGCGCCACATCAGGCCCTGGGCGATGCCGTTGACCCACATCGAGGCGATGTAGAGCACGGTGCCGATGGTGGCCAGCCAGCGCCAGCGCTGAACAGGTCGCCGCCGGGCAGGTCCAGCCCGTCGCGGACCCGGCGGTCGAAGTCGAGCAGATCC
>NZ_JAYDXP010000013.1:0-462 GCF_036701605.1 Pseudomonas sp. FIP_A4 | reverse complement strand
AGATGCCGCTGGCGGGTGCAAGTAGACCGGGCAGCGGGTGCTGCTGTGGTGTGCTGTGTCCAGTGTCGCGATCCCGGGGTGAGGGGGTACGCGAGAGCTGTGCGTCAGCGGATTGAGCGTGTCCATGCGGCAACGAATAAGCGCATTGGCTAGGTGAGCGAACTTCTGTTGTTACAGTGCCGACGATTCGGACTAGCGCGCAGCAGTGCGCCAGCGGACGTGAACGCTGCCATCTGACCGCTTGGTCATGGCGAAGCCGTCCGTTTGCTGGATTTCATCCAGCAGGCGCTCCCAGTCTTCCGGCCGGTCATCCTGCTGCGTGGCTAGGTTGGCTTGGCATTCGCGCTGGGCGTGCCCGTGCAGGTTGTGCGGACGCGGATTGGCCTTGTCGGTGGGTTGCTTGTCGCCGCGCCCGTCGTTGTTGGTCAGGGTCACGTAGACCTCGCCGGTAGTGGGGTGGAC
>NZ_JAYDXP010000124.1:0-849 GCF_036701605.1 Pseudomonas sp. FIP_A4 | reverse complement strand
TCCGGCACGCTGGAAAGCAACCCGGCGCCGCTTTGCAGCGTTACCCGGTGCCCTTGGCCGATCAGTTTCTTGACGGTTTCCGGGGTCGCGGCGACGCGCGTTTCCCCGACATGGGTTTCGAGGGGTACACCGATGTGCATGGTCATTCCTGAGACAAAAACAGTGGCGCAGCAGCCCGAGCCTCTTCGCCCGGCATACGGGCGGAGAGGACAGGCTGGACTTCGGGATAAGAAACGGGTTGCCCGTAGGCGAGGGGCTCAGACCAGCTTTTCCAGCTCCGGCACGATCTCGAACAGATCGCCCACCAGGCCGTAGTCGGCAACCTGGAAGATCGGTGCTTCCTCGTCCTTGTTGATCGCGACGATCACCTTGGAGTCCTTCATGCCGGCCAGGTGCTGGATCGCGCCGGAGATACCGACGGCAATGTACAGCTGCGGCGCGACGATCTTGCCGGTCTGGCCGACCTGCATGTCGTTCGGCACGAAGCCGGCATCGACCGCGGCACGCGAGGCACCGACCGCCGCGCCGAGCTTGTCGGCCAGCGAATACAGGTGCTTGAAGTTATCGCCGTTCTGCATGCCGCGACCGCCGGAGACGACGATCTTGGCGGCGGTCAGCTCGGGACGGTCGGACTTGGCCAGCTCTTCGCCGACGAAGGCGGACTTACCTGCGTCACCGCTGCCGGCGATCTGCTCGATGGCAGCCGAGCCACCTTCGCCGCTGACCGCATCGAAACCGGTGGTACGCACGGTGATGACCTTGATCGGTGCGGTGGACTGCACGGTGGCGATGGCGTTGCCGGCGTAGATCGGGCGCTTGAAGGTGTCAGCGCTTTCGACCGACGTGATC
>NZ_JAYDXP010000123.1:0-721 GCF_036701605.1 Pseudomonas sp. FIP_A4 | reverse complement strand
TCAAGCCCGAGCTGGTGAGCCCGCTGGTGGTGTATCTCGCCAGCGAGCAATGCCAGGACAGTGGTGGGTTGTTCGAGGTTGGCGGTGGCTGGATGGGCAAGGTGCGCTGGGAGCGCAGCCTGGGCGTCGGCTTCGATCCGTCTTCAGCTTGTGCGGCGCCACCACCTCGGGGCGGTAGTCGGCCACTGCGGCGGCGGCGATCAGCAGATCGCAGGGCATCGCCGCTTCACAGGCGGCGAGCATGTCGCGCGCGCGTTCCAGGCATCGTCCACCGAATCACCGAGGGCGAACGCCAGTTCGCCGCGCCCGGCCTGCAGCAGGTTGAGGTGTTCCACCGAGGCGTTGGGCGCCTGCAGCGACGGCTTGGGGCCGTCGAGCTGGCGTAGCAAACCGATTCAGCAACAACCCGAGTACCCCGATGCCGATCACCTCGGCCGCGTCGAGCGCACCCTCGCCGGTCTGCCGCCGCTGGTGTTCGCCGGCGAGGCGCTTACGGCATTGGCCTTGGACTTGCTGAGGTCGTTGCGCGCCTGTTCGATCCGGTGCAGATAGGCGTCATCGATATCGCCGGTGATGTACTTGCCATCGGTCAGGCCCGCGCCGGAGTTCGAGGAATGGCTGGCGAAGATGCAGATCCTCCGACAGGACGGCAATCGCCTGCAGCTCGGCCGCGAGCTGCCCGAAGCCTTCCGCCGGGCGCTGGAGCAGCAGGCATGAAGCC